>DASZJG010000091.1:0-42989 GCA_035948315.1 Pseudonocardiaceae bacterium | reverse complement strand
GTCATCGACCAGGACATAGAGTGCTGTCAGGAGGGTGTTCAGTTCTTTGCTCACAACTTTGATCTTGGACACCCTCCTCCTGCGCGGTGACACCGACCCGCCTCACATGATCTTCACCGCATCAATCATCTAGGCGGAGAGGTAGATCGACTTGAGCTGGTGGTAGGCGGCGAGTCCCTCGGGGCCGAGTTCCCTGCCCAGACCGCTGGCCTTCACGCCGCCGAACGGCGCGCCGATGTCGAGGCTGTACGAGTTGACCCCGACCGATCCCGTCTCGACCCGGCGCGCGAGATCGAGACCTTTGTCCACATCGGACGTCCAGATCGTGCCGCCGAGGCCGTAGTCGGAGTCGTTGGCGATGCCAACTGCCTCGTCCAGGTCGCCGTAGGCGATGACGGCCAGCACCGGGCCGAAGATCTCCTCCCTGGCGATGACGGCGTCGTTGCCGACGTTCGCGAACACCGTCGGCGCGACGAACCAGCCTTTGTCCCGTGCGGGCCGACCACCGCCGGCCGCGACCGTGGCACCGCCCGATTTCCCGGCCGCGATGTAGGACTCGACGCGGTCCCGCTGCCTGCTGCTCACCAGCGGCCCGATGTGGGTGTCGGGGGAGAGCGGGTCGCCGACGGTCAGCGCGTCGGCGAGCCCGGCAACCGCGGCGACGACCTCGTCGTAGCGCGATCGTGGCGCGAGGATTCTCGTTGAGAGGTAACAGGTCTGGCCGTTGTTCAGCAGCGAACTGGTGGCCAGCCCCTGCACGGTGGCCGCGAGGTCGGCGTCGTCGAGCACGATGGCGGCCGATTTGCCGCCGAGTTCCAACGTGACCGGGCGCAGCAGCCGTCCGCACACCTCGCCGATCGCGCGGCCGGCAGCGGTCGAGCCGGTGAAGGCGACCTTGTGCACGCCGGCATGCGCGACCAGGTACGCGCCGATGTCCGCGCCGCCGGTCACCACGTTGAGCACGCCCGCCGGGATTCCGGCGCGTTTGCTCGCGGCCGCGAGTTCTAGAGCGTCCAATGTGGTCTCGGGCGACGGCTTGAGCACCACGGTGCAGCCGGCGGCGAGCGCGGGAGCCAGCTTGAACATGGTCAGCACCTGCGGGAAGTTCCACGGCACGATCGCGGCGACCACCCCGACCGGCTCACGCCGCACGATCGTCTCGCCCGTCCCGTCGACCCGAGGGCGTCGTTCCTCCAGCGGTGTCGCGCGGGCCAGCGCCGCGTAGTAGCGCAGCAGGCCGACCGGGCCAGCGCCCTCCGCAGCCGTCGCGACCATGATCGGCATACCGTTCTGCTGGCTGGTCAACGCGGCCCGCTCAGCGAGGTTCTTCTCCAACTCGTCCGCGAACCGCTCCAGCAGATCGGCGCGTTCGCCGGGCGTACGGCTGGCCCACGGCCGCAGTGCCGCGCCTGCCGCCACGACCGCCTTGTCCACGTCCTCTGCCGTGGCCAGTGGCGCGGTGCCGATGGTCTGTTCGTCGGTCGGGGAGATCACGGTGATCGCGCCGCCCGCCGCCGGGCGCGTCCATTCGCCGCCGATATAAAGGGAATCGTGTTCGTGCATCGTCGCACTCCTTCGACTACGGCAGCAGGATGGGTTTGACCACGTCGCCCTTGAGACTGGCCTGCTCGGCCTCGTTGATCTCGGTCAACGGGAAGGTCTTGATCAGCTTGTCGAACGGGAACCGGCCCTGCCGCCACAGTTCGATCAACCGGGGAATGAACACCTGCGGCACGGCGTCGCCCTCGAGAATGCCCTTGATGTTGCGGCCGACGGCCAGCATCATCGGGTCCAGCGTCACGTCGCCCTGCTGGACACCGACCAGCGCACAGGTCCCGGTCGGGCGCAGCGCGTTGATCGCGGTGCCGATCACCGACGGAATCCCTGTTGTGTCCACAGTGAACTGAGCGCCGCCGGTCACCGCGAGGATCCGGCCCAGCAGATCCTCGCTCGCGCCGTCGAACGTATGCGTGGCACCGAGTTCTTCGGCCAGCGCGAGCCGCTTGGGGTTGAGGTCGACCGCGACGATCACGGCCGCGCCCGCGAGCTTCGCCGCCATGACCGCGGCCAGTCCGACACCACCCGCGCCGAACACGACGATGCTCGAACCGGCGCTCACGCCCAGTGCGATCAGGACGGTGCCCGCGCCGGTCTGGATTCCGCAGCCGAGCGGGCCGAGCAGTTCCAGCGGTAGATCGTCCTCGACCTTGACCACGTTGCGAACGGACGCGATCGCGTGCGTGGCGAACGACGACTGCCCGAACCACCGCGCCGCAACGGATTGCCCGTCTCCGTCGACGATCGGGCTCGACCCGTCGAGATGGCGGCCGACGAGGTTGCGCGGGAAGAAGGTGTCGCAGTAGGCGGGGTGTCCGGAGCGGCAGTTCACGCACGTCTGGCAGGAGTCGAAGGACAGCACCACATGCTCGCCCGGCGCGAACCCGGTGACCCCGTCGCCGACGGCCTCGACGACGCCGGAGCCCTCGTGTCCGGTGATGATCGGCGGCGCGGCCAGGAAACCCGGTACCCGGGGCAGCAGGTCGGTGTGGCACAGGCCGGCGCCGACGACGCGCACCAGGATCTCGTCCGCACCAGGACCGGCCAGGTCGACGTCCTCGATGCGGTAGGGGCCGTCCGGCGTGCGCAGCACAGCCGCTCTGATCTGCATGGCGATCCTCCTGATCAGGGGATACAGCGCTCAGCGATCGATAAGCCGGAAGAGTACGAGATCTCAGACATAGTGTCAAGACAAGTCGTCAAGACATACTGTCTGGATCATCTGGACGATACAGTGAGCGCAGGCGAAAGGAGTTCGTTCGATGCCGTCGGTGACCCGCAAGACCCAGGCCAGCCGCCAGGAGCGACGGACCGAGATCGAGCGGCAACTACTCGATGCCACCGAGCGGCTGATGGGCGAGGGCCTCGCCTTCACCGAACTGAGCGTCGACCGCCTTGCCACCGAGGCCGGCATCTCGCGCGCGACCTTCTACGTCTACTTCGAGGACAAGGGCCAACTGCTGCGGACGATGGCCGCGCGGGTCTTCGGCGAACTCGCCGACGGCGCCCGCACCTGGTGGGACGTGGTCGAGCGGCACGATCCGGAGGATGTGCGCAAGTCGATGGCGACGATCATCGACATCTACCGCCGGCACCAGGCGCTGCTGACCGCGGTGATCGAGATGGCCGCCTACGACCCGGAAGTCGGCGAGTTCTACCAGCAGCTGCTGGACGGCATCGCGGGCGGGACGAGGGATGTCATCGAGCGCGGCAAGGCGAACGGATCCATCCGCGCCGCGCTGCCGACCCGCGAGATCGCCAGCGGTCTGACCTGGGTGGTCGAACGGACCGTGCACCAGACGGTCCGGTTCACCACACCGGAACAGGACGGCGCGCTCGCGCGGGCGCTCGCCGAGATCATCTGGAGCACGCTCTATCTGGAGCCCGCAGGCTGATCGCTTGTCATGTGTTAACCCCAGTGGCGTCAGCCTGAACTGACCCCGCGCACTGGTCCGGTCGGCGGTGATCCGATCGCCGCCGACCGGCTCGGTATGCTGCTGCCATTCGGGGCAGCAGGGGGTGTCTTGGACACAACGTCCGAACCGGGGTTCGCCGGACCGTCGATTCCCGGCTACCGGCTGCTCGGCTCGATGTCGAAGACCCCGATGAGCGAGGTCTTCCGCGCCGAGGAAACCGCCCAACCGGGCCGTCTGGTCGCGCTGAAGGTGGTGCCGACGTTCGGCGCCCGGCCCGCCTCAGCGCAGCGGTTCCGCACCGAGATCAGGATCGCCAAGGAACTCAACCACCCCAACATCGTCGAGACCTACGACTCCGGCGAAACCGCGGACTACCACTACTTCGCCATGCGGTTCGTGGCAGGCCGCGACCTCGGCAAACTCCTGATCCACAATGGACCGCTGGACATCGACCGGACCATCGACATCGCCTACCAGGTGGCCGGCGCACTCGACGCCGCGCACGCCCGCAAACTCGTCCACCGCGATGTGAAACCGGGCAACATCCTCATCGACGACGCGTCCGGCCGGGTGTTCCTGTGCGACTTCGGCATCGCCAAGGACCTGCTCGCACCGGCCATCACGCGCGATTCGCCGCCGTTCACCCCGCTCTACGCCGCTCCGGAACAGCAGACCGGTCCGGTCGACCACCGCGCCGACGTGTACGCGTTGGCCGGCGTCGTGTTCGCCTGCCTCACCGGCCACGCGCCGTTCGAGAACAGTGCCGACACCAGAGAAGTCCTTGCCGCCCAACGGAAAACCACGCCGCCTCGGGTGACCTTGCTGCGCCCGGACCTGCCGGCCGGGGTCGACGAGGTGCTGGCCATCGGCCTGGCGAAGCGCCCGGCCGACCGGTACGACAGCTGCACCGACCTGGTCGACGACCTGATCGCCGTCGTGCACGGCGGCACGCGCGACCGGCGCGGCAGGCCGGTACCGCGCCGCGGCCGGCTGGTCGTCGGCGGCGCGCTGGTCGCCGTGGCCCCGCTGGTGTTGTGGTTCGTGCAGCCGTGGCGCGGCTCGGCGTCCGCCGAGATCAACTGGGTGCCGGGCGCGTTCCGGCCGGCCTGCCAGTCCGGCGGCTCGGTCCCGACCGCGACCTGCCAACTCGACGGCGCGACCATCGTCTTCGCCCAGTTCGCCACCGTCGACACGCTGAACACCGCGTACGCCAACGCGGTCACCGCCGCCGGCGTCACCCGCGACACCGGCGACTGCACGACCGCAACCGGCGCCGAACACGACTATCCCGCCGTCGGCCCGCGCGCCGGCCGCGTCGTCTGCGCGGTCTCCGGCCCCACCAGCACGGTCGCCTGGACGGACACCGCCGACCGGGCGCTCGCCCAGGCGACCGAACCGGCAGCGAACGACGCCAAGCTGCGGCAGTCGTGGAGCGGCTGGGTCGGCATTCCCGCCTTCCCCACCACGGCCGAACGCTCCCTGGTCAACTTGATCGGCGAACGCGGCTGCCGCCGCACCCCGGCCAGCGCGCTCGACGCCTACACCGACACCCTCGCCGCCGTCGACTGCACTCCGGCCGACGTCGGCGCCACCGGTGAAACGTACGTTCAGTTCAGTTCGCTGACCCCGCTGCGCGCCGCCTTCGACGGCGACGCCGCCACGGCCAAGGAACCCACCGGCGTGGACTGCGCGACCGGCCAGGCGCCCGGATTCCTCGGCAACCGCCGATTCGACCTGCGCAGCGTCGTCATCGGCGGACTCCAGTGCCATCCGGGCGCGAACAGCAGCCTGGTCATGGAATGGAGCGTCGAACCGCTGCTCGTGCTCGGCAAAGCCATCGGTGTCAGCGCGACCGGCCTCGCCACCTGGTGGAGCGCCTACTACGCCCCGCCGACCGGCACCATCGCGGCCGCCGTCGCCAAACAGGACAGCCCGCCCTTCCCGACCGCGGCGGAAAGCGCGCTGCTCGCGCACATCCCGCAGGCCAGCCGGGACAACTGCATGCGCGTCTCGGCCGCCCAGGCGCGGCTCAACGTCGGCAACTACCCGGTCACCGGGGTGGTGTGCGGGCCGACCACCGGCGCGCCGATCGTCTTCTACTACCAGTTCGCCAACGACACCGACATGAACGCCGCCTACGGCGTGCCGCAACCGGGCGGCCAGGACTGCACCGATCCGGCCACCGGCTTCAACGGCGAACACTCCTACAACAGGGCGGGCCAGACCGGCAGGCTGGAGTGCTTCACCCCGGACAACACCCAGGACCGCGACATGCAGTGGACCGACGACCAGCTGGCCATCGAGACGTTCGCGTTCCAGGGCCGCGATCCGGCCGCGATGCTCGACTGGTGGACCAACGACGCGGGCCCCGGCTGAGCGCCCCGTCAGCCGACGAAACTGCCCTGCAACTGCGCCGTGCTGCCCGACCCGGACGCCGAACCCGTGCTGCTGTCCTGTGTCTGACCGTCCAAAATGGCCAGAATGTCGATGTCGCCATAGCCGTAGTTCACGTCCACCTCGTAGTTGTGGTTCGCCCCGTCGGCCGGGATGTTCACCGTCTGGTGCCACGGCAACGTGGTCGGCGGCACCGTCGTGGTCTGGCCGTCGATCACATAGCTGATCGAGGAGATCTTCGCCGACCCGGTCGCGGTGAACTCCATGATGTGCGGCTGCCGCGTCTGCGGCGCCGACAGCGTGCTCGGCGCGGTGGTCGTGGTGGTTTTCGCGGTCGTGGGCACGGTCGTCGGCGACGTGCCGCCGGGCAGCACCCCGCCCCCGCACCCGGCCAGCAACAGGACCCCCAGCGCGGTGCCGGCCAGCATCAGCCCGGCCCGCTGATCCGTTCGGTGCAGCATGACCGGGACTGTATCCACCCACTCGGGGGACCCCTCCCCGCCACCCGGTCCACAATCGAGGCGACCCCGAGGAGGTGGCGATGACCATCGGCGCATTCGCCGGCGCACTGCGCAGGCCCACCAGCGGCACCCTGTCCGTCCAGGCGATCAGCGGTGGCGTCATCGCCGACCCGCAGGAGGGCGCGGCCGTCCGGTTCGGCCGGCACAAGGAGATCGTCGACGTCGGCGTGGGCATCGACGACGACCAGGTCAGCCGGCAGCATGGCCTGATCGTGCTGCGCAGGGGCACCTGGTGGCTGAGCAACACCGGCCGCGGCCCGATCGAACTGCCCCAGTCGCGCTGGCTGCGGCCCAGCGAGGAACCGATCCCGCTGGCCACCGGCTACACCACCCTGCACGTGCTCGGCTCCCGCGACCGCGACCACCTCGTCGAGCTGTACGTGGCCGGCGTCGACGGCGCCGCGCCGCCGGTCCGGCACAGCTCCGTCACCCGCCCCACCCGGCCGTGGGAGCTCAGCCCGGACGAACACCTGGTCCTGGTCGCGCTCGGCCAGCGCTACCTGCACAACGAACCCAGCCCGCAGCCGCTTACCCACCTCCAGGTCGCCACCCTGCTCGACGAGCTGCACCCGGACGCGGGCTGGACCAAGAAGAAGGTCGAGAAGACCGTCGACCGGGTCCGCAACCGCCTCTCCGGACGCGGCGTCGCCGACCTGCTGCGCGAGGAGGTCGGCGAACCGGTCGGCAACACGCTCGGCGACAACCTGCTCAAGGAACTCCTCAGCACCATGACCCTCGTCCCCGACCACCTCAAGGCGATCGAACCCGACTCAGAGTGAGGCAGGCGGGTTGACCTGCGACGCGCTCACGGCCGAGCTGCTCACGCCCCACTTCGCCAGAATCTTCGCGTAGACCCCGTCGCGGATCAGCTCGTTGACCGCGTCGCTGAGCGGTTTCGTCAACGGCGAGCCCTTCGCGGTGATCAACCCGACCGGCGTCGAGGACACCTGGCCCAGGAACTTCACGTTCGGCACATGGTCGACGTCGTACTTCAGGCTCAACGTCGGTCCGAAGTAGACGTCGATCTTGCCGTTCGCCAGGCCGAGCCAGATCGGCGCGCTGGTCGCGAACAACTGCACGACGTACGGCTTGCGCCCCACACCGGCACACTTGTCCGCCCCGCTGGTCAGAATCTGCTGGAACGTGGTGCCCGGACTCGTCGCCACCGTCAGTCCACAGAGGTCGGTCAGCGTCCGCACGCTGCCCAGCGCACCGCCGCTCGGCCCGACGAAGGACTGGCCGTCGGCGAGGTAGGTGGCGAAATCCACCACCTGCTCGCGCGCCCTGGTCACCCCGAAGTTGTCCTCGCCGACGTCGTACTTCCCGTTCTGCACGCCCGGCACGATCGTGTCGAACGTGCCGTTCTGCTCGACCCAGCCGATCCCGAGGACCTTGGCGACCGCGTCGCGCAGGTCCACGTCCAGCCCGATCTCCTTGCCCCCGACCACACCGTCGTGCGGCAGGCTGGACGTCCCCGGACTGACGGTCGTCCCCAACGTCAACGACCCACTCGCCCGCACCGAAGCAGGCAGTTCCGCCGCCAACGCCCGATCAACCGCGACCCCCGACACCACATCCGTCGTCGGATAACTGCTCGAAGCGTCCCCGGCCGTCGTCACCGAGGGCGCGGTCCCACACCCGACGACCAACACCGCAGCCGCCAGCCACCACATTCTCCTGCGCATCATCGAATTCCCCTCACAGCACAGCGGACAGAAACGCTCTGGCCCGGTCATGTCGAGGCGCGGCCAGCACCTCATCCGGTCGCCCCGACTCGACGATCCGGCCCTCGTCGAGAAACACCACGGTGTCCGCGACCTCACGCGCGAAGCCGATCTCGTGCGTCACCACGATCATGGTCATCCCGCGCACCGCGAGATCACGCATCACGCCCAGCACCTCACCGACCAGTTCCGGGTCGAGCGCGCTGGTCGGCTCGTCGAACAACAACAGCTTCGGCCGCATCGCCAACGCGCGCGCGATCGCCACCCGCTGCTGCTGCCCGCCGGAAAGCTGCCGAGGATAAGCCTGCTCCCGCCCGGCCAACCCGACCTGCGCCAGCAGTTCCCGCGCGTGCGCGACCGCCTCCCGCCGCGATCGTCGCCCGGCCGAGATCGGCCCTTCGACCAGGTTGTCCAGCACGGTCAGGTGCGGAAACAGGTTGAACTGCTGGAAAACCATGCCGATCCCGGACCGCTGCCCGGCCAACGCGGCCGACCCCAACTCGTACAACCGACCGCGCCGATACCGGTAGCCGACAACCTCACCGCCGACCTCGACGAACCCCGCGTCCGGTCGCTCCAGGTGGTTGACGCAGCGCAACAGCGTGCTCTTCCCGGCCCCGGACGGCCCGAGCAGCACCGTCACCTCTCCCTCGTGCACGTCAAGGTCGACCCCGTCCAGCACGGTGTGCGCACCGAAACTCTTGCGCAGCCCACGAACCCGAACCAGCGGCGCGCTCACGTCACCACCGCCGGCTGCCGCGTGCCACGCGCGTAATAGCGTTCGACGTAGTGTTGCCCGATCGAGAGCACCGTTGTCACGATCACATACCAGATCGTCGCGACCAGCAGCAGTGGAATGATCAGGAAGTTCTGGTTGTAGATCAGCTGCACCGAGTACAGCAGGTCCTGCACGGCGATCACACTCACGATCGACGTCGCCTTCAACATGCCGATCAAGAGGTTTCCGGAGGCCGGAATGATGGCCGGCATCGCCTGCGGCAACACGATCCTGCGGAAGATCCGCCACCGGCTCAACCCCAGCGCGGACGCGGCCTCGGTCTGTCCCCTGTCGACGGACAGAATGCCGCCGCGCACGATCTCCGCCGCGAACGCGGCCACATCCAGCGTCAGCGCCACGAACGCAGCCAACAGACCGGTGAACAGATGCGCGGTCTTCACCGTGACAAAGGCCGGCCCGAACGGAACCCCCAGCGACAACTCCGGATACAGCGACGCCAGCTCGTACCAGAACAGCACCTGCACCAGCGGCGGCACCGACCGCACGAACCACACGTAGCCGAAACTCACCGAGCGCAGGATCGGATTGCGAGACAGGCGCATCACCGCGAGCCCGATGCCGAGCACATATCCGCACACCAGCACCGCGATGGTCAACAGCACGGTCAGCCGGAGCCCGGCAAGAATCTGCGCGGTGGTGAAGTAGGACCACACCACGTCCCACTGGAACCGCCGATTGGTCAGCAGGGTGTGCGCCAGCATGGCAAGCAGCACAAGCAGAACAGCGACCGAGACCCACTGCCCGGGGTGGCGCAATCGAACGAGTTTGGCGCTGTCGAGGTCGTCGATATCACGGATACCGATATATTCAGTCATGTTGTGTCCTGTCGGGTACGCCGGTGAGCCATGATGTGTCGACGCCGCAAGGCAATGTCAACAACTGGTCGGCGCGTCCACGTGGTGGAAATCCGGTTTTCGGCCCGGCACCGGTTTATTCCCCGGTTTCAGCAGATGGACACGTCCAACGCCGCCTCCGTCCGCGACGTACCGTCGAGACGTGAGTACTTTCCGGCTCGCCGTGGAAATCGACGGTGACGGCGCCCACCCGGCCGCCTGGCGGCGCGCCAACCACGCGCCGAACCAGCTACTGACCCCGCGCCGCGTCCGCGACACCGCGCGGATCGCCGAGAACGCCGGCTTCGCCCTCGTCACCCTGGACGACGACCTGCTCCCGCCCGGCGCCGCGCCGAACATCGCAGGCCGCATCGGTTCGGTCGAGCGCGCCGGCTTCGTCGCCGCCGCGACCACCGTGCTCGGCGTCGCCCCGGTGGTGTCCACCACCTACGCCGAACCGTTCCACGTCTCCTCGCAGCTGGCCACGATCGACCACATCTCCAACGGCCGCGCGGGCTGGCTCGTGTCGACGACCCCGGCACCAGAAGCCGCCCGAGCCTGGGGCCGTCCGGTCGTCACCGGTGACGCCGACCAGACCAGGGAAGCCCGCGACTCGGTACAGGTGGCACGCGACCTCTGGGACTCCTGGGAGGACGACGCGGTCATCCGCGACGTCGCCACCAGCCGCTACCTCGACCGCGACCGCCTGCACTACATCGACTTCACCGGCGAGACGTTCGCGGTGAAAGGCCCCGCGATCGTGCCCCGCCCGCCCCAGGGCCAACTGGTCGTCCTGGCCCCCGCCGCCCTGCTCCCAGCCGACCAGGTCGACGTGGCCCTCATCACCGCCCCCACCCTCGAAACCCTCCGCGCCACGGCCGCGACCACCGAGGCCCCCCGCACCTTCGTCGACCTCGAAGTAGCCCTCGACACCCCCACCACAACCGCCGCCGCCCGCGTCGCCGACCTGAACCAGCACGCTCCCTGGCCCAACACCAACCGCCTCCGCTACCTCGGCCCGCCCGCCGGCCTGATCGACCTCATCACGGACCTGGCCGACATCGTCGACGGCGTCCGCCTGCACCCGCTCGTGCTCGACGAGGACATCACCGTCCTGTCCCGCATCGTCCTGCCGGCCCTGTTCCGCGCAAGAACAGCCCAGCGCCCACTCCCCGGCAGTTCCCTGCGCGGCACCCTCGACCTGCCCCGCCCCACCAACCGCTTCGCTTCGTCCGACCGCGCTGCTTCGACCCGGAGTTCCCGATGACCCGCACCGACCCCACGGACGTCCCCCGCCCCGACGCCCAACTCCACTTCGGCGTCTTCTTCCAGGGCGTCAACCACTGGACGATCTGGTCCGATCCGGCCAGCGGCTCCCAGATCGACCCGGCCTCCTACGCCCGCGTCGCGCAGACCGCCGAGCGCGGCCTGTTCGACGCGTTCTTCCTCGGCGAGGGCCTACGGCTGCGCGAGGTCGACGGCCTCATCCACGACCTCGACGTGGCAGGTCGCCCCGACGCCATCACCCAACTCGCCGCGCTCGCCGCCGTCACCGACAGGATCGGCCTGGTCAGCACGTCGAACACCACGTTCAACGAGCCCCCCGACCTGGCCCGCCGCCTGTCCGGCCTCGATCTGCTCTCCGAAGGCCGAGCCGGCTGGAACGTCGTCACCACCGACAACGCCTGGACCGGCGCGAACTTCCGCCGCGGCGGCTACCTCGACCATGCCGACCGCTACCGCAGGGCCGAGCAGTTCCTGACCGCCGCGCGCGCCATCTGGGACAGCTGGACCGACAACGCCGTCGCCACCACCAACGACGAAACCTGGCTCGCCCCCGACGCCATTACCCGCGTTCGCGAACACACCGCCCAGTTCGACATCGACCTCGTGCCCACCCTGCCGCGCAGCGCACAGGGTCACCCGGTGATCTTCCAGGCGGGCGACTCGTCCGAAGGCCGCGATTTCGCCGCCCGCAACGCAGACGTGATCTTCTCGGCGCACGGCACCGATTTCGACGACGCGCTCGCCTTCGCGGTCGACATCCGCACCCGGCTGCGCGCCGCCGGTCGCCCAGACGACGACCTGCGCATCCTGCCCGGCACCGAGATCATCATCGGCCGTACCGAAGCCGAAGCCGCGGAGAAGGCCCGCTACGTCCGCCTCGAACAGGTCACCCCCGCGACCGCGCTGGCCATCGCCGGTCTGCTCTGGAACATCGACCTCGCCGACCGCGACGCCGACGGCCCCCTCCCCGCCGAGGACCCGGTCATCATCGAGAACACCGGCGCGTTCGGCGCCCGCCGCATCGCCGACCCGAGGGCGACGATCGCCACGTGGCGCGAGCAGGCCGAGGCGAACGGCTGGTCGCTGCGCGAAACCGTGATCGCCCTCGGGCCGCAACGCGGCCACGTCGGCACTCCTGCCGGTCTCGCCGAGAAGTTCGCGCACTTCGTGCGGCACGGCGCGATCGACGGCTTCAACGTCTCGCCCTACCTGATCCCGGACGGCCTCGACGACATCGTGGAGCTGCTCGTGCCGGAGTTGCAGGACCGCGGCATCTACCCGACCGAGTACGCGGGCACCACCCTGCGCGAACACCTCGGTCTCCGCCCGCCGCTCACCCACCGCGCGATCGGCACTCCCACCCGCAAAACCGGCTGACCAACTTCCGCGTTGGCCTGATTGTAGTCGCGACAACAATCGGCGCATCCGTCGAGATCGCCGGTTCGCTCGTTCTCTCCTTCCGTACCGCGGCCCTTTCCGTACCGCGGCACGCATGTTCATCTGTTCATGGGTGCCCCTTGTGGTTCTTCGGCGCCGTTCCTACCGTGATCGGGCCGTGGTGCTCGGGAAGCCGGTGTGATGCCGGCGCGGCCCTCGCCACTGTGATCGGGAAGTTGCCGCTCAGTACGCCACTCGGCGCGTTCGCGCGTCGGGGAAGGCGAGCGGGAACGTTCGACCCGTCAGCCAGGAGACCGGCCACGGCGCGCAGTTCACCGGAGTCCACGAGGTACTGGACCTGACTGGAGGAGCGCCGCGATGGCCGCACCCGATACGCCCATGCCCGCGACCGGTCGCCTCAGGCGGCTGCGCCTCAGCCTCTCGCCGGCCGAATGGGGCCGGGTCGGCGTGATGGGTGCCGTGATCTTGCTCATGCACCTGCTCGGCTGGGGCATATTCGTGTTCGCGATCATGCCGAGGCAGTTTCACTACAGCGGTCTGGGCATCGGGCTTGGCGTCGCCGTCACCGCGTACACGCTCGGCCTGCGGCACGCGTTCGACGCCGACCACATCTCGGCGATCGACAACGTCACGCGCAAACTGCTCGCCGACGGCAAGCGCCCGCTGGCCGGCGGCTTCTTCTTCGCGCTCGGCCACTCCACGATCGTCTTCGCGGTCGGCATCGGCATCAGCATCGCGGCACGCGCGGTGTTCAGCGCCGTCGTCGACCCGGACTCGACGTTCGAAACGATCGGCGGCGTGGTCGGCACCGCCGTTTCCGGCGGATTCCTCTATTTGATCGCGATTCTGAATATCGTCGTGCTGGCCGGCATCATCAAGGTCTTCCGCGAAATGCGCAAAGGCACGTTCGACGAGGCGGAACTGGAAAAGCAGCTCCAGTCGCGCGGCCTGATGTACCGATTCTTCGGCCGGTTCATGCGGTCGATCAGCAAATCCGGGCAGATGTTCTTCGTCGGCATTGTCTTCGGCATCGGCTTCGACACCGCGACCGAGGTCCTGCTGCTCGCGGCCACCGCCGCCGCCGCGACCGAGGGTCTGCCGTGGTACGCGGTGCTCGCCCTACCGTTGCTGTTCTCCGCCGCCATGACGTTGTTCGACACCATCGACGGCTGTTTCATGAATTTCGCCTACGGCTGGGCATTCGCGAATCCGGTGCGCAAGGTCTACTACAATCTCGTGATCACTGGATTGTCGATCGGCGTGGCTTTTCTGGTCGCGTCGATCGAGATCGTCGGATTGTTGACGACCGAACTGCACATTTCCGGCGGATTCTGGGACGTCATCGCGAATTTCGATCTCAACACCGTGGGATTCGTGATCGTCGGCCTGTTCGTGGTGGTGTGGCTGATCGCCGTCGTGGTGTGGCGCGTCGGCAAGGTCGAACAACGCTGGGCGCTGCGTGTAAAGCCGGAAGACTAGGGGCCACCGGTAGGTCCGGGCGGCAGCGTGTCCGCGAGGTAGCCGGCGAGGTCGGGTACGTCCGGCATCAGCATGTGCCGGACCCACGCGGACCGCTCGTGGCCGAGTGCCGGCAGCTCCCAGACGCAGCCGATCCACGGCCGGTTCAGCTCGACGAAGTGGGTCGGGTCGGTGTCCGGGCAGTCGAGGAACGGCAGGCCGGCGGCCGCGGTCGCGCAGTGCAGGACGTTGTCCCAGACCCAGCTGTACGCGTTGAGGTAGGCGGCTTCGCGACCGCGGTGCAGCACGATGAACGTGGCGGGCGGCGTGTCGTCGGCTTGCGGCAGCAGCTTGGGCAGGAACTCCTCGGCGGCGCGCTGGATCTCCGGCTCGATCGGCGCGTCGTCGCCGTTGACGTGGTACCGCTTGATCTCGCGCTCGGCGATCGTGACCACCGGCTGGATCGACAGGTACTTCTCGGTGAACCCCATGCCGGCATGCTAATCGGTGAACCTGACATCTCCTGTCAGCTATGGGTTGTCCACAGTCCCCCGTTTTCCTCCACAGCCCCGCTCCCGAGCCCCCACCCTCGCCCGTTTTCCCGCTACGTTGGCTTTAGGGTGGCCCACCCCCCTGGGTGGGAGGGGTATGTGACGCGGGGGATTTTTTGGGGAGTAGGGCTTTGAGGTGGGGGGTTAGTTGGGCGGTTTCCAGGAGGAAGGCGTCGTGGCCGTAGGGGGACGTGATCACCTGGGCCGGGCCCGCGGTGGGGATGGCGGCGGCCAGGTCCAGTTGCTGGGGGAGGGGGTAGAGGCGGTCGGTGTCTACGCCGGCGATCAGGGTTCTGGCGCGGATTCTGCTCAGCGCGGCGGAGACGCCGCCTCGGCCTCGGCCGACGTCGTGGCTGTTCATGGCGCGGACGAGGGTGACGTAGCTGGCGGCGTCGAATCGGTCGATCAGCTTGTCGGCGTGGTGGTCCAAATAGGACTCGACGGCGTAGCGGCCGCCGGTTGCGGGGTTTTCGCCGGGTTGGGGTTCGCGGCCGAAGCGGGCGCCGAGTTCGGCTTCGCTGCGGTAGGTGATGTGGGCTATGCGCCGGGCCAGGCCGAGACCCGCGTGCGGTCCTTGGCCGTCGGGGAGGTCGTGGTAGTCGCCGCCGTGCCAGCCGGGGTCGTCGGTGATCGCGCGTAGCTGGGGCCAGCTCCAGGCGATCTGCTCCGCCGACGACTGGGCGGGGGCGGCGACGACGCCCAGTGCGGCCACTCGGTCGGGGTGGGTGATCGCCCATTCGAGGGCGCGCATGCCGCCCATGGAACCGCCGAGCACGGCGGCCCATCGCTCGATGCCGAGGGCGTCGGCGAAGGCCGCTTCGGCGGCTACCTGGTCGCGGATGGTCAGGTGCGGGAAGCGGCTTCCCCAGGGGCGGCCGTCGTCGGCGAGGGACGCGGGGCCGGTGCTGCCCTGGCAGCCGCCGAGCACGTTGGCCGCGACGATGAACACCTCGGCTGGGTCGAGGGCGCGGCCGGGGCCGATCAGGCCGTCCCACCAACCGGGGAGCGGATGGCCGGGGCTCGCGGGGCCGGCCACGTGGGAGTCGGCGGTGAGGGCGTGTTCGATCAGGACCGCGTTGGTGCGATCGGGGGCGAGGGTGCCCCAGGTTTCGTAGGCGAGGCGGTAGCCGGGGAGGCGGGCGCCGGATTCGAGGGTGAGGTCCTCCTTGGCCACGAACCATTGGCGGCGGCCGACGGGGTCGCCCTCCCGCCACGCACCGGTGGCGGGAGGGCGTTTGACCGTCTGGGTCATCCGGCGGCTTTGGCCGCGCGGAAGCCGGCTTCGAGGTCGGCCTTGAGGTCCTCGATGCCTTCGATGCCGACCGAGAGGCGGACCAGGCCGGGCGTCACACCGGTCACGGCTTGTTCCTGCTCGCTCAGTTGGCTGTGGGTGGTACTGGCGGGGTGGACGATCAGGCTGCGCACATCGCCGATGTTGACCAGCAGACTGAACAACTCGGTGCCGTCCACGAACGCCCGGCCGGCGTCGACGCCGCCGTGCAGGTCGAACGAGACGACCGCGCCGGCGCCCTTCGGCAGATACTTCTGCGCGGCCGCGTACCAGGGGCTGGACGGGAGTCCGGCGTAGTACACGTTGTCCACCTCGTCGCGCTGCTCCAACCATTCCGCAAGCGCTTGCGCATTGGCCACGTGCCGCTCGATGCGCAGCGACAGCGTTTCCAGTCCTTGCAGGATCAGAAAGCTGTTCAGTGGCGCGATCGCCGCACCCGTGTCACGCAACAACTGTACGCGCAGCTTCGCGGCGAACGCGCCTGGTCCGAGCGCCTCCCAGTACTTCAGGCCGTGGTAGCTCGGGTCGGGCTCGCTGAAGTCCGGGAACTTCTCGGCGTGCGCGCCGAAGTCGAACGTGCCACCGTCGACGACCACGCCGGCGATCGCATTGCCGTGTCCGCCAAGGTATTTCGTCGCGGAATGGATGACGATGTCCGCGCCGTGCTCGATCGGCCGCAGCAGATACGGCGTCGGCACGGTGTTGTCGACGACGAGCGGGACGCCGACCTCGTGCGCGAGGTCCGCGACCGCACGGACGTCGAGCACGTTGGCCCTCGGGTTGCCGAGCGTCTCGGCGAACAGCAGCTTGGTGTTCGGCCGGACCGCGGCCCGCCACTGCTCCAGGTCGTCCGGATCGTCGACGAAGCTGACCTCGATGCCCAGCTTCGGCAGCGTGTAGTGGAACAGGTTGTAGGTGCCGCCGTAGAGGGAGGCGCTGGACACCAGGTGGTCGCCGCTGCGGGCCAGGGTCAGGATGGTCGCGGTCTCGGCTGCCTGGCCGGACGCGAGGGCGACCGCGGCGACGCCGCCTTCGAGGGCGGTCACGCGGGCTTCGAGGACGTCCTGGGTCGGATTGTTGATCCTGGTGTAGATCGCGCCGGGCTCGGCGAGGCTGAACAGGTTGGCCGCGTGCTGGGTGTCGCGGAAGACGAACGACGTCGTCTGGTAGATCGGCGTCACCCTGGCTCCGGTCGCCGGGTCGGGTGCGGCGCCGGCATGGATCTGCTTGGTCTCGAACGACCATGCGTCGGTGGTCATCGGTCCTCCGCAAGGATGGGGGCGAAAATACGAATGGGTTACCGGCGACTCGCGAGGATTTCCTCCGAGCACGTCGGCGCGTGCTCACGCCGCCAAGCTAGCCGCTCGATTGGCTCAGCGACACCGAGTCCGCTTGGTGGGACGATCCTCGACTGATCGGGTGAACTCATTGAATTCCGCACCCCGAATTGATCGGGGACCGAGTTTTCGGCGAATTCAGAAAAGGCGTGGTACGTCGCTTTCCAGGTCCAGCAGGGCGCGTTTGGCGGTGAGGCCGCCCGCGTAGCCGGTGAGGGCGCCGTCGGCGCCGACGACGCGGTGGCACGGAACGATGATCCACACCGGGTTGTGGCCGAGGGCCGCGCCGACCCCGCGCACGGCTTCGGCGCGCAGGCCGAGTGCGGCGCCGAGTTTGCCGTAGCTGGTGGTCGTGCCGTAGCCGACGTCGGCGAGACCGGCGAGCACCGTGCGGTCGAAGGCGGAGGAGAGCCGCAGGTCGACCGGGACGGTGAACTCGCGCAGCGTGCCGGCGAAGTAGGCGTCGAGTTCGCGGGCGGCCTGGGCGCGCCAGTGGCAGGCCGGGTCGCCCGTGGTGTCGATGCCGGCCTCGGCGAGAGTGCGGGTGGGGTCGGTGAAGGTGCAGCTGACGATGCCGGTGCTGGTCGCGGCGAGGGTCAGGGGGCCGATGGGGGATTCGACGGTGGTCAGGTCGGCTGTCGCGGTGTTCATGGTTGGGTTCATGGTTGTTGAACACCGTGGGGCCGGGGTTGGTTGCGGCACCCCGGCCCCGGGTGATCAGCACGGGGCGGCTGTCAGAAGGTGGCGCGGTTGTCGCTGCGCGGGTCGGTCACCTGGTACGGGTCGTAGAGGCCGGCTCGGGCGGTGCGGCGCCAGGGGCGGGCCTTGAACACGGCGACCTCGGCGGTGGACTCGTCGAGGTCGGCGATGCCGACGCCGGTGGTGGCTCGGGTGAGCCAGGCGCCGTCGGGGGACACGATGCCGGATTCGTCCGGCAGGGCGATGCTGACCCAGTAGTTGTTGATCGACGCCTGGGCCCGGCCCTCGGTGGCGAACGCGTCGGTGCCGCCGGTCGAGGAGAACAGCACGCAGTCGACGCCGAGCTTCTCGTATTCGTCGAACAGTTCTGGGAAGTGGACTTCCATGCCGAGCAGCAGACCGAACCGGACACCGTCCACTTCGAACATCGCGGGCGCCGAGCCTGGTGAGTACAAATAGGACACCTTGGTGTTGGACAGCATGCGTTCGTCGTAGCGGGTGGCGAGTTCGCCCTTGTCGTTGATGACGTAGAGGCTGTTGTGGGGGCGGTGCGGCGGTGTCAACCGGTGGACGGAGCCCAGGACGGTCCAGATTCCCAGTTCGCCTGCCAGGGCGGCGATCGCGGTGAGTTCTTCGCGCAGGACGGGCCAGTCGATTGTCGTCCAGTCGGCCGGGCCCAGTTGGTCGGGGCCGAGGCTGGACATGCCGTACTTGTGCGGCACTCCGGTCGCGGACTCCATGAAGTGCACGATCCGGGCGCCCGCCCGGTGTGCCTCGCGCATACGGTCGCGGAGGTCGGCGGCGGTGGCGCGCAGGGCGGCTGGGTCGGTCGGATCGGGGGTGGGGTTGGTGGCGGCGACGGCGAGTCGCAGGTGTTTGGTTTCCGGCATCGTTGCTCCCGGCCCGTTCGGGCCGCTCGGGCGGAAGTGCCGGAGGGCAGTGGTGTAGGACTCGCCGGTTTTGGCCGCGCGGGCGCGCACTCGGCGTTTGAGGTTCCGGTTCGCTGTCATCTGGCCTTCCGCGTCCCGGACCAGCATCCCCCAGCGACCTCGAACGGGACGTTCGGACCACGATGACGACCCGAGAACACGATTCCCTTTGCCTCCGCTGGTGGACCGGGCTGGGGCCGGTCGTCCGGAGGTGCGGCGTGGGTCACGCCGTCGCCATGATGCCGGGAACGGTCCGGGAACGTCAACCAGCGAGGTCAGGCTGTCGCGCAGGCGCGGGATTCGGTGGTCGGCACCTGCGGGTCGGCCAGGGACATGACGCTGCTCAGTACCGTCGAGGGCGCACCGGTGACGCGCCACAGGATGGTGCGCGGGAACAGGACGTCCACTTCGCCGCGCGGCAGGCGCACGGCGTCCGCGTCCTGTTCGCCGAAGAGTTGCACGACGTCCTTCACGTTGTGGTGGACGCGGATGCCGCTGATCACCACGACGTTGCCGCGTGCGTCGCGGGTGTCGGAGAACTCGAAGCCGCGCGCGGTCAGTTCGGCGAGTTGGCTCTCGACGTCGCCGATGATCCGGTTGACCATTCTGGGCTGGCGCGGGATGTCGATCCGGTGCCGGGGCGGGGTGATCTCGCCCTCGCGCACGGCGTCGACAAGGCGTCGCACTGTCCCATTCGGATAGCGGAGGGCCGGTCCGTCCGGGTGCCGGGAATTCCGAATACCGGTCGTGTTGCCGTCAAGTGCGGCGATTTCCACGCAGTTTCCGTTCGCGCCGCTGTGGCTGCTCTTCCGCCAGGACGCCGTGCCATCATCGGTGTTGTTCATCAACAGAGCCCCCTCCCCATGCGGTCCCGGGAGCTGGTCGAACGGGCTCCCGGTAGCACCTGCAGCCGACCATAGCACGACCCCTCGCACGGCAGAATGCACGTGCAGATGCACGCGCATTCGATTGCGCAGCTAAGGGGATCACCTGAAAAGAAGGCTTTTCCGCTATTTCAACGGGCGATGGTCAAGGCTTCAACATGGGATGGTCAAAGCGATTTGAGCTGGTTGGCCAGGAATTTCCGAGTGGCCTCCGGAGTCCGCGCGTCGACGCCGAGCCGGTTGGCGACCTTGGTGTACTGCTCGACCTCGTCGGCCTTGTCCAGGTACATCGCGCCGCAGAGATGCTCCAGATAGACGATGTCCGGTAGGTCCGACTCGGCGAAGCGCAGGATGGTGAACGAACCCTCGCCTGCCGACCCGCTGAACGCGAACGGCACCACCTGCAACGAGATGTTCGGCAGCGTGGTGATCTCCAGCAGGTGCTCCAGCTGCTCGCGCAGCACGGCGCGGCCGCCGAGCGGCCGGTGCAGGATGCTCTCGTCGATCACGGCCCACAGCCGGGTGCTGCCGCGCTGGGCGAACATCTGCTGGCGGCGCAGCCGCAGCGAGGTGCGCCGGTCGATCTCCTCGTCGGAGGATTCCGGCAGGCCCGCCCGGAACACGGCGCGCGCGTAGCGGGCGGTCTGCAACAGGCCGGGCAGGAAGTAGATCTCGTAGGTCTGCAGGCGGGAAGCGGATTCCTCCAGGCCGACGTAGTCGGCGAACCACGGCGGCATGACGTCGGCGAACGGGTGCCACCAGCCGGGTTGGTTGGACTCGCCGACCATGACCAGGAACGCGTCCCGCTCGGCCTCGTCGCCGACTCCGTAGAGGCCGAGCAGGTCGATGACGTCGCGGCGTTTGAAGCCGACCCGGCCCAGTTCCAACCTGCTGATTTTCGAGGCGGAGGCCCGGATCGAGTAGCCGGCGTCCTCACGGGTGATCCCGGCCGCCTCGCGCAGCCTGCGCAGTTGACTCCCGAGCACCATGCGCCGCGCGGTGGGACCGCCCAGTGTTTCGGCGGCCTCGTCCGTGGTCATCGCCCCCGTCTTCCCGCAGCCCCGCCTGCCGCGCGTACCGACGGCCGCCGATCGACGCCCGTTTTGTCCGCGGCGGAGTGTAGCCGACGCCGAATCGACCTGGTCGGTGTGTCGCTTTTCGAATCAGCTCGAATCATGACGGGTGAATCGGTTCAACAATCGTGGTCTCCTAGACTTGGCTGGTCCGACGTGGTGGGCGGAAGCGGACGAAGGGTGGATCGGATCGAGATGTCGTCGGTCGAGGAGATCCAGCGGGTGTTGATCGATACCAGCAGGCCGAATCTGGCGCGCTGCTACGACGCGCTGCTCGGCGGCAAGGACAACTACGAGATCGATCGGCGCTTCTGCGCGCAGCTGCTCGCGGTCGCGCCCGGTGTGCGGACCCTGGTGCGGGACAACCGGGGTTTCCTGATCAGGGCGACCAGGTTTCTCGCCGCGGAAGCAGGCGTGGACCAGTTCCTCGATCTCGGCTCGGGCCTGCCGACCGCCGAGAACACGCACCAGGTCGCGCAGGCGATCAACGCCGACGCGCGGGTCGTCTACGTGGACAACGATCCGGTGGTGCTCGCGCACGGCCGGGCGTTGCTCGCGGACAACGACCGAACCCATTTCGTGGCTGCGGATTTCACCGAACCCGAGGCGCTGCTCGCCGACGAGACCGTGCGCCGCTGCCTCGACCTGAGCAGGCCGCTCGCGCTCTACCAGGTCGGCACGCTGCAACGGCTGGCGGACGACCAGCGGCCGGCCGAGCTGATGGCCGCCTACATCGACATGCTGCCGCGCGGGTCCTTTGTGGTGCTGAGCCATTTCTTCAATCCCGGCGAGGAGGACCTGGAACTCGCCGAGTCCGCGCGGGCGCTGGAGCGCATGTTCCTCAACGGGCCGATGCGCGGCGGCGGCCGGTTCCGCGCCAGGGCGCAGATCGCGGAGTACTTCACCGGCCTGGAACTGATCGCGCCGGGGCTGGTGGTGGTCGGCGACTGGTGGCCGGACGGGCCTCGGCTGACAGAGCCGGATCCCGCGCGCTCGCTGATGGTGGGCGCGGTCGCCGTCAAGCGCTGAACGGGAACCGGCCGAGGGTGCGCCAGTCGCCGTCGTCGTGGCCGACGAGCCAGAGGTGGTCGATGCTCGCCCGTTTGGGCAGGTTCGCCGCGGCGACGGTGGCGATGGCGAGGGCGTCCGACTGGTCGGCGATGTCGATGGCGAGCGAGATGTGCGCGACCGGGTTCGGGCCGAACCGGCCGAGATAGGGCACCAGTTCCGGCCAGTGCGCCCGGATCTCGTCGGTCAGCGGCGTCAGCAGCGGCGAGGACAGGTAGACAAAACCCGGTTCGATGGCGACTTCGTGGAATTCCAACGTGATCGGCGCCTGCCGCGCGGCGAGCGCGGTGAGCCAGTCGGTGGTGGCGGTGTCGACGGAGTTGACATCGTTGACAGCGTCCATCGCGACGAAGGGGTACAGGAAGGTCACGTGTGCGGGGGTGCCGGGGCGGGTCGCGCCGGGGTGGTGCGCCTCGACGGCGGCCAGCACCGGGTCGAGGGCGGGTACGGGCGCGGTGAGCGCGGTCCAGCCGGGTCGGGGCATGGCCTTCCTCCGTTCTCCCGTGCGGAAACAGCGGGAAACAAACAGAGCCCCCGCGCTCGACCGCCATCTGGGAAGAGGCAGGAGCGCGGGGGCCTGAGGCCTGCCGCTGGGGGTTCGACAGGCGATCTTGATGTTACTCGTTGGTACCCGCCGTGTCACTGGTCGACTGCCAACGATCGCAACTTTCGATCAACAGTTAATGATCTGGGTCACCGGTATTTCGTACTTTTCGGGCATTAGATCGCATTCGGTTGATATGAGGTTTATTTAATTATTGTCCATCATTGCAGGTGGGAAGGGCCACTTGGCACAGGTTGTGGGGTCTGTTGTGAAGATGGACACAATATCTAGGGTTGTCCTAGCTGTGCGTTCAACTTTTACTCAGCAGAGGGGATCGGCGACAGAGAGTTTCATTGAACGGGACAAGCTCAATTGACTCAGCAGTCGACGAGACTACGTCAGTTCGACCACTCGGCCGCGATATACGCACAGTCACCACGGTCCGCTGGGCCGGGTCGCGTCCGATCGGGTGATCCCGGACCACTAGGATCGTTCGGCATGGGTAGCGACGAAACCAGCTTTGTGCAGTGGCGGGAACGAGCCAAGGACGAGCGCAAGTCCAGCGGTAACAAGACCGCGCTGATCGTCGGGATCGCGGTGGTGGTCGTCATCGTGGTCGTGGTCGCGATCATTCTGCTGAGCTAGAGGGTCTCGAGTTTCTCCAGGTCCTGACGTCAGCAGGGCCAACGCGGTGGGTCGAGGGCCGTGTTCTTGCGCATGGCCGAGAAGCCCATCGCGTTGGCCTGCGTGCAGAACTGGTCGTTGCTCAACTGGTACTCCACCTCGAAGACCGCCTTGCCGGCCTTGATGAACGGCGTCAGCTGGTCGCACTCGGAGTACTGGAAACACTGCTCGTCGATGGAGAAGTCGAACACGCCGACGAGCTGAGGCACCTGGCCGAGGTCGTTCTTGAGGCCGATGGACAGGCCGAGGCCGTGCGCGAGGCCGGCCAGCATCAGGTTGTAGCGCAACTGATCGGCCGCGGTGAGCGGGAAACCGGTCTGATTGGTGTAGGAGTCGACCAGGTCGGCTTCGATGCCGTCGAACCCCTTTGACTTGCAGACGCCGAACCGCGCGGCCATGATCGGCTGGAGCACGGCGATCTGCCGGATGTCCAGCCACTGTTCGCCCGGCCAACCGTCCTGTGCGCCCAGGGCGGCGCTGGGAAACGCGTTCTTGTCCGGTCGGAAATTCTCCCACGCGCCCGCGTTCACGTAGCAGATCACCTTGCGCCCCATGGCATGCAGCGCCGCGACCGTGGCCGCGTCGGTGTAGGTGCTGTCCACGTCGTAGACGGGCACGTTGACGCTGGTGTCCACCGGGTTGGTCAGCTGCCACTGCCACGGCGTGCCGGGCTTCGGGATCCAGCGGGCCGATTGTGGTGCTGCGGCGGGTTTCGACGGGGTGGTCGGGGCGGGGGTTGTGGACGGTGGCGGCGGCGGGGTCGCGGTCGGCGCCTGCGGGGGAGTGGTCGTCGTGCTCGCGGTCGGCGCGCGCGACACCGCTTCGGGTTGACCGGCGGTGTCGGTCGCGCAGCCGGCCAGGACGAGAGCGAAGGCGACGCCGAACAGGACGAGCCGACGGCTCATCCGATCCAGCCTGCGATGCTCGGCGCGTGCGGGAAGTCGGCGGGCAGCCCGGACCACGGGTTGGGCCGCGCGCGTTCGGTGCGGTACAGCGAACCCACGTTGCGCTCGACGGCCAGCGCGTCGACCGGGCCCGCGACCTCCGGCGGGCATTCGTAGAGCAGGTGGAAGAAGCAGTCGGCCGAATGGTCGTGCACCCAGCTCGGCACGTCCAGGTCGAGGAAGGCGGGCAGCGGTCCCTCGAAGGTGCCGAGCAGGTCGGCGTGGTCGGCGTATTCGGGCGCCGGATGGGTGCCGTGGTTGAACGCGACGGTGTTCGAGCCGAACGCGCGGCACTGCGCGGCGACCATGCCGTACTGGCGCACGTGTTCGATGCCGCTCGCGGCGCGGTCCAGGAACACGTCGCGCACCCCGTACCACTCCCAGTACCGGTGCAGTTCGGCCAGGATCTCGTGGCCGGGCCTGCGGCCGTAGTCGCTGTCGATGTACCCGGCTACCGGCGCGCCGCCTGCCTGCACCTCCCGGACCACGTCGACGAAGGCGTGGTCCGGGAACTCGCCGGTGCCGTTGGCCACGTTGAGCACCACCAACCGGAGGTTGGGGGCTGCGGAGGCCAGCGCGGCCCAGTCCGCCGCGGCGAGCGCGGGATGGAAGTACGCGGGCACCAACGGGTTGTGAATCATCGTATTGACCGCCAGAGATCAACTAGCGAGTCGAGGAGTTCGACCCGAGGTTTCCAGCCGAGAGACTTGCTGATCGCCGTGATGTCGGCCTGTTGCCAGGCCACCGAGGCGGATCGGCTCGATCCGGCCGTGGATTCGAACACCGTACCTCCGAATCCCGAGATGTCCACCAGTTCGTCCACAATGGAGCGAATCCTGGTGCCGACGCCGCTGGCCAGATTGAGGATCGCCCGATCAAGGTTGGCCGCGTTGACCGAGGCCAGCACGGCTTCGGCGATGTCGCGGACGTCGACGAAATCGCGCACCGAACCCAACGGCCCGAGGTGGATGTCGTCGTTTTCCGTCGCGGCCCTGCGCAGTTCGCGGACCACCCGGCCCGGGAAGCTGCCGGTGGGCGCGTTCGGGCCGATCGGGTTGAACACCCGCAGCACCAGGGTGTCCAGCCCAGCCTTGCGCCCGAGCACGACCAGTTGGGTGCCGGCCAGTTTGCTGTGCCCGTAGGGACCGACCGGTTCGCCTGCCATGTCCTCGGTGACCGGCACGCCGATGTCGGTGACCCCGTACTCGGCGGCCGATCCGAGGTGGATCAGCCTGCTGCCGGGCCGCAGCCCGGCCAGCGCCGTGACCAGATTGGCCGGCCCGGTGACGTTGGCAGCGGTCAGTTCGGCGTCGCTGCCGCCGACCGCGCCCGCGCAGTTCACCACGATGTCCGGCCGCTCCCGCGCGAGGACGGTCGCCAACCGGTCGACATTCGCCTGCGCGATGTCCAGTTGGATGTCCAGGCCGCCCGCGGGTGCGGACCGGGACGCGGTCCGCACCAACAGGTCCTGCTGTGTTCTCAACAGGTCGAGCACGTTCCGGCCGAGGTAGCCGCCGGCCCCGATCACCAATACCCGACGCATCGCGTGGTTACGCCCCTTTCAGGAGGTGTCCGCGAATGCCGTCGAACTCGGCGTTGGCCTTGTCGTAGTCGTCCGGCCGACCGATGTCCAGCCAGTAGCCGCTGAAGTCGTACTCCTGCGGCGAGGCGCCCCGGGCGAGCAGGTCGAGCACGAGCTCGTCGAAGCCGAGCGGGATGCCGACCGGGTAGTCGGCCAGCGTGGACCGGCTCATCCCGTAGACGCCCATGCTGACCCGGTAGTCCAGGGTTGGCTTCTCGGTGAACTCGATGATCTTGCCCTGGTAGGTGTTGAGCACCCCGAAGTCGATCTTGACGTGCCGCTTGAACGTGGCGACGGTCAGCGGCGCCGCGCCCGTGACGTGCTTGGTGAGCAGGTCCGCGTAGTCGAGATCGGTGAGCACGTCGCCGTTCATCACCAGGAAGTAGTCCGGCAGCTTGTCGATGATCTGCAGGACCGGCCCGATGGTGCCGAGCGGCTCCTCCTCGGTGGTGTACTCGATGGTCATGCCCCAGCGGCTGCCGTCGCCGACGTAGGAACGGATCAGGTCGCCGAGGTAGCCGATGGCGAGCGTGACGCTGTCGAACCCGTGCTGGGACAACTGTCTCAGCACGATGTCGAGGATCGAGAACTCGTCCCCGATCGGCACGAGTGGCTTGGGAAGTCTGGTGGTGTAGGGGCGAAGGCGAACACCTTTGCCGCCGGCCAGGATGACCGCGTGCATGGGCTTCTCCTTACTGGTTGTAGATCCCGGGCTTGTACCTGGCCAGGTTGGCCGGCTCGCGGAACCATTCGATGGTCCGTTCGAGCCCCGCGTCCCTGGTGTGTTCCGGCTGCCATCCGGTGCGCTCGCGGAGCTTGCTCGCGTCCGCGATCAACCGCTGCACCTCGGAGTTCTTCGGTCGGATGCGTTGCGCGTCTTCGGTGATGTCGACGTCGCGGCCCATCAGCCGGGCGATGTCGGTTGCGACCTGGCCGATGGACACCTCCTCGCCGGTGCCGGCGTTGAACAGTTCGCCGACGACGGAGGAGGCCGGTGCGGTGCCCACTGTCACGAAGGCCGCCGCGGTGTCCTTGACGTAGAGGAAATCGCGGGTGGGGTCGAGCGCACCGAGCTTGATCTCGCTCGCCCCCGCGGCGATCTGACTGATCACGGTGGGGATGACCGCGCGTGCGGACTGGCGTGGTCCGAAGGTGTTGAACGGACGGAGTGTCACCGCGGGCACTCCGAAGCTGAGGTGGTAGCTCTCCACGAGCTTGTCCGCGGCCAGCTTGGACGCCGCGTAGGGCGACTGGGCCTGCAACGGGTGGCTCTCGGCGATCGGCACGGTGCGGGCGGTGCCGTAGGTCTCCGAGGTGGAGGTGTGGATCAGGCGGGGCGTCTCGTTCGCCCGCACCGCGTCCAGGACGTTCATCGTGCCGATCACGTTCGTGTCCACATAGGAACGTGGCGCGCGGTAGGAGTAGGGGATCGCGATCAGCGCGGCCAGGTGGTACACGGCTTCGGCGTCCTCGCCGACGAGCTCGGCCGCGGAGTGCTGGTCGCGCACATCCCCGAGCACGACGTCAACGGACGCCAGCACGTCGGCGGACAGTGTGTCCAACCACCCCCAGCTGCCGAAGGAGTTGTACTGCACCATCGCCCTCACCCGGTGGCCGCGCTCGACGAGCGCCTCCACCAGATGGGAGCCGATGAACCCCTCGGCTCCGGTCACCGCCACTACCCCGGCCATTTCGCGTTTCCTCTCGTTGGTTTACTGGCTGTGCTTGTTGGCTCTGCCGAGCACGACGCCGCTGAAGGTGAGCAGTGCGGCCAGCAGGCCGACCGCGCAGAGCAGCTGGATGCGCATGGCGATCGCGTGGTGGTCGGCGAGCGCGACGACGAATTCGGCGCCGAGCGCGATGCCGCACCAGACGAGCACGCCGGTCGTGCCGGCACAGGTCTGGGTGAGCAGGGCCAGGAACAGCGCGCCGCCGAGCGCGAGGTAGCCCGCGAAGTCCGGCAGGTCGCTCCACTGTGGACTGCTTCCGGCCACGGCGGCCAGCCCGACGACCGCGACCATCAGGACCGTGGCCATGGCCAGGTATTCGCCGAGCACCCTGGCGAGCACGACGCGGGAGCGGCCGGCGAACTGGGCCAGGCGCGTGGTCCGCTGGAGTAGCTCGTGGATGCGGCTCCGGTAGCGGTAGAGCTGGAGTTCGGCCGCGCCCATGGACAGCGACAGCGGCAGCGTGCCGAGCAGCGTCGTCGCGTCCGCGCCCCGGATCCCGGGGAACAGTCGCGGCGCGATCAGCGGGAACACCAGCATGCCGATGACCAGCAGGCCGAACATGGCGTACGGGCCCGACGCGCGCAGCTCGCCCGCCCTGACCAGCCTGCGGTTCGGCTTCGGCCGGGGCCAACTGGTCTTCCACACCGCGAAGCCGAGCGCGGCGGCCAGCGTCGCGCCGAGCGCGAGCCAGGCCACCAGGTGCAGCGCTTCCGGTCGGCCTGCCAACAGATAGACGGCGGACACCAGCACGCCGGGCGCGAGCGCGACGCACAGCCAGCGTTCCGCGCCTCCGACGAGCAGCACGGTCGCGGCCAGCAGATAGCCGCCCTGGCCTATCGCGAACCACTGGATGGCAGAGGGCTCGCCGGACAGGATCGCGGTCAGCAGCACGATCGTGACCAGCCCCAGACCGAACACGCCGAGCCCGGCGCGCAGCACCCAGCGCGAACCGTCCGGGTCACGCCTGCTGCGCCGCGAGTGCCCGAGGTAGGACAGGCCCTGGCTGGCCGGCCAGGACACCAGCATCGAGACGACCAGGAGCAGCAGCGCGCCCTTGTCCACCATCAGCGCCGAGGCGACCGGGTAGCACAGTGCGGGCAGCGCGAAGAGCAGGCCGTGCAGGGCGTGCTTGCCGATCGTGGTGCCCCACGGGTTCGGCGCCGGTTTCGCTTCGTCCGGCTGGCGTTTCGTCTGGCGGAACAGCTCCTCGGCCAACGCGAACACGTCCGGCAGGCCGTAGCGCACGCGCGTCGCCTGGTCGGAAAGTCCGTCCATCTCCAGGCCCGCGGCGATCTCGAACGGGTCGACCGCGTTGGCGCACAGTGGCCCGAACCGCTCCGCGAGTTCGACGAGGGGCTCGGCCAGGGTCAGGGTGCCGGCCCACTGCTGATCGGTGTAGGCGGTCGCCACGTCCCTGGCCTCGGGTCTCGCCGATTCGGTCAATTCTCCGGAGATCCGTTCGGTCCCCGGCACTCCTGCCGCGCCCATTACTGGTTCGCCCCCGCACGTACTTCCTGTTTTTCCCCAGCCGATATCGGTTGTGCACCGAGACCCCGGTACAGCTCGTCGAAGGTGCCGACGGCGCGGTCGACGGTGAAGAACTCCAACACCCTGGCGCGCGCGGCCGCCCCCAGCCGCGTTCGCAGGTCTGCGTCGGCCAGCAGCTTCAGGCAGGCCTTGGCCATCGCGGTCGGGTCCCGTGGCGGCACCACGATCCCGGTCTCGGCCACGGCCTCCGACACTCCGCCGACGTCGGTGGCGACACACGGGCGCCCGACGGTCATCGCCTCGATGACCGTGTACGGGAACCCCTCGGAAATGCTGGACAGCACCACGACATGGCCTGCCACGTAGGCGTCGCGGATCTCCGCGACGCGGCCCTCGAAGCTGCACACGTCGGCGACGCCGAGTTCGGCGGCGAGCCGCTCGCAGAGCTCCAGATACGGCTTGCCGCCCGCGGGTGTTCCGCCGAACATCCGCAGTCGCGCGTCGGGCATCTCCTTGTGCACGATGGCGAACGCGCGCAGCAGCGTCTCGATGTCCTTGATCGGGTCGACCCGACCGGCCCAGCTCACGGTCGGGGTCGCCGGCTCGGCTTCGACCTGGGGAAAGTCGTCCGGCTCTACGCCGTTGTACACGGTGCGGATGATCTCGTGGCGGGCGCCGAGGCGTTCTTCCCAGCGCGCGTTGTACATGTTCCCCGGGGCGATCATCCCGGACTCGGTGTAGCCGAGCACGCACACCCGGCGGAAGAACGCGAGCTGTAGGGCTTTCACCGACCAGTGGTAGGGATTGCCCCGGTAGCCGAGATACCGCTCGCGCAGGTAGACCCCGTGCTCGGTGAGCAGGATCGGGCTGCCGTAGACCCATTTCGCGGTCAGCGCGGGCAGGACCGCGAGACCGTTGGCGACACAGTGCGAAGCGCTGACCTCCACCGGCGGCGTGGCCAGCGGGCGTAACGCGTGCTCCAGCAGTTGAAGGCCCTGGATGGCGTCGTGCACGGAGGGCGGGGTCAGGTTGCCATTCGAGTCGGCGACCTGGTGGTGCCACGCCTCGGTCAACGCCCGCAACGCGTCCTCGCCGTGCATGGCCGCGGTCAGATCCTCTTCCAACGCGAATTCAAACATCGCCTTGAGGACGTCCGGGAAACGGGTTTGTCCGAGCGGAGAAGTGTCCATCAACACATCGAGGAATTCGGTGATGAGCGGACCGAAGCGGCGCGCGGCGGTGCGGCCGAACCGGGGTCCGCCGGGCGGCTGGCCCCACAGCGGGATCGCGGTGACCGAACGGACGTTGCCCGGCAGTGGCCAGGCCAGACCCTCGTCACCGGTGCCGACCAGGGCGACGAGCTTGAAGGTGTAGTCCTTCATGCCGCGCACCAACTGGTCGCACCAGACACTCACTCCGCCATGGCTGTGCGGATAGGTGCCTTCCGTCATCAGCGCGACGTCCATCGTCATGAGCCGGGTGTGAGTTGAATAAGGACGCGAATCGATCGCGCGGTCCTTATTACCCCGGCGGCCCAAGTCGAAGGTACTTGGCCGTCAAATTCCACCCTTAACTCCGTTCACCGAAGCATTTTTTGCATTTTTTGCGCATGGCCGTTCGAGTGGTGGACCCAGCAGGCGCTGACCACCGGTCTAAGAAAGCGGGGATGTGTGCCTGTTCGGATGTCTTGGCGCCTTGGCTATCGGGATTGAGCCCCGGCCGTTACAAGCGCGTGAAACGGACCATATCGGCAGGATCACGGCAAATTGATAGACCATTTCGACCACCCCGTTCGGCCCAGTGGTCCACCGCAGAGGGTAACCGACTGCGCCGACGGCCACCGAGAGTTGCCTCTACAATCGAGAAAAAATCCGGCATACCTCGTAATCTCACGGCTAATGCCGGGCGTATACTGGTAGTTCACTTAACGAACTGTTACTCAGAGTAGAGATCATGGATGCCGATCAACTGGTAACGCTCAGATAACGGTTCGCTGGGCGAATGGTGAGAACTGAAGTCGATCTCACGGTAGTGATGAATTCGGACAATGAGAGCGGCGAACGGGAGTTGAACAACGCTTCGTGATCGAGTAAATGCGCTGATCACGCCAGTTCTCGGTCCACTGACCGGACCATCGGGCTAATCCCCGTTTCGGGTGCCTGTTAACAGTCCGTAGGAATTCCTGGTTATTTTACTCCGACCGGCAGTCGGACAGGCCCGTTCGAGTGGTTTTCGCCGGTCGGCTCCTCGAACTTTTGGCAAATCCCGCCATGAGGTTGAAACGCATGACGCCGTTTGGACGATGACCACGGCGAGATGTCGCATGGCGGTGCCTGCTGACCGCCTCGGTCCATGTTCTCCCCCCGACGTTCCCTGTCTTAGCAGGGAAGTCGTTGCCTGGAAAGGGTTCCCGGTGAAGAAGTTCGCGCCTTGGTTGAAATATGGTGGTTTAGCGACCGCGGCGACGGTGGCCCTGCTGTCGTTCGTCACGATTGACGCCGCCGCGGCTACTCCCGCGCAGCTGAATCTGAAGATGCTGCTGATCGGTGGAGAGGCGGGCGACCCGACCACAGCGGCCTGGCAGTCCGCGCTGACCAGTCAGGGCGTGCCCTTCACCCTGGCCACCGCGACCGGCAGCTACGGCAGTGAGACGGTCGCCCTGCCGGCCCTGAGCAGCGGCACCGTCGGCGACTACAACGGCGTGATCTTCGCCGACTCGCCCGCCGCCTTCTCCTCCTCAGCGCTGACCGCGGTGAACAGCTTCGAATCCACCTTCCACGTCCGTCAGCTCGACGGCTACAGCTTCCCGTTCCTCGGCGAGACCGACGCCACCGCGGGCGCCCTGGACGGCACCACCGGCACCCTCACCTCGACCGCGCTCACCGCGCTGCCCGAGCTGAAGGGTGCCATCCCGTTCGACACCGGCACCTACGGCTACCCGGCGACCGTGAACTCCGGCGCGCCGCTCACCCCGTGGCTGACCAACTCCGCCGGCCAGGTGCTCGCCGGTCTCTACCAGCACCCGGGTTCCGACGCCCAGTCCGGCGTGTCCGAACTCCAGCTCAACTTCGACTACAACGCCAGCAGCCTCCAGTTCCTGCTGCTCGCGCCCGGCCTGATCAACTGGGTCACCCAGAACACCCACCTCGGCCTGTACCGCAACTACTTCGGCCAGGACGTCGATGACCTGTTCATCGCCGACAACGAGTGGAGCTCGCAGTACCAGTGCACCCCGGCCGCGACCAACCCGGTCGACGTCGGCTGCCCGACCGCCGCGCAGGGCAACCCCGCGTACGGCCCGCCCGACACCCAGATGTCCGCTGCCGACGTCGCCTACGTCGCCAACTGGGAAGCCCAGACCGGCATCAGGCTGGAGCTCGCGTTCAACGCGGTGGGTGCGTGTTCCGCGCCGTCCACCACGACCGAGTCCAGCGCCAACTGCACCGGCAGCGCCGTCGACGGTGCCACCACCTACACCGACCCCGGTGTCAGCGTCGACCCGAGCAACCCGAACGACGCGGCCTTCGTCAACGCGCTCATCGCCAACCAGGCCAGCTTCAACTGGATCACGCACACCTGGTCGCACCTGTACCTGGGTTGCAACGTCTGGCAGCCGCTGGCCGTGAACGCGCCCAGCGCCTCCAGCGGCGGTTCGATGGCCGCGGGCGCCTACAACTACGAGGTCACCGCGACCACCGCCTACGGCGAGTCCGAGCCGTCCGCCGTGCAGTCGGTGACCGTCGGTGCCAACGGTGAGGCCGTGCTGAGCTGGCCGGACGCTACCAACGGCGGCGGCCCCAGCCTGTCCACTTTGGAGTCCCAGTTCTCCGGCGGCAGCGGCTTCTGGGGTTACAGCATCTACCGCCAGAATCCCGGTTCGTCCACCTACGGCCTGGTCGGTCAGATCCCCGAGGACACCACCGGCGCACTGTCCACCTACTACTTCGTGGACAACGGCACCACCGCGCCCGGCGCGGGCCCGGCGACCACCGCCTCCTACCCGACCGCGACCAACCCGGGTATCGACTGCGCCGGCACTAGTGGCGCCGACTGGACCCCGGCCACCGCGACCGACCCGACCACCAGCATCGAGGGCCAGATCGGCCTCGACGTGGCGTTCGCCAAGAACAACGGCTTCACCAACTACAACCCCAACGCCGTCGTCACCGGTGAGCACTCCGGTCTGGAGAGCCCGAACATGCCCGCCGCCATGGCCGGTACCGGTATCCAGGTCTTCGGTTCGGACGGCTCGCGCCAGCCGAACACCTACACCATCTCCTCCGGGACCAACGTCGCGCACGCCGCGCCGCGGTACCCGAGCAACATCTACTACAACGCGGCCAACTGGCCCGACCAACTCAACGAGTACAACACCCTCTACGTGGCACCGGGTGTGTCACTGGGCAACACCCAGTACCCGACCGAGACCGGACGCTGCGCGGCGAGCGGCGTGACCACCTGTATCACCACGCCGGCCACCGAGGCGACCGTGCTCGCCTCCGAGTCGCACATCATGTTGAGCCACGTGCTGGCCAACAACCCCAGGATGGGCTACGCACACCAGTCCAACCTGATCGGGCCGGCCACGCAGACCGTCAACGGCACCACCAGCGACTACGGCTACACGTTGCTGAACCTGATCAACAACATGCTGGCCCAGTACAACAGCTGGTACAGCGCGCCGTTGCAGCAGATCACCGACGCCACCTCCGTCCAGAACCTCGGCTACCAGTCCGCGTGGGCCTCGGCCGAGGCCGCCGGCACGGTGACCGCGACCGAGCAGAACGGCAACGTCACCGTCACCAACACCGGCACTGGGTCGGCGAACGTCCCGGTGACCGTGCCTGCCGGCAGCACCGTCAACGGTGCGGCGTTCGGCCAGTCCTACGGCGGCACGCTGTCGGAGTGGCTGCCGCAGGCCGGCAATGGTTCCACGACGATCACCGAGAGCGTCGCGCCGAGCATCATCAGCGGTTCGGCCGGCACCTCGATCGTCGGCGCACCGTTCAAGTTCGTCGTCTCGACGACCGGCGCGCCCACCCCGGCCCTGACCGAGACCGGCGCACTGCCCGGCGGCATCACCTTCACCGACAACGGTGACGGCACCGCGACCATTGCTGGCACGTCCACGACCGGCACCGGGGGCAGCTACCCGATCACGATCACGGCCACCTCCAGCGCGGGCAGCACGACGCAGAGCTACACGCTGACCAACGCGGAGGCGCCCAGCATCACCAGCCCGAACACGGCCACCTTCACCACCGGGACCGCGGGCACCTACACGGTGACCACCACCGGCTATCCGGCCGCGACCATCACCGAATCCGGTGCCCTGCCCAGCGGGTTGACGTTCACCGCCAACACCAACGGCACGGCGACCATCGCCGGTAACCCGGCCGCCGGCACCAACGGCAGCTACCCGGTGACCATCAGCGCGACCAACATCTCGGGCAGCACGGCGACGCTGAGCCTGACCATCACCGTGGCGGCCGCGGCCGGACCGGCCATCACCAGTGGCTCCGCCGCGTACTTCACGGCCGGCCAGGCGGGTGCGTTCGCGGTCACCGCGACCGGCGCGCCGACCCCGGCGGTCACCGAGACCGGCGCGCTGCCGGCCGGGTTGACCTTCAAGGATCAGGGCAACGGCACCGCGCTGTTGCAGGGCACGCCCACCGGAGCAGGGGGCACGACCAACCTGACGATGACCGCGACCAACGCCTCGGGCAGCGCGACCCAGCAGTTCTCGCTGATCGTGGACGCGGCTCCGGCCATCACCAGCGCGGCGACCTCCACGTTCGCCACCGGCAGCTCGGGCAGCTACACGGTGACCACGACCGGATACCCGGTCGCGACCATCACCGAGTCCGGCGCGCTGCCGACCGGGCTGGCCTTCACCAACAAGGGAGACGGCACCGCGACCATCGCCGGCACGCCCAGCGCGGGTACCGGCGGCGCGTACTCGGTGACGCTCACGGCAGCTAACGGGATCGGTGCGTCCAGCAGCAAGGCGCTTGGCATCACGGTGAACCAGGCGCCCGCGGTCACCAGCAAGTCGTCGGTGAACGGGTCGACGCTCCACGCGTTCAACTTCCCGATCACCGCGACCGGCTACCCGAAGCCGACGATCACCGAGACCGGCGGCCTCCCGCTGGGCCTGAAGTTCAGCGGCGGCGCCAACGGCTCGGCCGCGATCACCGGCACGCCGATCCTGCCCGGCACCTACAAGGTCACCATCAACGCCAAGAGCACGGTGGGCACGGCGACCCAGGGGCTGACCATCAACATCGCGTTCGCGCTGAGCAAGACCAACGTGCATCCGAACAGGCCGTTGACCGGCAAGACCGCGTTGACCGCCAGCGGCGGGAAGGTCATCGGCGGCAGCTCGGGCGCGGCGATCGGCCCGTACGACACCTCCGGCAGCGGCGGCACGGTGGCGACCCAGTCGAGCATCAGCGCGGTGAGCGCCGGTTCGGCGCCGGGCACCCCGGCCGCACTCCCGGCCAGCCACTTCTGGTGGAGGTTCCACCCGGTGGACTGACCAGAGAATGACTGAACCGCACCACTGACCGAGCACCACCACGTCGACGTTCACCGATTGGCCTTCAGCGGGACTCCGATCGCTGGCAGACTGATCGTGTGTACGACTTCGACGTGGTGGTGCTCGGTTCCGGTCCGGGTGGACAGAAGGCAGCGATCGCCACGGCCAAGCTCGGCAAGCGGGCGGCCGTGGTGGAGCGACGGGACATGGTCGGCGGGGTGTGCATCAACACCGGCACCATTCCGTCCAAGACGCTGCGCGAGGCGGTGCTCTACCTGACCGGCCTCAACCAGCGCGAAATGTACGGAGCGAGCTATCGGGTCAAAGAGGACATCACCGTCGCCGACCTGCTGTCCCGCACGCACCACGTGGTCGGCCGCGAGATCGAGGTGATCCGCAGCCAGCTCGGCCGCAACCACGTCGCGCTGCTGCCGGGCCTTGGCCGCTTCGTCGACGAGCACACCATCGAGGTGGCCGACGGGACCGGTCGCGAGCAGACCGTCACCGCGGACAAGATCGTCATCGCCACCGGCACGCTGCCCGCTCGTCCGTCCACTGTGGAATTCGATGACAAGACGATCATCGACTCCGACGGCATCCTGCATCTGGAACAGGTGCCCTCGTCCATGATCGTGGTCGGCGCGGGCGTCATCGGCATCGAGTACGCCTCCATGTTCGCCGCGCTCGGCACCAAGGTCACCGTGGTCGAGTCGCGCGAGCGGATGCTCGACTTCTGCGACGGCGAGGTCGTCGAGGCGCTCAAGTACCACCTGCGCGACCTGTCCGTCACCTTCCGCTTCCACGAAACCGTTGCCTCCGTGCAGAAGCACGACCGCGGCGCGATCGCGGTGCTGGAGAGCGGCAAGAAGATCCCCGCCGAGGTCGTCATGTACTCGGCCGGCCGGCAGGGGATGACCGAAGCCCTCAGCCTGGCCTCGGCCGGCCTGCAAGCCGACAAGCGCGGCAGGCTCAAGGTCGACGAGTACTTCAGGACCGAGGTGCCCAATATCTACGCGGTCGGCGACGTCATCGGCTTCCCCGCGCTCGCCGCGACCTCGATGGAACAGGGCAGGCTGGCCGCGCACCACGCGTGCGGCGAACCCGTGCACGCCATGTCCACGTTGCAGCCGATCGGCATCTACTCCATCCCGGAGATCAGCTTCATCGGCAAGAGCGAGGACCAGTTGACCGCCGAGCGCGTCCCGTTCGAGGTCGGCGTGTCCCGCTACCGCGAACTCGCCCGCGGCCAGATCATCGGTGACTCCTACGGCGTGCTCAAGCTCCTCGTCTCACCCGAGGATCACTCCCTGCTCGGCGTGCACGTCTTCGGCACCGGCGCCACCGAACTGGTGCACATCGGCCAGGCCGTGATGGGCTGTGGCGGCACCGTCGACTACCTCGTCGACGCGGTCTTCAACTACCCGACGCTGGCCGAGTCGTACAAGGTCGCCGCGCTGGACGCGATGAACAAGATCCGCCAGATCGAACGGCTCACCGACTAGTCCGAGGGGGCCCGGCCGAGTCCGTTGTATACGGAACTCGGCCGGTCGCCCTCGTGTCAGTTGTCGGTTTCATTGGGGTGGCGAGGGCTCGCGTAGATGATCCAGACAGTATGTTTCTCTTCGTCCAGCAGGTACCAGATCCGGCCGCCCGACGTAACCTCGATCTGCCAAAAAGGTAGTCGTAAACCTTGGCGGGGGTAAGTGGTCAATCCGTGTTTCAGGCGCTTGTGGCGGGATTCGTCGTCGGATCGGTTCGGGCTGTGCCGCATGATTTCCCACGCCTTGCGCAGGTTTCCGCGCGCGACGTTCTCCAGTTCAACCCACCCCTTTGCTGCTGAGGTTGTGTCGAACACCAATTTCCACTCGTCACCTCGCGCAGGCTGCGGAACCTGATCTCCGCGCTTGGGACTCATGGGCCCTCCGGCTCTGGCACTGGGCCGAGATCCTGACCGACCTCGCGGAGAGCTGCCATGAATCCAGGATCCGCATAAGACTCTGCTGTGGCCCGCCAGGCAGCGAGTAAATGCGCCACTGGGGCAGGATTCTCGAGGGAGTCCGCTCGCTCCAACTCTTCCACCAGTTCAACGACGAAGGCGCGTAGATCATCCGGGGGCAGGTAGCGCATCCAGGGAAACGCAGCAGGCAGGATCTCGTGCATCAGTTCTCGGGCGTGGTCGTCCCGCTGTATCAACGCGACGAACATCCGTGTGGTCACGGACCTGACCTCAGCGGCTTCTGCGGCCTTGCTGGCTGTGGTCACGACTAGGTCTTCTGCGTCGCGGCGGTGCACCTGCAGGGCTTGGTGGCCATGCAGTTTGTCCAGCGTCTTGTTGGGCTGCTGCAGCAGCTCCGACCACGTGGTCTCTACTGTGTTCATCGCCACACACCTTTGAACTAGTCCAAACCTTCGATCGAAGAGTACCCCACGTGTCTGCCTGGTGCGAATCTGCGACCGAAGGTGAGCGCTCCGCGACGGTTCCATGGTTGGCGCTGGTCGGCGGGGTGTGACGAGACAGTGGCGGGGTCGGATTCGGGTGGTCGGGTAGAATTTTTTCATGGCGAATCTCCGGTCGCGCATCCTCGCATGGGTTGGGCGCAAGTATTTGGCTCGGACCCAGAAAAAGGGTTTCAACCTTGCCAAGATGTCGTTCCTGCCGGATGCCGCCCTGATGCCTTTGCGGCGCGACGGGCTTGATCCAGTTGCTGAGCTTGGTCAGAAACGCGCTACCGAGCCGATCAGTAGGATTTCCCTGCCGTTCGGTTTCAACGCCTGGCTGGTGACCGGTTACGAGGAGAACAAAAAGGTTCTCGCCAATACCGCCGGTTTCAGCAACGACTTCACGAATCTGGTCGGTTCGGCGGGCGTGACCGAGGACCAGAATCCGGGCGGGCTGGGGTTCGCGGATCCGCCGGTGCACACGCGACTGCGCAAGGCGCTGACGCCGGAGTTCACCATGCGCAGACTGAGTCGGCTCACGCCGCGAATTCACGCCATTGTGGAGGATCAGCTCGACCAGATGGCGAAGGCGGACAAGCCGGTCGACCTCGCTTCGTACTTCGCGCTGCCGATCCCCTCGCTGGTCATTTGCGAACTCCTCGGGGTGCCCTATGAGGACCGCGACGACTTCCAGCGGCTCTCGACCGCGCGGTTCGACCTGTTCGGCGGTGCGAGTGCCTCGCTCGGCGCCATCTCCGAGTCGCTGACCTACCTGCTGGACGTCGTCAGGAAACAGCGGGAGAACCCGGGCGACGGGCTGCTCGGCCAGCTCGTCAAGGATCATGGCGACGACATCGACGATCTGGAACTCGCCGGCCTGGCGGACGGGCTGCTCACCGGTGGGCTGGAGACGACCGCGAGCATGTTGACGCTGGGCGCGCTGGTGCTGCTGCGCGACCGCGACGCTTTCGTGCGAATTCGGGACGACGATGACGCGATCGACGATTTCGTCGAGGAACTGCTGCGCTATCTGACCGTGGTTCAGGTTGCTTTCCCGCGATTCGCCCGCGAGGACATCGAAATCGGAGGGGTCACCATTACCAAGGGCGATATCGTGCTGTGTTCGCTGTCCGGTGGGAATCGCGATTCGGTGCTCGGCGAGAATATGGAAGAGTTCGATTTCGCGCGGCCGGCGACGTCGCATCTCGCGTTTGGCTATGGCGCGCACCGATGCATCGGCGCGGAACTGGCGAAAATGGAACTACGGGCCGCCTATCCGGCTCTTGTCCGGCGTTTTCCGGAAATGCGGCTCGCGGTCGAGCCTGCGGAACTGGCGTTCCGGAAGCTGTCGATCGTCTACGGCGTGGAGTCGCTGCCGGTGCTGCTGGGCTGAGTGGGGTTTCAGTGGCCGCGGATGCGCTGTAGCCACGCCTGCGACTGCGGCGACGGCCCGTCCAGCGCGTCGACGTACTCGGCGAGGAACTGCTGGTGGCCGTGTCGGTGGAAGGCCCTGCGCACGGCGTCCTGGTCGCCGGCCTCGATGACCTCCATCAGCACCCGGTGCCGCTGCGCGTTGCCGGCCAGTGACTCGACGTCCTTGGTCGCGCCCCGGTTCATCGCCATGCACAGCTGCATCTGCAACGCGAGCGACCGGTAGGTCTCGGTGAGCCTGCGGTTGCCGGCCAGGCCGATGACGGCCAGGTGGAACGCGAACGCGTGGCCGATGACCGCGGCCTCGTCGCCCGCCTCGGCGGCCGTCGTGAGGTAGTCGAGGGCGCGCTGGCAGGGGCGGAGCAGTTCGTCGCTGGTCACCGGGATGCCCAGGGTGATCGCCAACTCCTCCAGCTCCTCGCGGAGGGTGACGATCTCGTACACGTCGTGCTGGGTGAGCGGGGTGACCACGGCACCGCGACGCGGGTGCTGCACGACGAGGCCCTCGTGCACGAGCATGATCAGCGCCTCCCGCAGCGGCGGGCGTGAGACGCCGAGCTGTTCGGTGAGCTGGTTCTCGACGATCCGCTCGCCGGGCCGCATGTCGCCGGAGAGGATCATCGCGCGCAGCGCGTCCGCGGCCAGCGTCGCCATACTGGGCGGCGGCACGACCTTGGACATCGCGCCGGCTATCGGGCTCTGCTGCGTGGCACTGGACGTGATCGAGGACCCGGTGGACATCGACGACATCGAGGACTCCGTGTTCATCATCATCACCCGCTTCAGCCCGATACTGTATACAGTAGGTTACCCGGCGCTCCCGAGGTCAGAACCGACGATACGGAGGGCGAGTCGATGACCGGTGCCAAACCCCCGTTGAACGGCGATGAAGCGTCGGGAACCGATGAACTTCCGGTGAACTCGGACGGCGGAGTGCTGACCGTTCTGTTCGATCGGCCCGCCCAGCGCAACGCCATGACCTGGGCGATGTACGAAGGTCTTGTCGCGGCCTGCGAGCGCGCGGACGCCGAGCCGGGGATCCGGGCACTGGTGCTGCGCGGCGCGGGCGGTGCCGCTTTCGTCGCCGGTACGGACATCGCGCAGTTCGCCGAGTTCAGCAGCGGTGCGGACGGCGTCTCCTACGAGCGGAAGACCACCGAGATCCTGACCAGGCTGGCCGAGGTGACGGTGCCGACCATCGCGGTCATCGACGGCTTCTGCGTCGGCGCGGGACTGGCCATCGCGTCCGCCTGCGACCTGCGGATCAGTCGGCCCGGGGCGCGGTTCGGGGTGCCGATCGCGCGGACCGTCGGCAACTGCCTCTCAGCGGCGACGATCGCGCTGATCAGCGGCCAGCTCGGCGCTGCTCGCACGATGGACCTGTTGCTGACCGCGCGCTTGGCGACCGCCGACGAACTCGCGCCGACCGGGTTCCTCGCCGAGATCACCGAGGACGTGGACGCGGCGTTGGCTCGGCTGATCGACCGGCTGGCCGGGCACGCGCCGTTGACGATGTGGGCGACCAAGACCGCGTTGCGGCGACTGCGTGAGGCCGCGCGGGTCGAGGACGCGGACATCATCGAGCGGGTGTACGGGTCGGCGGACTTTCGCGCCGGGGTCGCGGGGTTCGCCGAGAAGCGGGTGCCCGACTGGACAGGCAAGTAGTCGTGCCCGGCTGGACGGGCAGGTAGTTCAGGCGGGTTGGGCCGCGGTGCCGGATTTGGCGCCGCCCGCGACGAGGAACTGTTCCACGGGCAGGGCGGCGGCGCCGAGCGCGACCGCGTCCTGGCCGAGTTTGGCCAGCTCGATGGTGGTCTGCGCGAACGGGCGATGCAGGGCGTGCTCGGCGGCCGCCGCGCGGATCTCGGGAAGCTTGCGTTCGCCGATCAGCAGGCCGGCCCAGCCGCCGACGATGATCAGCTCGGGGTTGAACAGGTTGATCAGGTTGCCGAGGCCGGCGCCGAGGTAGGCGACCACCTCGTCGATGACCTTGGTCGCGGTCGCGGTGTTGGCGCGGAGCAGGTCGGCCATGGCCGACTCCTCGTCCTCGGTCGCGGCCGGCTTGGCTCTGCGCAGCGTCTGGTACCGGTCCAGGATCGCGCCCGCGCCGATGTATGCCTCCAGGCAGCCACTGGCGCCGCAACGGCAGCGTCTGCCACCGACCTCGATGGTGGTGTGGCCCCACTCGCCCGCGCTGCCGGTCGCGCCCTGATACGTCGCGCCGCCCGCGATGACGCTGGCGCCGACGCCCGAGCCGAGCAGCGCGACGACCGCGTCCTTGGTGCCCCGGCCGGTGCCGAACCACATCTCGGCAAGGCCGAGGGTTTTCGCGCCGTTGTCCACGTGCAGCGGGAGCGGGATCTCGGCCCGCACCAGCTCGACCAGCGGCACCGCGCGCCAGCCCGCGGCCTGGGAGTTCACGAACAGGCGCGGGCCGCGCTCGACGATGCCGGGCACGCCGATGCCGACGCCGAGCACGTCGATCTCGGGGTCGATGTCCGGATCGGTGAGTACGGTTCGGATACCCGCGATGACATGGCTGACCACCTCGTCGACGTCGCGTCCGCCGGAGTGCAGGACCAGTTCCGCGGTCCCGCGCACGTGCATGCCCAGGTCGAACCGCTCGACCTTGACCTTGGTCTCGCCGACGTCCACGCCGACGACGTGGCCGAACCCGGGGTCGATGCGCAGCAGCGTGCGCGGCCGGCCGCCGTCGGAGTCGACAAGGCCGGCCTCGGTGACGATGCCGTCGCTGATGAGTTCGCCGATCACGTTGCTGACCGTCGCCTGGCTCAGGCCGGTGGACCGGCTCAGCTCCTGCCGGCTGCACGACCCCTCGCTGAACAGCTTGGTCAGCAGCACCGACCGGTTGCCGCGACGGAGATCGCGCACCGTGCTCAGCTTCGCCATCGACGTTCCTCCTAGTCCAGCCTGCATATTTTATGGCTTGACCTAAGCCTCGATCACAACTGAGCCACCACTTCGGCATGGTCTTGACTCGTCCGAGACAATCAGATTCAATCACGCCTTGAATAAAGCCGTGCAGCAATGGTCCGAGCTGTTCGGTTTCGGCATCGAAGGGGCATTGTGGTGCTCCGACTGCCGCCGGTCGACGAGCCCGGATACCAGCTCAACGAGGAGCCGCAAGGATGCGCCTAGCAAGATTCGCCACGGTCGCAGCGCTCGCCGCGCTGACCGCCGCGTCCATCACCGCCTGTGGCGGTGGGAGTTCCGCGAACAACAGTTCACCCACCACATTGACCTATTGGGCCAGTGATCAGGGCACCAGCATCGCCAATGACAACCAGGTGATGGCGCCCGCGCTGGCCGCGTTCCAGAAGCAGACCGGGATCAAGGTCAACATGGAAGTCATTCCATGGTCCGACCTGCTCAACCGCATCCTGGCCGCGGCGACCTCGGGCCAGGGCCCGGATGTGCTCAACATCGGCAACACCTGGTCCGCCTCGTTGCAGGCAACCGGTGCGTTCCTGCCCTTCGATTCGGCCGCCATGAGCCAGATCGGCGACAAGAGCCAGTTCCTGTCGCTCTCGGCCACCGGTGCCGCCGGCCAGGACCCGGTCGGCCTGCCGATCTACGCCAACGCCTACGGCCTGTACTACAACAAGAAGATGTTCGCCGCCGCCGGCATCGCGAACCCGCCGACGACTTGGGACGAGCTGGTGTCGGATGGCCAGAAGCTGACCACCGCCGGCCACTACGGCCTTTCGGTCGAGGGCGGCAGTGACTCGGAGAACGCGCACATGGCGTTCATCTTCGGCCAGCAGCACGGCGCGTCGCTGTTCGCGAAGGACGGCAGCACGCCGCAGTTCGACTCGCCGCAGGAGGTCGTGGGCGTCGAGCAGTACATCAACCTGATGGCGCAGAACAAG
>DASZJG010000090.1:0-19066 GCA_035948315.1 Pseudonocardiaceae bacterium | reverse complement strand
CGGCTCGGCGTCGCTGGCCCGAGTCGGCCCTGACCAGGTACTCGACGCGGACGCCTACGAGTACTGGACCGGCTCCGACTGGGCACCGGAGGACCCGTTCGCCTCGGTCCCGGTCATCCCCGGCCCGGTCGGCGAACTGTCGGTGCGGTTCAACGAGTTCACCGGCAGCTGGCTGGCCATGCACCTGGACGAGCACCGCGCCGCCATCGTGCTGCGCTCGGCCCCGAACGTCAGCGGCCCGTGGAGCGAGGGCATCCCGGTCGTACACGGCAGCCAGTTCCCCGGCCTGTACGGCGGCTACCTGCACCCGTGGACAACGGCCGACCCGGTCGTCTACTTCACCATGTCGCAGTGGGGCCCGTACAACGTGTCACTGTTCCGGGCAGTGTTAGCTACTGGCTGGTAAGTTGGTGCGATGGCGAATGCGCACGTGGTACGACGAGTGGACGTCGCACTCCCGGTGGTCTGGGCGACCGTTGCCGACCACCGGGACATGGCCAACTGGGGCCCCGGCGTCACGGTGACCATGGAACGCGACGGCGCGGACGACCCCAACGGCGTCGGCGCCATCCGCGACATCAAATTCCCCGGCCCCGGCCCACGTATCCGCGAGGAAATCACCGCGTTCGAACCCGAACACCGCCTCGCCTACCGCGCCCTGTCCGGCACACCGTTCAAGGACTGGCAGGGCGAGATCGAGATCGCCGAACACCAGGGCGGCACCGCCATCAAGTGGAGCCTGTCCTGTCGCTCCCCACTGCCCGGCACCGACCTCATCCTTCGCGCCGCGGCCACCGCCATGGTCACCGCCCTCGCCCGTTCCGCGAAGAAGCGCGCCTGAACTCTCAGGCCAGTTCCTCCAACTCATGCTCCACGGCCGCGAGTTCCTCGGCACTGCCCTGCACGCGCGGTCCGGTGAACCACTTGCGGGCGGAGGCGAACCACCAGATCGCGGCGCCGCCGAGGACGACGAGGAAGGCGATGGGCGTGTAGTTGAAGCTGGACAGCTTGATCGGCGATGTCGTGGGCAGCATGAACAGCACGAAGATGATCACCACCCAGGCGCTCGCCACGATGCCGATCGGCCTGCCCCACCGTCCCAGATTCCACGGGCCCTTCTCGAAGGAGTCACCGCGCAGCACGCGCAGGAACACCGGGATCACGTAGGCGACATAGAGGCCGACGGTGGCGATCGAGGTGACCGCCGCGTACGCGGTGCCGTTCCACAGGTCCGGCAGCGAGAGGACGAACGCGCCGACCGCGGCGAACCACACCGAGTTGGTTGGCGTCCGAGTGCGCTTGTTGATCTTGTGCCACAGCCTCGACCCGGGGATGGCGCCGTCCCGGGCGAACGCGTAGATCATCCGGGAGTTCGCGGTCACCGACGCCATGCCACAGAACAGCTGCGCCACGATCGCGATCAGCAGCAGGAACTCACCGGTCTTCTGGCCGGCCGCGTCGATGAAGATCTGCGCGGGCGGCACGCCGGTCGACGAATTCAGTTCGCCCGAGTAGTTCTGGATCGCGAAGGTCAGGCCGAGCAGGAGCACCCAGCCGGCGATCAGCGAGACCAGGATCGAGTTGACGATGCCGCGCGGGCCCGCCGTCGCCGCGCCCTTGGTCTCCTCGGTCATGTGCGCGGACGCGTCGTAGCCGGTCAGCGTGTACTGCGACATCAGTAGGCCCAACGCGAAGACGTAGACGACCGAGCCCCAGCCAGTGGTGTTCTGGAAGCTGCCGAACACGAACCCGGCGGACTGGTGGTGGCTGGGCACGATGATCAGCACGCCGACGATGACCAGCACGCCGACCAGGTGCCACCAGACGCTGACGTTGTTGAGCACGGCGACGATCTTCACGCCGAAGGTGTTCAGCAGGCCGTGCACGATCAGGATGATCGCGAGCAGCAGGATCGTGTGCGGCGGCGTGGCCGAGAAACCGGCGACCAGGTCGAGGAACGCGTTGAGGAAGGTGGCCGCGCCGAAGTCGATGCCGGCGGTTACCGCGACCTGGCCGATCAGGTTGAACCAGCCGGTGAACCAGGACCAGGCGGCGCCGTTGCGCGGCGCGAGCTTGGCCGCCCAGTAGTACAGGCCGCCCGCGGTCGGATAGCTGGAGCACACCTCGGCCATGCCCAGTCCGACCAGCACCACGAAGAAGCCGACCAGCGGCCAGCCCCAGATCATCGCGACCGGACCGCCGCTGATCATGCCGGTCCCGTAGAGGGTCAGGCAGCCGGACAGGATCGAGATGATCGTGAAGGACACCGCGAAGTTGGAGAACGCCGAGAGCGAGCGGCGCAGTTCCTGGGCGTAGCCGAGTTGGTGCAACCGCGCGTCGTCGTCATCGACGCCAGCGGCGGGGACTGGATCTAATTTCTCGGACACGGGCGACACACCTCCGCCAATGGACCGTTGGCAGTCCTTTGTGATCGGCAAGAGTGGCAAGCGCCACCCGAGAATGTCAAGGCTGCTTACTCAGGTGTTACCCGGGCTGTTACCAGGGTTGACACGCCGTCAGTCAGCCGGTCCAATAACCAAAGGTACATATGTGATCCATTGGCGCCCGCGAGAGGACTCCATGCTGCCCATCGAAGGCTTGCTGACCCTCGAACGCCTGCGCGTGCTGGTGGCGGAGGGCGAGATCGACACCGTGCTGGTCGCCATGACCGACATGCAGGGCCGGTTGCAGGGCAAACGGTGCGGGGCCAGGTACTTCCTGGAAGAGGTCGTGCCGCATGCCACCGAGGCGTGCAACTACCTGCTCGCCGTCGACGTGGAGATGAACACGGTCGGTGGCTACGAGCTGTCCTCCTGGGAACGCGGCTACGGCGACTTCGTGCTGCGCCCGGACATGGACACGCTGCGCCTGGTCCCCTGGCATCCGGGCACCGCGCTGGTGCTCTGCGACGTCGAGCGGGTCGAGGACCACTCCCCCGTGCCGGTCTCGCCGCGCCAGGTGCTGCGCCGCCAGCTCGACCGGCTGGCCGAGCGCGGGCTGGCCGCCTACGTCGGCACCGAACTCGAGTTCATGGTGTTCGACGACTCCTACGAGGACGCGTTCGCCAAGGGCTACCGCGAACTCCGGCCGGCCAATCAGTACAATGTGGACTATTCAATGCTGGGCACGGCGCGGCTGGAGCCGCTGCTGCGCCGTATCCGCAACGCCATGACCGGCGCGGGTCTCTACGTCGAGTCGGCCAAGGGCGAGTGCAACCCCGGCCAGCAGGAGATCGCCTTCCGCTACGACGAGGCGCTCAAGACCTGCGACAACCACTCGATCTACAAGACCGGCGCCAAGGAGATCGCCGCGCAGGAGGCCCGCAGCCTCACCTTCATGGCCAAGTTCAACGAGCGCGAGGGCAACTCCTGCCACATCCACTGCAGCCTGCGCGGTTCCGACGGCTCGGCCGTGCTGGCCGGCGACGGGCCGGACGGCTTCTCGCCGATGATGCGGCACTTCCTCGCAGGCCAACTCGCCTGCCTGCGCGAGTTCAGCTACTTCCTCGCGCCGAACATCAACTCCTACAAGCGCTTCGCCGAGGGCAGCTTCGCCCCGACCGCGGTCGCCTGGGGCCGGGACAACCGGACCTGCGCGCTGCGCGTTGTCGGCCACGGTGACTCGCTGCGGGTGGAGAACCGGGTGCCCGGCGGCGACGTCAACCCCTATCTCGCGGTCGCCGCCGTGATCGCGGCCGGCCTGCACGGCATCGACCACGAGCTGCCGCTGGAGGAGGAGTTCATCGGCAACGCCTACGCCTCCGGCCGGGACACCGTGCCGAGGACCCTGCGCGACGCGGCCGACCTGCTCGCCGGCAGCGAGCGCGCGCGGGACGCGTTCGGCACCGACGTGATCGAGCACTACCGCAACGCGGCCGCGATCGAACTCGCCGCATACGACGCGGCGGTCACCGACTGGGAGAAATTCCGTGCCTTCGAACGGATGTAGGCCGGTCATCGGCATCACCAGCTACCTGGAACAGGCCAGCTTCGGCATCTGGAGCCAGGAGGCGGCGATCCTGCCGCGCACCTACCTGGACGCGGTGCTGCGCGCGGGCGGCATCCCGGTCGTGCTGCCCTCGATCGGCGACGGCCAGGCCGAATACGTCGCGCACATCGACGGCCTGATCCTGGCCGGCGGCGCCGATCTCGACCCGGCCGGCTACCACCAGCAGCCGCACGAGCAGACCCGCGGCGTGCAGACCTATCGCGACGAGTTCGAGTTCCCGCTGCTGTCCGCGGCCATCGAGGCCAACCTGCCGGTGCTCGGCGTGTGTCGCGGCATGCAGCTGCTCAACGTCGCGCTCGGGGGCACTCTGCACCAGCACCTGCCCGAGGCCAACGGCAACTCCGAGCACCGCCCGGTGCCCGGCACGTTCGGCGGCTGCACCGTGAAACTCGCCGCGGACAGCACACTGGCCGCGATCTTCGGCGACACCACCAGCGTCCGCTGTCACCACCACCAGGCCGCTGACACGCCCGCGCCCGCGCTGACCGTGGTCGGCCGCGCCACCGACGGCACCACCGAGGCCGTCGAACTGCCCGGCCGGGACTTCGTGCTGGGCGTGCAGTGGCACCCCGAGGAGAACCCGGACGACGACCGCCTGTTCGCCGCGCTCGTCGCCGCCGCAGGTCGGAAGGACCACTCATGACTTCCGTCGAGGTGCGCAATCCAGCGACCGAGCAGGTGATCGGCACCGTCGAGCTGACCTCGGTCGAGGAGACCGACGCGGCCATCGAGCGCGCCCACCGCGCCCAGCCGGCCTGGGCGGCCGTGGCGCCGGGTGACCGTGCGCGGCTGCTGCGCCGCTTCGCCGACGCGGTCGAGGCCGACCAGGAGAACCTGTCGCGGCTGGAGGTGACCAACTCCGGCCACACCATCGGCAACGCCCGCTGGGAGGTCGGCAACGTCGCCAACGTGCTCAACTACTACTCGGCCGCGCCGGAACGCCTGTTCGGCAGGCAGATTCCGGTGCCGGGCGGGGTGAACGTGACCTTCGCCGAACCGCTCGGCGTGGTCGGCGTGATCGTGCCGTGGAACTTCCCCATGCCGATCGCGGGTTGGGGCTTCGCACCGGCCCTCGCCGCCGGCAACACAGTCGTGCTCAAACCGGCCGAACTGACCCCGCTCACCGCGATCCGCCTCGGCGAACTCGCCCGCGAAGCCGGCATCCCGGCGGACGTGTTCCAGGTGCTGCCCGGCAAGGGATCGGTTGTCGGGCAACGGTTCGTCACGCATCCGGCCGTGCGCAAGGTGGTCTTCACCGGCTCGACCACGGTCGGCAAGCAGATCATGGCCGGCTGCGCCGAGCAGGTGAAGCGGGTGACGCTGGAGCTGGGCGGCAAGAGCGCGAACATCGTCTTCGCCGACGCCGATCTGGCCAGAGCCGCGGCGACCGCACCGTACGGCGTTTTCGACAACGCGGGCCAGGACTGCTGCGCGCGCTCGCGCATCCTGGTGCAGCGCAGCGTGTTCGACACGTTCATGGAGCTGCTCGAACCGGCCGTGCTCGGAGTTCGCGTCGGCGACCCGAACGACGAGAAGACCGAGATGGGCCCGCTCATCTCCGCCGCCCACCACGACACCGTTTCCTCCTATGTGGACGGTTCGGTCGAGGTGGCGTTTCGAGGCAGCGCGCCGGAGGGACCCGGCTTCTGGTTCCCGGCGACCGTCCTGCTGCCCACCTCGGCGGCCGACCGCACCATGACCGAGGAGATCTTCGGCCCGGTCGTCACCGTCTTCCCGTTCGACGACGAGGCCGACGCGATCGCGCTGGCCAACGACTCCGAGTACGGCCTGTCCGGCTCGATCTGGACCGAGAACGTCGGCCGCGCGCTGCGGGTGTCCCGCGCGGTGCAGGCCGGCAACCTCTCGGTCAACTCGCACTCGTCGGTCCGCTACTGGACGCCGTTCGGCGGCTTCAAGCAGTCCGGCCTCGGTCGGGAACTCGGCCCGGACGCCCTGAACGCGTTCACCGAGACGAAGAACGTCTTCATCAGCACGGAGGGATGACCAGGGATGAGTCTCATGAGCGAGCGGCTGGAGGGCCGGGTCGCGGTCGTCACCGGCGGAGGCAGCGGCATCGGACTCGCCACGGTGCGACGTCTCGCGGCCGAGGGCGCCAAGGTCGTCGTCGGCGACATCGACCCGGTGGCGGGTGAGAAGGCGGCGAGCGAGGTCGACGGGCGCTACGTCAAGGTCGACGTGAGCGACGAGGAGCAGGTCAAGGCGCTGTTCAACGCGGCGGCCGACGGGTACGGCTCAGTCGACATCGCGTTCAACAACGCCGGCATCTCCCCGCCCGAGGACGCCTCGATCACCGAAACCGACCTCGACACCTGGCACAAGGTCCAGCAGATCAACCTGACCTCGGTGTTCCTGTGCAGCAAGTACGCCATCGAGCACATGCGCGCCCAGGGCAGGGGCTCGATCATCAACACCGCCTCGTTCGTCGCGGTGATGGGCGCGGCGACCTCGCAGATCTCCTACTCCGCCTCCAAGGGCGGTGTGCTGGCCATGACCCGGGAACTGGGCGTCGAGTTCGCGCGCCAGGGCATCCGGGTCAACGCGCTGTGCCCGGGGCCGGTGAACACGCCCCTGCTCAAGGAGTTGTTCGCGAAGGACGCGGAGAAGGCCGCGCGGCGCATGGTGCATGTGCCGGTCGGCCGGTTCGCCGAGCCGGAGGAGATCGCCGCGACCGTCGCCTTCCTGGCCAGCGACGACGCCTCGTTCATCACCGCGTCCACGTTCCTGGTCGACGGCGGCATCCACGCCGCGTACGTAACGCCTCTGTAAATCAATGCACCCCGTCGACGCCGCGCTGTTCCGGCCGGTTCGCACCGGCAACGCCTTCGAGGAGACCGTCGAACGGCTGTTGCAGGCGATCCGGCTCGGCGTGGTGCCCGTCGGCGAACGGCTGCCCGCCGAGCGCGACCTCGCGGTCAAGCTCGGCGTGGCCAGGGTGACGCTGCGCGAGGCCATCCACGCGCTGGCCGACGCCGGCTACGTCGAGTCGCGGCGCGGCCGCTACGGCGGCACGTTCGTCACCGCCCCGCCCGAGTCGCACTCGCTGGCCGGCCGCACCCAGGTCGGACAGCTCGACGACGTGCTGACCCTGCGCTACGTCCTGGAGACCGGCGCGGCCCAGGCAGCCGCCGAGCGCCCCCTCGCCCCCACCGAGCGCCGCCACCTCAGCGCCTGCCTCGCCGACGCGTCAGCCGCCTCGCTGGCCGACTACCGCCGGGTCGACTCGCGTCTGCACCTGGCCATCGCGGAGGTCGCCGCGGCGCCCTCGCTCACCCAGGCCGTCGCGGACGCGCGCACGCGGGTCAACGACCTGTTGGACGAGATCCCGCTGCTGCCGCTGAACATCGACCACTCCAACGCCCAGCACGAGCAGATCGTGGCCAGCATCCTCGGCGGCGACCCGGCAGCGGCTCGCACGGCCATGGCCGAACACCTGGCCGGCACTGCCGCGCTGCTCCGCGGCTTCCTGTCCTGACCCGCGCCGTTCTCGCAACCCGCGCTGCCGCGCCGTGAGCTGCCCGCGCTACTGCGGCGCGAGGTCGCTGCGCTGCTCCCCGGCCGACCCCACCGACATGGCCGGCTCCTGCAACTCGGGCGGAACAGCCCCATCGCCGCCACTGTCCTTGGCTCCGGCGACGATCGGCAGCCGCACTGACAGCGTCTCCTCGGCCGCGACCGGATCGAGGTCCGCCTCGGGTTTGTCCGGCTTCGCGCGCAGGCGCAGCGGGTCCGGCCACAGCATCGAGGCCATGGTCAACAGGGCGAGCAGAACGACGATCACCATGTGCACGATGTCGCCCATGGCTTCCTGGCCGTCCGGGTAGTAGACGAGCAGGATCAGCACGGCGACGCCGGCGGACAGCGCGAGCCAGCGGTTGCGCCACGGCGACGCGCTCAGGATCGCCAGGCCCCAGGTGAGGTACCAGGGCAGCGTCGGCGGCGACAGGATCGCGACCGCGAGCAGCGCGAACCCGGCCCTGCGCACGGCCTCGGCGCCGCCGTGCCGCGCCTTCCACCACTGCCGGGCCGCGATCACGACCAGCAGCACGTCGCCGAGGAACCGGGTCATCGAGGTGAACGACTCCTGCGGGATCGCGCCGAAGAGGTTCACGATCGAGTGCATCAGCTCGCCGACGCCGGTCGGCAGGTTCACCCAGTTCACGATCAGCTGCGGCGCCTTGAGCGCGCCGATCCAGCCCAGGTCGACCCGGGCGATCAGCGTGCACGCCGCGAAGACCACCAACACGATGCCGACCGTCGCCGAACAGGCGCGGACGAACCGGCGTTTGAAGGTGCCCTCCATCCGCGCCGCCCACACCCACATCAGGAAGGGCAACGCGACGCCCGCGGTCGCCTTGACCGCCATGGCCAGCGTGACCAACGACATACCGGCCACGTGCTTGCGTTCCAGCACGAGCAGGCAGCCCATGGCGAGCAGGCCGATCATCAACAGATCGTTGTGCGGCCCGCCGACCAGGTGGATCACCATCATCGGGCTGGCAACGACCAGCCACAGCGCGACCGGCAGCCGCCCGCCGAGGTGCCTGGTCAGGCCGGGCAGGGCGGCGACGATGAGCACCAGGCCGATCATCAGCACCAGGCGCATCAGGATGACGCCGATGATCAGGTGCTCGCCCACGATCATCGCGATGATCTTGGCGGCCAGGATGAACAGCGGACCGTAGGGCGCGGGCGTGTTCTGCCAGAACGGGTGCACGTTCATGGCGATCGCGTCGCCGAGCACGTTCGGGCCGACCGTGTACGGGTTCAGTCCGCGCCAGGACAGCTCACCCTGGCCGAGGTAGGAGAAGACGTCCCTGGTGAACGCGGGCGGCGAGATGATCATCGGAGCGATCCAGCTCAGCCCGGCGATCAGCACGCCCCGGCCGCGGACCTTGCCGGCGATGACGTCGCGCCCGAGCCGGACCCAGGCCCAGACCAGCAGAAACACGCCGATGTAGAGGACGGCGGTGGCCAGATTGCGGCCGTGGCCGTAGCGGATCCAGGAGAGCGGGCCATTGCCCAGGATCGGGTCGTTGATCAGGTCGCCGCCGGCCCCGAGGGAGCCGATCATGATCAGGACCGAACCGATGATCCCCTGGACGAGCGTGCGCCGGGACAGCGTGTCAACCGAACCCCTGATCAGGGCCCGCCCCTTCCGGCCGATACCCAGAGCGGCGGGCGGCGGGGCGTCGGGGACACCGGGCCGCTCCGCGGCTACCGGGTCATCCGGCGCCAACTGGGTTTCCTGGGTACTGGACATAGCTCAGACATGGTCGCATGTCGTCGTGACCGCCCGTTGCGCGGCTACTGTTATCGCGCCGGCAAACCACGGTAGGGCCAGCCGGGCGGTCATTTTCCCGGTTTGCCCTTCCCTCCGGTTACTCATCGTATCCATACTTCCCCCTGTTCACCCGTGTGATATCCGTGTCAACTCGGTGATCCCACTCGCACATCGGGTAATCGTTTTATCCCCGTCCGACACGTGGACAACTCATGCTTACCCGAGTCACCCAACGCATTCCACAACGCGATAAACTCACCTTAACCGGGAAACATCTTCGCCAGAAACATCGCGGTAGCGCCTAAAGAAGGGGAGACCCAGTGGCTTCCAGGACCATCGTCGCGCTCATTGATGACCTGGACGGCGGTGAGGCTGACGAGACTGTCAGCTTCGCGCTGGACGGCGTCGAGTACGACATCGACCTCTCCGCCAACAATGCGGCAGGTCTGCGCAAGGTACTCGCCGAGTTCATCGAACCGGCCCGGCGCACCTCGGGACGCAAGAATCGCGGTACCCCGGCCATGGTGCACACCAGGGTCGACGCGGGCGGCGACAAAGCACAAAACCAGGCCATCCGCAATTGGGCACGCAGCCAGGGCTTCAACGTGTCCGACCGCGGTCGGATTCCGGCCGAACTGGTCGAGAAGTTCCAAGCGGCGCACAGCGCCTGAGGCAGTCCCTTACCCGGGGAAAGATCAACCAGAGTTTCCGCGCCATGGCAATACGGCGCGCGGCACGATTCGATCTTTCCTCGGGTTGGGGTTCGCGTAGGGATTTCGTTCGAAATCCCGTATCTACGCGAATTCGGCCATCACGGACAGCAACGGGCCCGTGGAGATCAGTGATCTCCACGGGCCCGGTACGTGTCTACCGCGAGCGTCAGTCCGCGACCGCGACGCCCATCGACCGGGCGGAGCCGGCGACGACCTTGACGGCCGCCTCGATGGTGTCCGCGTTCAGGTCCGGCATCTTGCGCTCGGCGATGGAGCGCAGCTGGGCCTGGGTGATGGTGCCGCTGGTCTGGTGACCCGGGTTCTCGGAGCCGCTCTTGAGGCCGAGTTCCTTGCGAATCAGGAAGCTGGTCGGCGGCGTCTTGTAGCGCAGCGAGTAGCTGCGGTCTTCGTAGACGGTCACGACGACCGGCACGATGTCGCCGCGGTGCGCCGAGGTCGCCTCGTCGTACTCGACCTTGACGTTACGGGTGTTCGCGCCGGTCGGACCAAGCATCTTGCCCAGGTCGACCATGGCGGCGTTGCCCGCCTCCAGTTCGAGAGTCGCCTCGAACGTCTTCTTCAGCTTCGGAGGCATCTAGATCCCTCTGTATCCCATCGTCAAGGCGCGGTTGCGCCGTTCTCCCACTGCCGCGATCTGCCGGTCCCCGGCCGTGGCCCCAGCAAACAACACAGGCCAACCAGGCACAGGCTCACCGACGGAAGCAGGCCCTGGCCGAACAGGCACACCCCATCGGCGCAAGAAGCCTCCGTCCATACTAGCCGAGGGGTACGGATCGGTCCGAATCGGCACCGGTCGCCCCGCGCGGATGGCATGCTGGCTGCGATCTGCCGTACGGGGGAATCGTGATCTAGCCGTTACTGGACGTCATCACGTCTGGTCAACGCTTCGGGGCCCGGGGCAGACGAACGTGGCCAGGTCACCCGAGGCAACCTGAGTCGCGCATGCGGCGTCTTGACCATGGCCGCACATCACGAGGGAGGGAGCAGAGTGGACGACTGGCCGCGCGACCCCGAGGACCAGGGGAGGTCCTGGGACGGCGCCCAACCACCCCGCTCCGGCAATCTCCCGCAGCCTCCGCGCGGCGGTGGCCTGTCCGACCGGCTCAATCCCGAGGGCGCCCGCCCGCGCTCCGGCCAACCCCGCCCAGGTCAGCCCCGCTCACCCCGCCCGAACGCGGACTCCGTGCGCGGCCACCTCCCCGACCCCGGCCCCACCCGCCGCACCCCCACCAACTCTCCGGCAGGCGACCCGAACGCCACCCGCGTGGTCCCACCCGGCCGCGGCACCCCGGCCGGTCCCCGCCCCGACGACCAGGCCACCCGCATGGTCCGCGGCGAACCGGCCGACGACGACTTCCTCGACCGCGACGACAACCGCCCCGGTGCCAAGGGCCTCCGCTCCGAAGGCCCACGCCCGCGCGGCCTGTCCAGGAGCACGCGGATCGCGCTGAACGTCGGCAAGGTGCTGGTCGCGCTGATCGCGGTGGTCGTGCTCGGCGCCACCGGCGTCAGCTGGGCGACGCTGCAGAGCGCGGAGAACGGGGTCACCACCGACAACGTCATCGATCCGGGCGGCTCGTCGAACAACGACCAGAAGCACGCGGACGGCGCTGAGGACATCCTGCTGGTCGGCCTGGACAGCCGCACCGACGTGCAGGGCAACCCGCTGCCGCCGGACGTGCTCGCCTCGCTCGGCGCCGGTGGCGACGGCGGCGAGGTCAACACCGACACCATGATCCTGCTGCACATCCCGGACAACGGCAGCCAGGCGGTCGGCGTCTCGATCCCGCGCGACTCCTGGGTGAACATCCCCGGCTACCAGACCAACAAGATCAACGCCGCGTACGGCGACGCCAAGGGCACCGCGACCAAGCAGCTCAAGTCGCAGGGCGACACCGACGCGGCCGACGTCGAGCGCAAGTCCAACGAGGCGGGCGCGAAAGAGCTGATCACGACCATCCAGAACCTGGCGGGCGTGCACATCGACCACTACGCCGAGGTCAACCTCTACGGCTTCGACCAGCTCTCGCAGGCCATCGGCGGCGTGCCGGTCTGCCTCAACCACTCGGTCAACGACCCCATGTCGGGCGCGAACTTCCAGGCAGGCTACTTCTCCGTGCAGGGCGTGCAGGCGTTGCAGTTCGTCCGGCAGCGGCACAACATCCCGGGCGGCTCGACCGACCTACAGCGCGAAGCGCGCCAGCAGGCGTTTCTCGCGTCCATGGCGCACAAGGTGCTCTCCGCCGGCACCCTGACCAGCCCGACCGAGTTGCAGAACCTGATCAGCGCCATCCAGAAGTCGATCACCATCGACTCCGGCTGGAACCTGGTCGACTTCGCCAGCAAGATGGCCGGGATGAGTTCGGGCAGCCTCAAGTTCGAGACGGTGCCCACGGTCAACATCGACTACTGGCCCTCCGGCAAGGTCAACGTCGGCACGAACGCAGTCGAGGTCAATCCGGCCCAGATCGCCGCGTTCGTCCAGGGCGAGACCGGCGCCGGCACTCCCCCGCCGAGCAACGTCGGCTCGACCACCAACCCGTCCAGCACGAACACGCCGTCCAGCGGCAACTCGGGCACCACGGTCGACGTGCAGAACGGCTCGGGCGTGCACAACCTGGCGTCGGGCGTGCTGAGCAAACTGACCAAGGCCGGCTTCGGCCAGGGCACCACCGGCAACATCTCGACCAGGTCCTCGTCGGTGATCTACTTCCATGCCGGCCAGCAGGACGCGGCCAACGCGGTCGCGTCGGCGCTCGGCGGCAAGATCACGGTGGCGCAGAGCGCGAGCGTGCCGAGCGGCCACGTCTGGGTCTACCTCGGCACCCACTACAGCAGCGAGGGCATCAGCACTGCCTCGGCCGACTGGAGCATCTCGGGCGTCAACCAGACCCTGGTGCCCCAGGCGTTCACCCCGGCCCACTCGGCGAACCCGTCGTCGATCTCCGACAGCGGTACCGCACCGCCCTGCGTGGACTGATCCGACCCCGACACCGCCCGCGGACCCGCAACTGACCAGCGGTAACCTCAGTGTGTACCGATCGAAGCACGGCCAGTAACGAATGGGCAGCGAGTCTGACGTTTCCGATCAGTAGCCTGATCAAATGTGGTAAGCAACATTGTCATGACGCATCGAACTCTGATCAGATTCCCCCAAACGAGTGAACTCCGCCACTGAATGCCCCCTCCCGGCGTAAGGACTCACGCCCTCAGTACTCCCCAGTACAGCGTCCGTACTGGATGGTGGAGCACAGCCAAAACGGACCGCGGCAGAACAGCAGAAAGCGGACCCCCGGGCCCGCGATCCATTTGGCGGAGGCGCCCACCGTGCACATCGATGCAACGAGCTACCAACGCGTACTCGGCGATGAGCTGAGACGGGTCCGCAAGCAGCGCGGCTGGACACGCAAAGAACTGCAACAGCGCCTCCAGTCCGACATCTCCCTGCAAACCCTTGCCACCTACGAACTCGGCACCCGGCACTGCTCGGTGGTGCGACTGGTCGAACTGTGTCTGGCCATGGACGTGCTGCCGCAGGACCTGCTGGCCCGCGTACATGATCGACTCTTCCCCGGCGATCGACCCGGTCAGATCCGGGTCGACCTGACCAGGGTGGCCCGCGACCAACAACCGGAGCTGCAACCGTTGCAGCGCTGGGCGCGGGATCGGCTCAGCCAGGCCGAAATCGGGTCCAGCCCCGAGGTGCACCTCGACCTGGCCGCGCTGGAACAGATGGCCGAACTGTGCGGCCTGCAGACCGTGGACCTCATCGGCAAGTTGCGGATGATGAACTCGGCCGGCAACGCCGTCACCTGAGAATCGAACGAAACACAATCGCGCGGCGAATGCGCAGACCCCGCGATTGTGATCACCACTGACTTATTCGAAGTCGGAAACGACGACGCGAAAACGACCGCCGACGACGCAAATAGCGCCGCCGACGGCAATTGAACGCGGAAATCCGCAAAAAATCCGGCCCAATCCGGCCCGCTCCGGCCGACGCCACCCCTCCCCCTCAGGCCGACGCCGCCCGCTCCGCCTCCCGCGCCCCCGACCCCGCTCGCACCGTCAGCTCGAAGTCGGCCGGCCGCACCGAGCGCGTGTCCAGCCAGTACCGCCAGGTGAACCCCGGCCAGATGGTCCGGTTGACGCCCTTCGCGTCCAGGTACCAGCTCTTGCAGCCGCCCTGCGTCCACACCCCGCGCACCAGCTTGCGCTGGATGTCCTCGTTGAACCGCGCCTGCACGTCGCCGCGCACCTCGATGGCGCCCGCCCGGTTCTTGTCCACCAGCGCGATCGCCTCGGCGACGTAGCGGATCTGCGACTCGATCATGAACACGACCGAGTTGTGCCCGAGCCCGGTGTTCGGCCCGAGCAGGAAGAACAGGTTAGGGAAGCCGGCCACCGAGATCCCGTAGTGCGTGCGCATCCCCTCGCCGGCCCACGTCTTGGCCAGGTCCCGACCGTCCCGCCCGAGCACCGCGAGATTGTCGAACGCGTCGGTCACGTGGAACCCGGTGCCGAAGATGATCGCGTCGACCTCCCGCTCGACCCCGTCGCTGCCGAGGACCGAATGCTCGCGGATCTCCGCGATCCCGTCCGTGATCACCTGGACGTTGCCCCTGGTCAACGAGGGGTAGTAGTCGTTGGAGATGAGTACCCGCTTGCAGCCCATCCGGTAGTCCGGGGTCACCTTGCGCCGCAGTTCCCGGTCCGGGATGTGCCTGGCCATCGCGCGCTTCGCGATGCCCTCCGCCGCCTGCAACAGCTTCGGATGCCCGTTGAACCCGACCGCGCGCACCTCCAACAGCCAGTACAGAAGGTCGCGATACGCCCGCTGGACCGGCGGCACCACCTTGAACAAGGCCCGCGCCCACCCCGGCATGGCATGATCAGGCTTGGGCATGATCCACGGCGGCGTCCGCTGGTAGAGGTCGAGCTGCCCGACCTCCTTGGCGATCCGCGGCACGAACTGGATGGCGCTGGCCCCCGTGCCGATCACCGCGACCCGCTTCCCCCGCAGGTCATAGTCGTGATTCCACTGCGCCGAGTGGAAAACCTCGCCCTTGAAGCTGTCCAACCCGGCCAGCTTGGGCATGTTCGGGATGTGCAGGGCCCCCACCCCCGACACCACGAACTGCGCCACGTACTCCTCGCCCGACGCGGTCTGCACATGCCAGACCTGCGCGTCCTCGTCCCACCGCGCCCCGGTCATCTCGACCCCGAACCGGATGTGCCGACCCAGGTCGTACTTGGCCGAGACCCGTCGCAGGTAGTCCCAGATCTCCGGCTGGGAGCCGAACGACCGGGTCCATCCCGGATTCTGCTCGAAGGAGAAGGAGTACATGTGCGACTGGATGTCGCAGGCGCAGCCCGGGTAGGAGTTGTCCCGCCAGGTACCGCCGACGTCCTTGGCCTTCTCCAGCACGACGAAGTCGTCGATGCCCGCCTTCTTCAGCTGGATCGCCATGCCCAGCCCGGAAAATCCGGTGCCGACCACGACGACCCTGGCCTCGGTGCGCTCACTCATGACAGCTCCGTCCTGCGACGACATGCCTACCGACGCGTAGGCTACCATCAGTAAGTTACCTCCGGTAGCCTGAGCTAAACTGGCCGGGTGACCACCAGCAACGACACCCAGCCGGCCAAGAGGCGGCGCATGCCGCGCGCCGACCGCGAACGGCAGATGATGGGCGTCGCCGAGGAGGTCTTCGTCGAACGCGGCTACGTGGCCACCTCCATGGACGAGATCGCCGAGCGCGTCGGCGTCTCCAAGCCCATGCTCTACGAGTACTTCGGCTCCAAGGAAGGTCTTCTGGTCGCCTGCATCCGCCAGGCCCGAGGCGAGCTGTTCACCATCACCTCCACCGCCGCCCTGTCCGCCGACGGCCCTGAGGCCATGCTCCGCAACGGCCTGACCGCGTACTTCCGCTTCATCAGGGAACACGGCCGCTCCTGGGCCCTGCTGCGCAACGAGGCAGCGGTGGTCGGCCAGTCGGCGATCGCCGAGATCGAGGCGGGCCGCGCCCAGCAGAGCGAACTGATCATCGCCGCGATGACCCGCTACGCGCCCGAGCCGCCCCCGCTCGACCTGCACGCCGCCGCCGAGATGATCGTCGGCGGCTGCGAACAGCTCGCCGCGTGGTGCGAACACCACCCCGAGGTCAGCCCCGAACAGGCCGCAGATCTCGTCATGCAGCTGACCTGGTTCGGCGTCGCCCGCCTGGTCAGCTGAACCGCCCTCATCACCCGGTCAGGGCCAACCGGGCCGACCGCTCATGCATGGGCTGCCGGTAGCGGCCACAACACTTAGGGTCAGTTCCAGAACCCTGGACTCGCTCTGGCGCGGGAGACCCATATGGCCAACAGCACTGTCGTGAACCACCCCGGCACCGCGTCGGCCCCCGCCGACCCGGCGCCCAGTCCCGGTTCCGGCGACGCCCCGTTCCAGCTCGGCCGAGCCAGGACCAATGCCGTGTTCATCGCGGTCCTGCTCGGCATGCTGCTCGCCGCGCTCGACCAGACCATCGTGTCCACCGCGCTGCCGACCATCGTCAGCGACCTCGGCGGCGCCGGGCACCTGTCCTGGGTGGTCACCGCCTACCTGCTTGCCGAGACCGTGTCCACGGCCCTGGTCGGCAAGTTCGGCGACATCTTCGGCCGCAAGAACATGTTCCTGGTCAGCGTCGTCGTGTTCATCGTCGGCTCGTTCTTCTGCGGCTTCGCCAACAGCATGCTGTGGCTGATCCTGTTCCGCGCCGTGCAGGGCCTCGGCGCCGGTGGCCTGATGGTCACCTCGTCCGCGCTGATCGCCGACGTGATCCCGTTGCGCGAACGCGGCAAGTACCAGGGCATGCTCGGCTCGGTCTTCGGCGTGGTCACGGTGATCGGCCCGCTGCTCGGCGGCCTGTTCGTCGACCACCTGACCTGGCGCTGGGCGTTCTACGTGAACATCCCGGTCGCGGTCATCGTCATCGCGGTCGCCGTCCCGACCATCCCCGCGATCCGCCGCGCCGGCAAGGTCATCGTCGACTACCTCGGCATCATCCTGGTCTCGCTCGGCGCGAGCGGCCTGACCCTGGTCACCAGTTGGGGCGGCAACACCTACGCCTGGAACTCCCCCATCATCATCGGCACCGCCGCCGGTTCGGTCGTCGCCCTGATCCTGTTCGTCCTCGTCGAACGCAGGGCGAAGGAACCCGTCCTCCCGACCCGCCTGTTCCGCAACCCGGTCTTCTCGGTCGGCGGCGCGCTCGCGTTCCTGGTCGGCTTCGCCATGCTCGGCGGCATCACCTACATGCCCACGTTCCTGCAGTACGTGGACGGCACCTCGGCGACGACCTCCGGCATCCGCATGCTCCCGCTGGTGATCGGCCTGCTGCTGACGTCGATCATCAGCGGCACCCTGGTCAGCAAGACCGGCAAATACAAGATCTTCCCGATCCTGGGCTCCATCTTCACCGCCGCGGGGCTGTACCTGTTGTCCTTGATGGACGAGCACACCAACATCGTCATCAGCTCGCTGTTCATGTTCGTGCTCGGCATCGGTATCGGCCTGTCCATGCAGGTCCTGGTCATCGCCGTGCAGAACACCGTCGACTACGCCGACCTCGGCGTCGCGACGTCCGGCGTCACGTTCCTGCGCACCCTCGGCTCGTCCTTCGGCGTGGCCGTCTTCGGCAGCTTCTACAGCAACCAACTAACCCCCAACCTGGCAACGGCCCTCCGCGCCCACCCTCTCCCGCCCGGCATCCCGCCCGCGATCGTGACCAGCCCTGCCGGTCTGCACAAACTGCCAACTGCCGTGTCGGCCCCGATCGTCCACGCCTACGCCCAGTCCCTGCACGTCGTCTTCCTCACCGCCGTGCCGGTAGCCGCGCTCTCCTTGCTGCTGGCGCTGTTCCTCAAGGAAGTCCCGCTCCGCGGCACATCCCGCGCGAGCGCGACCGACCTGGGCGAAGGCTTCGCCATGCCGACCGGCCCGGACAAGGACGCCAAGCTCGAACAGGCCATCGCCGCGTTGCTGCGCAAGGAAACCATCCCGATGTCCACTGCCGCGCTGGCGCACTCGACGGCCACACTGGACGAATCGGACGCCTGGTGCGTCATGCAGATCCACCTGCAACGCCGCCAACGCAAAGCCGCGACGTTGCAAGCCATCGCCGAACGGGTACGCGTGCCCTGGCAGGTGTTGGCGCCCGCGTTCAACCGTGCCGTCAACGGCGGCTACCTCGCCGACGGACCCGGCGACGGGTACTCGCTCACCAACACGGGTGAGGCCGAGTTCGGCAAACTGTCGGCGGGCTGGCAAGAATGGGTGGTAGAACGACTGGCCGACTGGAACCCCGAGATCGAAGCCGACCTCCCCGCCGCCCTCGCCCGCCTCGGCCGACGCCTGTTCGACGAGGAGCCAACCGGCCGCCACGCCCTGAACAGCGCGGCCAACTGAGGCGATCCGCACAGCTGCGTCGCGCTGGGCGTGATACGCCCCGTTTGGCCGGGTGATGCGGAGCACAGGTCCGCTGAAGGTAACGATTTTGGTCAGGTCCGTCATGCATGCTGAGAAACGGGGTCGCACCAAAGCCGCGAGGCAACGTAAGAAGTTGGTCTGAGTCGGGAGGGTCCAGATGCACGCACCGATCACGGTGAACTACGTACCGGATGGCAAGGACTGGACGGTCACCGTCACCGACGACGACCAGACGCGCAGCGCCACGGCGTCCGGCCTGATCGCCGCACGCGACCAGGCAGATCAGATCGTCGAGAAGATGGTGCCCGAGCAGACCAGCAGAACCGTCGTGCACCTGCTCGAAGGCGATGCCGTCGCCTTCACCAACACCTACCTCCAAGCCCGCCTGGGCCTGACCCCCACAGACCCCGAGCCCCCCAGAGACTCCCAGCCCACCCCCGAGCCCAGCCCCGACAACTCCCAGCCCACGGCCGCCGCCCCCACCCCCTCCCAATCCGGCGCAACCCCCCAAACCGACACCCCCACCCCCACCGACGCAGCCGAAACCCCCGG
>DASZJG010000089.1:0-333968 GCA_035948315.1 Pseudonocardiaceae bacterium | reverse complement strand
CAGGAACACCGACTTGCCCGTGCCGGACGGGCCCAGCATCACCGACACCTCACCTGGCGGCAGAGTCAACGTCACGTCCCGCCAGATGGCCTGTCGACCGAAGGACTTCGTCAGTCCCTCGACAACCACCTCGACGCCCATCGGACCTCCCGCAGCCCATCAGTCTCGGCGTTTGACCGCCCACAATCCGCCGCCGAGCAGCCGACGTCATATCGGTGCAACGAGCGAATGGCGGGTAGGTTACTCGCCAGTTCAACCCCGCTCGGGGTACCCAGTGACGTATGACACTGGGCAGAACCGTAACGGTTTTGATCTCGGGACAGAATTAGGGGCGGATCCCTGTCCGGAATCCGCCCCTAATGGGTATTTCAATTACCGTTAGTGACTCAAAGTCACTTCACGGAAACGACAGCGCCCGCGCCTTCCAGCTTCTCCTTGGCGGCAGCGGCCTGGTCCTTGTTGACCTTCTCCAGGACCGCCTTCGGAGCGGCCTCGACCAGCTCCTTGGCCTCCTTCAGGCCGAGGCCGGAGACGACCTCACGGACGACCTTGATGACCTGGATCTTCTTGTCGCCCGCGGCCTCGAGGACCACGTCGAACTCGCTCTGCTCCTCGGCGGCCTCAGCAGCCGGGCCCGCGGCGGCCGGGCCGGCGATGGCGACCGGAGCGGCAGCGGTGACCTCGAAGACCTCTTCGAACTGCTTGACGAACTCGGAGAGCTCCAGCAGGGTCATTTCCTTGAACGCGTCGAGCAGATCGTCGGTGCTCAGCTTCGCCATGATGGCGTTCCTTCCTGACTAACTTTTAACGTTTGGGGGGTCGGACTCTGGTTCGAACGGGCCTACTCGGCCGCGCCACCTTCTTCGGCGGCCTTCTTCTCCTGCAGCGCGGCAGCCAGCCGGGCGAACTTCGAGACAGGCGCGTTGAACAGGGCGGCAGCCTTGGACAGGTTGCCCTTCATCGCGCCGGCCAGCTTGGCCAGCAGCACCTCACGGGAGTCGAGGTCGGCGATCTTGGTGACCTCGTCCACGGACAGCGCCCGGCCGTCCATGAAGCCGCCCTTGATGACAAGGGCCTTGTTGTCCTTGGCGAAATCGCGCAGCGCCTTGGCAGCGTCGACGGGCTCGCCCTCGACGAAGGCGATGGCGGTGGGGCCGACGAACAGGTCGTCGAGACCCTGCACACCGGCGTCCTGCGCGGCCCGCTTGACCAGAGTGTTCTTCGCGACCCGGTAGCTGACACCGACACCGAGGGTGCGACGCAGCGTGGAAAGCTGCGCCATGGTGAGCCCACGGTATTCGGTGACGACAGCGGCCGAGCTGGCGCGGAACTTGTCCGCGATCTCGGTAACGGCGTCAACCTTGTCGGGCTTCGCCACGGTCGCCTCCTCTCTTTTGACCACGTTTCTTGCCGCGAAACGGCCCCGGAAACGACGAACGCCCCGGTGCGCAGTGCGGCACGGGGCGAAAGAGGAAGGCGCGTGAGCGCTCAACACGTATTGCCTCGTCCCCTCCTGCGCGGGCCGCCCGCATGACGCGGGACCTTGGTTCCCCATGGGGGAAGACCAGCGGTCTTAGGTGGAACAACCCAATACTATACGACGCCCTTTCGCGGCTCCAAATCGCCGGCATGGTGGCTCTGCGTGCCGATCCCGACGCGGCATGATGTAGGTCGTGGGCGAGAACGAACAGCCGGGTACGAGCAACCTCCCCGAGGTGCCCGAGGTGCCGCCTGCCGGCGTGGACCCGGAGACGTTCCGCCAGTACCAGGAGTTCCAGCGCTTCCAGGAGTTCCAGCGCTTCACCCAGGCCAAGCCGCCATCGGGCGCGCCATGGACCGCCGAGGGCGGCAATCTGGAACCCGCGCCGCCCCGGCCGGACGTGCACGAGCAACTGGCAGACGTGCGGGACAGGCTCCAGCGGATCCACGACAGCCAGGCCAAGATCGAGAAGGTCACCAACCCGCCGCTGTGGCGCAAGATCCTGCGCGGCACCCCGTTCCGCTGGGCCATGGGCATCCTGGTGCTGATCATCCTGGCCATCTGGGGGGTCCCCGCGCTCGTCCAGCACTACTTCGGCTCGGGCGACAACACGCAGACCGACAACGCCGGCAAGCCGCTCAACGCGGGCGACAGCGGCCAACTGCCCGCCAACCCCTACGACGCCGTCGTGGACGTCTACCGGCTGCCGGCCGAGGGCTTCCCGGCGAGCCGGACCTGCTTCATCTTCTCGGCCACCGCAGCGAAGACCTTCGCGCAAGCGTTTGGCGCGCCGAACTGCGCGGGCGCGATCGCGAAGATCCTCCCGCAGATCACCGACCGCAACGCCTATGCCGAACCGGACCTGAGCAGGCTGCCCACCCCGACCAGCACCGTGGTCACGCTGTCCTCCTGCGAGTTCACCGTGACCGGCGGGCCGCGCCTCGGCGCGTTCACCGTCACCAAGCAGGACCAGGGCTGGGAGATCACCGGCTACCAGGCCCAGCAGCCCTGTCCGGCGGACTCGACGCCGCCGCCCACCACCGGGCCCACCGAGCAGGCGCCGACCACCAACGCGGGCATCCCGACCGAGAACCCGATCCCGACCGGCGGCTTCTCCGGCATCCCGGTCAGCTGAGCGGTCTCCCCGGGCGGCCTCGTGGGCGGCCCTCCCTGAGCGGTCTCCTTGGGCGGTTCTCCTGAGCGGTCTCCTGGGCGCACGAAACGGGGCGCAGCCGGTGTGGCTGCGCCCCGTTTCGATGTGCTTCTGGATCAGACCGCGGGAGCCTCGTCGACCAGCAGGTTGCGGGTGCGGTTCGGGTCGACCGGGATGCCGGGGCCCATGGTGGTGGTGAAGGTGACCTTCTTCAGGTACCGGCCCTTGGCGGCGGACGGCTTGGCGCGCAGCACCTCGTCGAGCGCGGCCGCGTAGTTCTCGACCAGCTTCTCGGTCGGGAAGGACGCCTTGCCGATCACCAGGTGCAGGTTGGCCTGCTTGTCCACCCGGAAGTTGATCTTGCCGCCTTTGATCTCGGCGATCGCCTTGGCGACGGCCGGGGTCACGGTGCCGGTCTTCGGGTTCGGCATCAGGCCACGCGGGCCGAGAACACGCGCGATGCGACCGACCTTGGCCATCTGGTCCGGGGTCGCGATCGCGGCGTCGAAGTCCAGCCAGCCGCCCTGGATGCGCTCGATCAGGTCCTCCGAGCCCACCGCGTCCGCACCGGCGGCCTCGGCCTCGGCGGCCTTGTCACCGACGGCGAACACGATCACGCGCGCGGTCTTGCCGGTGCCGTTGGGCAGGTTGACCGTGCCGCGGACCATCTGGTCCGCCTTGCGCGGGTCGACGCCCAGCCGGATGGCGACCTCGACGGTGGCGTCCTGCTTGACCTTGGACGTCTCCTTGGCCAGGTTCGCGGCCTCAAGGGGGCTGTAGAGCTTGGTGCGGTCCACCAGTTCGGCGGCCGCGCGGTAGTTCTTGCTGCGCTTCATCAGCTATTCCTCACTCACAACATATTCGAATAGTTGTGGTCCGGACCGCGCGCCGGTCCTCCCACTTAGCTCTCGTGACTCAGATCTTGGAGACCTGGGTGAACGAGAGTTCGACCGGAGTCTCCCGGCCGAAGATCGACACCAGCACCTTGATCTTCTGGTTGTCGGCGTTGACCTCGCTGATCGTGGCCGGCAGGGTCGCGAACGGACCGTCCATGACGGTGACCGACTCGCCGACCTCGAAGTCGACCTCGACACTCTGCTTGGTCGCCGTCGCGGTCGCCTTGGCCTGACCGCCGCCACTGCCCGCGGTCGCCTTGGTCTCCTCCTGGACCTGCGGAAGCAGGAACTTCAGCACGTCGTCCAGGGTCAGCGGGGACGGCTTGGAGGTCGCGCCGACGAAGCCGGTCACGCCCGGGGTGTTGCGCACCGCGCTCCACGACGGGTCGTTCAGCTCCATCCGAACCAGGATGTAGCCGGGCAGCACCTTGCGCTGCACCTGCTTACGCTGGCCGTTCTTGATCTCGGTGACCTGCTCGGTCGGCACCTCGACCTGGAAGATGTAGTCCTCCATGTCCAGGGTCTGGATGCGGGTCTCGAGGTTGGTCTTGACCTTGTTCTCGTAGCCGGCGTAGGAGTGCACGACGTACCAGTCGCCGGGCGCGGTGCGCAGCGCGGCCCGCAGCTCCTCGGCCGGGTCGCCCGGCTCGGAGATGTCCTGCGTGCTCGCGGCTTCGTCGGCCACGTCGTCGGCGGAGTCGCTGGGTTCGTCAGCTGCCTCGACCGGCTCGACGTGTCCGTCGCCACTCTGCTCGGCGAACAGCTCCTCGACCTGCTGGTCAGTGAATTCCTGACCCTCGGTCGTGCTGTCTTCGGAGGTCACAGTCGGTCTCGCTTCCTTTCCTACCGCTCGTCAGCCGAACACGACGAACACGAGCTTGGTGAATCCGTAGTCGAGACCGGAGACGAACGCGACCACGAACGCCACGAACACCAGCACCACGATGGTGTAGGTGAGCTGCTGCTTGCGCGTCGGCCAGATGACCTTGCGCAGTTCGCTGACCACCTCGCGGAGGAACCGGATGAACCGGCCCACGATCGAGGGCGACTTGTCGCCGGTGTCCCGCTTGCGGGTGGCGATGCCCTGGTCGGCCTTGCTCAGCGTGGCCTTGCCGGACTCCAGCTCCGCGTCGGCCGGCTTCGCCTTGCGACTGGTGCGCGTCGTCGCGGTCTTCGGCCGGTCGGTCGCGGGACCGGTGGCACCGGCACGCGCGGCGCGCCGCTCACGACGCGCGGCGGCAGTGGTCGGCCGGGCAGCCTGATCCTGCTGCTCCTCCGCCCCGTCCTGCTGCTCGTGGTCTTCCGCCACTAGCACACCTCGCTTCGCCTTAGGCCACCGAAAGTCGATCAAACGCAGGGGTGACAGGACTTGAACCTGCAACCTGCCGCTTTGGAGGCGGCTGCTCTGCCAGTTGAGCTACACCCCTTTGGCCGCATTCCAGCCACCCCAGTGCAGGGCACGGGGCAACCGTCAGGCGTACCAAGTCCTGAAGTGTAGTGCACACCGCGGGCTGCCCCGCAATCGCGTCCTCGACCGGCCGACAAACCCGAGGCCAGCGACCCGGAAGCGGCGCTCCCCGGGTGTGGCCGGAATCTCCCGCCCTGCGAGGATGGGGTCATGGCGGCAACTGTGCATGACGTTACGCCCCGCCGGATTTCCTCCCGGATCGGCGGGATCACCCCCTCCGCGACCCTCGCGGTCGACGCGAAGGCCCGCGAGCTGAAAGCGGCCGGCAAGCCGGTGATCGGCTTCGGCGCGGGCCAGCCCAACTTCCCCACCCCCGACTACATCGTCGAGGCGGCCGTCGCCGCCTGCCGACAGCGCGCCAACCACGGGTACACCGCGGTGGCCGGGCTGCCGGAGCTGCGCGACGCGCTGGCCGCCAAGACCGCGCGCGATTCCGGCTACCAGGTCAAACCGAGTCAGGTGCTGGTCACCAACGGTGGCAAGCAGGCCGTGTACAGCGCGTTCGCCACCCTGCTCGACCCGGGCGACGAGGTGCTGCTGCTCGCCCCGTTCTGGACCACCTACCCGGAGTCGATCACCCTCGCCGGCGGCGTGCCGGTCCAGGTGACCGCCGACGAGACCACGAACTACCTGGTCAGCGTCGAGCAGTTGGAGGCGGCACGCACGCCGCGCACCAGGGCGCTGCTGTTCAACTCGCCGTCCAACCCGACCGGCAGCGTGTACTCGCGCGAGCAGATCGAGGCGATCGGCCGCTGGGCGCTGGGGCACGGCATCTGGGTGGTCACCGACGAGATCTACGAGCACCTGGTCTACGACGGCGTGCGGTCGCACTCCATGCCGGTCGTCGTGCCCGAACTGGCCGACACCTGCCTGGTGCTCAACGGCGTCGCCAAGACCTACGCGATGACCGGTTGGCGGGTCGGCTGGATCATCGGGCCCGACGACGTGATCAAGGCCGCGACCAGCTACCAGTCGCACCTGTGCGGCAACGTGTCCAACGTGGCGCAGCAGGCCGCGCTGGCCGCCGTGTCCGGCGGTCTGGAAGCCGTGCACGCGATGGGCGTCGAGTTCGACAAGCGGCGCCGGATCATGGTCGAGTCGCTCTCCGGCATCCCCGGCGTGCACTGCCCGACCCCGGAGGGCGCGTTCTACTGCTACCCGTCGGTCAAGGGCCTGCTCGGCAAGCAGTTCCGGGGTTCGGTGCCGACCACCAGCGCCGAACTGGCCGACCTGGTGCTGCGGCACGCCGAGGTCGCGGTCGTGCCGGGCGAGGCGTTCGGCACCGACGGCTACTTCCGGCTGTCCTACGCGCTCGACGAGAACGACATGATCACCGGCCTGAACCGGCTGGGCGACTTCCTCCGCGAAGCCAACTGAATTCCTCGATCGATCCGTGGCCGGGAGCACCGCGCTCCCGGCCACGATCATGGTCAGACCCGGACGATCGCGGTGGCCCTGCCCAGCACGGTCGCGCCGTCGAACCTGGCGGTGATCGCGATCTTCGCGGTGCCGTCCTCGCGCTTCTCGGTCACCTTCGCGGTGAACTCAACCAGCGCGCCCTGCTCGTCGTTGGGCACCAGGACCGGCCGCGTGAACCGCGCGCCGTACTCGAGCACGGCGCCCGGGTCGCCGACCCAGTCGGTGACGATCCGGCCGGCCAGCGCCATGGTCAACATGCCGTGCGCGATCACGCCCGGCAGCCCGGCATCCAGCGCGACCTTGTCGTTCCAGTGGATCGGGTTGAAGTCCAGCGACGCGCCCGCATAGCGGACCAGGTCGGCCCGGGTCACCTGGACGGACAGCGGCGGCAGTTCCTGCCCCACCTCGATGTCGGCGGCGATCATGCGTCGTCCCCCCGGAAAACCAGCGTCGCGGTGGTGGTGCTCACGGCTTTGCCGTCGACGTCGACGATCTCGGTCCGCACGGTGAGCATGTCGTTGCCGGCCCGGCTCATCGCGCCGTCGATGTGCGTGGTGAACACCAGCTGGTCGCCCGCGGTGATCGGCCGGTGGTGCTTGAAGGTCTGGTCGGCATGCACCAGGCGGCTGTAGTCCAGGCCCAGCTCGGGGTCCTGCACGATCGACATGATCGCCGGAATGTTGATGATCGTGGCGAACGTGGGCGGTGCGACCGCCTCGGCCTCCCGGTACCGGGGGTTGGGGTCGCCGATCGCGTCGGCGAACTCCTTGATCTTCGCCGAACTCACCTCGTAGACGGGTGCCGGCGGATAACTACGTCCGATGAACTGATCGAGGGGCACTCGAAGGAGGCTAGCCCAAACGCCGGCGAGGCCGCCCCGCTTGCGCGGAACGGCCTCGCCGGGTGAGTTCTTACGCTGGGCTCAGCGGGTTTCCTTGTGCAGACGGTGCGTGCCGCAGTTCGGGCAGAACTTCTTCATCTCAAGACGGTCCGGGTCGTTGCGCCGGTTCTTCTTGGTGATGTAGTTGCGGTGCTTGCACTCCTCGCACGCCAGCGTGATCTTGGGTCGCACGTCAGTGGCAGCCACGTCGGAGCCTTCCTCTCATAAGTCCACCGGGCCGCTCGCCTGGCCTGGCCATAGCTGAACACCCCCGAAGGGCGTTCTGTTCCCCAACCAGTGTGCCTGACCCCGCCAGGGGGTCTGGGGGCCGGAGGCCCCCAGCAGGGGGTCTGGGGGCTCGGCCCCCAGATAACACTGCGAAGCAAAATGGTTTGGGCAATCCCCAAACACACCTCACCCATTTGCGTAGCGGTGGCCGGACTTGAACCGGCGACACAGCGATTATGAGCCGCTTGCTCTACCGACTGAGCTACACCGCCGCACATGACGCAGCCGCGATGCCCAGTGAGAACATCGCGGTGATCATGGAGCCCCTTTACGGAATCGAACCGTAGACCTTCTCCTTACCATGGAGACGCTCTGCCGACTGAGCTAAAGGGGCATGCTCGAACGCAGCGAGGAGAACTCTACACAATCGCTGGCCCAGACCAAAAATCGGGGTCCTCCCGCGTGGCCTGGGCTAATGCACGAGTGTGAGTACGGTCTCATCGAGCAGGCCGGTGCCGGAGACCGTCCTGGCCTGCAACCAGGCCTCCAGTCGTTCCTCGGACAGCGGCCGCGAGATCAGGTAGCCCTGCGCCACGTGGCAGCCCATGTCGATCAGCTGGTCGCGCGCGGCGTCCTCCTCGACGCCCTCGGCGACCACGGTCAGGCCGAGCGAGAGGCCCAGTTCCACGATCGACCGGACGACGGCCAGGTCGGACAGGTCGCTGCCCATGCCGAGCACGAAGCTCTTGTCGATCTTGACCTCGTCCACCGGCAGCTGCCGCAGGTAGGCCAGCGACGAGTAGCCGGTGCCGAAGTCGTCGACCGCGAGCACCAGGCCGAGCGCGTGCAGCCTGCGCAATACCGGCAGGGCCCGTTCCGGGTCGGACATGACGCCGGACTCGGTCAGCTCGAAGGTCAACAGCTCGGGCGGCACGTTGTGCCGTTGCAGCGCCTCGGCGACCCGGTCCGGGAATTCCTCGTCGTCGAGGTTGCGCACGGACAGGTTCACCGCGCAGCTCATCCGGATGCCCCGGTCCAGCCACCTGCGCACCTTGGCCAGCGCCTTCTCGGTGACGAACGAGGTCAGCGCGTCGACGAGGCCGGTCGCCTCGACGGCGGGCACGAACTCGTCCGGCGCGAGCCGGCCGTACTCCGGGTGCTGCCAGCGCACCAGGGCCTCCACGCCGAGCACTTGACGGCTCGGCAGCGCGACCTTGGGCTGGTAGTGCACGTAGATCTGACCGCTCTCCAGCGCCTGCCGGAACTGCGTGACCAGTTGGAAGCGGCGCAGGAAGACCTGGCCCATGTTGGGCACGTAGCGACGCACCGGCTCGCTGTCGCCCTTGGCCGCGCGGACCGCGACATCGGCCCGTTGCAGCAGGCCGTCCACGTCCGGCGCGGCATCGTCGACCGCGTCGTCGAGCACGGCGTAGCCGACGGTCACCGTGGCCTCGACGGTCAGCCGCTCCACCGGGTACGGCACGGACAGCGCGGCCCGCAGCCGTTCGGCCATCTGACCGGCTTCCTCGTCGGTGTAGTCGACGAGCAGCGCGGCGAAGGAGCCGGACTCGAGCCGGGCCAGCGGTGCGTTCACGTCCAGTTCGCCGCGCAGCCTGCGGCCGGCCGCGACGACCATCCGGTCGCCCCAGGCGTAGCCGAGCGCGTCGCTGACGGTGGACAGCACGTCCAGGTCGATGCGCACGACCGAGGCATTGTGGTTCGCGCGGAGCAGGCCGCTCGCGGTCTCCCGGAAGCCGGCCCGGTTGAGCAGGCCGGTCAGCGGGTCGTGGTAGGCGTCGTGGCGCAGCCTGGCCAGCAGTCGCCGGTTGTCCACGGCGGTGGCGAGGTGGCTGGCCATGGTCGCGATCAGCTGGACGTCGGTCTTGCTGAACCCGCGCCAGCGGCTGAGCCGGTCGTGCACCTCCAGCGCGCCGAGCACCTGGTTGGAGCCGCGCAGCGGCACGACCAGCGCCTCGTTGACCTCGCGCACGCCGAGCGCGCCGAGCACGTCCGCGCTGGCGTCGGCCGCGTGGAACTGGCGGACGCCGCCGCCGGCCAGCCGCAGCATGGCGTCGTCGCGGACGATCCGGGAGTCGAGCGCGGCCTCGGGCAGCCCAGCGCCGGCCACGATGGTGCGGACCTCGCTGGACGGGTCCGGCCACAGCCGCAGGACCACGCGCTTGGCGCTCGCCTGGTCGCGAATCCGTTCGACGATGACCTGCCACTCGTCTCCATCGGTGATGGCCATGGTGGTTTCCGGGTTGGCCGCGGGCTGCGCGATCTGCTGCCCGGAGCGGGCCACCATCAGACTGACGTCGGACAGTGCTTCCAGGTCCCGCTGCTCCTTGAGCAGGCCGGAGTAGGCGAAGTACAGGGTGATCACGCCGATGAACACCAGCGCGACCAGGCCCCAGCCCCACGGGCTCCTGGTGACCAGCTCGTAGCCGGTCACGCCGACCGCAGCGTTGAGCAGGCCGACGACCAGGATGCGGCCGATCAGCCGAACCGCGCCCATCAGCCGCATGCGGCGACCGAGCAGGCGGACGGCGGCGACCGCGAGCAGCGTGCTGGCGATCGGCACCGCGAGCGCACCGGCGAACGCGCCGATCCACAGCGGCTTGGCGAACGTACCGACGCCGTCGACGAGGTGGGCGACGGCGAACGCGCACACCACCTCGATGATCATGACGCCCGCGTTGTAGGCGACCCGGTCCCGCACCCGGCGGACCAGCAGCGTGCCGACGCCCGCGATCACGTGCGCGGCGAGCACCACCTGGAACGGGGCGATGAGCAGTCCGATGACCATGGGTATCTCGGTGAACGAGATGGTCCAGGACACGCCGACGCGCACGTCGACGTCCACGGCCAGCGCCTCGGCGAGGAGGAACCCGACGGCGAGCAGCGGGATCAGCCACAGCGGCGCGCTCTGCGTCGGCAGCGGCAGCCACACCCACATGCCGGCAGCACCGAGCACCCCGGCCACCAGGACGACCGCGGTGTAGGCCGTGAACCAGTGGTTCGCGGGCTGCTGGTCGGTCTGCTGGTGGTCGGTCGGCGTGTCGGCCTGAGCGTGTTCGGGGGCTTCGCTCCCTGCCGGATCGTTCACGGGATGCGTCATCTCCGCATCCACGCCCTGCGGTCGTCGGACATGGACCCTCCTCGTCTCGCCGCCAGGTCTGCGACCACGACAACTTCGACGCGGCAAATGCCTCTATCAGGACGCCAAGTGCGCCGCGGTCGACGAGCGACGGGTGACGGTGCGGCGCACAAGTGCCCTAGCACTGTAGCCCGACCGGGCAATTTGTCCTAGACCTCTTTCGTGACCCTCGGTTATCGGAACCCGATTAATCGGGAAATTTAGCACCAACACTGGTCCCCTAATGGGCGCAGTAGACCCGCGATTACCACGAAACGAGCGCTCATTGTTACGCCGTTCAGGTGAGCAGCAACTTTCCGATTGCCGCGAGTCCGACCAAAACGATCACTGCGCGTAGTGCAATCGGTGGCAGCTTGCGCCCGACCCGAGCGCCGATCAAGCCGCCGATCACCGACCCGACCGCGATCAGTCCGACCGGGATCCAGGCGACGTGCGCGACCACCACGAACACCACCCCGGAGACGAGGTTGGCGAGCGCGGTCAGCACGTTCTTGGCCGCGTTGATCCGCTGCATCGTTTCGGTCAGCAGCACGCCCATGATGCCGATGGCGATCACACCCTGGGCCGCGCCGAAGTACCCGCCGTACACACCGGTCGCGAAAATCCCGAGCAGCAGCAGGAATCCGCCCTCGCTGGTGTGCCCGTCCGGCCTGCGCGCGGCGATCTTGCGCGCCAGCCACGGTTGCACGACCACCAACACCAGCGCGATCACGATCAGCACCGGCACGACCGCCTGGAACGCGTCGGGCGGGAGCTTGAGCAGCAGCACCGCTCCGACCACCGCGCCCAGCGAGGACGCGATGCCCAGCTTGATCAGCCGGGAACGCTGTCCCGCCAATTCACGCCGGTAGCCGTAGGCACCAGCGACCGACCCGGGCACCAGGCCCAGACCATTGGAAACGTTTGCCACCACCGGCGGGTAGTGGAAGGCCAGCAGCACCGGGAAGGTGATCAACGTGCCCGAGCCGACCACCGCGTTGATCGTTCCGGCGAGCATGCCGGCGACCGCGATCACCGCGTACTGCCACCACTGCATGCCGGTCCTTCCCGTTTCACGTGCGCCGATGCGCCTGTACTGATTCGTCGAGCAGCGGCACACACGATTGCAGACACGGCGCGCACAGCCCGCACACCATGCTCCCTGACGCAGATCGATTACTGAGCGAAGCCGGGTGTCGCATTAATCACGGCAAGTTCACAGGAAAGTCGAAGGCGGAATCCCTATATTCGGACAAATGTCATGGTTGCCCATGGTCGGCTTCGGTCTGGCGGTACTCCCGATCTGCCTCACGCCCGGCGTCAGCTTCACGCTCGTGACTCAACGGGTCCTGGACCGCGGCGTGCCCAGCGGCCTGGCCGTCACCGCCGGCACGGCCGGTGGCCTGGTCTGCCATGCGACACTCGCCGGCCTCGGCCTGTCCGCACTCGTGATGCGATCGTCCGAGGCGTTCACCGTGGTCAAGTTCATCGGCGCCGCCTACCTCGTACTACTGGGCCTGCGCACCCTCTGGAAATCACGCCCCGGCCAACAGACGGCGCCGCAGCCCACGCCCACCCGAAAGCTCCCCTGGACCGGACACGGTGACCTGGTCCAGGGCTTCCTGGGCAACGTCCTGAATCCCAAGGCCGCGGCCGTCTACCTGACCGTCGCCCCGCAGTTCCTGCACGCGGGCGCCCCGCTCCTCCCGCAGATGCTCGAACTGTGCCTGGCGCACATCGTCGTCGCGGCGGGCTGGCTGATCATCTGGACGACCATCGTGCACCTCTCGCGCCGCACGGTCCGCTCCCCGTCCTTCCGCCGCGTGATGGACCGAATCACCGGCGTGGTCCTGGTCGGCCTGGGCCTGCGCACCGGCCTGGCCACTCGTTAGGCGTCCAGGAACCCGGCGACGGTCGCAACGAACAGCGCCGGATCATCCAGCCACGGGTAGTGCCCCGCACCCGCCTGCACCACGAACGTCGAGTCAGGAAACAGCGCCGCGACCTCCGCGACGACCGGCGGGCACGCGGCCCAGTCGACCTCACCCGCGACCACCAGCACCGGCGCGAGCAGCTCAGCCAACCCGGCTCGAGTCGCCGCGGGATCGAACGCGCCCGCCAACCGAAACACCGCAGCCGCCTCGTCGTTGCGCCGCGCCTTGGTCGCGGCATCGAGCGCCCTGGCCGCGTCGTCCCACCGGCCGAAGGCGAACGGCGTGCTCACCGCCCAGTCCGCGTCCGTCGCGTTGCCGGCCTTGATGTTGGCCCAGCCCGCTGCCGCCGCGTCGAACCACGGCTCGTCCGCGCGCAACCGCACCACCGCGTCCCGCACCTCCGGCGAGGTCTCGATGCCGACCGCCATCGTGCTGGGCGTGATCAACACCAGCCGGCGCAGCCGCAACCCGTACCGTTCGGCATAGCGCACCGCGACATTCGCGCCCGCCGAATGACCAAGCAGATCGATCCGCTCCAGCCCGAGATGCGCCCGCAGCGCCTCCACATCCTCGACCAGCCGATCGCACCGATACGTCTGAGGATCGGCCGGCACGGCGGAGGCACCCGTCCCCCGGAAGTCGAGCAGCACCAGCTGATGTCCGTCCGCGAGCCCGCCGAGATCACCCAGATACGCCGAGTCGAGCATCGGCCCGCCCGGCAGGCAGATCATCGGCTCACCCGAACCACGCAGGTGGTAGGCGATCTCGGTCCCGTCGGCGGTGGTGAAACTCGGCATGGCTCGGAGGGTAGCCAGACAGGCGTATGACTGTGCGATGGGACTGTTCCGGGCGCAGTGCCCGGTCGCCGCGCGCGAGCAGCAGTGGATCGAGGAGTCGATGGCCTGGTGCCGGGCCGAATTCGGCCCGGAGTACCTGCGGCGGCCGACCATCCTGCCCACCAACGAGTTCTTCCCCGACCCGCACGACGCCCGTGCGACGATCGAGCGGCTGTGCGGCTACGCCGACGTCGACCCGAATGCGATCACCATCGAGTTCTACGGCGACTCGGCCGAACGCGACCTGGCCAGAGCCACCGGCCTCACCCTCCGCTCGCGCGGCGCCGCAGGCCACTACCGCCAGGTCAACGGTCGCGCGGTGATCGGCGTCGACCAGACCCTCGCCCCGAACCGCCTCATCGCCACCGTCGCCCACGAACTCGCCCACGTCCGTCTGCTGGGCGAGCGCCGCATCACCACCGACCGGGCCGACCACGAACCACTCACCGACCTGCTCACCGTCTACCTCGGCCTGGGCATCTTCACCGCGAACGCGCGCTTCGACCACAGCACGGACAATGCCTGGCGAACCACGTCGACCCTCGGCTACCTGACCGAGCCGATGTTCGGCTACGGCCTGGCCTGCCACGCCTGGCAACGCGCCGAACCACGCCCCGACTGGCTGCGCTACGTCGACACCAACCCCCACACCTATGCCCAACGTGGCCTCCGCTACCTGGCCCGAAACGCGGGCGGGCACGGTTGAGTCCTGATAGGACATCAGGGCCCCAACCGTCGAAAGGCTGCATCGTGACCTACCCTCCGCAACCCGGACCGTATGGCGCAGGCCCCGTTCCCGGCCAGGGGCAACCGCAGCCGCCCGGCATGCCGTACCAGCCACAGCCCCCGTACCAGCCACAGCCGCAGTTCCAGTCCGGCCCGTAGACGTCCTCGGGCGCCCGACCATGGACGCAGGCGACACCGGCTTCGACATCGCTTGGCGTGGCGCACAGGCGTTTCATGGATAATTCATCCTCCGCCGCTACCGTCGCCCAGGGGGCGCAACGGGGAAGGCCGGTCGTGAACAGTCCACAGCAACAGCCGGGGCCATCGCCACACGGCTCGTGGTCACCGCAGTACGGACAAGCTGGTGTGCCACCACAGCAGCCCTACCCGCAACCTGGCTATCCACAACAGGGCTATCCACAACAGGGTTCTCCCTTGCCGTTCGGCGTGCCCGTACGGCGGCGCGCCAACCCGGTCGCCTCGGTGTTTGCCGGCCTGCTCGCGCTGCTCACCGCCGGCCTGCTCGCGCTGCTCACCGCCGGCCTGCTCGTCTGGTACGCCGTCGCCAACATCGCGGAGTACAACACCTTGGAGTCCTGGCCGAACACGGTGCGGATGAACGTGATCGGCGGGTTCGTCGCGGCGGCCTGGCTGTTGATCGCCGCCTTGTTGACCTTCGCGCGCATGGTCGCGGGCGCCTGGGCGCTCAGCGCGATCAGCCTGCTCTTCGCGATCATGATCACCGTTGGGTCGCCGCTGCTGTTCGGCCAGGGTTTCGGCGCCCAGCTCGAGTTCGTGTTCGGATTCCACAAAACCACTGGCGTCGCCATCGGGCTGACCACGATCGTCGCCACGCTGACCGCGATCGTCGCCGCCGTCGCCGCTATCGCGAAGCGGCCTTGACCTCGCCCGCACAGAGACCCTCGACGGCGATCTTCTCGAAGATGTGCGGATACGACACGATGTCGTCGGGGACCTCGGCGGACAGGGCCTGGAACCGCGGGTTGCCGAGCGCCTTGGCGAGAGCCTCGGTCGACTCCCAGATTGCGACGTTCATGAACAACTGACTCCCCGCTGTGCCCTGATGCATCTGCAGGGACACGAATCCCGGCTGCGACTTCATGAACTCGGCCTGCTTCGTGAAGTGGGCCAGAAACGACTCGGCCCTGTCCTTCGGGACGACGAAGGTGTTGGCCAGGACGATAGGCCCGGTCTTCTCCATGAACTGCGCGAACATCGGCGTTGTCGGGTCCAGGCTCTCCAGCTTGGCCATTGTTGACTCTTCCTCTCGATCTTGATTCGGTGACGGGGTGTTGCGGTGCCGGCCCGCGGGCTCAGGCGAGGGCAGCGGCCAGCAGGGCGAAGGCGGCGATGAGCACGGCGACGCGGACGTAGTGGTAGCGGTCCCAGCGGTTCGACTGCTCCTTCCAGTCGGCGGGCCGGTTCTCGGGGGTCCACGTCTTGCTCTGGTTGTTGATCGGGACGAGCAGCAGGACCGACATGAGCACGCTCACGATCAGCAGCGCGGCGGCGATGACGACGAGGCCGGTGCCTGGATGATGCCAGCCGGCGATGGCCCAGACCGCGCTCAGGATGAGCGAGCCGATGTACCAGAACGGCATGAGCGCGCCGAGCATCCGGCCCCCGTGGGCGCGGCCGAGTTGGGTGCTGTCGTCGGGGAGTGCGTTGAGGATCGGGTTGAGGACGAAGGCGACGGCGAACTCCACCCCCACCATCAGGCCGACGGCCACGATGGTGACGACCTCGAGTGCGTTGAGCATGATGACCTCCGGGATCTAGCGCTGCTAGCTGATAAAGCAACACTAGTACTATCGCCGCTCGCTTGTCTAGCGCTGCTAGGATCTAGGCATGTCGGTACCGGAACGCAAGCAACGCGAACGAGCGGACCGCGAGCGTCTCATCGTGGCAACCGCCCGCGACGTCGCCCAACAGCAGGGCTGGGACGCGGTCACCATCCGCCGGCTCGCCGAGCGCATCGACTACAGCCAGCCGGTCCTATACAGCCACTTCCGCGGCAAACGCGAGATCATCCGCGCCGTCGCCCTCGACGGCGCCGCCGAGATGGCCACGGCACTGCGAACCGCGACCTCCACCGCGGGCGGCCCACGCGCCCGAGTCACCGCCCTCGCCCACGCCTACCTCGACTTCGCCGCACGCAACCCGCCGGTCTACGACGCCATGTTCCAACTCGACGCCGGCCTGGCCTTCGCGCACGAGAACACCCCACAGCCACTGCGGGACGCCTTCGCCGCCCTGCTGGAAAGCCTCGGCGAACTCGCAGGCGACGGCGTCCACCCGGCACCGTTCGCCGAGGTGTGCTGGGCCGCCCTGCACGGGCTGGCCACCCTGACCCGGGCGCGACGGCTCCCGCCGCAGGACACCGAGCGCAGGATTGAGCTACTGGCGGACCGGCTCGCCATGATCTGACCCAACGTCCCCGCACACAACGAGATCGGGATCATCCACCGCTTCTCCACACCCTTGTGGATAACCCAATCGGGTGGAATCCATCGAGCGATGCCACCTCGTCTCCTGGCTTCGCCAGCCATAACCGTCCCGATACCCCACGAAGCGTCTATATATCAGTCGGCGATATATTAAGCCGCATGAGTGATCGTGCGCTGTCCGAACAGGTGTTCCTGGTGCTCACCGCGCTGGCCGACACCCCACAGCACGGCTACGGCATCGTCCAATCCGTGCAGGAGCTCTCCGAAGGACGGACGCGACTGCGCGTCGGCACCCTCTACGGGGTGCTCGACCGGCTCGTCGCCGATGGCTGGGCCGAACCCGACCGCGAGGAGATCCATCAGGGCCGGCTACGCCGCTACTACCGGCTGACCAACGCCGGCATCGCAGTCCTGACCCAGGAAACCGCCCGACTGGCCGCGAACGTGCGTGCCGCCAATGCTGTGCTGCGCGCCCGCGGCATCGAGGGAGGCCACGCGTGAGCTCACCACTGGAACGCCGCTACCGTCGCCTGCTGCGCGCCCTGCCCAAGTGGTACCGGCGCGACCGCGAAGAAGAAATGGTCGCCACCCTGCTCCAGGAACGGGAGCACCGGCTCGACCGCGGCCCTGGCCTTGGCGAATCCCTCGCCGTGCTCGGCCTGGCCGTGCGCACCCGGCTGGCCACCACCGCGCCGGCCCGCGCCGTCGCGGTCGGCAACGCTGCCCGCGGCATCGCCCTGTTCGGGCTGGCCATCTACGCCATCACGGCGATCGAACACCTCGCCGTCTAGCTCGACAACACGGTCATCGGCTACCCGCAAACCATGACGGCGCCGCACACCGCCGTGCTGCTCGTCGGCTACGCGGCCGTGCCGGCCGCGTTCACCGCCGTCATGCTCGGCCGGATCGGGTGGGCCCGCGCGCTCGGCGTCATCGCCCTCGCCCCCGGTGCCATCGCGCTGATGACCGACGCACGCCGCGGCCACTGGACCGTGTTCATGACCGAGGCCACCGCCGACGTCGCACTGTGGCTGGCCGTGGCCTGCCTGTTCCTCGCGGGCACCCGCGCCGTCCGCCGGGCCTCGCCGCTGTGGTGGTGCGCCGCGGCCATCGCGGTCGTGCTCGGCATCGTGTACAACCTGACGCCGGTGGCCGGGATGAACGCATCCTGGTCCTGGTGGTTGGAGTTCTTCCGCGACACCGGGCCCGGCTGGGCAGTCGCGCTCGGCTGTCTCGGCTACCTGGCCGTCATGCGACGGCGGTTCGACCCGGCCGGCAGTGCCGCGCTCACGTTGAGCGCGGCCGCGTTGGTGACGGTCGTCGCTCAGATCGACAAGCTGGTGGTCAACTCGTACGAGCCGTGGGGGCTCCCGAGTCAGGCCACCACTCTGTTCGTCGTATTCGTCGGCCTGGCCGGGCTGCTCCTGGCGCTGGTCGTGGCCATGGCCGTCATCGGGATCCGCCGGTACTGGTCCCTGGGCGCTCGGTGCGGCATAGCCGAACTCGGCTAGGTCACGGGGCGAAAAGCCGTCGCCCAGCACAAAATCGACCCCCTCACTCAGTGGTAAGGGGGTTCGAACCTTCGTAGGCGTAGCCGACAGATTTACAGTGGCATCACGTCCCGCGACCCCCCCCAACAAGGTCAGGATCACCCTGACCACGGGATTTGCGACGCGCACGTCGCCCAGACCCTGGATAAGAACTCGCCCTTAGGGGAGCTATAGGGGAACGAGCCGCTGAGACCGTGGTGACCTGCTACCCGACCTGCTACCCCGGCGGACTCGTCACGGAGAGCCGTGGGGAACGCTGCTAGATAGCACTGTCTGGCTTTGGAAAGATGCCCGGGAACAGCACCCACGGCGGCCTTGGCGGCAACGCCCTCCCGACCACTGTCGGGGAGGGCGTCGCTCACGTCAAAGCAAATTGCCCGGACAGCTCAGTTGTACCGCACCGGGCCGGTGCTGTAGGTGCGGGGCGTGTCGATGCCCCCCTCCAGCGTGTGGCCGCTGGGAACGTCCGGTATGAACCACCCCTCACAGCCGCCGGGGTTGAAATTGACGTACTCGCCGTAGGTTTCGTTGCCGTTGGCAGCGTCCTGTATCAGCACGCGCACGCCGTTATCACTGTCATCCGCGACGGCGACCCAGATCCGGCTGGCGGTCGACTGGTCGTCGCAGACCTCGAAGTGCCGATTGCCTGGGTTGTTGACCAGGTCAAGCCCGAACCAGTCCGTGGTCGACGCGGGCGGGGAGGCGTAAGCAGCGTTGGCTGTTCCGGACATGCCCAGCGTGGCCGCTGCGGTAAGGATGCTGGCGATCGCCGCTAACCGCGCGATCCGCCCGTTCTTTGCTTTCAGGCTCATGAATGCTCCCTAAGGATACGCGCCAAGACTCGAATCAATCCTGTGACCAGCGCGACCGCACTGACCGGAGTTGATCTCCAGGCGGTTTGGTGGTGTAGGCGACCACGGACGCGATGCCGCCGGATCGGTGCATCGAGCGGGACCGCATGTCCCGCCCGCCGATCCTCGGTGAACCCCCGTGACGACGAGGCTATGGACGCGCGTCCTTTGGCCGTCCTAGATCCGTCCTAGGTGGCTGTGTTTTAGATCGTGAAGGATTGAGACGTGTCGATCGCGTGTCTTGCATGACCAGCCGTGCCGGATGATTGGGCGTTTTGGGACATACCTCGCCTGATCGGCCTGTTGCGTCGACTGCGGACTCTGCCGGGATCGGGTCGCGGCCCGAGACAAGTCAGCTCTTGAGGCTGCACGACCTGGATTATTCGTTCGACCCATCGCGACAAGGCCGCTCCGGGCCGATCGGCGCGAACCGGCCGGATGTCTCCCGCTGGTCGAATGCGACATGGATGATCTCGAGTGTGTTGTGCGGTTGCTTTCGCTAGCGTGACCACGGTCCGCCATTACCCAGAGATCGACCAGGGGGTTCGTCATGCCCAGATCGGGCTTATCGTCGGTGATGCCGATCATTGCCGCTGCCGCACTCGTCGGCTGGGGTGCGATCGACGCGGCGGCCGCCGACGCGCCGCCGTCGGCCACCCAGATCGTGTCGTACCAGGGTCTGCACTTCACTGTTCCGCTCAGCTGGCCGGTCATCAACCTGCCGGCGGGATCCACCACGTGCGTGCGGTTCGACCGGCACGCCGTCTACCTCGGCGCGCCCGGCGCCACTCAAAACTGTCCCGCAACCGTCGTGGGCCGGACCGAGGCGCTGCTGGTTCAGCCGGACAGCGCTACCGCGACCACGCCTACCGACGACCCGGTCGCGCACGAGATCACCGCTACCTCGTCCGGCGTCCGTATCACCGCGACCTACGGCCAGGATGAGACCGTCGTCCGCCAGATCATCGCCAGTGCCGCACTCCCCGCGCCGACCGTGCGCCGCGACATGCCGCAGGCTCTTCGGCCCTTCGCATCGACGACAACCCTGTCCACCGAGTACACCGGATCCGGTTTCGACACCTGCACGGCACCCAGCGCGGCCGCGATGAGCACCTGGCTGGCCGCATCGCCGTACCGCGCGGTTGGCATCTACATCGGTGGTTCCGATCGCGGGTGCGCACAGCCGAACCTGACCGCGAGCTGGATCTCGCAACAGGTCGCCGCCGGCTGGCACTTCCAACCGTTGTACGTCGGCCCGCAGGCCAATGGTGAGATCACCGCACCCGGCAGCCAAGCCGTCGCGGCGGCCGACGATGCCGTCAACCAGGCGGCAGCGCTCGGATTCGGGCCGGGCAGCCTCCTCTACTACGACATGGAGGCCTACCAGTCGGCCCAGAGCAGCGCGGCGGTGGCCTTCATGTCCGCCTGGACCAACGAGCTGCACGCCAAGGGATACCAGTCTGGCATCTACAGCAGCATGAACTCGGGTGTCGCCGACTTGGTCAACAACTTCACCAATACCAACTTCACCGAGCCGGACGTGCTGTTCTTCGCCCACATCCCCGGCTCTGGGGCCACAACCGCAGACCCGAACGTGCCGGCCAACGAGTGGCCAAACCACCAGCGCGCGCACCAGTACGGTTTGGGAAACAGCGAGACCTACGGTGGCGTTCAGATGAACGTCGACAACAACTACCTGGATGTCGAACTCGGCTGCGGCGGACCGACCGGTTCGGTACTCGCCCGCAGCGACATCGGCTTCTGTGGCTGGACGCAGGAATCCAGCCCCGGCATTCGCGCGATCTCGGTCGGTTCGGACGGCACCCAGATGATCCTGGGCAACGATGGCACGGTGTATGCGAAGAACAGCATCGGCCTCTACGGCTGGACCGTGGAATCCAGCCCCGGTTCACGCGCGATCGCCACCAATGGCGGGGTACAGATGATCATCGACAGCAACGGCGACGTCGACGCCAAAAACAGCATCGGCCTCTACGGCTGGACCATGGAATCCAGCCCCGGCTCCAACGCGATCTCAGTCGGATCCGATGGCACCCAGATGATCATCGACAGCAACGGAGACGTCGACGCGAAAAACAGCATCGGTCTGTACGGCTGGACCGTCGAGTCGAGCCCCGGATCGCGCGCGATCGCGACCAATGGCGGGGTACAGATAATCATCGACAGCAACGGCGACGTCGATGCCAAGAACAGCATCGGCTTGTATGGCTGGACCGTGGAATCCAGCCCTGGCTCCAGCGCAATCTCAGTCGGTTCGGACGGCACCCAGATGATCATCGACAGCAACGGAGACGTCGACGCCAAGAACAGCATCGGCCTCTACGGCTGGACCGTCGAGTCAAGTCCCGGTTCCCGCGCGATCGCGACCAGCGGTGGGGTGCAGATGATCATCGACAGCAGCGGCGACGTCGATGCCAAGAACAGCATTGGTTTGTTCGGTTGGACCAAGGAAGCCGATCCCTCCCAGGCGATCGCGGTCGGCGCGAATGGCACCCAGGTGATCCTCGGCTGAGCATGAGACCAGCGTTCAGGCCCTGGCTCGCAGATGCGACCAGGGCCTGACGCATCGCTCAACTCTGTTGGCAACACGTCCTTGCTGATTTTCAGCTTGCCAATCACGTCAGCGAGGGCGCTAAGCCGTGACTCGAAGTCGGCGCGATCGGTGCAGCCCAACGAAAGCGTTGCCGCCGCAGTGGCGGTGTTCAGAGCTACGAGGCGCTTGTTCCGGCCAAACACCAAGCGCCATAGAGCGCCATCAGCGGTCGAGGCGCGATGAACCGTACCACCGCGTGGAGCCGATTAGCTGGCTGCGGTGAATGCTTGACTTCGAGTGCGCACGAACTGCGAGCGTTGCGGCCATGCGATACACGACCATCGGAAGCGGCTCCCCGTCGGCGCGGAAGGTCAGCGTGCTCAGCCTCGGCGCGATGCGGTTCGGCACGACGACAGACGAAGCGACGTCCTTCGCGATCCTGGACCGGTACGCCGCGGCGGGCGGGAATTTCATCGACACCTCGAACAACTACTTGTACTTCGTGAACGGCACGCAGGGCGGCGAGAGTGAGGCGCTGCTCGGCCGGTGGCGTGCCAGCCACGGTATCGGTGACGAGATCGTCATCGCGACGAAGGCCGGGGGACGGCCTATCGCGCCGACGACCGACCGCGACACCCCGCGCGAAAGCCTGTCACGTGCGGCGGTCCGAGAGGCCAGCGAGCGCAGCCGGGAACGCCTCGGCGTGGAGCGGATCGATCTCTACTACGCGCATGTCCCTGATCAGACCGGGGTTCCGCTGGACGAGCAGGTGGCCGCGTTCGGGGAGCTGGCCGCAGACGGCACGGTCGGCCTGCTCGGCTTGAGCAACCACTGGGTCTGGCAGGTGGAACGGGCACGGGGCCTTGCGGCCGCTGCTGGCAGCGCGAGGGCCGACGTGCTCCAGTATCACCACACGTATCTGCGCATGCGAACCGACATCCCCGAACTCCGTTTCACGCGCGACGGCGACCTCGGCGTCGCGGACGGGTCGATCCTCAGCTACCTGCGCGCCGAGCCGGGGATGACGCTGGTGGCGTACTCGCCGCTGCTCAACGGCGCGTACACCCGCCCTGACAAGGAGCTGGACCGCGCCTACGACCATCCGGGCACTCGCGCCCGGCTCAGCGCACTCGATCAGGTCGTAAAGGAGACGGGCGCCACGGCGAACCAGGTGGTGCTGGCGTGGCTGATCGGCGGCGAGCTGCCGGTCGTGCCGCTCATCGGTGCATCGTCGGTCGGGCAGCTCGACGAGAGCCTGGCCGCGGTCGATCTGCAGCTCAGCGCGGAACAGAGGCAACTGCTGGACGCCGCGAACTGAGGCAGCTGTCCGGCGGCTCGCACGCCTCGATCCCGTCGGCGTAGTACCTGATCTTCATGTCGATGGCGTCGAGGTAGGCCGCCATGGTGTCGAGTTGCGCGCGGACCCGCTCGCCATGGGCTCGCAGGAGCGCGAGCCGCTCGTCCTCATTGCCGTCACCGGCGCGGACCAGCTCGGCGTAGCGGCGCACCTCGCGGATCGGCATGCCTGTGGCCCGCAGCTTGGTGATCAGATCGATCCAGCCGAGGTCGCCTTCCGAGTAGCGACGATGCCCGGAGTCGGCCCGGCCGACACCGATCATCAGCCCATCGCGCTCGTAGTAGCGCAGCGTGTGCCGCGTCAGGCCGGTGCGCTCGGCCACCTCGGCGATCGTCAGTTCAGCGGGCGTCATGCGCCCAGCCTCCCGCTTAGAGTGTGCTCGAAGTCAAACGCGTTCGTCGCGGGCAGGCGTGCGCGGGCTGCCGCAACGACATCCACCACCGCTCGGCGTGATCTCACCCCCGAGATCACCTAACTGCCGACCCCGTCACTTTGTGCAGCCGGCAGATTCGGAGCAACCCAACCTGCGTCGCGTGCTGATCGCCGCCCACTATCGTGCGAAGATCGATGCCCTGTTTGGGCGGAACGTCGGGGGAGAAATGGGGGACAAACACCCCCTGCCGCTGCCTGGCGCCGCACACCATCCAACAAGATCGGCCCCTCACCTTGTTCTTGCTGGTGAGGGGCCGATTTGGCTGGTGTGGCGGGTGAAGGGTTCGAACCTTCGTAGGCGTAGCCGACAGATTTACAGTCTGCTCCCTTTGACCACTCGGGCAACCCGCCGTGTGCGGTCTTCGGTGACCGCGCGCTGAACAATACCCAACCAGGAGCGCGACCGGTCAACGGGTCCCTGCCGGTAGCATCCGGCGGGTAGTGGTATTGCGCCGAAAGATCCAGGCACGGAGGTGTTAGGCACGTGGCGGACCCCTCGTTCGACGTGGTGAGCAAGGTGGAACGGCAGGAGGTGGACAACGCGCTCAACCAGGCCAGCAAGGAACTGGGGAGCCGGTTCGACTTCCGCGGGACCAACACCACGGTGGCCTGGTCCGGGGAGGAAGGGATCGCCTTCACCTCCGACGCGGAGGAGCGTTGCCTGGCCGCGATCGACCTGTTCAAGGAGAAGCTGGTCAAGCGCGGCATCTCGTTGAAGTCGTTCGAGGTGGGCGAGCCCGCACTGTCCGGGAAGGTCTACAAGGTCACCGGCACCATCCTGCAGGGCATCTCCTCGGAGAACGCCAAGAAGATCGGCAAGTACATCCGGGACGAGGCTCCGAAGGGTGTGCAGGCGCAGATCCAGGGCGACCAGCTGCGGGTGTCGGGCAAGAAGAAGGACCATCTGCAGGAGGTCATCGCCCTGCTCAAGGGGCAGGATTTCGGCGTCGCGCTGCAGTTCACGAACTTCCGCTGAGCCCGGGAAGCCCGCCGAGCGCGAAGCCCGGCGGGCAGCGGGGTCACGGGAGCAGGGTGTCCAGGAACGGGTTGCTGAAGACTCGGGCCGGGTCCAGTCGGTTGAGCGTGGTGCGGGCCGCGTCCCAGTTGTCGGTGGCGGCCTGACCGGCGCGGAAGGCGTCCGGGATGGTGTGCGCGAGCATCGACTTGTTGGTCCAGGCGCCTGCCGAGGTGTGTGCCCAGGCTTTGGACCATTCTGGACGGACGGTGGCGCGCGCTCCCGCGTAGGTGGCCCAGATCCAGGCTTCCATGTCGGTGTAGAACCGGGCGGCGGCCGGGGTGTCGGGCAGCGTGCCGATGTCGAGCCAGACGCAGGTGTCCCATTCGGGGTGGTCGGGCCGGGGCCTGGTGGGGGCGAGCCAGGGGCCGACGGGGTTGGACACGGCGACATCCGCGGGGGTGTCGGTGGTGGTGATTCTGATCTCTATCGGGCCGTTGACCGGGTATTCGCCTGCCTGCTGGTACTGGGTGACCAGGGACTGGTAGCGCAGGTAGAACTGGTGCAGGACCTGCTGGACGTCGGCTCGCGCGGTGAGCACGGCCCAGCCGCCTTCGACGATGCGCAGGGTGGTCGGCCGGACGTAGAGCAGGCTCGCGCGGGACCAGCCCCACACGTCGGCGGTGTCGGTGAGCAGCAGGCCGGTGGCGACGATGTCGTAGTCGGCCGCCGTGAACAGCGGGGTGGGCGCGACCTGACCGGCGACGACGGCCTTGAGCAGGTCGGATTCCGGCTTGGTGATCACGTTGGCGAACGTGTACGGGTAGGGCTGGGTGATGTGCCGGCTCTGCCAGGGCCGGGTCGGGCTGACCGACCAGACCTTGAGCCACGGGCATTCGGTGAACGGGAACCAGATGACCTCGACCCGGCCGGTCTCGTCGAGGAAGTCGGCGACCGTGTGAGCGTGGCTGCCGTGGGCGGCGAACAGGTCGGCGGCGGGGATGTCGATCAGGTTCTGGCAGCGCAGCCGCTGGTTGGGGATGACCTGGAGGGTGACCTCGGTGACGAGTGCCCGGCCGAGGTGCACGAGCAGGGCGCCGATGTCCGGGTCGGTGCGGTGGAAGGTGCGCGGGACGTAGGCAGCGGCCTGCTCGTCCCAGACGATCGCGGTGAGGGAGAGCACCTGGTTGGCCAGGCTGCCGTAGCCACCGCCGGCCGGGCGGGTTTCGCCGAGTGCGGGGATGCCGCTGCCGTGGCCGCCGATGGCCAGCACGCCCCCGATCGTCAGGTCTCCGGGGGCGGTGGTTTCGAGTAGGCCGTAGCCGGCCTTTTCCAGGGCTGCCAGCAGGTCGTCGATGGTGGTGCCGGCGCCGGCCGTGACGGTGGCGGGGCTGCCGGCGGCGACGGTGATGCCGGTGAGGTGGGCGGTGGTGTCGAGGAGGACGTAGCGGGACGGGTCGGCGCCGGACGGCAGGACGATGGGGGACCAGTTGTGTGCCTTGCCACGGGCCCGCACCCGGTATCCGCTCGCGTGCGCCCAGTTGACGACGGCGACGACGTCGTCGGTGTCGGCCGGGGTCGCGGTCCAGGCGTGTTCGACGGTGATCTGTTCGGACCAGTTCTGGTAGGTCCGCCTGGCCAGCGGGATGCCGCTGGGGAAACCGGGTGGGGATGGGAGTGCGGCGGCGTGGGCGGTGGCCTGGGGTAAGGCGGCCGCGGTGAGCGCTGCGCCTGCCGCGCCGAGGAAGGTCCTGCGGGTGTGTTGGGGCGTGCGATCTGCGGCTCGATTACGGTTGGTGGGCACGACGTTCGATATCGGCAAACCGGACAGCATGATTGAGGGGCAGAAGATGAAGGGGATCGTCCTTGCGGGAGGCAGCGGCACCCGGCTGCATCCGATCACCCAGGCGATTTCCAAGCAGTTGCTGCCTGTTTACGACAAGCCGATGGTCTACTACCCGATGTCGGTGCTGTTACTCGCGGGCATCCGGGAGATCCTGATCATTTCGACTCCGGTCGACCTGCCGCACTTCCGTCAGTTGCTCGGCGACGGGAGCCAGTTCGGGTTGTCGTTGAGCTACGCGGAGCAGGCGCAGCCGAACGGGCTGGCCGAGGCGTTCGTGATCGGCGCGGAGTTCATCGGCGACGACGACGTGGCACTCGTCCTTGGCGACAACATCTTCTACGGCCAGGGTTTCTCGCGGGTGTTGCAGCAGCACGTGAGCACACTGGACGGCTGCGTGCTGTTCGGCTATCCGGTGAAGGACCCGAGCCGGTATGGGGTCGGCGAGGTGGGGCCGGACGGCCGGTTGGTGTCGATCGAGGAGAAGCCGGCCGAGCCGAAGTCGAACAAGGCCATCACCGGTTTGTACTTCTATGACAACAAGGTGATCGAGATCGCGCGCGGGCTCAGGCCATCCGCGCGTGGCGAGTTGGAGATCACCGACGTGAACCTGGCCTACCTGCGCCAACGCCGAGCGCACCTGGTGGATCTGGGGCGCGGGTTCGCCTGGCTGGACACGGGCACGCACGACTCGCTGCTGGAGGCCGGGTTGTTCGTGCAGGTGCTGGAGCACCGGCAGGGCGTGCGGATCGCGTGTCTTGAGGAGATCGCGCTGCGGATGGGCTACATCACCGCGCAGGAGTGCCACGCGCTGGGCGCCAAGTTGGCGAAGTCGCAGTACGGCGAGTACGTGATGGCGGTCGCGGAGTCGGCGGGCGCGTCGGCCGGCTGAGCCGGCTCAGGGGAGCTGGCGGTCCGCCATGCCTTCGAGGCGACGGATGCGTTCGGCCATCGGCGGGTGGGTGGAGAACAGCCGGGTCAACGGCTCGCCGCCGCGGAACGGGTTGGCGATCATCAGGTGCGACTGGCTGACCAGGTTCGGCTCCGGTACCAGCGGCGCGGCCCTGGTGCCGTATTCGAGTTTGCGCAGCGCGGAGGCGAGCGCGAGCGGGTCGCCGGTGAGTTCGGCGCCGGACGCGTCGGCCTGGTACTCGCGCGAGCGACTGATCGCCATCTGCACGATGCCGGCGGCGACCGGGCCGAGAATGGCGATGAGCAGTACGGCGAACGGGTTGTTGCGGCCACCGTTGCCATTGCCGCCGCCGACGAAGATGCCGGCGAACACGGCCAGGTTGGCGAGCACGCTGACCACGCTGGCCAAAGCGCCAGCCACACAGGAGATCAGGATGTCCCGATTGTACACATGGGACAGTTCGTGGCCGAGTACGGCGCGCAGTTCGCGTTCGTCGAGCAGTTCGAGAATGCCGGTGGTCGCGCACACCGCCGCGTTGCGCGGGTTGCGGCCGGTGGCGAACGCGTTGGGCGCCTGGGTGGGGCTGACGTACAGGCGCGGCATGGGGGCGCGGGCCTTGCCGGCGAGTTCGCGCACGATCCGGTACATGGCGGGCTGTTCGGCCTGGGAGACCGGGCGGGCGCGCATCGCGCGCAGGGCGAGCTTGTCGGAGGCGAAGTAGGCGTAGCCGTTCATGCCGAGCGCGATGAACAACCCGATGAACAGCGCGGTTCTACCGAACAGCGCGGAGATCGCGATGATCAGCGCGCTCATTCCGCCGAGCAGCAATGCGGTTTTCAAGCCGTTGTAGTGCCTGTGCACCTGCCCGACCCTCCTCACCGCTGCTACCTGAAAGGCTTACGGTTTGTTAACGCCGTCTGACCGGTCAAAGTTTCCTCGGGGCCTACTGGGCGGTAATAAGATGTGTCACGTTTGCCGAGCCATCCGGACCTGCTAGGCGGGGCTGCCCTGATGGCCGATGCGCCAGTAGCTGCTCGCGCGGACCTCGCGCCGGTCCAGGCCCCGGTCGGTCAGCAGGTGGGCGCGGAGGGCGTGCACCGCGGCCTTCTCCCCTGCCGCCCAGACGGCCGTGCCAGTGGCCAGTTCGATGTCGGCGAGGCCCTCTACCAGGCTGTTTTCTCGGCCGGCGGGGGCGCCGTCGCGGTGCAGCCAGTGTGCGTCGATGGTTGCCGCGCTGGTCAGTTGGTGCTCCTCGGCGGCGTCGGCGACCTCGACGATCACGGTGGCGCGCGCGGAAGGGGGCAGTTGGCCGAGCATGACCTCGATGGCGGGCAGTGCGGTCTCGTCGCCGATGAACAGGTGGGCGGCGATGTCCGGGTCCGGCTGGTAGCCGGGCGACGGGCCGACCACGATCAACTCCTGGCCTGGCTCGGCCTGCCGCGCCCAGGCGGCGGCCGGGCCGGTCTCGTCGTGCACGACGAAGTCGAGGTCCAGTTCCCGCGCGGCCAGGTCGAGGCGGCGCAGGGTGTAGCTGCGCATGGCCGGGCGGGCGACGGCGAAGTGGTTGCGGGCGGACTGGAGGGTCAGCGGCTCGGGCAGTTCGGCGCCCGGTTCGTAGAAGTAGAGGACCACGTGCGCCTCGCCGGTGATCGGCGGGAAGTCCGCGAGCCGCGGGCCGCCGACCGTGACCCGGATCATCCTGGGCGTGACGGACGTGGTGCGCAGCACCGGGAGGCGCCAGAGCTGTGGCGGGTAGCGGCGTTCGCGCTTGCGGGTGTGGGCCAGGCCACCCGTGCGGGGAGAGGGATCTGTCGAAGTCATCGCCGGTGCATCTTCGCACCCGGGTCCGCGCGGCGAAGCTGGAGTCCGCTCGACGGCTGCGTAGATGAAGCGCGCATGCAACGATTCGACCGGAGGTACGTACTCGTGAAAATTGGTATTCAGATCCCGAACTTCACCTGGCCCGGCGGCGCGGCACAGCTCGGCCCCACTCTGGCCAACGTCGTGAAAACCGCTGATCAGGGCGGTTTCGAGTACATCGCGGTGATGGACCACTTCTGGCAGCTGCGGGATGTGCCCGAGCTGGACATGTTGGAGGCCTACACCGCGCTCGGCTTCATCGCCGCGCACACCGAACGGGCGAAACTGCTGACCGTGGTGACCGGTGCGCTCTACCGGTACCCGGCCGTCCTGGCGAAGATCATCAGCACCCTGGACGTGCTGTCCGACGGCCGCGCGATCCTGGGCGTCGGCGCGGGCTGGAACGAGGCCGAGTCCAAGGGGCTCGGCATTCCGTTCCCGTCCACCAAGATCCGGTTCGAACTGCTGGAAGAGGCGCTCCAGATCTGTCTGCAGATGTGGAGCGACAGCGAGGAACCGTACGAGGGCAAGCACAACCAGCTGGGCCGCACGCTGAACGTGCCGCAGCCGCTGACCAAGCCGCACCCGCCGATCATGATCGGCGGCGGTGGCGAGCAGAAGACGCTGCGGTTCGTGGCGAAGTACGCCCAGCTGTGCAACGTGTTCGACGCGCCGGACATCGCGCACAAGCTCACGGTGCTGCGTGAGCACTGCGAGGCGGAGGGCCGCGACTACGACGAGATCGAGAAGACCGCCTACTACATCTTCAACGTCGGCGAGAACGGCGAACGGGTCGGCGAGACCGTGCAGCGCCTGCGCGAACTCGCGGACCTGGGCGTGCAGACCGCGCTGGGCATGATCGTGGACGCGCACAAGATCAAGCCGTTGGAGATCATCGCCAACGAGGTGATCCCGGCGGTCGCCGAGTTCTGAGCCGGCGGTTCAGTGGATCAACCCGAGTTCGGCGAACATCCGGTGGCACCAGTCCATGGCGGAGTCCAGGCTGGCCCACTGGATGTCGCCGGGTTCGAGGTAGGGGAACAGTACGGATCGGTGATGCCGGCCGGCAGATCCTCGATCCGGCTGTCGAGCTGTTTGAACCGGCCGCCAACCTCCCGCCTGACGATCTGGCGGACGTGTTCCGCGGCGAGGATGCGTACGTTCTGCCGTGCGAAGACCTGGCGGGCCGCCTTGTTCGCGATGTCCTGGACTTCGAGCCTGGTGCGTTCCAACACGAGGTGTTTTGTAGAGGGGCGAACCTGGGAGGGGTCCCCGGAAGGTGCGGAACGCAGTTGGTTCAGGCTGCGGCGGGCACGGCGGCCGGGCGGGCACCCAGGCGCAGGGTGATGCCCTCGCTGCGCAGGGAGCGACGGAACCAGAGCAGCGAGACGCAGATGGCGATCCCGACAACCGTGTACGAACCGGCCGTGGACACCATCAGGAAGTCACCGACCGTGGCCTTGGCGAGGATCCACAGGGTGGTCACGCCGTTGGTCAGGAACACCAACGCCCAGAGCAGCGAGACGCGCTTGAAGAACTGGGCGACACCGGGGTGTTCGGAAAAACTGGTCGGAAACGCACAGAAATCGTTAGCCAGCTTGGCCAGGAACGGACGGCCGAAAGGCAGCGTTACCAGGAGCACTCCGGCAATCAGGAAATTCTGCAGCGTCGGTTGCAGGAAGTAGAGGAAGATACTGCCGGTGACCAGACCGAGGATGGTCCTGGCGACGAGGAGACCAGTGGTCAGCAGCAGCACGGCCGGGATGGGCTTGCGCATCACCACCCGGCGACCGAGGGCGATCATCGACCAGGCGAGCGCCGCGATCAGGCCGCCGTCCAGGCCGACCAGCGTCAGGAGCAGGTAGAACAGCACCAACGGGATGATCGTCGACTCGAGGATGTGCTTGCCGCCATCGCGGAGCAGGACCCGGAACGAGGGCAAGTGGACGGTCACGTGTTGTGGCATCTACCCAGCAGCCTCTTTCGGTCGATCGATCGCGGTGTGCGCGTAATGACGGTAATTCAGGTGAACTTACGCTTTGCGTTCAAGAATTCACTTACCGTGACTCCAACTTTGGAGTGCGGCCAATGTACTCGAACGGTCTGTGGTGCGGGAGTTAGGTACCCGCCTTTGTTGAGACGACTCGGGGGCCCTCCAGGTTCACTCCCTCGCCAATCTGGATTCACTCCACCGTGACGCGCATCCCAGGATGCGCCGCCGACGGGCCGTTGACCAGGATCAGCGCCGATCCGTGCTCCCCCTTGCGGATCATCGCGCGGCACGCCTGGCACAGATGCGCAATCCCGACCCCTCGGCGAACCGAAATTTTCGGCTGGGAAGACTGACAGCCAGGCTTTACGTTGTTCTTACCGGGCAGCTGTGTGAAGAGTGCGAAGAGCGGGACGAGGTCTGGGAAGATGGGCGCCAACACCGTCATGTTGGTGATCGCGGTGCCGGCCGCGATCACCGGGGCCGCCTGTATGGGCCTGGCCAGCGCCGCACAGGCGCGCGCCGCCCACGAGGTGCCGGACAGCAAGACCTTGAATCCACGACTGTTGATCGATCTGGCGCGCAGCAAACTCTGGTTGATCGGCATCGTCGCCACCGTCGCCGGACTCGCGTTGCAGGTGGTCGCACTTGGTTTCGGACCGCTGCTGCTGGTGCAGCCGCTGCTGGTCACCGCGTTGCCCTTCGCCAGTTCGTTCGCGGCGTTGATGGCGCATCGGCGACCGGACCGGGTGCTGGTCATGGGTGGTCTGCTCTGCGTCGCCGGTTTGTCCGCGTTCCTGCTGCTCGCCAAGCCGACCGGTGGTTCGGACCATCTGGTCCGGCCGGCGCACCTGATTCCGTTGGCGATCGCGCTGGCCGCGCTCGTTGTCGGCGCGCTGGCCTGGGCGGCGATGGTGCGCGGCAACGCGCACGTGCTGGGCCTGGCCGTGGCGACCGGCGTGACCTACGGCGTGACCGCGGCGCTGATCAAGGTGGTCGCGGGCGAGCTGCGCGAGGGCATCGCGACGCCGTTCACGCACTGGACCCTTTACGCGGTGTGCATCATCGGGCCGATCGGCTTCCTGCTCAGCCAGAACACCTTCCAGCAGGGCAAACTCATCTCACCCGCGCTCGCGGTGATCACCACGGTCGACCCGCTGGTCGGCGTTGCCATCGGCGTGTGGTGGCTGAACGAGTCGGCGAACACCGGGACCGCCGTACTGACCGGCGAGATCATCGCGGCGGTGGCGATCGTGGCCGGCATCGGCATGGTGACCCGGCGCGCGGCGCACCGGGTCACCGATCAGGCCATGGCCGATCAGATCGCGACCGCCCCGCCGGAGGAGCAGCGGGAGCCCAGCGAAGAGCTGGCCAATCCGTCCTGATTGGCCCGTCCTGATTGGCCCGTTCTGATTCGTTCAGCCGCGCAGTTCCATCGTGCAGCACTTGGGGCCGCCGCCCGCCTTGCGCAGCTCCGAGATGTCCACGTGCACCGGGACGTAGCCCAGCGAGCGCAGCTGCTTGGCCAGGCCGGTGGCCTCGGCCGGCAGGATCACGTTGCGACCGTCGGAGATGCCGTTGAGGCCGAAGCACTCGGCGTCGGCCCGGTCGGCGATGACCGCGTCCGGGAACAGCCGTTGCAGCACGCGCAGTGAACCGGCCGAGAACGCCTCGGGATAGTAGGCGATCCGCGGGTGCGCGGGCGAGTCGTCGAGCACGAACAGTGCGGTGTCCAGGTGGTAGTAGGCCGGGTCGATCAGGCGCAGCGAGACGACCGGGACGCCGAGCACCTCCTGGGCCTCGGCGTGCGCGCCCGGGTCGGTGCGGAAGCCGGTGCCGGCGAGCAGCAGCCTGCCGGTCCAGGTGAGGTCGCCCTCGGCCTCGTTGAACAGGGTGGGCATGACGATGTCCCGGTAGCCGGCCGCGATGAACCAGCGGCGGTAGTGCTCGGCCTCGGCACTGCGCTGCGGCGCGCGGAAGCGGGCGCCGAGCACGCGTCCGCCGATGACCGTGCCGGAGTTGGCGGCGAAGACCATGTCGGGCAGGCCGGGCTGGGGTTCGATCTCCTCGACGACGTGGCCGAGATGCTCGTAGGCATGCTTCAGTTCGGTCCACTGCCGCATGGCCAGTTCGACGTTCACCGGGATCTCCGGGTGCATCCACGGGTTGATGGCGTACTCGACGGTGAAGTACCTGGGCGGACACATCAGGTATCGGCGGGCCACCGGCATCCGGTCCGGGATGACCGGTTCGGGCTGCGAATCAGCCGGGGCGAGCGAGACGATCGTCATGGATCGAAATGTATTGTCCCGTGCCACCCACGATCAATGTCGTCACATTGCGCTGATCAGTGCAGAATGTTGCGTATGGACTCGATAGACCAGCGAATCGTTTCGTGCCTGGTTACCGACGCCCGATCGAGTTACGCGGAGATCGGCAGCGTGGTCGGACTGTCCGCACCCGCGGTCAAGCGCCGGGTGGACAAGCTGCTGGAGCGAGGCGTGCTGCGCGGGTTCACCGCGGTGGTCGATCCGGAGGCGCTGGGCTGGGGCACTGAAGCTTTCGTTGAGGTGCACTGCCGGGGCAACGTGGTGCCGGCGCGGATCACCGCGACCCTGGAGCCGTTGACCGAGGTGGTCGCCGCGTACACGGTGTCCGGCGCGGCGGACGCGATCGTGCACCTGCGCGCGGCCGACATCCACCACCTGGAGACCGCGCTGGAACGGTTGCGCGCACTGGACATCGTGGACAGAACGGTCTCGACGGTGGTGCTGTCGACGTTGCTGGAGCGCCCGCCGATGCCGGACCGCACGGGCTGACCCGACGTAGTTGCGAGTTAGGGTTGACTTACTCTGGTCTTCGTGTTCAAAAAGGTATAGACCAGACCCAGCGGGCACCGAGAGTATCTGCAAACTGGAGTAACAGTTACCGTGAGTCCGGCCGGATTGGCAACGTGTGAGTTGCGGCGCGTTCCGCCGTCAAACCAGCATGTCAATGCCTACCCTGGTAGGGAACGTGCGCTACCCGCACGGGCCGGAACGAGCAGGGAAATACGCGGTTTCCCACGCTATGACAACGAGATAGAGCCTTGAGTCGGACACCGACGCAGCGGACTACCCTCGAAGAGTGAAGGCCGCGTCAAACGAAACGGCGGCCGACAAACGCAGCACCCGGCGGGCCCGACACGATCAGCAGGCGGTCGTGCGGCTCCGCGAGACAGCAGGAAAAGAGGGATCGACGATCCATGAGCGTTGATCTGGGGAACGACGCCAGCGCAGGAGATACCGAGGTTCGCAAGCTGGACCGTGTCGTCATCCGGTTCGCGGGAGACTCCGGCGACGGAATGCAGCTGACCGGTGACCGCTTCACCTCCGAGGCCGCGGCGTTCGGCAACGACCTGGCCACGCAGCCCAACTTCCCGGCCGAGATCAGGGCCCCCCAGGGCACCCTGCCCGGCGTGTCGTCGTTCCAGCTGCACTTCGCGGACTACGACATCCTGACCCCGGGCGACCGGCCGGACGTGCTCGTCGCGATGAACCCGGCCGCGCTCAAGGCCAACGTCGGCGACCTGGCCGCCGGCGGCATCCTGATCGTCAACACCGACGAGTTCACCAAGCGGAACCTGACCAAGGTCGGGTATGAGGCGGACCCGCTGGAGGGCGACACGCTGGCCCAGTACCAGGTGCACAAGGTCGCGATGGCCACCCTCACCCAGGGCGCGCTCGCCAACACCGGCCTCGGCAAGAAGGACGCCGAACGCTGCAAGAACATGTTCGCGCTCGGCCTGCTGTCCTGGATGTACCACCGGCCGACCGAGGGCACCGAGCGGTTCCTGCGCGAGAAGTTCGCCAAGAAGCCCGATCTCGCCGAGGCCAACATCATGGCCTTCCACGCGGGCTGGAACTACGGCGAGACCACCGAGGCGTTCGCGGTGACCTACGAGGTGGCCCCGGCCAAGCTCGCCGCCGGCACCTACCGGCAGATCACCGGCAACACCGCGCTCGCCTACGGCATCGTCGCGGCGGGCCAGCAGAGCAGGCTGCCGGTGCTGCTGGGCACCTACCCGATCACGCCCGCCTCGGACATCCTGCACGAACTGTCCAAGCACAAGAACTTCGGCGTGACCACGTTCCAGGCCGAGGACGAGATCGCCGGCATCGGCGCGGCGCTCGGCGCCTCCTACGGCGGCGCGCTGGGCATGACCACCACCTCCGGCCCCGGTATCGCGCTCAAGTCGGAGACCATCGGCCTCGCGGTGATGACCGAGCTGCCGCTGGTCGTGATCGACGTGCAGCGCGGCGGCCCGTCCACCGGCCTGCCGACCAAGACCGAGCAGGCCGACCTGTTGCAGGCCATGTTCGGCCGCAACGGCGAGGCACCGGTGCCGATCGTGGCGCCGTGCAGCCCGGCCGACTGCTTCGCCATCGTGCTGGAGGCGGTGCGGATCGCGCTGACCTACCGCACCCCGGTGATGATCCTGTCCGACGGGGCGATCGCCAACGGCTCCGAGCCGTGGCTGGTCCCGGACGTGCAGGACCTGCCCGACCTCTCGGTGACCTTCGCGACCACGCCGAACGCGCCGGACGGCTCCGGCGAGTTCTGGCCCTACCTGCGCGACCCGGAGACGCTGGCCCGCCCGTGGGCGGTGCCCGGCACGCCCGGTCTCCAGCACCGGATCGGCGGCCTGGAGAAGGCCGACGGCAAGGGCAGCATCTCCTACGACCCGGACAACCACGACAAGATGGTCCGGCTGCGCGCGGCCAAGATCGCCGGTGTCAGCGTCCCGGATCTGGTCGTGGCCGACCCGGACGGGGACGCGAGCGTGCTCGCGATCGGCTGGGGCTCCACGTTCGGCCCGATCGGCGCGGCCGCGCGCCGGGTGCGGGCCAAGGGAAAATCCATCGCCACCGCGCACCTGCGCCACCTCAACCCGCTGCCGGCCAATCTCGGCGACGTGCTCAGCCGTTATGAACGTGTGGTCATCCCGGAAATGAACCTGGGTCAGTTGGCGATGATCCTGAGGGCGACGTACCTGGTCGACGCGATCTCCTACACGAAGGTCGCCGGCCTGCCGTTCAAGGCCGAGGAGCTGCAAGGCGTGTTCACCGACATCATCGAGGGAGGGGGCGCCCGATGACCGCTGTCGATCTGGGTCTGCCCGGAGTCGGTGGTCTGGACGGGGTGCCGACCACCGACGAGAAGCAGAGCGCCAAGGACTACAAGTCGGACCAGGAGGTCCGCTGGTGCCCGGGTTGCGGCGACTACGCCGTGCTCGCCGCCGTCCAGTCGTTCATGCCGTCGCTGGGACTCAAGCGCGAGAACGTCGTGTTCGTGTCCGGCATCGGCTGCTCCTCGCGGTTTCCGTACTACATGGACACCTATGGCGTGCACTCGATCCACGGTCGCGCCCCAGCCTTCGCCACCGGTCTCGCGGTGTCCCGGCCGGACCTGTCGGTGTGGGTGGTGACCGGTGACGGCGACGCGCTGTCCATCGGCGGCAACCACCTGATCCACACGTTGCGGCGCAACGTGAACCTCAAGATCCTGCTGTTCAACAACCGGATCTACGGCCTCACCAAGGGCCAGTACTCGCCGACCAGCGAAACCGGCAAGATCACCAAGTCGACGCCGATGGGCTCGCTGGACAACCCGTTCAACCCGGTCTCGCTCGCGCTGGGCGCCGAGGCCAGCTTCGTGGCCCGCGCCATCGACTCGGACCGCAAGCAGCTGACCGAGGTGCTCGGCCAGGCCGCCGCGCACCGCGGCACCGCGCTGGTGGAGATCTACCAGAACTGCCCGATCTTCAACGACGGCGCGTTCGACGTGCTCAAGGAGCCGGGCGAACGGGAGCGGCGGATCATCCCGCTGCGCCACGGCGAGCCGATCCGGTTCGGTGGCGGCGACGAGGGCGGCGAGTACGGCGTGGTCCGCGACCAGGTGACCGGTTCGCTCCAGGTCCGCAAGGTGACCGAGGTGGGCGTGGACGCGCTGGTCGTGCACGACGCTCACCTCAACGACCCGTCCTACGCGTTCGCGCTGTCCCGGCTCACCGACACCAGCCTCGCGCACACCGTGACCGGTGTCTTCCGCAACGTGGACCGGCCGACCTACGACGACGAGGCGCGCGCCCAGGTGCGGCAGGCCCGGCAGACCAAGCCGGCCGACCTCCAGTCGCTGCTCAACGGCAAGGACACCTGGACCGTCGCCCGCTGAAGCCGCAACGACGAACGGCCCGCCTCCTTCTCGGAGGCGGGCCGTTCGTCGTTGCGGGTCACCAGGTGCGCGGGCGCTCCCAGCTGGTGAAGCCTGCGCGCTGCGCGTCGTCCTGGGAGGCGAACCAGACCTGCGGTTCCAGCCGGTCGTAGAACGGCGAGGACTCGGTGTGGAAGACCATCGAGGAGGTCCGCGCCTTGATCCGGAACTGCGGTGACGGCGCCGACCCGTCGGGCAGCGGCAGGGCCGAACCGGGGCCGAACGGCCCGCTCTGCCAACCCGCCGAGCCCGAGGGCGCGCGCACCGGACGAGTCGGCTCGACGCCGACCTGCGGCCGGTTCGGCTGGGCGACCCCGGTGCGTACCCGGATCGGGCGCGGCCCGGTCGACTGCGGCTGGAGCTGCTGCGGCTGGAGCTGCTGGGTCGGCTGCGGTGCCGGTTGCGGGCTCTGGCCGCCGTTCTGCGGGGCGGGCGGGGCGACCGGGGTCAGGTAGCTCGTCGGCTGCTCCGGCTCGATCACCGGCTCGAACAGGGACCGCCCGGAGGCCGAGGGGTCCTCGTCCGCCTCCTGGTAGTCCTCGTCGTAGTCGGCGTACTCGGGCTCGCTCTGCTGGACGATCTGGTGCCGGGGGGCCGGCGCGTCCTGCTCGTACTCGGCCTGCGGCTCGTCGGTGATCGGGCTGAACACCGACGTGCTCTCCGCGGCCGTCTCGGGCTCGAACAGGGACGCGGCGTCGGCCTGCGCGATGACCTTGGCGGGCACCGGGCCGGTCGTCTCGCCCGGTTCGGTCTCCTCGGGTGCGTGCGCGCCGTTGGCCTGCTCCCGCTCGTCGGACCAGTCGTCCTGCCAGTCCTGCGCGCCGGCCTCGGCCGGGTACTCCTCGTCGTAGATCTTGGCGAAGGGCTGGAAGCCGCCCTCCTCGATCGGGGTGAGCTGGCCCTGCTGCGAGTTCGCGTCCACCCGGTCCGGGCCGCTGAGCTGGAAGGGCTGCGCGGAGGCGATCGGGCCGCCGCCGCTGCTGTGCGGGCGCACCAGCGTGGTCAGCGGTTCGCTCGGCTCGAAGTAGTTGGGGTAGTCGGACTCGGCCTGCTCGTCCTCGTGCTGGGCGACCGGCTGCGCCTCGGCGACGGTCTGCTCGCCCGATTCGGCAGGCTCCTCGATCTCGGTCGGCTCGTCGACGATCGGCGGCAGGATCGAGGTCACCTCGGCCGGGTGCTCCTCGGCCACCTCGTCGTGCTGCTCGGCCACCTGCTGCTCGGCCATGTGGTCCTGGGTCGAGTAGTCGTCGGCGGCGAAGTAGTCCTGGTACTCGTGCACGGGTTCCGGCTCGTGCTCGACGTAGTCGCGGACGACCTCGGGTTCCGGCTCGGGCGTCACGGCCTGGGTCGGCTCGACGTCCATAGCGCCGGAGCGCAGGTAGTCCAGGTACTGCTCGTCGGCGTTGCCCCGGTTGCCGAACTCGCTGTAGGAGGTGCCGAACGCGCGCGGCTGGAGCTGGGTCGCCTCGGTCGCGCCCGGTTCCGGCTCGGGGTCCTGGCGCACCACCGGTTGATAACTGGTCAACTGCGCGTCGTCGTGCGGTTGCACAGCCTGATAGCTGGTCAGCTCGGCGTCGTCGTGCTGCTGAACAGGCTGATAGCTGGTGAGTTGGGCGTCGTCGTGCTGCTGGACGGACTGGTAGCTGGTCAGCTGGGCGTCGGCGTGCGGGTCGTCGTGCTGGTCGGCCGCGTCGAGGCGGGCGCCGAGCGCGCCGGGGCGCCAGGACTCGACCGCCTCGGGGTTGCGGTTGGTCCAGGCCCTGTTCTCGCCGGGAGCGTCACCCTGGTACTCCTGCACCAGCGCCTCGACGTAGTCGTCGACCGAGTGCACCCGGGTCGCGTCGACGTGGGTCGGCTCCGCCTGCGGCTCGGGCTCGAACATCTCGTCGAGGCCCGGGCGCCCGCTGGGGGTGCTGACGCCGACGTTCGACGGCGCGGCGACCGAGGAGTCGTAGGTGGTGTTGCCGAAGCCGGGCCGGTAGTCCTCGTCCTGGCGACCGGACGGGCGGGCGGGACGGTCCGCGACGCGGGCGGAGCGCTCCAGGTCAGCGAGCCGCCGGTTGAGCGGACGGACCTGCCACAGCCAGGTAAGCCCGACGCCCACGACGAAGCCGACCAGGCAGGCGAACCACACCTGACCGAATAGCCACATCTCTCCGATTTCCCTCCCGCCGATGACCGCCGATCCGAGAGGTCATCAACACACCGACCGCTGCGACGGACGACTCTGTCGACTGCTGTCGACTCTGCAAACAGCAGTCTCCCCTACCTGTGATACCCGTGCCGAGGTACCCCATTAGGTGGACGCAGCTCAGCAGAACCACTCGACCGTCAGGAAGGACTATCCGGACGGATGTGTCTCAGATCACAGATCTTCTCGCCCGAGTAAATGTAAATCCTTCGGGTGTAATTCGATCGTTGATCGAACGTAGCAATGATCACTGGCCGTAGGCCAGGACGACACTCATATTGGCGACGCTAATACACAGCGTTGCCAACGGCTACGGAATGGGCTCGCGATATCCCCCATTCGTGACGCGACGGGACGGATCGCGCGGCGCTACTTTCTCGGGGCGCGCGCAGTTATGAGAAATCCTCATCACGTCTCAATCGGAGGAAAACGTGATTGTGCTCAATGTTGTGGTGAACCTGATCGTCTCGCTCGGCCACCACTGCTGGTGGTGACCGGTCGCTGGTGACGAACTCGTCGCCGCCGCCCTTCCGAAACTGATCAAGCTGAAACTGATCAAGCACGACACCGTCGACGGACGGTAGGACGATGCCCCGGCCAACCAGGCCGGGGCATCGTATTTTTCGTCTGGAGGCGAAACTCAGCCGGTGCGCTCGACCATGTAGTCGGTCAGCGAGCGCAGCGCGTCGCGAGCCGCGCCGCCGGGCAGCTCGTCGAGCTGGGCGCGGGCCCGGTCGGCATAGCCGGCGAGGGTCTTGCGAGCCTGCAACAGCGCGGCGGAGTCGCGCAGCAGTTGCAGTGCCTCGTCGACCTCGGCGTCGTCGGTCAGCGGCGCGGAGAGCAGATGGCGCAGCCGGTCGTTGGACTCGTCCGGGTCGGCCAGCGCGTAGAGCATGGGCAGCGTGCTGACGCCTTCGCGCAGGTCGGTGCCGGGGTTCTTGCCGGATTCGGAGGACGACGACGCGATGTCGATGATGTCGTCGGAGATCTGCAGGACCGCGCCGATGTACTCGCCGAACCGGCGCATCGCCACGACGTGCTCCGGGGCCGCGCCCGAGCACATGGCGCCGTAGCGGCCCGCGGTGGCGGTCAGCGAACCGGTCTTCTGCGCGATGACGGACAGGTAGTGCTCGATCGGGTCGGCGCCGTTGATCGGGCCGATGGTCTCGCGCATCTGCCCGGCGACCAGCTCCGCAAACGTTTCCGCGATGATCCGGGCCGCGTCCGTGCCCAGGTCGGAGACGAGCCGGGAGGCGTGCGCGAACAGGTAGTCGCCGGCCAGGATGGCCACCGAGTTGTTCCACTTGGCGTTGGCACTGACCGCGCCGCGCCGCATGGTGGCCTCATCCATCACGTCGTCGTGGCACAGCGTCGCGGCGTGCACCAGCTCGACCGCGGCGGCCGCGGTGATCACGTCTTCCCGCTTCGGATCGCCGAACTGGGCGGCGAGCAGCGTGAACAACGGACGCAAGCGCTTGCCACCGGCGTCGACCAGGTGCAGGGCGGTCGCCTGCACGAACTCGACATCGCTGCGCACGACGCTGTGCAGGACGTCCTCGACCCGGTCGAGTCCGGCCCGCACCGACGCGGCCAGCGCGGGATCCAGCAGCTCGAACTGCGTTCCCAACTCGCCGACGGCACCCGCCGGCTGGTTACTTGTCACATCGCCCTCAACGCGTCAGAGGGCGAAACCGCCACCGCCCGCCCAACCGAGGACGACCGCCGGCCACACGCCCAACACGAGTGTTACCAATACGCCCAGGGTAATGGCCGCCGTGGTGAACGGACCGGGCACACTCACCGTCGGGCCGTCCGGAGCGGGGTCGGAGAAGTACATCAGCACGATGACCCGCAGGTAGAAGAACGCGGCGACCGTGCTGGCGATCAGGCCGACCACCACCAGCGGGGCCATACCGTCCTCGATGCCAGCCGAGAAAACCAGCCACTTTCCGATGAAACCGCTGGTCAGCGGGATACCGGCGAGGGCGAGCAGCAAGAACGTGAACACGGCTGCCAACAACGGCGAGCGCTTGGCCAACCCGGCCCAGGAGGAAAGGTGTGATGCCTCACCATCCGCGGTGCGGACCAGGGTGACCACGCCGAACGCGGCCACCGTGGTGAAGCCGTAGGCGAGCAGGTAGAACAGCGTGCCGGACAGGCCGTTGTGGGTCAGCGCGATGGCGCCGATCAGCAGGAAGCCGGCGTGCGCGACGGACGAGTAGGCGATCATCCGCTTCACGTCGGTCTGGGTGAGGCCGAGCACCGCGCCGATGAACATGGACGCGATGGCGACCGCCCACAGCACGCCGCGCCATTCCCAGCTCGTGACCTTGAACGCGACGGTCATCACTCGCAGGATGGCGCCGAACGCGGCGACCTTGGTGCAGGCACCCATGAACGCGGTGACCGGGGTGGGCGCGCCCTGGTAGACGTCCGGGGTCCAGGTGTGGAACGGACCGACCGACCCCTTGAACATCAGGCCGACCACGAGTAGGCCCAACCCGCCGAACAGCAGCGCGTCCGAGTGGCTGGTGCCGGTGGCCGCGTTGGCGATGTCGGAGAGCTTCACCGAGTTCGCGTAGCCGTAGAGCAGCGCGAGGCCGTAGAGGAAGAACGCGGAGGCGAACGCGCCGAGCAGGAAGTACTTGAGCGCGGCCTCCTGCGAGATCAGCCTGCGCCGACGCGCCATGCCGACCATCAGGTACAGCGGCAGGCTCAGCACTTCCAGCGCGATGAACATGGTCAGCAGGTCGTTCGCGGCGGTGAAGGTCATCATGCCGCCGAGCGCGAACAGGGTCAGCGGGAAGACCTCGGTCTGCATGTCGCCGAACAGCGCCTGCTGGGTGCGCTGCGCCAGGCTGGCGTCGGCGGGCGAATTGTGCGCGACGAAGTAGCTGCCCCGCTCGGTGGTGCGGTCCGCGATGAGCAGCAGCGCGGCGAAGCCGAGCGCGAGCAGCGTGCCCCACAGGAACAGCGCCGGCCGGTCGACCGCGATCGCGCCCGAGATAGTGGTGATGCCACCGGAGGGCGCGCCCTTGAGGTAGAGCGCGAGCGAGAGACCCGCGGCCAACAGCGTGAGAACGCTCAGCGTCAGCTGCGCGCCCCAGCGGGTCTGCCGAGGCAGGAACGCCTCGAACAGCACGCTGACGCAGCCCGCGCCGAGCACGATCAGCAGCGGCGCGACCGCACCGTAGTTGATCGCCGGGGCCTGAACGGCCGTGTCAGCCAGTAGCAGCGGGGCCACTTCAGTTGCCTCCCTGGTTCGCGTCGACTGAGACGCCGACCGAGGTCAAAGTCGCGCCGACCGACGGGTTCACCACGTCGAGCAACGGCTTGGGGTAGAAGCCGAGCAGCAGGATCAAGATGACCATCGGGGCGAGCACCAGCTTCTCGCGGCCGTTGAGGTCGCTGATCATGCTCTTGGCCCGGCCGAGCGGATCGGTCGCGGCACCGGGCCCGCCGGTCACGCCGACCAGCGGCTCGTCGGCACCGAACGCCTTGCCCCGCAACGGCCCCGTCATGATCCGCTGGACCAGCCAGAGCACGTAGAGCGCGGCGAGCACCATGCCGATGGTGGCCAGGATCGCGTACACCGGCTGCGTCTCGTAGGAGCCCAGCAGCACCAGGAACTCGGAGATGAACGAGTTCGTGCCGGGCAGCGAGAGCGTGGTCAGGCCGGCGAGGAAGAAGCAGCCGGCGAGCAGCGGGGTCACCTTGGCCATGCCGCCGTAGTCCTCGGCCTTGAACGACCGGCCGCGCACCGCGATCATGCCGACCACCAGCAGCAGCATGCCGGTGGAGATGCTGTGGTTGAGCATGTAGGTGACCGCGCCGACCTCGCTCTGCGAGGTGAACGCGAACACGCCGACACCCATGAAGCCGAAGTGCGCGATGGACACGTAGGCGACGAAGCGCTTCATGTCGCTCTGGCCCGCGGCCAGCAGCGAGCCGTAGAGCACGCCGATCACCGACAGCACCAGGACCAGCGGGGCGAGCGTCTTGCTGGCGTCCGGGAACATCGGCAGGCAGTAGCGCAGGAAACCGTAGATGCCGACCTTGTCCAGCACGCCGACCAGGAACACGCCGACGCCGACCGGGGATTCCTGCACCGCGTCCGGTAGCCAGGTGTGGAAGGGCACCAGTGGGGCCTTGATGGCGAAGGCGAAGAAGAAGCCCATGAACAGCCAGATCTGCGTGCCCAGCGGCGCGTGGCTGACCACCCGGGTCAGCGTGGCCCAGTCGAAGGTGCCGGTGCCGGTGACCGATTCCACGTACGCCCAGCAGCCGATCGCCGACGCGAGCATCAGCAGACCGCCGAGGAAGGAGTACAGGAAGAACTTCACCGCCGCGTACTGCCGGCGCAGGCCCGGACCGCCGTAACCGCCGATCAGGAAGTACATCGGGATCAGCATGATCTCGAACAGGACGTAGAACAGGAACACGTCCGTCGCCGCGAACACGGCCATGACCAACGCTTCCATCACCAGGATCAGCGAGAAGAAGCCGGCCATGGACCGGCCTTCCGGCAGCTTCTCCTGCCAGGAGGCGCCGAGCACGATCGGCGTGAGCCCGCCGAGCATCACCAGCATGATCAGCGCGATGCCGTCCACGCCGAAGGAGAAGTGCACGCCGAAGGAGGCGATCCAGTCGGCCGAGCCGGCGAGCTGGATGCGCGCGCCGGAGGCGTGGTAGCTGAACAGCACGACCAGGGTGAGCGCGAACTCGACGAGCGAGAACACGATCGCGGTCAACTTGGCGAGGCGCGCGTCGTTCTTGAAGAAGGCGACGATCACACCGCCGAGCAGCGGCCACAGGATCACCGCGAGCAGCCAGGGGAAACCGCTGCCCGAAATCGAAACCGCAGTGGAGATGTTCACCCGGAGAACCTCACCAACAGCAGGGCACCGATCAGCACGATCGCGCCTCCCAACATGCTCAGCGCGTAGGAACGCACGAACCCGGTCTGCAGCTTGCGCAATCGTCCCGAACTACCGCGGAACAGGATGCCGATGCCGTTGACGGCACCGTCGATGCCGAACTTGTCGCCGAAGACCAGCGCCCGGTCCAGCCACAGGCCGGGGCGGGCGATCAGGGTCTCGTTGAGGGCGTCGCCGTAGAGGTTGGCGCGCGCGGCCCGCACCGGCCAGGACACCCGCGCGGGGCGTTCCACCGGAACGGCGCTGCGGCCGACGGTGAGGATCGCGACGACCACCCCGATGGCGGCGAGCACCAGGGTCAGGATGGTGATCTCGGTGCTGGACAGCGGGCCCGCCGAGCGCTCCTGCAAGGTGCCCAGCGACGGGGTCAGCCAGTCGGCGAGCCGGTGGCCCAGCGAGAAGTACGCGCCGGCGCCGATCGAGCCGATGGCCAGGATCGTCATCGGGATCCACATCACCGGCGACGCCTCGTGCGGGTGGAAGTCGTGACCGTCGTCGGTCTTGAGGTCACGCCACCGTTCCTTGCCGAAGAACGTCATGATCACCAGGCGAGTCATGTAGAACGCGGTCAGGCCGGCGCCGACGACCGCGGCGATGCCGAACACCCAGCCCTGCCAACCCGGCTGCTGGAACGCGGCGTCGATGATCGCGTCCTTGGAGAAGTACCCGGACAGGCCCGGGAAACCGATGATGGCCAGGTAGCCGAGGCCGAAGGTGACCGCGGTGATCGGCATCCGCTTGAACAGCCCGCCGAATTTGCGCATGTTCACTTCGTCGTTCATGCCGTGCATGACCGAGCCGGCCCCGAGGAACAGGCCGGCCTTGAAGAAGCCGTGCGTGAGCAGGTGCGTGATGGCCAGCGCGTAGCCGAAGGGCCCGAGGCCCGCGGCCAGCATCATGTAGCCGATCTGGCTGACCGTCGAGTAGGCCAGCACCTTCTTGATGTCGTCGTAGGCGCAGCCGACGATGCACCCGATCAGCAGCGTGATCGCGCCGACGAAGACCACCGTCAGCCGGCCGGCCACGGTGAGGTCGTAGATCGGGTTGGACCGGCAGACCAGGTACACACCGGCGGTGACCATGGTCGCGGCGTGGATCAGCGCCGAGACCGGCGTCGGACCCTCCATCGCGTCGGGCAACCAGGACTGGAGTGGGAACTGGCCGGACTTACCGCAGGCCCCGAGTAGCAACAACAACGCGATCGCGGTGATCGTGCCGGGCGAGAGCTTGCCGATGTTCGCGAAGACCACCGAGTACTGGGTGGTGTGCAGGTTGGCGAACAGGATGAAGATCGCGATGGCCAGGCCGACGTCGCCGACCCGGTTCATCAGGAACGCCTTCTTGGCGGCGGTCGCGGCGGCAGGCCGGTCGATGTACCAACCGATCAGCAGGTAGGACGCGAGACCGACGCCCTCCCAACCGAGGTAGAGGGTCACGAAGCTGTCGCCGAGGACCAGCAGCAGCATCGATGCCACGAACAGGTTGAGGTAGGCGAAGAACCGGCGGCGATCCCGGTCGGCCGACATGTAGCCGATCGAGTAGACGTGGATCAGCCCGCCGACGCCGGTGATCAGCAGCACGAACGTCAACGACAGCGGGTCGAGCCGCAGTCCGAAGTCGACCTGCAACGCGTTCACCGGGATCCAGGAGAACAGGTGCAGTTCCTGGACCCGGTCGGCGACCGCGAGGCCGGTCGAGTTGATGAACGTGATCAGGCCGATGACGAACGCCGCGATGATGGTCAGACAGCCGAGCAGGTGTCCCCATTTGTCGGTGCGCCTGCCGCCGATCAACAGCACCAGCGCGCCGAACGCGGGCAGCGCGAGCAGCAGCCACGACACTGTCGCGACACCACTCGCCGGGTGCACAGCTTCCATCGCGTGCGACTCCTAATCCAAGATCCGCAAGTCAGTACTTCAACAGGTTCGCGTCGTCGACCGAGGTGGACCGCCTGGCCCGGAAGATCGACATGATGATGGCCAGGCCGACGACGACCTCGGCGGCCGCGACGACCATGACGAAGAACGCCATGATCTGGCCCGAGAGCGAACCGTTGATCCTGGCGAAGGTGACCAGGGTCAGGTTCACCGCGTTGAGCATCAGCTCGATGCACATGAACACCACGATGGCGTTGCGCCGGACCAGCACGCCCACCGCGCCGATCGAGAACAGCAGCGCCGAGAGCAGCAGGTAGTAGGTGGGGGTCACGAGTGGCTAACCTCCTCGTCCGAGTCCGAAGTGGACTGGGTGAGCGCGTGCGCGTCCGCGTGGTGCTCGGTGCCCGTGGACACTTCGAGGTCGTGCGCGAACTCGCTGATCGGAACCGAGTCGATCAGTTCGGACAGCGACTCGGGCGCGACCGAACCGTCGGGCAGCAGGGCCGGGGTGGCCACCGAGTTGGCGGTGGCGAACACGCCGGGGCCGGGCAGCGGCGACGGGCGGGAGTACTCGCCGCGGAAGCGCATGGCGACCAGTTCGCGCTGGGTCTTGCGGCCGCGCCGGTCGGACTTGCCGGTGTAGGCGAGCACGATCGCGCCGACCGCCGCGGTGATGAGCAGCGCCGAGGTCAGCTCGAACGGGAACAGGAAGTCGGTGAACAGCGAGCGGCCGATGTTGGCCACGTTGCCGCCGTTGGTGCCGTTGGGTCCGTTCAGGTTCGACGACGTGACGTCCACAAGGGACTGCGAAACGATGCCGATGAACAGGCCGGCGACCCCGACGCCGAGGATGCCGCCCCACAGCCGCTGGCCGCGCAGCACCTCGACGACCGAGTCCGAGGACTCCCGGCCGACCATCATCAGCACGAACAGGAACAGCATCATGATCGCGCCGGTGTAGACGATGATCTGCACGAAGCCCAGGAACGGCGCCTGCTCGATCATGTAGAACACGCCGAGGCTGAACATGGTCAGCACCAGCCACAGCGCGGAGTGCACCGCGTTGCGGGAGAACAGCATGCCCAGCGCGCCGGCAAGGGCGATCGGGCCGAGGATCCAGAAGATGATCGTCTCGCCCGCGCCGACCTTGTTGACCGTGTCGCTCGCGGCCTGGGCGAACAGCGCTGCTTCGTGGATCACTGGCCGGCTCCCTCGACCGGGGCGGGCTGCTTGCGCGCCAGCTCGGGACCCAGGACGTAGTAGTCCTTCTCGTTCTCGCCAAGGCGCATCGGGTGCGGCGGCTGCTCCATGCCGGGCAGCAGCGGCGCCATCAGCTCTTCCTTGGTGTAGATCAGGTCCTGCCGGTTGTCGTCGGCCAACTCGTAGAAGTTGGTCATGGTCAGCGACCGGGTCGGACAGGCTTCGACGCACAGGCCGCAGCCGATGCACCGCAGGTAGTTGATCTGGTAGTCGAGGCCGTAGCGCTCACCGGGGGAGAAGCGCTCCTCCTCGGTGTTGTTGCCGCCCTCGACGAAGATCGCGTCGGCCGGGCAGGCCCAGGCGCACAGCTCGCAGCCGACGCACTTCTCCAGCCCGTCCGGGTGCCGGTTGAGCTGGTGGCGGCCGTGGTAGCGCGCTGCCGTGGCCCGGAAGTCCTCCGGGTACTGCTCGGTGACCACCCGCTTGAACATCGTCGAGAAGGTGACTCCGAAGCCCTTGACGGGATCAAACAACCCCATCGCCGGCCTCCTTTCCTGCGCTCGAAGAGCTAGCCGGCACGACGGCCTCGGCCGCGCGTTCGGCCGCGCGGCGCCGGGCCGCGGATGGTCGACGTGGTGTGGGTTTGGTGGGCACCACGAGATCCAGTGGCGGGATCGGGTACCGGTTGCCGGTCAGCTGCACGCCGTCGTCGCCGACGCGCTTCTCCGGTGCCATGAACGCGATCAGCAGCGCCACGACCACCACGACACCGAGGATGACCAGCACGATCGGGGCGGAGAAGCCGTAGGTGGACTTGACCTCGCGGACCGCGACGACCGCGGCGATCCAGATCAGGTTGACCGGGACCAGCACCTTCCAGCCGAACCGCATGAACTGGTCGTAGCGCAGCCGGGGCAGCGCGGCGCGGGCCCACATGAAGCAGAAGATCACCAGGCAGGTCTTGATCAGGAACCAGAGCAGGCCCCACCAGCCGGAGTTGGCCCCGCCCCACAGGGTCAGCGGCCACGGCGCGTGCCAGCCGCCGAGGAACAGCGTGGTGGCGAACGCGGAGACGCCGACCATGTTGATGTACTCGGCGATGTAGAACAGCACGAACTTCAGGCTGGAGTACTCGGTGTGGTAGCCGCCGACCAGCTCCGACTCGGCCTCCGGGAGGTCGAACGGGGCCCGGTTGGTCTCACCGACCATCGAGATCAGGTAGATGACGAAGCTGACCGGGAGCATCCAGGCGTACCAGCCGGAGGACTGCGCGTTCACGATGTCCGCAGTGGACAGCGAGTGACTGAAGATGATGACCGCGACCAGCGAGAGGCCCATCGCGATCTCGTAGGAGATCATCTGGGCGGCCGAGCGCAGCGCGGAGAGCAGCGGGTAGGGCGAGCCGGAGGACCAGCCGCCGAGCACGATGCCGTAGACGCCGACCGAGGAGCAGGCCAGCACCACCAGCACGCCGACCGGCAGGTCGGTGATCTGCAATGCGGTCTGGTGGCCGAATATGGAGACCTGGCCGCCGAAGGGCGTCACCGCGAAGGCGAGGAACGCGGGCACCGCGGCGATCACCGGCGCGATCATGTAGACGAACTTGTCGGCGAGCAGCGGTCGGATGTCCTCCTTGAAGGCCACCTTCAGACCGTCGGCCAGCGCCTGGAGCAGACCGAACGGGCCGACCCGGTTCGGGCCGGGACGGTGCTGCATCTTGCCCAGGATCCGGCGTTCCGCCCAGACACAGATCATCGCCATGACCATGAGGAACAGGAACACGACGACGATCTTGATGATCGAGAGCCACACCGGGTCGTTGTTCAGCAGGATCGCCGTGTCACCGTTGGTGTACTGGGCGAAGGTCCGCATCACGCCTCACCTTCATTCGCAGCGATGTCCACGACGGAGCCGTGTGTCGCACGCAGCGTGCGGCGCACCGAGGACGGGCCGGAGTTCTCCGGCAGCCAGACCACGCCGGGTGGCAGATCGGCCGGCAGCACCGGGAGGGTGACCGAGCCGTGCCGGGTGGACACGGTGACCGGGCGGCCGAACGTGATGCCCAGCGCGGCCGCGGTCTGTTCGGCGAGCCGGGCCGTGGCCAGTCGCGCGGTGGCCGCCAGGTGCGGCTCGTTGATCTGCAGCGAGCCGTTGTCCAGCAGTTGCCGCCAGGTCGCCAGCTTCACCTGGCCGGGGCCTGGTGTCGGGGCCGGGGTCGCGTCGAGTACCAGGGCCGGCACCGGGATCGGCGCGGCGACGGGGCCGAGCCGGGCCAGGTCACCGGCCGCGGCCTGCGCGGTCTGGGTGAACAGGTCCACGTCCATCTCGACGGCCAGCGTGTCCAGCACGCGGCAGTCGGGCAGCGCGCCGGCCCGCTCGATGACGACGTCGAACTCGCGGCGGCGGCCCTCCCAGTTGAGGTAGCTGCCGGAGCGTTCCTGCGCGGGCGCGACCGGCAGGACCACGTGCGCCCGCTTGGTCACCTCGCTGGGCCGCAGTTCCAGGCTGACCACAAAGTCCACAGTGGACAGTGCGAGGTCGGCGAGTTCCGGGTCGGGCAGGTCGTCCGGGTCGACCCCGCCGACGACCAGCGCGCCGAGCTGACCGGCGGCGGCCGCGGCGATGATGCCGTTGGTGTCCAGGCCCAGCGACTCGGGCAGGCTGCCCGGGGCGAGGCCCCAGGACCGCTCGATGTCCGCGCGGGCGCTCGCGTCGGTGACCGGGCGACCACCGGGCAGCAGGTTGGGCACCGCGCCCGCTTCCAGCGCGCCGCGTTCGCCCGCGCGCCTCGGGATCCAGGCCAGCTTGGCGCCGGTCGCGGTGATCAGCCGGTGCAGCGCGGCGAACAGACCCGGGATGACCGCGGCCCGCTCGCCGACCAGCACCACCGCGCCGGGCTTGCCCAGCGCCTGCGCCACGTCCGGTGCGTGCGCGACCAGTCCGTCGACCGCCGCGGTTTCCGCGCCCGGCTCGCAGGCGAGCAGGGTGCCGAAGGTCTTGGTGACCGCGGGCGTGGTGTGGCTGGCGATCTGGAAGAACCTGGTGCCGTTCTTGCGGGCCGCCTTGCGCAGCCGCAGGAACACGATCGGCGACTCCTCCTCCGGCTCGAATGCGACCGACAGCACGGCGGGCGCGGTTTCGAGGTCGGCATAGGAGACGCCGCCGTTCTCCGGCGTCGCGCCGAGCACGGTCGAGGAGAGGAAGTCCAGTTCCTCGGCCGAGTGCGGCCGGGCCCGGAAATCGATGTCGTTGGTGCGCAGCGCGATCCTGGCGAACTTCGCGTAGGCGTAGGCGTCCTCGACGGTCAGCCGACCGCCGGGGAGGACCGCGGCGCCCTTGCCCTTGCGGGCCGCGAGCAGGCCGTCGGCCGCGATGCGCAGCGCCTCGGTCCAGGACGATTCCTTGAGTTCACCGGTCTTCTCGTCGCGCACCATCGGCCGGGTGAACCGGTCGTCGGCGGTGGCGTAGGTGAAGGCGAAGCGGCCCTTGTCGCAGGTCCACTCCTCGTTCACCGCCGCGTCCTCGCCGGCGAGGCGCCGCTGCACCTTGCCGCGCCGGAAGTCGGTGCGCTGGGCGCAGCCGGACGCGCAGTGCTCGCACACGCTCGGCTTGGACACCAGGTCGAACGGGCGGGAGCGGAACCGGTACGCGGCGGAGGTGAGGGCGCCGACCGGGCAGATCTGGATGACGTTGCCGGAGAAGTAGCTGGCGAAGGGCTGCTTGTCGCCGACCGCGATGTCGTGCGCGGAGCCGTTGACCGTGAACCCGGTCGTCTGGCTGGGCGTCTCGCCCTGGGCGAGCAGCGCGGTCGGGTCGGCCGGGCCGACGCCGATCTGCTGGTGCGCACCGCGTTCGAGCAGATCGATGAACGGGTCGCCGGCGATCTCGTCGGCGAAGCGGGTGCAGCGCTGGCAGAGCACGCAGCGCTCCCGGTCCAGCAGCACCTGCGCGGAGATCGGCACCGGCTTGGCGAACGTGCGCTTGGTGTCGACGAACCGCGAGTCGGCGCGGCCGTGCGCGAGCGCCTGGTTCTGCAGCGGACACTCACCGCCCTTGTCGCAGATCGGGCAGTCCAGCGGGTGGTTGATGAGCAGCAGCTCCATCACGCCCTGCTGCGCCTTGTCCGCCACCGCCGACGTGCGCTGCGTCTTGACCACCATGCCCTCGGCGACCGTGACCGCGCAGGAGGGCTGCGGCTTGGGCATCGGGCGGCCGTTCATCTCGACCTCGACCAGGCACTGCCGACAGGCCGCGGCCGGGTCCAGCAGCGGGTGGTCGCAGAAGCGCGGCACCTCGACGCCGATCCGCTCGGCGGCGCGGATGATCAGCTCCCCCTTGGGCGCGATCACCTCCTCGCCGTCGATGGTCAGCCGCACGTGCCCCTCGGGCACCGGCGCCTGCTCGCTCTTCTGCTCCGGAGCAATGGTCATCGTCAGTGCGCTCCCGCCAGCTCGCGCCGTTCGTTCCGCGCGGCGTTGTCCTTGCACAGCGCCAGGAACTCGTCCTTGAAGTACTTGATGCCGCTCTGGATCGGCGAGACCGCGCCGTCACCGAGGGCGCAGAAGGACCGGCCGAAGATGTTGTCGCAGACATCGAGCAGGGTGTCGATGTCGCTCGCCGTGCCGTTCCCGGCGACCATCCGCTCCAGAATCTGGGCCAGCCAGTAGGTGCCCTCGCGGCACGGCGTGCACTTGCCGCACGACTCGTGCTCGTAGAACTGGGTCCACTTCATCACGGCCCACGGCACGGACACCGTCTCGTTGAACACCATCACGGCCGTCGTGCCCAGGATCGACCCGGCCTCGACCGCGCCCTCGAAGTCCAGCGGCACGTCGAGGTGCTCGGTGGTGAACATCGGGGTGGACGAACCGCCCGGGGTCCAGAACTTCAGCGGGATGCCGTCCTTCATGCCCCCGCACAGTTCCAGCAGCTCGCGCAGGGTGGTGCCCATCGGCGCCTCGTACTGGCCGGGCTGCTCGACGTGGCCGGAGATCGAGTAGATCTTCGGGCCGGGCGACTTGTCCCGCCCCATCTGCCGGAACCAGTCCGAGCCCGCGTTGACGATGAACGGCACGCTGGCGATGGTCTCCACGTTGTTGACCGTGGTCGGCGCCGCGTAGAGGCCGGCGGCGGCCGGGAACGGCGGCTTGAGTCGCGGCTGGCCGCGCAGGCCCTCCAGCGAGTCGAGCAGCGCCGTCTCCTCACCGCAGATGTAGGCGCCAGCGCCCGCGTGCACGGTGATCTCCAGGTCGTACCCGGAGCCGAGGATGTCCTTGCCGACGTAGCCGGCTTCCTTCGCCTCGCGCACCGCCATGGTCAGCCGCCGCAGGCAGTGCAGGGCCTCGCCGCGCACGTAGATGAAGCAGTGGTGCGAGCGCATCGCGTAGGCCGCGATCACGCAGCCCTCGATCAGCGAGTGCGGGTCCGCCATCATCAGCGGAATGTCCTTGCAGGTGCCCGGCTCGCCCTCGTCGGCGTTGATCACCAGGTAGTGCGGCTTGTCCTCGTTGGGCGGCATGAAGCTCCACTTCACGCCCGCCGGGAAGCCGGCACCGCCGCGACCGCGCAGCCCCGCGTCCTTGACCACGTTGACCAGTTGTTCCGGAGTGCCGGCCAGCGCCTTGCGCAGCGCGGTGTAGCCCTCCAGCTGCTCGTAGGTGGACAGCCGCCACGAGCGCGGGGACAGCCAGCGCTTGGTGAGTACCGGAGTAAGAGGATCAACAGTCATTTCTTCTCCTCGACGGCCGGCAGCGGCACATCCGACATGACCGGTGCGGTCCAGCCCCGCTCGTTGGCGATGTGCGCCCCGCGCACGGTTTCCGCCGCGGCCGACGGACCGTCCACAGTGGTGTCCAGCTCGTCGAAGAAGCCGGCGAGTTCGCGGGAGACCGCTTTGAAGCTGCTCAGCGCCGGACCCCGGCTCGGCGCCGGCTTCTCGCCACGGCGCAGCGCGTCGACGAGTTCGGTCGCGGAGTCCACCGTCTGGTTGTCGTAGTACTCGTAGTTCACCTGGATGACCGGGGCGAGGTCGCAGGCGGCGAGGCATTCCGCGTGCTCCAACGTGATCGAGCCGGTCTCACCCGGCTCGCCCGCGGTCTCCTCGTGGCCCAGCGGCGCGTCGTCGCTGCCGAGCTGGCGGGTCAGCTTCGCGTAGATCGCGTCCCCGCCCAGCGCCGCGCACAGCGTGTTCGTGCACACGCTGACCAGGTGTTCGCCGCAGGGCGTGCGCTTGTACATGGTGTAGAAGGTGACCACCGCGTCGACCTCGGCGGTGGTGATGCCGAGTTGCTTGGCGCAGAAGGCGATGCCCAGCTCGCTGACGTGCCCCTCGATCGACTGCACCAGGTGCAGCATGGGCAGCAGCGCGGATCGCGAGCGCGGGTAGCGCGCGATGATCTCCCTGGCCTCGGCCTCGACCTCCGCGCTGAACAGGTCAGTGCCCAGATCACTCGTCATCGGTCGGTACCACCAATCACCGGGTCGATCGAGGAGAGCGTGGCGATCGCGTCCGCGAACAGCCCGCCCTCACACATCGCGGGAGCAGCCTGGAGGTTGATGAAACTTGGTTCGCGCACGTGCACCCGCATCGGCCGGGTGCCACCGTCGGACACCACGTGGCAGGCGATCTCGCCGCGCGGCGACTCGATCGCGGAGTACGCCTGGCCGGCCGGGACCGAGAAGCCCTCGGTGACCAGCTTGAAGTGGTGGATCAGCGACTCCATCGACTGGCCCATGATCTTGCGCACGTGCTCAAGGGAGTTGCCAAGACCGTCGGCGCCCACAGACAGCTGGGCGGGCCAGGCGATCTTCTTGTCCTCCACCATGACCGGACCGGGCTGGAGCTTGCGCAGGCATTGCTCGACGATCCGCAACGACTGGCGGACCTCCTCGACCCGGATCTTGTACCGGGCGAAGCAGTCGGCCGCCGTGTCGGTCGGCACGTCGAACTCGTAGTCCTCGTAACCCGAGTACGGCTCGACCTTGCGCAGGTCCCAGGCCAGACCGGCGGAGCGGAGCACAGGACCGGTCACGCCGAGCGCGATGCACGCGTCCAGCGGCAGCACGCCGACGCCGGCCAGACGGTTGCGGAACATCGGCTGACCGGTGAGCAGCTTGTCGTACTGCGGCAGCCGCTTGCGCACGATCTGGACGAACCCCTTGACCGCGCTCTCATAGCCATCGGGCAGATCCTGGGCGACACCGCCGGGCCGGACGAACGCGTGGTTCATCCGCAGGCCGGTGATCAGCTCAAGGACCTTCAGGCCCTCCTCGCGCTCGCGCAGGCCGTAGGTCATCGCGGTGGTGGACCCGAGGTCCATGCCGCCGGTGGCGATGCACAGGAAGTGTGAGGTGATCCGGTTGATCTCCAGCAGCATGACCCGGATGATCTGCGCCCGCTCCGGAATCTCCACCCCGAGCAGCTTCTCGACCGCGAGGCAGTAGTTCATCTCGTTGCCGATGGGCGAGGCGTAGTCCGCGCGGGTCACGAACGTGACGCCCTGCGTCCAGGTCCGGTACTCGCAGTTCTTCTCGATGCCGGTGTGCAGGTACCCGGTGACCAGCCGCAGGTTGCTGACGGTCTCGCCCTCGAGTTCCACCACCATCCGCAGCACGCCGTGCGTGGACGGGTGCGAGGGCCCGAGGTTCATCACGAACCGCTCGTCCTTGCCGACGTCGGCGAGGATCTCGTCCCAGTTGTCCTCGGTGACGAGGTAGACCTTGCCCTCGGTGGTCTCCCGGGACGGTGCGTACTGGGGTTCGGTCGTCTCGGTCATGAGTACGCCCTCCTTTCGTCGGGCGGAGGAATTTCGGCGCCCTTGTACTCGACCGGGATGCCGCCGAGCGGGTAGTCCTTGCGCTGCGGGTGCCCGTCCCAGTCGTCCGGCATGAGGATCCGGGTCAGCGCGGGATGACCGTCGTAGATGATCCCGAACATGTCCCAGGTCTCCCGCTCCTGCCAGTCGGCGGTCGGGTAGATCTCCACGAGGCTGGGCACATGCGCGTCCTCGACGTCCACCGCGACCTCCAGCCGGATCCGGCGGCGGTAGGTCATCGAGAGCAGGTGGTAGACCGAGTGCAGCCGCTGCGGCACGTCCTCGCCATAGTCCACACCGGACACCGAGCTGAGCATCTCGAAGCGCAGCGCCGGTTCGTCGCGCAGCGCGCTCGCGACCGCGACGAGGTGGTCGCGGTGCAGGTAGACAGTGATCTCGCCGCGGTCAACGGTGATCTGCTGGATCGCCTCGACCGGGATCCCCCGGTTCGCCATGGCGGTCAGCAGGTCGTCCACGAACTCGTCGAACCAGCCGCCGTAGGGGCGTTCCGCCGCAGGAGGCACGTAGCTGGGCAGTTCCAGGCCGCCGAAGCCGGAGGTGTCACCCGAACCGGCGATGTGGAACATGCCCTTGCGGGCCTTGCCTGCCACCAGCGGCTCGCCCGGTGACGCTGCCTGCGACGCGGCCGGCGCCACCTCGCCCGGCGACACGTTCTCTTCACTCATCAGTGCTGCTCCCGCGAGCGAATCGGCTCGATTTCGATGTCCTGCACCCGGCCCGCCTCGATCTGGATCTCGCGAGACCGCCTTGCCTGGATGGCCACGCTGGCGCCGTTCGGGTCCTGCGGGCCGCGGAACTTCTTGTCGCCCGGCTTACCGAAGCGGATCGAGGACGGGATCAACTCGGTGTGCTCACCGTTCTCGGCCTTGATGGCCGCACGGGTCGCGTTGATCGGCTCGGCCTGGATCTTGGCGTGCAGCTTGAGGATCGCGTCGAGCAGCATCTCCGGGCGGGGCGGGCAGCCCGGCAGGTAGATGTCCACCGGCACGATGTGGTCGACGCCCTGCACGATCGCGTAGTTGTTGAACATGCCGCCCGAGGACGCGCACACGCCCATCGACAGCACCCACTTGGGCTCGGGCATCTGGTCGTAGATCTGGCGCAGCACCGGGGCCATCTTGTTGCTGACCCGGCCGGCCACGATCATCAGGTCGGCCTGGCGCGGCGTCGCCGAGAACCGCTCCATGCCGAAGCGCGCGATGTCGAAACGCGGGCCGCCGACCGCCATCATCTCGAACGCGCAGCAGGCCAGGCCGAACTGCGCGGGCCACACCGACGATTTGCGCGACCAGTTGACCAACTGCTCGACCTTGGCGAGCAGGAAGCCATTCGGCAGTTGCTCCTCTAGACCCATGACAAGCCTCCCGGTCCTTGGTGTGTTGTCCCTAGTTCCAGTCCAGCCCGCCCCTACGCCACACATAGACGTAGGCGAAGGCGACCGTCGCGATGAACAACACGATCTCCACGACACCGAAGATGCCGAGCGCGTCCGCGGTGACCGCGAACGGGTAGAGGAACACCGTTTCGATGTCGAACAGGATGAACAGCATCGCGGTCAGGTAGTACGCGACCGGAACCCGGCCGCCGCCGATGATCGGCTGGGGCGAGGGTTCGATACCGCACTCGTAACCCTCGAGCTTGGCCTTGTTGTACCGCTTCGGACCCATGTTCGGCGCGGCGAGCAGCGCGGAGGCACCCGCGAAACCCGCGGCGAGCACGAACAGCAACAGGATCGGCAGATACGGCCCCAGGGCGGTGGGCGTTCCCGCGGCCTCGACCACTTGCACCGCTGCCATCTGCACCTTTGGCCCGCCTCTCTCACCGTCGGCGACCTACCGGTCACCGCCGACCGCACCCTACGGGGTGTACGTCACACTCACGCCGGTTAGGCGCACCTAACTCAGCTGGTGAGTGCCGTGTCCCGTCGCCCCTTTGCGCCCCGGGACGCTTGTGAAAATGTTCACAAGCTACCCCGCAAGGGGTCTGTGAACTCCTTCACAAGCCGCGATGCGTAGTTTAGGACCTAGGTCACAAGGTTGTGGAAGGGCGTCGCCTTTTCTTGTGATCAGGAACACCGATCCAGCCAACGCAAAGGCCGGCCCCGTCCTTCGGAGCCGGCCTCGCGATCGCTGAGTTGATCAGACGCTGGGCGCCAGTTTCGTTGCCACCGTGATGATCCGGTCCATGTAGTCGCCGTCGCGCGGGTCGTACAGACCGGCCAGCAGCTTCAGCACCAGCCGCATCAACCGCTCCTTGGGCAGCCCGTGCCGGGTGCACAGCCGCATGATCGTCGGGTTCGCGATCAGCTTCGAGAACGTGTTGCCCAGCGTGTAGTAGCTGCCCAGCGCCTGCTTCATCGCCGCCGGGTAGCCGGCCAGCGCCCGCTCGCGCGCCGCACCCTCCGACCGGGCCAGCGCCTGCACCACGTACTGCGCGGCCAGCTTCGCCGACTCCATGGCGAAGCCGATGCCCTCGCCGTTGAACGGGTTCACCGTGCCGCCCGCGTCGCCCACCAGCAGCAGGCCGTCGCGGTAGTGCGGGGTCCGGTTGAAGCCCATCGGCAGCGCCGCGCCGCCGATCTTGCCGGTCGCGGTGTTCTCGCTGAGCTCGTACTCCTCGTCCAGGCCACCGACCCACTGCCGCATCAGCGCGCGGTAGTCCGTGGTGCCGTACGCCTTGGAGGTCGACAGGATGCCAAGGCCCACGTTCACCGTGCCGTCGCCCATGCCGAAGATCCAGCCGTAGCCGGGCAGCAGCACCGGCCGCGCCGGATCCGAGCGGTCCCACAGCTGAAGGTGCGACTCCAGGTAATCGTCCTTGGTGCGCGGCGAGGTGTAGTACCGGCGCACCGCGACGCCCATCGGGCGGTCGTCCCGCTTCTCGATCCCCACCGACAGCGCCAGCCGCGCGGACACGCCGTCGCAGGCCAGCACCAGCGGGGCGCGGTAGCTGACCGGTTCCCGGTCCTTGCCCACCTTCGCGGTCACGCCGACCACGCGTCCGGTGCGCTCGTCGGTGATCGCGCCGTTGACGTTGGTCTCCTCCAGCAGCCGCGCGCCCGCCCGCTGCGCCGTCCTGGCCAGCATCTCGTCGAAGTCCTGGCGCGGCCGGACCAGCCCGTAGGGCGGGTAGTTGGCCAGCGTCGGCCAGTCCAGTTCGAGGTTGTGGTGCGCGGTGATCACGCGCAGGCCGCGGTTGTGCAGCCAACCCGCCTCCTCGCGGGTGTCCACGCCGAGGTCGATGAGCTGCTTCACACCACGAGGAGTGAGACCGTCGCCACACACCTTCTCGCGGGGGAAGGTGCTCTTCTCCAGCAGCAGCACGTCCAACCCGCACCGGGCCAGGTAGGTGGCCGCGGTGGAACCGGCGGGGCCGGCACCCACCACGATGACCTCGGCATCCTCGTCGGCTCGGCGTCGGCTAGGCATAGGCGTGTGCTCCTTGAGGGCTCTCAGCTGGAGAGGGGATTAGCCCCGAGTCTAGGTGCTGGATTCGGTGCCCTCGCCGACCGGCTTGCCGGCCCGGTGCAGGGCGACGATGCCACCGGTCAGGTTGGTCCACTCCACGTCTCGCCAGCCCGCCTGCTCGACGAGTTCGGCCAGTTGGCGCTGCGCGGGCCAGGCCCGGATCGACTCGGCCAGATAGACGTAGGCGTCCGGGTTGGACGACACCTTCCGCGCGATCGCCGGCAGCGCGCGCATCAGGTAGTTCAGGTACACGAACCGGAACGGGGCAAAGGTCGGCGTGGAGAACTCGCACACCACCAGCCGCCCGCCCGGCCGAACCACCCGGCGCATCTCGGCGAGCGCGTGCACCGTGCCCTTCATGTTGCGCAGCCCGAAGGACACCGTCACCGCGTCGAACGAGTCGTCCGCGAACGGCAGGTGCAGCGCGTCCGCCGCGACCTTGGGCACCTTGCGGTGCGTACCGCGCGCCAGCATGCCGAGCGAGAAGTCCGCGGCAACGCACCAGGCGCCGGACGCGGCGAGGGCGACCGTGGACACCGCGGTGCCGGCCGCGATGTCCAGCACCTTCTCACCCGGCGAGAGCGCCAGCTCGCGCGCTGTCACGCTGCGCCAGTACCGGTCGAAACCGAGGCTGGTCAGCGAATTGGTCCGGTCGTAGTGCTTGGCGACCCCGTCGAACATGTGCGCGACCTCGTGCGGGTCCCGGTCCAGATTCGCGCGTGACATGCAGGGAGCGTACGGCCAGGCAAGGCCGCGTTCCGCACGAGACTTGCACACAGTGATCGTCAGTCCGTCATCTGTTGGTCGCGTCACAGACACCAGGCAAGTTCACGCTTGAGCGGTATGACGGCTGTTCCTTCACCGACTCCTTATCGCGAACCCGCTGAAACCGCGCCCCGACCGCGTTGGGAGTCCAGCCCCGTGAGCCCGACCCGCCGCCCGGCCCGTCCGGTCTCGCCCGCCCTGGTTTCCCACGCCCTCGAGGTCGCCGGCCGGCTCGCCAACGACGCCACCGACGTGATCACCGCGACGGCGGGGCGCGGCGCGCGGCCCACGGCGAAGGAATCCCCGTTCGACTGGGTCACCGACACCGACCGCACCCTCGAACGCCACACCCGGCGCGTACTCACCGCCGAATTCCCCGGCATCCCCGTCGTCGGCGAAGAATTCGGTGCCGACGTCGGCGCGGGCGAGGCCGAGTACCGCTGGGTCGTCGACCCGGTCGACGGCACCGCCAACTACGTGGCCGGCATGCCCTGGTGCGCCTACAGCCTCGCCCTGATGGACGCCGACGGCCCGGTCGTCGGCGTGGTCGCCGACCCCTACCGCGCCCAGATCTACGCCGCCGCCAGAGGCCGAGGCGCCCGAGCCAACGGCAGCCCCGTCCAACTCCCCGCCCGCACCGAACTCGCCGGCGCGATCGTCTGCACCGAACTGGTCGGCGGCGGTCCCTGGCCCGGCATGGCCGAATTCATGAGCCGCGCCGCCAAGGCCCACACCGGCGTCCGCATCCTCGGCTCAGCAGCCCTGGCCGTCACCGGAGTAGCGCTCGGTCACGCGGCAGCAGCCGTCCTGCACAGCTTCCACGAATGGGACGTCGCAGGCGGCGTAGCACTCGCCCTCGAAGCCGGCGCCGTCGTCCTGGACCGCCACGGCACCGAAACCACCGGCGCCACCGGCCTCCCCGTCGACGGCCTCCTCGTGGCCGGCCCCGGCGTCGCCCCCGAAGTCCTCGAATGGTGGCGCGGCTGCGCGGGTTAGCTCACCGCTCGTCTTCGCGCATCTCAAGCAGCACGGCGAGCGGATCCACGTCTTCCGGCACCTCGAAGTGCGTGAACTTCCGCCAGTCGCCTGCGGTCAGGTTCGAGGTGGCGGGCTGGATCTGTCCGCTCGCGACGAGTTCGTCGTAGCGATCACCCATGATCAGCACTCCCATCAAGTCAGGTTCTTACGAGCCGTCGCGACCTTCATCACGAGCCGGTGCGGATCGATCTTCGTCGGCTGAAACCCGTACTTCTGGTAGAAGGCGACAGCGGGACCGTCGATCGCGTCGACGACGATCAATCGACCCGATGCGACGTTGGCTGCTTCGACAATCCGTTCCAAGGCGTCCCGAAGTAGCTGGCCACCGAGTCCCTGACCGTGCAGCGACTGGTCAAGCGCGAGGCGCCCCAGCAGGTAGCCCGGGATCTGACTCACTCCTCCGGCCATTCCGCCGGTGACCTCGTCCCTGGCCAGGCGATGTGGAGTGATCGCGTAGTACGCGACTACGCGATCGTCTCCTGTCCTCGTCGCGACATACGTGTTCGCAGTGCCCGATGCCTTGGCGCGGCGTGCCTCATTGACCAGCCAACTGTTCAGTGAGGGCACACCGCAGTCGAACCCGTCGAGCACGTGACTCTCGTCGAGCGCGACAGATACGAAGTCGATCACTTCCGCCTGAACCGCCGTTCACTCTCGCCAAGTCGAGCAAGGGCCGGCACATCCTCGGCGACGTCAAGGGACGCCAGCAGCGCATCGAAATCCTCCGCCGGCATCAGCGTGACGTCGGCCCGCGCGAGGACGCGATCGGCCTCTGCGGTTGCCGCGTGGACCACGAACGAGCTGAGCGATTCGTGGGTGACCTTGGCCGCCTGCTCAATCCGAGCCTTTTCCTCCGGTTGGAGCCGAAAATCCAGCCGAGCCTCTCGCGGGGTCATGTGGTGGCCTCTTTCCGTGGTCCCCGTTCTGTCGCACTGCCGAGTGTACGGTGTTTGTACGGAGGAGGCTACGCGACTGTCCGGCATGGGGTCATGATCGGGCTTTCGAATGGCGCAAGCCACTGCCGTCGGCGGCCTTCACGGAAACGCGCGAGACTTCGCGCGCGACGCTCGACAGCGAGGCCGTCGACGATTTCAGCGACAGACAGCGGAGCATCGGCCGGCCATATGCGGCCGACAAGATCGCTGAGCGATTTCCACCTTCTGGGCGACGCGGCGGTCAGGTCCGTTTCGGGCGGCGGAGCCACCAGAGGAGCGGAGTGACGACGACCCAGGTGCCGGCGATGGTGCTGCCGACGGGCAGGAAGGCGAGAGTGAAGTCGCGGCCGGCGACGCGAACCATGTTCGGTTCCAGCGTGTCGTACTCGACCTTCACCCGCTCGCCCGCGGCCAGGCCCTCCGGGTAGAGGACGCCGCTGGGCGGGACGTAGACGGTGCCGTCGGGGGTGACGAACCGCACCGCGGTCCGGTTGAAGACGACCGAGAGGACGTCGGCGTCGGCGCGGCCGAGGTGGTTGGTGATGTCGCGGTCGTCGTGCCAGCAGGAGAACAGGACCAGCAGGCTCAGCGCGCTGATGGCGACGCCGAGAGCGAGCAGCACCACCGAGATCACCCGGCGCCGGTTGCCGGTGCTCGGCGGCTCGGGGGGTGCGACGAAGTCGGCTTCCGGCGCGGTCGGTTCACCGCGTCCGTCCGATTCAGCCAGTGCCACGTCACTCACCATGTCGACCCGAAGTCTAGGCCGACCGCTCTCGTCGCTGTCCCGGAACTCACAAAGCGGCCGATCTCTCAGCGCGCGCCGTTCGGTGGGTTCGTAGGCTCGAAGGGTGACGACCGCTTCCTCGCAACATCCCACAGCGGCTCGGGGCCAGCACGACACGCCCCGGCTCCATGCGCGTACCCGCGTCGTCGAATCAACCGCTGACCTGCTGGAACTGCTGCCGCGCGGCGATGACGCGCTGGCCTGGATCCGGCATGGCGACGGCCTGGTCGGCTGGGGTGAGGCGGCCCGGTTCGAGCCGTCCGGGTCCGGCCGGTTCGCGCAGGCGGCGGGCTGGTGGCAGGACTTCGCGGCGAATGCCGAGGTGGACGACGAGGTCGAGCTGGCGGGCACCGGTCCGGTCGCCTTCGTCAGCATGGCCTTTGCCGACCAGCCCGGATACTCCGCGCTGGTCGTGCCCGAGGTGGTGGTCGGCCGCCGGGACGGCGTGACATGGGTCACGGAAATCTCCGTGGACGGCGCGCGGGGCGCCCGGACGCCGGTGGCCATGCAGCCGATCCGTACCCCTTCTGCGGTGCGCTACGCCGAGGGCGAGCTGTCGGTGACCGGCTATCGCAACGCGGTCGCCGAGGCCGTGCGCAGGCTGCGTGCGGGCGAGTTGCGCAAGGTGGTGCTCGCGCACGACCTGGTCGCCAGCACGCCGCCGGAGGAGGGCCCGATCGACGCGCGCGGGCTGCTGCTCGCGCTGGCCGGGCGTAACCCGAACTGCTGGATCTTCTCGGTCGACGGCCTGGTCGGCGCGACGCCCGAGCTGCTGTTGGCGCGGCGGGACAGCGAGGTGTTCGCGCGGGTGCTGGCCGGGACGGTCTGGCCGCGCGACGGGATCGACGCGGACGAGCTGGCCGCGAGTCTGCTGGAGTCGGCGAAGAACCAGGAGGAGCACCGCTACGCGGTCGAGTCGGTGGCGGATCGGATCAAGCCGTTCTGCGCCGACCTGGACGTGCCGGCCGAGGCGACCATTCTGCGGCTGCGCAACGTGCTGCACCTGGCCACCGACATCCACGGCAAGCTCGACGGCAACCCGTCGCTGCTGGAGCTGACCGGCGCGGTGCACCCGACCGCAGCTGTCGGCGGCACGCCGAGGGAGGCCGCGGTCGCGCTGATCACTGAACTGGAGAGGATGGACCGCGGGCGCTATGCCGGCCCGGTCGGCTGGATCGACGCGTCCGGCGACGGCGAGTTCGGCATCGCGCTGCGCTGCGCGCAGGTCAGCGGCAACACGGCGCGGCTGTTCGCGGGCGGCGGGATCATGCCGGATTCCGATCCGGACAGCGAGGTCCTGGAGGCCAACGCGAAGATGATTCCGATGCGCGACGCCCTGGAGCAGCTCACCGAATAGCGTCGCGGACGGCGGCGGCGAGCGCGGCGTGAAACTCGCGGATACCGTCCCTGGGCACCGGCACCTCGATCACCCGCAATCCGCCCTGCGCACTGATGGCCGCGACGAGGTCGTCGATCGACTCCGCGCGGCGGTGCGGCACGCCGTGCGCCGCGCACAGCTGCGCGATGTCGACCTGATGCGGTGTGCCGAAAACGCGTTCGAAACTCGCTTCGTGCTCGGGGGCGCCCTGTTCGAGCAGGCTGAAGATGCCGCCGCCGACGTCGTTGAGCACGATCACGGTCAGGTCGGGGCGTTGTTCGTCCGGGCCGAGGAGCAGGCCGTTGGCGTCGTGCAGGAAGGTCAGGTCGCCGAGCAACGCGTAGCCGCGCGCGCCGAGGCCGAGCGTGAGTCCGTTGGCGGTCGACACGCTGCCGTCGATGCCGGCGACGCCACGATTGGCGTACACGAGCAGATCCGCGCGCGGCGCGGCGACCAGGTCGACGAGTCGGACCGGATTGGACGATCCGAGGAACAGCACGGCATCGGGCGGCAACGCGGCCACGATCTCGCGGGCAGCGCGCAGTCCGGTCGGCCACGGCGCTTCGCCGAGGAACTTGGTGACGGCACGGTTCGCCGCGTCGTCCGCGTCCCGCCAGGCCGCGAGCCAGGCCGGATCCGCCTGCCGCGCAACGAGATCCGCCGGTCGCAGCCAGCGGCTCACGCTGGTCGCGGCGTGCCCGGCATCGGTCCACTGTGGATTGTCGTCGACCACGTGCACCACGCCGACGGTACGCATCAGCCTGCCGACCCAGCGGGTCAGCGTCGGCCGGCCGGCGACCACCAGGCCGGTCGGTTGCAGCGCGAGCGTGTCCGCGTTGACCACGAGCGTCCCGTGCGTGATCAGTTCGGCGCCGGCCGCCAGGGCCGATGTGGTCGCGGTCGGCTCGGCCAGCACCGGCCAGCCGCCTTGGGCCGCGGTGCGTGCGGCGTCGGTGAGCAGGGCGGGATTGCCGTCGCCGAGCACCAGCAACGGGCGCGGGCCGAGGTCAGGTAGGGGTTCGCCGGCCGGTTCGGGCGCGGTGGGGAGGGTGGTCCAGGGGCGGTCGTCGGGGCGGCCGGTCAGTGGTTCGAGCCACTCGTTGTCGCCGTCGGGCACCAGCGGGTCGCGCAGTGGCACGTTCACCTGCACGGGTCCGGTCGCCGTGGCCGCGACCGCGCGGCAGACCAGCGCACGCCACATCGCGTTCTGGCCGGTGCGGGTCTCGGCGATCGGGAAGTCGACGAGGGTTGCCGCGCCGCCGAACACGGCGCGCGCGTCGATCACCTGGTTGGCGCCGGTCGGCAGCAGCTCGACCGGACGGTCCGCGGTGAGCAACAGCACAGGCTTGCGGGTGTGATGTGCCTCAAGCACCGCCGGATGCAGGTTCGCGACCGCCGTTCCCGACGTCACCACCACTGCCACGGACCGGCCGGCCTTGGCAAGGCCGAGCGCGAAGAAGCCGGCCGACCGCTCGTCGATCCGCACGTGCAGGGTCAACCGGCCGGCGTCGGCGGCCCGCGCCAGGGCCATGGACAGCGGCGCGTTGCGCGAACCCGGGCAGACCACGAACTGACGCACGCCGCAGCGCACCAACTCGTCCACCAGCACCGTGGCCTGGGCCGTGGACGGGTTCACCCGTGATCCTGCTTCCGCATCCCCCTATTCTCCCAGGTGTGCATGAGTCTCCGGTGTCCGAGTTGTTCGACCCCAGCGCCTGGCGCGAGGTGCCCCGGTTCGATTTCACCGACATCACCTATCACCGCGCCGTCGATCAGGGCACGGTCCGCATCGCGTTCAACCGCCCCGAGGTGCGTAACGCGTTCCGGCCGCACACGGTCGACGAGCTGTACACCGCGCTGGACCACGCCCGGATGAGCCCGGACGTCGGTTGCGTGCTGCTCACCGGCAACGGACCGTCGGCAAAGGACGGTGGCTGGGCCTTCTGTTCCGGCGGCGACCAGCGGATCCGCGGCCGCTCCGGCTACCAGTACGCCAGCGGCGACTCCGCGGAGACGGTCGATCCGGCGCGCGCGGGCCGGCTGCACATCCTGGAGTGCCAGCGGCTGATCCGGTTCATGCCCAAGGTCGTCATCGCCGTCGTGCCCGGCTGGGCCGCGGGCGGTGGGCACAGCCTGCACGTCACCTGCGACCTCACGCTGGCCAGCGCGGAACACGCCCGGTTCAAGCAGACCGACGCGGACGTCGGCTCGTTCGACGGCGGCTTCGGCTCGGCGTACCTGGCGCGGCAGGTCGGGCAGAAGTTCGCCAGGGAGATCTTCTTCCTCGGCCGGACCTACACCGCGCGGCAGATGTTCGACATGGGCGCGGTCAACGAGGTCGTGCCGCACGCCGAACTCGAGGCGACCGCGTTGCAGTGGGCCAAGGAGATCAACGGAAAGTCGCCGACCGCGCAGCGAATGCTCAAGTACGCGTTCAACCTCATCGACGACGGCCTGGTCGGCCAGCAGGTGTTCGCGGGCGAGGCGACGCGGTTGGCCTACATGACCGACGAGGCGGTCGAGGGCCGGGACGCGTTCCTGGAGAAGCGCGACCCGGACTGGAACCGGTTCCCTTATTACTTCTAACGTTGTCGGCGTGCGTGAGGTGCTGTTGGACGGTCGGCCGGGGACGGTCGCCGAGCTGAGCGCGGCCCTTGCCGACGTGCTGGTCGGCGCGGGCGAGGTCGTGCTGCCGTTGGACGCGACCGCGCCGAACCTGGCCGAGCTGCGCGCGGGCGCCGTGCCGGAGGAACCGTTCGGGCCGGACGCCGCGCTGGTGATCAGCACCTCCGGCTCGACCGGTGCGGCCAAGGGAGTGGAGATCTCCCGGTCGGCGCTGCGCGCGTCGGCCGAGGCGACGCACCGGCGGCTCGGTGGGCCGGGGCGCTGGCTGCTGGCCACGCCGGCCCAGTACATCGGCGGGGTGCAGGTGTTGGTCCGCTCGCTGCTGGCCGGGACCGAACCCGGCATCGTCGACCTCTCCGTCCCGTTCCGCTCGGCCGGCTTCGCCCAAGCCGCCGAGGCGGTGCTGTCCGATTCCGGGGTTCGCCGCTACACCGCGATGGTGCCGACCCAGCTGCGGACGCTGCTCACCGAGGGCGGCGCGGGGCTGGCCGCGCTGGCCCGGTTCGACGCGGTGATCCTCGGCGCCGCGGCGACCTCCGACCAACTGCGTGCGGCAGCGGCCGACGCGGGCGTGCGCGTCGTGCCCGCGTACGGCATGACCGAGACCGCGAGCGGCTGCGTGTACGACGGGAAGCCGCTGGACGGCGTCGAGCTGCGGCTGGCCGACGTCGAGGCGGGCGCGGGCCGGATCGAGTTGTCCGGTCCGGTGCTGGCCACCGGGTATCGCGGCAGGCCGGCGGCGACCGAGGCCGCGTTCGGCGACGGCTGGTTCCGGACCGGCGACAGCGGCCGGTTCGACGAGCAGGGGAGGCTCGAAGTGCTCGGCCGCACCGACGACCTGATCAATACCGGCGGCGTCAAGGTCGCACCCGCGCTGGTGGAACGGGCGCTGCTCGCGCAGGCCGGGGTCGGCGAGGCGTGCGTGTTCGGCCTGCCCGACGAGCACTGGGGCCAGGCGGTCGTCGCCGCGATCGTGCCGGCCGATCCGGCCAACGCGCCCGACCAGCAGGAACTGTGCGCCGCCGTGCGTGCCGCGGTCGGCCGGGCGGCCGTGCCCAAGCGGGTCCGCTACCTGGAGAAGTTGCCGTTGCGCGGGCCCGGCAAGATCGACAAAACGGCCCTGCGCGACCTCCTGAGCTGACCGGAGGGCCGCCCCGGGCAAGATGGGGCCATGGCAACAGTGGCGCAGTGGATGGAGGGCGCGCGACCCCGCACGCTGCCGAACGCGATCGCTCCGGTGCTGGTCGGGGCGGGCGCCGCGGCGGCGATCGACCATTTCGTGTGGTGGCAGACGCTGCTCGCGCTGACCGTGTCGTTGGCGCTGATCATCGGCGTCAACTTCGCCAACGACTACTCCGACGGCATTCGCGGCACCGACGAGCATCGGGTCGGACCGTTGCGGCTGGTCGGGTCGGGGACGGTGCCGGCGGCACTGGTGCGTGCGGTGGCCTTCGCCTGCTTCGGGCTGGCCGGGGTGGCCGGCGCCGTGCTGGTGGTGACCTCCGGGCACTGGTGGCTGTTGCTGGTCGGACTCGGCTGCGTGCTGGGCGCCTGGTTCTACACCGGCGGCAAGCACCCCTACGGCTACCTCGGGTTCGGTGAGGTGGCCGTCTTCCTGTTCTTCGGCCTAGTCGCGGTGCTCGGCACGCTGTACGTGCAGTACGGCTCGTTCACGCTGATCGGGCTGGGCGGCGCCGTCGGGGTCGGCTCGTTCTCGGCCGCGGTGCTGGTCGCGAACAACCTGCGGGACATCCCGACCGACGAGCAGACCGGCAAGCGCACGCTGGCCGTCGTGCTCGGCGACGCCGGCACCCGGCGGCTCTACCTCGGCCTGGTCGCGGTGCCGCTGCTGGTCAGCATCCTGCTCGGGCTGTCCCACCCGTGGACGTTGATCGGCGTGGCTGCCGGCGCGCTGCTGGTCACGCCGGTCCGGGTGATCACCGGTGGCGGCAAGGGGATGGCGCTGATCCCGGTGCTCAAGGACACCGGTCTGGCCATGCTGATGTGGTCCGCGGTGACCGCGCTCGCACTCGCCTTCGGGAGTTAGTCCAGCGGGGCGAGCCACTCGCCGGTGGCCAGGAAGCGGTCCACGGTGGCCCGGTACGGGGCCAGGTCGAGACTCTGGGCGTGCACCCACTCGTCGTCGTAGTAGGTGTGGCCGTAGCGTTCGCCGCCGTCGCAGAGCAGCGTGACCACGCTGCCCGCGCAGCCGGCCGCGCGCAGCTGCGCGACCAACTGGAACGCGCCCCACAGGTTCGTGCCGGTCGACCCGCCGACGCGGCGTCCGAGCACGTGTTCGACGGCGCGAACGACCGCGATGGACGCGGCGTCCGGCACCTTGATCATCCGGTCGATGACCTGGCCGACGAACGAGGGCTCCACGCGCGGCCTGCCGATGCCCTCGATGCGCGAGCCGCAGACGTGCGTGCGCTCCGGGTCGGTGTCGCGCCAGGCGTCGAAGAACACCGAGTTCTCCGGGTCGACGACGGCGAGCCGGGTGTTCAGCCGCCGGTAGCGCAGGTAGCGGCCGATGGTCGCGCTGGTGCCGCCGGTGCCGGCGCCGACCACCACCCACTCCGGCTCCGGGTGCGGTTCGAGCGCCATCTGTTCGAAGATCGACTCGGCGATGTTGTTGTTGCCGCGCCAGTCGGTCGCGCGCTCCGCGTGCGTGAACTGGTCCATGAAGTGCCCGTCGACCTCGGCGGCGAGCCTGCGCGACTCGGTGTAGATCGCGCCCGGCGAGTCCACATAGTGGCAGCGGCCGCCCTGTCGTTCGATCAGCGCGGTCTTCTCCTTACTGATCGAGCGCGGCATCACGGCGATGAACGGGAGGCCGAGCATGCGCGCGAAGTACGCCTCGGACACCGCTGTCGAGCCGGAGGACGCCTCGATGACGGGCGTGCCCTCGGTGATCCAGCCGTTGCAGATCGCGTACAGGAACAGCGATCGGGCCAACCGGTGCTTGAGCGAGCCGGTCGGATGCGTCGACTCGTCCTTCAGGTAAAGGTCGATTCCCCAGTCAGCAGGTAGCGGAAAAGGCAACAAATGGGTATCGGCGCTGCGGTTGGCGTCGGCCTCGATGATCCGGACCGCCTCGCAGACCCATTCCCTTGTCGAGTCGCTACATCGATCGACGCTGGTCACGGCCACTCCCGACCTCGTTGGGTAAAGACTTGGCAAGCCGCAGCGGGCTCGGTCAGCCCTTACTTTCGTGCTCGGCGTCGTCGGTTCCGTCGGTGCCGTCCTCGGCGGTGAACTCGCCGCGTAGCCGGGCGCGCAGCTCGTCCCTGGTCGCCCTGCGTTGCGCGCTGCGGACCGCGAGGCCGGCGGAGACACGCTGGCTCCAGCTGCGGAACAGCAGCATGGACAGCGGCAACGCGACCACGATGGCGATCACCGGGGCGACGAGGAGCGGCACGTGCGCGATGATCAGCACGGCGCACAGCGCGACGAACAGACCCACTCTGGCCAGCGTGTACAGGGCCAGTTGCCGGTTGAGGTCGGCGGGCGGTTCGGGTGCCGCGACAGGTCCGTCCGGGTTATGGGGGGTTGACCCTTGCGCGGACTCCATGGAGGCTTGACGCTCGGTCGGCTCGTCGGAAATGGCGCTTTCTCCTCGGCTCCCCTCGCGGGGATCCACCCCCGCCGGGCTGCTGTTTTGGTGCACGGGCCCACGCTACGCGCTGGGTTTCGGACCGGCAGCAGCACCAACGCGGAGTACGTAGCGCAGTCGGGCAAACGCGCTCGGTATACCGAACGTCCCGTTTTATCCCTTACTCCCTCTTTACTATCGGACTAGCGTTCGAGTACCCGTAGGGCGAGATGACACGATGCGACCGGAACGCCGGATCCCACCCTGTGATCCCACCTGAAGGAGGACGAGAGTGACTGCCGCAGTTCAGCACAACCGTCAACAGGTCAGCGAGCGTCTGCTCACCCCTGGCGAAGTGGCCACCCTGTTCCGTGTCGACCCCAAGACCGTCACCCGTTGGGCGACGGCCGGCCGGATCGGCTCCATCCGTACCCCGGGCGGACACCGCCGGTTCCGCGAGTCGGAGGTAAAGACCCTGCTCGCCGAGCTGACCACCGAGGCAAGCGAGCCCGTACGCGGCTGAGGAACTGTTTCGACTGGTTCGACATTCGATAACAGCTGTCAGTCGAGGGCAAAGACGTCAGCTGGGTTGGCAGTGCCCCCTGGGTGTCCCTTCGGCCCAGGTGAGGAGACTCCGGCGGTTCCGCTTCCCTCGGTCCGCACCGTCTCCTTCAAGGGCCGTCGTCTTCGGGGGCGCTGCCGACCCGCATCGAGCGGGTTAGTCTTGCGAGCACAGCAGAACCCGACGCGGAGGTGGCCGGTATGGCATACGTGCTCGTCACCGCCGGGCTGATCATCGTCGCGGTACTGATCTGGCGGGCTTTCGCGCCCGGTCGGGTCGGGGTCGGTGCGCGGCGGCGCCCGATGGCTCCCGACGACGACCCGGATTTCCTGCGCAAACTTGGCGAGCAGATCAAGCGCCAGGACGACGAGGACTCGAACTAGCCACGATCTCCGGGTCCGCGCAGGCTCGCGCGAACGCCTCGATCCGGTGCCGGATGTCCCGGCCGAGCAGCCATGCTCCGATCGGTTCCGCGATCCTGCGGAGGAATTCCGGCCGGCAGGTGAAGCTGTACTTCCAGACCGCCTTGGTCCGGCCGTCCGCGAGCGATTCGAACCGCCAGCCGGCGCCGAACGTCGCGAAGAACCACGGGCCCTCGCGCATGGTCATGCCGACATTGCGTGGCGGGACATAGGAAACGTACTCGCTGACCATCACGAATCCGTGCCGTGAGCGGGTGTGCGTCCGCACGCCCTTGCCCGGCGCCGTCGCACCGTCCAACAGGTACTGGCGGCGGATGAACGGATCCCAGCGCAGCCGCACCTCGCCGGTTGTCTGCGACACCGCGAACGCCACGTCCGCGGACACGTCCACGACAACGCTCGCTTCAACTCTTGGCATGACCAACCCCCTTTTCCACGGCGAACGCGCCGGCGAGCACGACCGCGATGGTCACCAACTGAACGATCGTGGACACCCCCGCGCCGACCGCGACCGACCCCGCCACCAGCACGGCGGCCACGCAACGCGGTAGCCACGGCCGCAACCGCAACGTACGCCGCAGCAACAGGTCACCGACCAGGTACACCACGACCCCGCCCGCGATGGCCAGCGCCTCGACCGGATGGCCCGCCTGCCACGGGTGCGTGATCGCCTTCCGCATCCCCGCCGCGAGCACGATGATGCCGGCCAGCAGCAGGTAGAACGCGCGGCCGTACGCGTTGAGCGCCATCATGGCCCGCCTGCCGATGTCCGCGTCGAGCAGGCGCCGCTCGGCGAGTTCGTCCTCGCCGCCGAAGTAGCTGAACCACAACGCGAGCAGCACGCCGAGGGTGAGCACGGCGGCCAGGATCAGACCGACGCTCAGGCGCACGGCGACGATGCCGGCGCCGATCGCCGCGACCGATTCGCCGAACGCGATCAGCAGCACCAGCCCGTGCCGCTCCACGAAGTGCGCGGGCCGCAACGGGATCTCGGCCGCGCCGCGCAGATACGGCACGCCCCACTGCGCGATCGGCACCAGCACCCACAACGCCCAGCGAATCGGCACCGGCACGAACACGGCCACGAGCAGCACGGCAGCGTTCACGATGTTCCCGGTGGCCACCCGCGCCATGCCCGGACGGGCGGCGGGCGAGGTGAGGAACAGGCCCGCGTGCACGCAGTTGACGATCAGGTAGCCGATGCCGAAGGCGAGGCCGCCGCCGTCGAGGCCGTCGAACGCGGTCGGCACGGCCAGCGCCATCACCAGGAACCCGGCCATACCCACGCCGAGCAGGGCGCGCCTGCTCGGCGTGACCGGCGCGACCACGTTGGTCAGCCAGGCGTAGCCGCCGTACATCCACCAGATCACGGCCAGCAGCAACGCCATCTTGGCCAGCCCGAACCCGTTCGGCTCGCGGCCGAGCACCGAGGTCAGCTGGGTGACCGCGAACACGAACACCAGGTCGAAGAAACATTCCAGGGTGCTGACCCGGAGTTCCTCCTGCTCCCCCTCCTCCACGGGGAAAGCTAGCGGCGCGAGTTGTCGTTCGGGAAGTCGTCGGCCACGGTGGAGCCCAGTTCGAGCAGGGCGAGCCGGGTGTCCGCGTTCAGCCGGTCCAGTTCGATCTCCGCGCCCTCCTCAAGGTGCGGGTCGAACGGGATGCGGCAGACCGCGCGGCAGCGCGCGCCGAAATGCTCGGCGAGCTTGTCCAGGTTGACCGCGCCGGAGCGAGGCCGCACCGAGTTGATCACCGCGACCGAGCGGGCCACCAGGTCGTGGTAGCCGTGCGCGTCCAGCCAGTCCAGCGTCGCGGACGCGCTGCGCGCCCCGTCCACCGAGCCGGAGGACACGATGACCAGCGAGTCGGCGATGTCCAGCACGCCCTTCATCGCCGAGTGCATCAGGCCGGTGCCGCAGTCGGTGAGCACGATGTTGTAGAAGTGCTCCAGCAGGTCGATGGTGCGCCGGTAGTCGTCCTCGCTGAACGCCTCCGACACCGCCGGGTCCTGCTCGCTGGCCAGCACCTCCAGCCGGCTCGGGCCCTGCGACGTGTACGCGCGCACGTCGCTGTACCGGGTGATCCGGCCTGCGTCGCGCAGCAGGTGCCGCACGGTCGCCGTGGTCTCCAGCGGGATCTTCTGGCTCAGCGTGCCGCGGTCCGGGTTGGCGTCGACCGCGATGACCCGGTCGCCGCGCAGCGACGAGAACGTCGAGCCGAGCGTGGTCGTCGTGGTGGTCTTGCCGACGCCGCCCTTCAGGCTGAGCATGGCGATCTTGTAGCAGCCGCGCAGCGGTTGGTTGATCCGCGCGATCAGCTCGCGCTTGCGCAGGTCGGCCGGGCTCTCGCCCATGTTCACCAGATGACCGCTGGCCTTGTAGACCGCGCGCCGCCAACCGGTCTGCGGCGGTCGCTTGGCCTGCTTGAGCAGGTGCGACGAGGACAGTTCGTGCACGGCGGCCTGGGTCTGCCTGGACAGGTTCCCGGGCGGCGCGCCCGGCGGCACCGGACCGGCCGGCATCGGCGCGGGCGGCTGGGCCGGCCCGCCCGCCGGGTACTGCTGCTCGAACGGGAACGCGTGATTGCCCTGCTGCTGCGGGTAGGCCGCACCCTGGCTGCCCTGTTGCGGGTAGGGCGTGCCCTGGCTGCCCGGCTGCACCGCGTAGGGCCCCGACTGGCTGCCCGGCTGCACCGCGTACGGCCCCGACTGGCTGCCCGGCTGCTGGACCTGCTGCTGCACCGGGTACGGGCCGCTCTGGCTGGCCGTCGCCCCATGGTGCGCGCCCGCGGACTGCGCCTGGGCCGGGAACGAGCCGGAGCCGACCGGCTCCACGTACTGGGTGCCGGCCTCCACGTGCGGAGGTTGCGGGGGCTGCGCCGGCTGAGCCGATTGCGCTGGGAAGGACCCCGAGGACGGGTCGGGCACCGGCTGGATGGCCGGGTAGGTCGTATCCTCCGGCGGCTCGGTGCCGTAGTCCGGTTCCGCGTGCTGCTGGGCCGCGAACGCGCCCGAGTTGGGCGGTTCGGGTGCCTGGTGGGCGCCACCGGTACCAGGAACCTGATGCTGCCCGGAGCTGTCCGGGGGCTGCTGATAGAACTCGGGCTGCGGGGCGCCCGGTGCCTGCCAGCTCGCGCCGAACCCCGGCGGCTGCTCCTCGTAGCGTCCTGTCACCGCTGGAGTCCTCCTTGCGAAAAGATCGCGACCAACCAGTGGTTGACGGTAGTCGCCGAGGACACCAGGGTCGACCTGGGGCTGGCCAGTCGCCCCAGGTCGTTACCCCGAGTTTCCGGTTCAGCCCACCCCGGCGTAGGAGTGCAGACCGGTGACGACCAGGTTGATGAAGAACAGGTTGAACAACATCACCGCGAGGCCGACGACGTTGATGACGGCCGCACGGGTGCCGCGCCAACCGGCCGTCGCGCGCGAGTGCAGGTAGGCGGCGTATACGACCCACGCGACGAACGCGGTGGTCTCCTTCGGGTCCCACTGCCAGTAGTGGCCCCAGGCCGAGTCGGCCCAGATCGCGCCGCAGATGACGCCGAGGGTGAACAGCGGCAGGCCGAACACGGTGGTCCGGTAGGCGAGCCGGTCCAGCGTGTCCGAGGTGGGCAGCTTGGGCGCGAACCTCGCGAACCGCGCCGGGTTGCGGTCGTGCGCGCTGCGGAACAGGTAGAGCAGGCTGGCCACGCCGGGAATGAGCAGCACGCCGGTGGCCACGGACACGATGGTCACGTGCACGGCCAGCCAGTAGGACTGCAACGCCGGCTCGACCGGCTCGGCCTGCGTGTAGAGCACGGTGCCGCCGAGGAACATCAGGATCACGACCGGCACCAGCACGAACCCGGTGGCGCGGCGGATCGGGAACTTGGCCATCAGCACGACCCACGCGGCGATGGCGGCGAAGCAGAGCACCGAGACGTACTCGTACATGTTGCCCCAGGGCGCGCGGTGCGTGGCGAGGCCGCGCAGCACGATCGCGACCAGGTGCAGGCCCAGCGCCAGGATGATCAGCGAGACGCCCATCCGGCCGAGCCGTTCCGGCAGCGGTCGCCGGGGCGCCTCGACGGTCCGCCCGTAGCGCGGCGCAGCGGGCGTCGGCGGCGTCGGCTCCGTGACGCTCGGGCCGCCCGCGCCGACCAGCTCCCGGCTCTGCGCCGCGCTCTTCTGCCGGACCTTGCTGAACGCGCCTTCGGCCAGGCAGAACAGCATGGCCAGCACGTACACGCCGACCGCGCTGCCGTAGCACCAGGTGCTGTAGTGGGCCAAAGTCTCGTTGACCGGCATCAGATGTCCTTTCCAGCCGTCGAACGATCCGCACCGGCCGCCGCGTCGAGAATGCGCGCGGACAGCCTGGTGAACTCCTCGCCGTAACCAGCCTGGTCGGTGCGGGCCAAGCCGCCGACCTCGATCACGGTACGTCCATCCGCGTCGCCCTCACCCGCCGGGGTGACCCGCACCCAGATCCGGCGACGCTTGATCACCAGCGAGGTGACCAGGCCGAGCAGCAGCGCGACCGCGAAGATCAGCACGTAGTCCTGAGTCGGGTCGTGGGTGATCAGCAGCGACACCCAGCGCTGCACCGAGTCGAAGCTGACCTTCGTCCCGTCCGGCAGGGTGACCGACTGGCCGAGCATCAGGTTGGCCTGCTTGACCATCTTCAGCTGACCGCTGTCCACCATGGTCTGGTCGATGTCGAAAATGGACTGGTCGTGCGAGTCGTTGCCCAGGTTGCCCTCGTAGATCTGAGCCGCGACACCGGGATTGTTCGGCGACGGGAACACCGAGGTCATGATGCCGCCGCTGACCACGGCGGTCGGCGCGAACAACCCGGTCACCGCGATCTGCTTGCGGTGCAGCTCGGCCGGGTCGGTGATGCCCGGCGGATCGAACTTGGTCGCCCCCTCGGAGAGGTAGGTCAGGCCGTCGTCCTCTTTCCACTGGATCGCGTTGGTCCGCTGCTGCCCGTTCGGGTAGGTGACCGTGAACACCGGGGCGTAGCCGTTGCCGGCCAGGTAGACCTTGTCACCGTCCACGTTCAGCGGCGCGTTGACCTGGAGGTCGTAGTTCTGCCAGCTGTTCGGGTCGTTGACCGGGTCGGCCTGGTACGACACCTTCGCGTCGAAGCTGTTCGCGACCTCGTTGGGCAGGAACGACGAGCTGAAGCTGTTGACCCTGATGCAGTAGGGCGCCATGTCGGTGCCGTCCACGCGCAGGCCGGGGCTGAACGAGTCGTAGGCGAGCACGCCCGAGTTGCACCACTGCGACTGCTGGTTGCCCTGCGCCAGCACGATCGACTGGCCGGTGTAGCCGTAGAGCTTGCCGATCGCGAACGCGATGATCAGGCCGAGCATGGCGAAGTGGAAGATCAGGTTGCCGGTCTCGCGCAGGTAGCCGCGCTCGGCCGAGATGCTGCGCGCGCCGCCCTCCTCGGACCGTTCGATCAGGCGCCAGCCGCGCAGCTGCTTGCGGGCCAGATCCAGCGCGGCCAGTCCGTCGGTCGTGCTGGTGGTCCGCGCGTGGTGCGGCATCCGGCTCAGGTTGCGCGGGGTCAGCACCGGCTTGGCGGTGGCCTGCCGGAAGTAGTCGACCGTGCGCGGCAGCAGGCAACCGACCAGCGACACGAACAGCAGCACGTAGATCGCGGCGAACCAGACGCTGCCGTAGACGTTGAAGAACTGGAGCTTGTCCAGCAGCCGGCCCCACCAGCCGTGGTTCTGGATGTACTGGGTGACCAGCGGCGGGTTCAACGGCTGCTGCGGCAGCAGCGCGCCGGGCATGGCGCCGACCGCGAGCAGGAACAGCAGCATCAGCGCGGTACGCATGGTGACAAGGCCGCGCCAGGTGTTGCGCAGGAACGCGAACGCGGCGCGCAGCGGCGATGGCCGCGGCGGAGGCGTCGCGGTCTGTTCGGCCGGCTCGTTCACGGTCCTGGTCACAGCCCGGTCACCTCAGATCGGTGATGTCGCGTTGGTGGCCACGGTCTCGCGCAGCCAGGAGATCAGCACGTCCCACGCGCCGGTGACCAGCGCGATGCCCACGCACAACAGCAGCACCCCGCCGGTGATCTGCATGCCGCGCACGTGCCGGCGCAGCCAGCCGGTGGCCCGCACCGCCCAGCGGGCGCCGAGCGCCAGCACGATGAACGGCAGGCCGAGACCGAGGCAGTAGGCGAGCACCAGCAGCACCGCGCGCACCGTGTTGCCAAGGCCGGGCGTTGTCGCGTCGGCGACCGAGAGCACCCCGGTCAGCGTCGGGCCAAGACACGGCGTCCAGCCCAGCGCGAACACCGCGCCGAGCAGCGGCGCGCCGAACACGCCCGCCCTGGGCACCGCGTGTAGCCGGAACTCACGTTGCAGCGCCGGCACCAGGCCGATGAAGACCAGGCCCATCAGGATGGTCACCACGCCGCCGATGCGTTCCAGCAGCTGCTCGTTGGCCAGCAGGGAGTTGGACACCCCGAACACCAGGATCGACGCGGCGCCGAACACCACGGTGAACCCGGCCACGAACAGCAGCGCGGCCCCGGCCACCCGGAAGCGGCCCTTGCGCGCCGGCGGCTCGTCGGCGGTCACCGCGGGCGTCTCCGCGCCGACCAAGCCGGCCAGATACGCCAGGTAGCCGGGCACCAGCGGAACGACGCAGGGCGAGGCGAAGGACACCGCACCGGCGGCCAGCGACACTCCCGCGGCCAGCAGCAGCGGCCCGGAGATGGCCAGCTCGGTGGGGTTCACGAGATCGAGGGTAGGTAGGGCGATCCAGCAGCTCGCCACCGGTATGCCCGGTCGCGGTCCGGATCACAGCACAGCATTTCCCAGGTCACCAGAACGTCAGGCCTTCTCCTCGGCGACCTTGGTGATCTCCGGCAGCAGCTTGGCCGCGTTCACCTGCTCCAGGTACACGGCGGCGACCCGGTGCTCGCGGTCCAGCACGATCGTGGTCGGCACGGAACTGCGCGGGAAGTTGTTCAACTCCAACAGGGTCCGGCCGGCGAAGTCGTAAATGGACGGATAGTTCATCTGGTAGTCGTTCATGAAGTCCAGGGCGGCGTTGCGGCTCTGGTCCTTGAAGTCGATGCCCAGCAACTGCACGCCCATGCTCTTGGTCTGGCCGTAGACCTGTTGCAGCTCCGGCGCCTCGGCGCGGCAGTTCGCGCACCACGCACCCCAGATGTTCAGCACGACGACCTTGTTCGGGAAGCTGGAGATGGCGATCTGCTGGTTCGGCTGTTGCAGGCTCGTCCCGGCCAGGTCCTGCAGCGGTTTGCGCTGCGCCGAGTCGTAGAAGAACTCGAACTGGCCACCGGGCGAGACGAAGTTGTAGTCCGCGTCGGTGTTGACCGCGTTCTTCCCCGCGCCGCAGCCGGCGAGCGCCAGCGCGGCCAGGGCCAGCGCGGGCAGGATCGCCCATCGCCTCATCGCCCGGTCACCCGCGCGTTCGTCGACGCGACCGGATCGCGGTAGGTGATGCCGACCAACCGCTCGGCGTCGAACTCGAAGCTGGTGATGGAGGCCAGTGCGCACTGCCGCCTGCGCGGGTCGTGCCAGAGCCGCTTGCCCTCCATGAACAGCCGGAACGTCCAGATCGGCAGCTGGTGCGACACGCACACCGCCTCGTGCCCGGCCGCGATCGTGCGCGCCCGGTGCACGGCGGCGAGCACCCGGTGCGCGATGGTCAGGTACGCCTCGCCCCAGGACGGCGTGAACGGGTCGCGCAGCTTCGGCCAGTTGCGCGGGTCGCGCAGCGCGCCGTCGCCCACCGACACCTTGCTGCCCTCGAACAGGTTGCCCGCCTCGATCAGCCGGTCGTCGATCACCGGGTCCAGCCGGTGCGACGCGGCCGTCGGCGCGGCGGTCTGCTCGGCGCGCTGCAACGGCGAGTGCGCGACGTGCACGATGTCCCGGTCGGCGAGGAACTCGGCCACGATGATGGCCTGCTGCTCGCCCCGGGTGGACAGGTGGAAGCCGGGCAGCCGCCCGTACAGCACGCCATCCGGATTGTGCACCTCACCGTGCCGGACCAGGTGCACGATCGTCCGGTTCGGACTGTTGCTCATCCCACCACCTGCTCAGCGTTCGCGGCCGCGGCAGCCGCGAACGGCACCGCCGCCTCGATGATCTCGAAGGCCGCCTCGTCCATGGCCGCGTTCACGAACCACGCCTCGTACGCACTCGGCGGTCCGTAGACGCCGTGTTCGAGCAGCGCGTGGAAGAACGCCGGATACCGCCAGGTCTGAGTCGCCCTGGCCTGTGCGTAGTCGAAGACCTGTCCGTTCTCGGTGAAGAACACGGTCAGCAGGTTGCCGGCGAGCTGCACGTGATGCGGCACGCCCGCCTCGGTCAGCGCCTTGTCGAAGGTCTCGGCCAGCCTGCGCGCGTTCGCGTCGAGCAGCCGGTAGACCTCGGTGTCCGCATGCCGCAGCGCGGTCAGCCCGGCGGCGACCGCGACCGGATTCCCGGACAGCGTGCCCGCCTGGTACACCGGCCCGATCGGGGCCAGCCTGCTCATCACGTCGACCCGCCCGCCGAAAGCGGCGGCCGGCAGTCCACCCGACATGACCTTGCCGAAGGTGTACAGGTCGCCCTCGACGCCCTCCAGGCCGTACCAACCGGCGGACGCGACCCGGAACCCGGTCATCACCTCGTCCATGATCAGCAGCGCGCCGTGCTCGTGCGCGATCTCCCGCAGCGCGGCGTTGAACCCGGGCCGGGGCGGCACCGCGCCCATGTTGCCGGCCGCCGCCTCGGTGATGATCGCCGCGATCCCGTCCGGATCGGCCGCGAACGCCGCGCGCACCGCGGCCACGTCGTTGTAGGGCAGCACGATCGTGTCGGCCGCCTGCGCGCCGGTCACCCCCGGCGAGGTCGGCAGGCCCAGCGTGGCCACTCCGGACCCGGCGTCGGCAAGCAGCGCGTCCACATGGCCGTGATAGCAGCCGGCGAACTTGATGATCCGGCTCCGCCCGGTGAACCCACGGGCCAACCGGATCGCGCTCATGGTCGCCTCGGTGCCCGAGTTGACCAGCCGCACCTGCTCCACCGGCCGAACCCGAGAGATGATCTCCTCGGCGAGCTCGATCTCACCCTCGGTCGGCGTCCCGAACGACAATCCGCGCGCCGCAGCGCGCTGCGTCGCCTCGACGACCGCGGGATGCGCGTGGCCGAGGATCATCGGCCCCCAGGAACTGACCAGGTCGACATAGGTGTTGCCGTCCGCGTCGGTGAGATACGGACCACTGCCGCTCGCCATGAACCGGGGCGTCCCCCCGACCGATTGGAACGCGCGAACCGGCGAGTTCACCCCACCAGGCGTGGCCACCGCGGCCCGCTCGAACAGCTCCCGCGACCGGCTGGTATTCGCTTCGTTGGCCGTCACGGCCCCCAGTCTCGCAGGTCGCCCCCACGTGGCCGCGCTCACGCCCACCAGTGCGGCTATCCCGACAGATCCAGCCACGTCACCGCGACGATATGCACCTCCTGCCAGCGCCGCGGCCACAGATACGTGATCTTGCCCTGCTTGCTGCCACCGAACAGCAGCTCACGCAACCCGTCAGGTTTCTCGTTGTTGTAGAGGAGCCCGTTCTCCGGGACCAACTCAAGGACGTCCAACGCATCGAAATAAGACAGCAACGCGTCATCCGGCAAAGCCTTGGCCTGGTCCTGGGCATCCTCGTACAGGATGACCTCGTACACCTACCGCGCCAGCCGCTTCCGCAGCAGCGCCCGCATCTCGGCCGCGCCGACACTTCCCGGAGGAGCTTCGCCTGTCCGCTGAGCATGAGCGACCTGGTCGAGCATGCGGCGGTGGACTTCCACGCCCTGGTGCTTGGTCAGCCATGCGATTCGCTGATAGTTCGTGAGGACTTCAAGCACTCGGGTGAGATCGATCGTGCGGTCCGCCTCGGCGATCGCCTCGTGGTAGGCCCGCAGAAACTCTTCACGCTCCTCGTCGATCAGCGCGTCCCGAATAGCCGTAGGGCTCAGCTCCGGCGGCAGGATCTGCGCCGGAGTGAAGAACGGCTGGACGGGCTCAGCTGTCACATTGACACGGTAACCGACCGACCTGACATTTTCAGCGGTCGCAACGACGGCAACAGCCGCTGCATTGGTCATAAGCGCAACGTAGCGGATCACGCCGACAAAACGAGACAAATACCTGTTCAGGTGGGGTCAGAGCCGCGAATGGCTGCCAGCCAGAGGCCGAGGGACGCGCAGAGGGCCGTCGCGCCGAGCCAGCTGGGTACGCCGCCCTGGTCTAGGTAGGCCCAGCACAGGCCGAGCATCGGCGCGGGGACGGTCAGGGCGGCGTCGACGCGGAGTTGGCGGGCGATGCCGGCCGTGCGGGCGCGGGCGATGGCGTGCTCGTCCGGGTGGCTGGGGCTGTCGGTGCGCCGGCCGGGTGGTTCGTGGGCGGTGACGCGGCCTGCTGGGTAGATCCGGACGCCGTTCGCCTCGATGGCGAGCAGGCGGTCCAGGCGCGGGTCGCCGTGCACGGTGACCTCGACCGGCGACGGGAGTTCGGCGAGCACGGGGTCGTAGTAGACCGGGATCCAGCGCTGCCGGGTGCCCGGTGCCGGCTCGGTTTCCAGCCAGGTGCGGGAGAGCAGCCTGCGCTGCACGCGGATGCGGCGGACGGTCAGCGGACGGCCCGGCCTGCGGTGCAGTCGGACGCGGCGGAGCAGCCGGACCAGGTCGATGGCGAAGACCAGCAGGGCGACGAGCGCGGCGAAGATCAGGCCGCTGCGGCCCTGGTCGGCGTCGGCCAGCAGGCGGGCGCCGGGAATGATCGCGTCGGCCGGATCGGCCGGGTCGTAGGCGATCTCGGTTCGGGTGCCGACCGGCGGCGCGGTGCCGGCCAACGGGACCACGGCGTGGGGTTGTTGGGCTGCTGGGGTTTTCCAGGTTATGTCGACCGAGCTGCCGGTGCTGCCGGTCACCTGGCCTATTGATCGGGCTGTCAGTGCGGCCAGGTGGACTGTTGCGTCCTGATAGGACAGTGCGGAGAGCACGCCGATGACCGCACACACGGCGATCACGGTCACGGACGTGAGCGCGGCGTATTGGACGGCGCGGGGCAGCCTTGGCCGGGCGGGCGCGGAGGCGCGCCGCCCGGCCGAGGTCGCTGCCGTGCTCACTACTTGATGAACCCGATCGCGGTGTAGTCGATGTCGGCGAAGCCGAACGCGCCGAAGTTGGCGACGTTCTTGTTCACCAACCGCACCCCCGGCGACTGGAACGTCACGATGTCCTGCGCGAGGTCCCAGATGTCCTGATCGATCTGGTTGCCGATCTGCGCGCGCTTGTCCGGGTCGAGCGTCTGGTTGGCCTGGTTGAACAGGCTGTTGATCGCGGTGCTGCCGATCTGGCCGAAGTTCTGGCCCATGTTGTTCGGGTCGAGGTAGTAGTTCGTCTGCATGGTGCTGATCGGGAACGCGGAGGAGATCCAGCCGCAGCTGGTGACGTCCCACGTCCCCTTGTCGACCAGACCCTGGTACTGGGCGGTCGGCACCGCGTTCAGCGTCGCCTTGGCGCCGAGCTGCGCGAACTGGTTGATCATCAGCTTGTTGACCTCGGCGTCGGTCGGGTCCTGGTCGTCCGTTGTGTCCAAAAGGGACAGATCGAGTTCCTGGCCGCTCTTGGTGCGGTACTGCTTGCCCGGCGCCAGTTTCCAGCCGTCCGCGTCCAGTTCCTGCTTCGCCTTGGTCAGGTCATAGGCGGTCACGCTGCCGTGGTCGGCGTGGTACTTGGTGCCCGGCAGGTAGAGATGGTTGCCGACCGGGACCGGGTTCGGTTCGATGGTGCCGATGACGGCCTTGGTGAACTCGTCCCCATTGATGCCGGTGACCAGCGCCTTTCGCAGGTTCAGGTCGGACATGGGCGCGCCGGGGCGTCCGTTGAGGCAGTAGTCGTTGAAGTTCTCGGCGATCGATTCGCGGATCGCCACGTTCGCCATGGTCTGCGCGCGCTTGTAGAGGCTCGGGTCAGCGAACAGCGGAGTCTGCGTGATCTCACCGTTGGCCATTGCGTCCGCGCGGTTCTCCCTGGGCACCACCTGGAAAATGATCTTCGACAGCACCGGCTTTGTTCCCCACCAACTGGGATTGCGGCTCTCGACGACGGTGCCCTTGTCCTTATCGATGGACGTCACGATGAACGGGCCCGCGCTGATCGTGGACGGACCGTTGAGCAGGGACTTGTTGAAGGCGTCGGGTGTCGCGTTCACCGAGGGCGGGTAGAGCGGCGAGTTGCGGCTGAACAGGTACTGCCACTCGGCGAAGGGCTGCTTGAAGGTGACGACCGCCTGGGTCGGACTGGTGCCCTCGGTGATCGAGGCGATGTCCGAGTAGCCGGTCGACTGGTTGACCTCGTAGGCCGAATTGCTGCCGTTGAGCGCCTCCCACTGGGTCTTGAGGTCCGACCAGATCAGCGGGTCGCCGTTCGACCATTTGGCTTTCGGGTTGATGTCGTAGGTGATGACCTGCGGGCTCGTCGAGGTGACCGTGGCCGAGGTGAGGTAGTCGTGGTTGATGACCGCGCTGGTGTCCGGCTGGACGGTGAAGAAGCTGGGCAGGTACGCGCCGTAGACGTCCGGCTCGTCCTCGTTGGTACCGTCGACCTGGTTGAAGTTCCAGTTCGGCTCCCACCTGTCGAGCGGCCAGACGAAGTTGCCGTCCACCAGCGTCGATGCGGGCCGGGGATTGATGTCCTCGGCCTTGTGCGCCAACTGGTTGCTGTTGTGCAACTGGTCCGCGGCCGACCCACCGCCCCCACAGCCGGCCAGCGCCAGCGTGACCGCGAGCGCGCTGCCGATCAGCCCGGCAGTGGTCAACAACCTTCTCCCGCCCATGGTGGGCTCCTCCCTCTCGACGATCTCTCGACGTTCTCTCGACGCGGCAACCGCTCAGATGGCCGCGCGCACCTTCGGGTAGTGGCAGGCCACCCGGTGGTCCTGGCCCTGTTCGCGCAGTTCGGGGACGACATCGGCGCACCGCTGCCGGTCCGCCTCGGTCAGCGCCGCGTAGGTGAAGCAGCGGGTCCGGAACCGGCAGCCCGACGGTGGCCGCGCCGGGTCGGGCCGGTCGCCGACCAGCACGATCCGGTCCCGGGCCCGCTCCGCGACCGGGTCCGGGATGGGCACCGCGGACAGCAGCGCCTGCGTGTACGGGTGGGCCGCCGCGGTGAGCAGTTCCTCGGCGGCGCCGATCTCCACGATCCGACCCAGGTACATGACGGCGATCCGGTCGGCGACGTGCCGGATGACCGAGAGGTCGTGCGAGACGAACAGGTAGGACAGGCCGAGCCGCTCACGCAGGTCGGCGAGCAGGTTGAGCACGCCCGCCTGCACGGACACGTCCAGCGCGGACACGGGTTCGTCGAGCACGACGAACTTCGGCTCCAGGGCCAGTGCGCGTGCGATGCCGACCCGCTGCCGCTGGCCGCCGGAGAACTCGCTCGGGTAGCGAACCGCATGTTCCGGGCTCATGCCGACGAGTTCGAGCAGTTCGGTGACCCGCGCCCGCACGCGTTGCGCCGGCAGATCGTGCAGGCGCAACGGTTCGGCGATGATGTCGCTGATCGGCATCCTCGGGTCGAGCGAGGCGATCGGGTCCTGGAAGACGACCTGAATGTTGCGCCGCAAGCGTTTGCGACCCGCCCGGTCCAACTCGGCGACGTCTTCGCCGAACAGCCGGATCGAACCCTGCTCCGGCGTGGCCAGTTCGAGGATCTGCAACAGCGTGGTGGTCTTGCCACAGCCGGACTCGCCGACCAGGCCGAGCGTCTCGCCGGTGACGATGTCCAGGTCCACCCCGTCGACCGCGCGCACCTCGCCAACCTGGCGCCGGAACACGCCCTTGGTGATCGGGAAGTACTTGGCCAGCCCGCGCACGTCCAGCACGATGTCGCGCTCCGCCCTCGGCTTGACCTCCGGCGCGACGCGCTCGCTCGGCGTTTCGGCAGCGTAGATCCGCCCGGCCAGCGTGGCGACGTCCTCGGCGCCGGCCTGTGCCGCGGCCACCTCGTCGGCCCGGATACAGGCCGCCGCACGGTTCTCGCCGACGGTCAGCAGGGGTGGTTCCGAGGTGCGGCAGTCCTCGATCGCCAACGGACAGCGCGGCGCGAACGGGCACCCGCCTGGAAGGTCCACAAGCGACGGTGGGCGGCCTGCGATCGGCACCAGCGGCCGGTGCCGGTCGTCGTCGAGTCGGGGCACCGAGCCGAGCAGGCCGAGCGTGTAGGGCATGCGCGGCCGGGCGTAGACCTCGTGCACCGCACCGGTTTCCACCGCACGCCCCGCGTACATCACCATCAGCCGGTCGGCGAAGCCGGCGACCACCCCGAGGTCGTGGGTGATCAGCACGATTCCGGCGCCGGTCACCTCCCGCGCCGTCGCCAGCACGTCCAGCACCTGCGCCTGCACGGTCACGTCCAGTGCGGTGGTCGGCTCGTCGGCGATGATCAGGTCCGGGTCACCCGCGATCGCGATGGCGATCACCACACGCTGCCGCATCCCGCCGGAGAACTCGTGCGGGAACGCCCTGGCCGCGTTGGCCGCGTTCGGTATGCCGACCAGGTCGAGCAGTTCCACCGCGCGGTTGCGGGCCGACGAACCCGAGCGGCCGCGATCGTGCGCGCGCAGCGCCTCGGCGATCTGGTCGCCAACCGGGTAGACCGGGGTCAACGCGGACATCGGGTCCTGGAACACCATCGCGACCCGACTGCCCCGGATCGTGGCGAACTCCTTGTCGGACAGGCCGATCAGCTCCCGGCCGAGCAACCGGATCGATCCGGAGACCCGCGCCCGGTCCGGCAGCAGACCCATGATGGCCAGCGACGACACCGACTTGCCCGACCCGGACTCGCCGACGATGCCGAGCACCTCGCCCTGGTCCAGCCGCCAGCTCACGCCGCGCACCGCGCGCACCCGGCCCGCCTCACTGGGGAAGCTGACCTCCAGGTTGTCCACGGTCAGCAGCGGAGCGCCCGTCATGGCGTCGGTCATGCGGCCCGCCCCTCGGCGCGCGCGGCCCTGCGCTCGGCCCGCAGTTCGCGCCGCTCGGCGCGGCGCACGCCACGCGTCGAATTCGGGTCGAACGCGTCGCGCAGCCCGTCGCCGACCAGGTTCACCGCGAGCACGGTGACCACCAGGAACCCGGCCGGGATGAAGAACAGCCAGGGAAAGGTCAGCGCGGACGCGGTGTTGTCGGCGATCAGCGTGCCCAGCGAGATGTCCGGCGGCTGGATGCCGAAGCCGAAGTAGCTCAACGAGGTCTCGGTGAGGATCGCGCCGCCCACGTTGACGGTCGCGTCCACGATCAGCAGCGAAGACATCTGCGGGAAGATGTGCCTGGTGATCACCCGCCACGACGGCACGCCCATCAGCCGCGCGGCGCGGACGAACTCCTGCTCCTTGAGGGTCAACGTCATGCCGCGCACGATCCGCGCGGTGATCATCCAGTTGAACGCGGCGATCAGCAGCACGAACAGCAGCCAGGTCTGGCCGCGGAAGGCCGGGCTGAGCACGGCCAGGATGAGGAAGGCCGGCAGCGTGAGCAGCAGGTCGACGACCGCGGAGACCAGCCAGTCCGCCCAGCCGCGGAAGTAGCCCGCGATCGAGCCGACCACGGCGGACATCGCGGTCGACAGCACCGCGACCAGCAGGCCGATGATCAGCGACTTCTGCAGGCCGCGCATGGTCTGCGCGTACATGTCGAAGCCGGCGTTGTCGGTGCCGAACAGGTGGTCGGGGCCGGGCGGGCTGAGGAACGAGGTCGGATCGGACTGGGTGTAGGTCCACGGCCAGTACCAGCCGTAGGTGAAGGCCGCGACGAACAGCAGCGCGATGATCACCGCGCCGAGCACGGCCAGCTTGTTGCGCCGCAACCGCCGCCACACCAGCGAGCCGCGCGAGGATCCGCGCGGCGCGGCAGGCCCCCGGTCGTCGGTCGGCGGACGCGCCGCCGCATCCTCGTCCAACATGATCGACATGTCCCGCCTCCTTCCTCAGATCCGGATCCGCGGATCGAGCGCGGCATAGGCGAGATCGGCGAGCAGGCCGGAGACGAGCACGCAGACCGCGACGAACAGGGTCACCGTCACGGTGAGGTTGGTGTCCTCGGTCTGGATTCCGGTGACCAGCCAGTCGCCCATGCCGTACCAGCCGAAGATCCGCTCGGTGAACGGGCCGCCGACGATCATGGTGGCGAAGCCGTAGGTGAACAGCGCGGCCATCGGGATCAGCGCGACCCGCAGGCCGTGCCGGTACAGCACCCGCCTGCGCCGCAAGCCCTTCGCCGCCGCGGTCCGCAGGAAATCGGAGCCGAGCACGTCGAGCATGGAGTTGCGCTGGTAGCGGCTGTAGTAGGCGGCGCCGCCCAGGCCGATCGCAATGGTCGGCAAGATGATGTGCCGGAACCGGTCCCACAGCTCGACGCCGAAACTGCCGGTGAAACCGGGCGTCGTCTCGCCGGTGAACTGGAGGAAGTCCGAGCCGGTGAGGAAGTTCAGCTGGGTCGCGCCGTACTTGAGCAGCGTGCCCAGTACGAACACCGGCATCGCGATCAGGATGTAGGAGCCGAAGGTGAAGAAGTAGTCGCTGAACCGGTACTGGCGCACCGCGCCGGACACGCCGACCAGCACGCCGAGCACCACCGCGAAGATCGTGCCCAGCAGGAACAGCCGGAAGCTCACGCCCGCGCGCTCCCACACGTCCGGCGTGATCGCGTTGCCGTAGACGGTGTCGCCGAAGTTGCCGTGCAGTACCGCCCAGAACCAGGTGCCGAACCGCTGCGGGATCGGCTGGTCCAGGTGCAGGTCGTGGATCTTGTCCGCGATGACCTGCGCGGGAGGCGGCGGCTTGTGCGACTTGAGCAGGTTGATCGGGTTGAACGTGAGCGAGGCGAGCACGTAGGTGAACAACACCGCGAGGAAGCACAGGATCACGTAGTTGAGCAGCCGGCGCACCAGAAACCTGATCACGGCGGGCCGGCCTCCCTCGTCGGTCGCACCGGCTCCCCAGTGGCTCCCGGTGGCCGCACATTAACCGTCGGTCGAAGCGCAGCGCTCCCTCCGAAAGGAGTGTCCGCATGGTGGAAATTGACCGGTCATTCGGGTTGAAAGCCGCATGTCCGACGCGGTTTGTCCGGTCAGTCCACTCTGGTCAGTTCGCCAGCGGGAGCAGCACCCGGAACGTGGTGCCGACACCGACCGCGGTGTCCACCTCGACCCGCCCGCCGTGCGCGGCCACCAGCGCCGCCACGATCGCCAGACCCAGCCCGGTCCCGCCGCTGTCCCGGCCCCGGGACGGGTCGGCTCGGTAGAACCGCTCGAACACCCGCTCCGCCTGCCCCGGCGGCAGGCCCGGCCCCGCGTCCGCGACCTCCAGCACGCCTTCCGCGCCATCGGTGCGCAGCCGCACCTCGATCGGCGTCTCCGGCGGGGTGTGCGTGAGCGCGTTGTTCACCAGGTTGCCGATGACCTGGCGCAGCCGCGCGGCGTCGCCGAGCACCGGCACCGCGACCGGCTCGTCGCCCTGCGCGGGCGGCAGCCGCAGCCCGACAACGCGATCCGGCGCGACCGCGTGCGCGTCGTGCACCGCGTCGACCGCGAGCACGCCCAGATCCACCGACGACCGTTCCATCGGCCGCTGGTGATCCAGCCTGGCCAGCAGCAGCAGATCGTCCACGAGCAGGCCCATGCGCGCGGCCTCGTCCTCGATCCGGCGCAGCACGCCCGCCACCTCCTCCGGTGAGGCGACCGCGCCCTGCCGGTACAGCTCGGCGTAGCCCCGGATGGACGTCAACGGCGTGCGCAGCTCGTGGCTGGCGTCCGCGACGAACTGCCGCATCCGCTCCTCCGAACCGCGCGCGGACGCCTCCGAGCGTTCGCTGGCCCGGAAGGCGTGCTCGATCCGGCCGACCATCACGTTGAACGCGTTGGCCAGGCGACCGACCTCGCTGCCCGGCCTGCGCACCGGCACCCGGCGGGAGAGGTCGCCCGCGGCGATCGCCTCCGCGGTGCCCTCCACCTCCTCCAGCGGCCGCAGACTCCCCCGGACCAGGGCATAGCCGAGGCCGCCGATCAGCACCATGCCGGCCAGCGCGAACCAGAGGAAACGCGCGGTCAGGTCGCCGATCGCGGTGTTCACGTCGTCCAGGTTCGCGGCCATCACCACGGTCGCGTTCTGCTGCGGGAAGGCCAGCGGCAGCAGCCGCCACTCGCTGCCGTCGCCGCTCTGCGACGGCGCGGTGACCACCCGACCGAAGTTCGGATGGCTCGGCACCGCCGGCAGGTCCGCGGCGGAGGAGACGCCGGAGCCGTTGTAGGTGGTGGTCTGGCCGTTGATGGTCACCTCGACCACGTAGCCGCCACCCGGCGGCGTGAGCTGGCGTAGGCGGCGCAGGTCCGGCAGTTGGGTCAGCGGCGCCTTGTTGAACACCGCGGCGACGTGGTCCAGCCGCTTGTCGACCTGCCCGACCAGGTAGTACTGCAACTCGGCGGACGCGGCCCACCAGGTGCCGAACAGGCCAGCCGCCAGCAGCACCACCAGCGCGACCACCAGATGCACCCGCAGCGGCAGCCGACCGAGCGCGCTGCGCAGGGCCAGCAACGGCGCGCGCAGGGCGGCTTTCGGACCGCCGGTCCCGCTCGCGCCGGGCGGCACCGGCACTCCGACCGGGTGCGGGGGAAGCACACCGGTCGGACTCTCCTGCCGAGGCTGTGTCCTGGTCATGGCGCGCTAGTTCGGGGCGACGCGGAGCACATAGCCGACACCCCGCACGGTGTGGATCAGCCTCGGCGACACCACGTCGACCTTGCGGCGCAGGTAGGAGATGTAGGACTCGACCACCCCGGCCTCACCGTTGAAGTCGTAGCGCCACACCTGATCCAGGATCTGCGCCTTGGACACGACGCGCCCGGCATTGCGCATCAGGTAGTGCAGCAGCTTGAACTCGGTGGGGGACAACGGGACCAGCTTGTCCGCGCGCCGCACCTCGTGGCTGTCCACATGCAACTCGAGGTCGGCGTAGCGCAGCGGCGCCTCGGCCGGCTCGGCAATGCCCTTGGTGCGCCGCAGCACCGCGTTCACCCTGGCGATGACCTCCTCCAGGCTGAACGGCTTGGTCACGTAGTCGTCGCCGCCGATGGTCAGACCGACGATCTTGTCCTCGGCCGCGTCCCGCGCGGTCAGGAACAGCACCGGCACGGTCTGGCCGCCGGAACGCAGCCAGCGCAGCACGTCGAAGCCGTTGCGGTCGGGCAGCATCACGTCCAGCAGCATCAGATCCGGACAGTTGCGCTCGACCGCGCGCAGCGCCTCGGTGCCGGTCGACGCGGTCGCCACGTCGAACCCGGCGAAGCGCAGACTGGTGGCGAGCAGTTCGCGAATGCTCGGATCGTCCTCGACGACAAGCAGCTGCGTGCGATCCGCCATCTGCCGCTCCTTCCCGGCCCAGGGCACCAGGAGACCCGGACAATCCTCATTGTGTGGGAATGAGCTGGCAACTACCTGTGAGGTTGCTGGAAATTGCCCTAAAAGGGGACTTGACCTGCTGGTTTCAGTCCGACACCGGGTCCAGTGCCGGGTCGTCGACCAGCGGGTAGTCCTTGGTCGCCGGCAGCGCCGCGCGCCTGCGCCGGGTCCGCAGCGCCAGCACGACCTGGCGCAGCGCGTCCAGCACCAGCAGCGCCGCGACCGTGCACAGGCCGATCGCGCCGGACATCCAGTTGCCGTAGAACACGATCGACACCAGCGGCGGCGTGCCGTTGCCGGTCGGCGTGGTGATCGGCACGATCCCGCGATTCCAGCACCAGATGCCGACCAGCACCGCGACCGTCGCGAGCACCAGCTCACCGAGCGCCAGCAGCCCTCGCCACGGCTGATTCAGTCCAGGCGCGGCGTCAGTGTGCTGGGACGACGTGTCACTCACGGTTTGTCAGCCTCCCACGGCTCGACCAAAGGGCGCAGCGCGGCCCGCAGCGCGTCCGGGTTCTTCGCCCAGGCCAGTACCACCGAACCGTCGCGCAACCGCAGTGGTACCTCGGTGAAGCGCTTCGGCACGGTCCACCCGCCGCCGAGCACCCGCGCGCCCAACGGCGGCCCGACGTCCTCGACCTCGGCGATCCGCTCGACCGGCAGCTCCTCGCGGCCCTGGTGCAGGGTGTCCCCGGTGAGCTGCACCGAACAGATCTTGCGCCGCGCCTGCACCCACACGACCGCGACGACCGCGAGGCCGAGCCCGACCACGGTCCAGGCAATCGCGTGCACCGGCCCGGTCGTCGCCTCGACCCCCGCGCCGACCAGGGCGAAGATCGGTCCCCAGAGCACCGGCCACCAGGACGATCCCGCCTCGGCGTATCTCACCTCAGGCGCCTGCGCGCGGCGAAGTAGGCGTTCGCCGAGGGCAGGTACACCAGGATCACCGCGAACGCGCTGATCAGCAGCCCGATCCCGCTGGAGAGCAGCGTGCCGCTGTAGGCGTCGTAGGCGACACCGATGATCATCAGTACGGTCAGCGTCATCCGCGCCCAGTTCCGCCCGGACCGGACCTTGTACGCGAAGAACACGTAGAGCCCAGCGAACAGCACGAGCGACACGATCGTCGTGATGATCAGGACGTTCGCGTACTGCTCGTACTGGTTCGGCGCGATGTTCGCCGGCTTCGCCTTGGTCAGCGCGTCGACGATCGCCGACTTCTGGTTCGGGGTGATCACCGCGAACACCAGGCTCAGCACGGCACTGGCGATCCAGATCCAGAACGCCACCTGCACCGAGGCCGGCGGGCGCAATGCCGCCGGCTGCTCCGGCGCGGCCGGGGCCGGTTCCGGTTTCCGCTGCTTACTCACGATCGGTGACGGTATGCCGCCGCCGATCGGGCTGTCCACCAGGGGTCAGCCACCGCGCAGGTACCGGCTCGTTGCCGCGCTGTACATCACCGGAATCGCCGCCACCACGGCGGCGACACTGACCGCGGCGAACGCCAGATCCAGCCGTCCGCCCGGCCCGATCGCCAGGTAGAGCGCGGCGTAGAAGCCGGTAAGACACAACCGGTCCAGCACCGCCAGCGCGCCCAGTGCGGCGAGCGTCGCCCGCGACCAGTGCGCGCCGTCCCGGAACGCGAACACGACGGCCAGCGTCACCACGAACAGCACCAGGTCGAACAGGGCGCTCGCCACGCTCGGCCCGGCGAACACGGGCGGCAGCACCGTGTTCTGCGAATCACCCGGATCGGCGAACATGATCGCCTGGTGCATGATCCGCCGGGCCAGAAACAGGCCGATGCTCTCGCCGATCACCCCGCTGGCGACCGCGAGATACCACAGTCCGCTCGCCACCCGGACCGCACGCGGGCGTCGCCCAACCGACCGGTAGGCGGATTCGCCCACCGACCGACGCATGGGGAAGTGGCCAGGTCGTTCGGGCATGGTCGGACAAAAGTAGCCAGAGAAAGCCCGTCCGCGCAGGTGAATTCCCCAGCTGCGGCCCGAAATTTACCTCCGGACTACTGGTTGGCCAACCAGCCCGCGACCTCGGTCGCCCAGTAGGTCAGGATGATGTCCGCGCCGGCCCGCCGGATCGCGGTCAGTGTCTCCATGATCGAACGGTCGCGGTCCAGCCAACCGCGTGCGGCGGCCGCCTCGACCATCGCGTACTCACCGGAAACCTGGTACGCGGCAACCGGAACCGGGCTCATCTCGGCGACCGCGCGCACCACGTCCAGATAGGCGAGCGCGGGCTTGACCATCACCGCGTCGGCCCCCTCGTCAAGATCCAGCTCGACCTCGCGGAGCGCCTCGGTCAGGTTCGCCGGGTCCTGCTGGTAGGTCTTGCGGTCGCCCTGCAACGCGGACTCGACCGCGTCGCGGAACGGGCCGAAGAACGCACTCGCGTACTTCGCCGAGTAGGCCAGGATGCCCGCGTCGGTGTGGCCGGCATCGTCCAGCGCGGCGCGGATGGCGCCGATCTGGCCGTCCATCATGCCGCTCGGCCCCAGCCAGTGCGCGCCCGCCTCGACCTGCGCGATCGCCATTTCCGCATACGCCACAAGGGTTTTGTCGTTGTCCACCCGGCCGTCCGCGGTCAGCACGCCGCAGTGGCCGTGATCGGTGAACTCGTCAAGGCAGGTGTCGGCCATCAGCACGGTGTCGTCGCCGAGTTCGGCGCGCAGGTCGCGCAGTGCCACGTTGAGCACGCCGTTCGGGTCGATCGCGCCGGAGCCGACCGCGTCCCGCGTCTTCGGCACGCCGTAGATCATCAGCGCGCCAACGCCCGCCTGCACCGCCTCGACGGCGGCCTTGCGCAGCGAGTCGCGGGTGTGCTGGAGCACGCCCGGCATCGACTCGATCGGGATCGGCTCGGTCAGCCCTTCCTTGATGAACATGGGCAGCACCAGCTGGCGCGGCCGGATCGTGGTTTCGCTGACCAGTCGCCGAACCGCCGCCGTGGTACGCAACCGGCGCGGCCGATGAGTCGGAAACACCACAACCTCCTTCACCAAGGCTTCCGGCAAACCCGAAAACCATTCACCCCAACCAGGCTAGCCCCCGCCCACCCGGGGGGCGGGCCCCGGCCGAAGCCTAGTAACGGACACTAATCACTTCGGGAAACCGAGCAGGCGCGAAAGCCGGCCGTTGTGGACAACTTTCGCGCCTGTGGACAACTCGCAGCTGTGGACAACGCACAGCGCTGTGGGCAACCGCAACGAAGCAACCGCGACGAGAACCGCTCAGCGGCGGGCGCGCTTGGTCTTGCGCGGGGGCGGCAGCGCACCCTCGGCACGCAACCGCGCCGCGTGCGCGGCGAGCGCGTCGACCAGGCTCGGCACGGACGCGTCCTCCGGCTGCACGTCGACCCGCAGGCCGAACTCGTGCGCGGTCTCCGCGGTCTTCGGGCCGATGCACGCGACCAGCGTCCTCGTGTGCGGCTTGCCCGCGATGCCGACCAGGTTCCGCACGGTCGACGACGAGGTGAAGCACACCGCGTCGAACCCGCCGGACTTGATCATCTCGCGGGTGTCCGCGGGCGGCGGCGCCGCGCGCACGGTCCGGTACGCGGTCACGTCGTCGATCTCCCAGCCGCGGTCGCGCAGGCCGGCGGCCAACGTCTCGGTGGCGATGTCGGCCCTCGGCAGCAGCACGCGGTCCACCGGGTCCAGGATGTCGTCGTGCGGCGGGAAGTCCGCGAGCAGGCCCTCGCTGGACTGCTCGCCGGAGGGCACCAGCTCGGGGATGATGCCGAACGAGCGCACCTTGGCCGCGGTCGACTCACCGACGCAGGCGATCTTCACGCCGGAGAACGCCCGCGCGTCCAGGCCGAACTCGCGGAACTTCTCCCAGACCGCGCGAACAGCGTTCGTCGAGGTGAACACGACCCACTGGTAGCGGCCGTCGACGAGGCCCTTGACCGAGCGCTCCATCTGGGCGGGGCTGCGCGGCGGCTCGACCGAGATGGTCGGCACCTCGACCGGGATGGCGCCGTGCGAGCGCAGCTTCACGCTCATCTCGTACGCCTGGTCCTTGGTCCTGGGCACCAGGACCTTCCAGCCGTACAGCGCGCGCGACTCCCACCAGGACAGCTTCGACCGGTTCCCGGCCGCGGCGCCGACCGTGACGATCAGGTTCCCGACCAACTCGCCCGCGTCGGCGGCGAGCGAGGCGAGGGTGGTGTCGACGGTGCGCTGGCCGTTGCCGGTGCCGTCCGCGGTCACCGCGACCGCGGTCGCCGACGCCATGCCGTTCTCGACCAGGCAGGACGCGGCCTCGGCCAGGTGGCCGCCGGTGGCATGCAGGACGAGGGTGCCGGGGGCGGCGGCCAGGCCGGCCCAGTCGATCTCGCCACGCACGTCGACCTCGGTGTGCACCGCGCCGAGCGCGACACCCGCGTAGGCCGGCACCGCGGTGCCGGCGGGCACGCCGGGCACGACGTCGAAGGCGATGGTGGTCTTGGCGACGGCCTGGGCCTCACGGACGACCGCGTCCAGCGTGAGCGGGTCGCCCGCCACCAGCCGCACCACGGACCTGCCGGCCTTGGCCTCGTTCACCAGGTCTTTCGCCACGTCGGCCGGATCGCCGACGGCGGGACGCAGTTCCACCTCCTCGCCGATGAGCGCGAGAACGGCGGACGGGACGTCTGGATCGGTCACCACGAGTTCGGCACGTGTGATCAACTCGTTGGCCCGAACGGTGAGCAACCCGGTGTCGCCGGGGCCGGAGCCCACAAAAGCGATACGCCCGGGGGCTTTACGTGCGCGGGTCATCTGGGCACTCTCCATCAAACTATGCCTCCGGGCCGGACAGCACTGCGGCCCCGAGATCGAGCAGTTCGGCGGCCAGTGTGCGGCCGAGTTCGTCTGCGTTGGTCAGGTCAGATACGGCGGAAGCACGGAGGATCTCGTTCTGCGGGGTGGCGGCGACGCCACGCAGCGACAGTCGGAGAACGATCCGCTCTCCACCCGCGCCGTCGGCCATCACATCCTCCACGACTTCCGCCAATGCTCCAACTGGCGCGCTGCAACCGGCTTCGAGCGCGGCAAGCATCGCTCGTTCCGCGGTCACCGCGGCCCTCGTTTCCTCGTCATCCAGGGTGGACCCGAGCAGGTGTTCGACGTCCATGTCGGACACCCGGCACTCCAGCGCGAGCGCGCCCTGGGCCGGGGCGGGCAGCATCTGGATCGGGTCGAGCACCTCGGTGATCTCCGCGGTCCGCCCGAGCCGAGACACGCCGGCCTTGGCCACCACGACCGCGTCGAGCTCGCCGGAGGTCACCTTGCGAATCCGGGTGTCTACATTGCCTCGAATCGGCACGATTTCCAAACCGAGACCCAGCGCGGCCAACTGCGCGGCCCGCCGAGCGGCGCCGGTGCCGACGCGCGAACCGGCCGGCAGCTCACCGAGGGTGAGGCCGTCACGGGCGATCAGCACGTCCCGGGGGTCCTCCCGCTCGGGCACGGCGGCCAGCACCAGACGCGGGTCGGGCGCGGTGGGCAGGTCCTTGTACGAGTGCACGGCGATGTCGACCTCGCCGGCGGCGAGCGCGTCGCGCAGCGCGGAGGTGAACACGCCGACGCCGAGTTCGGCGACGGGCGCGCTGGAGCGGTCGCCGATGGTGGACACCGTGACGATCTCCACGTCGGCGCCCGCGGCCTCCAGCCGGTCGGCCATCATCCGGGTCTGCGCCAGGGCGAGGGTGCTGCCCCGGGTGCCGATCCGCAGCGTCCGACCGACCAGGGTCCGGCCAGGGGGCATGTCCGCCTCCTCGCCACGTTGGGCTTGTGTCACGCTGATGCCTCTCCATCGAGCTTGGCCAGGTTGGCCGCGAGGCTCGCGCCGTCCAGGCTGAGCCCGTCGTGCGCGGCCGCCTGCTGGCCGTCGATCGCGGCTGCCGCGCTCACCACGGCGGCGGCCTTCGGGTCGAGTTCGAACAGTTCGCGCAGGGCGTCGGCGTAGCTGGCGCCGCCGGGGGCGGAGGCGAGCTGCTTGACCCGCACGGTCGGCGTGTGCAGCAGCTTGTCCACCACGCGGCGCACGGTCTTGGCGAGTTCGCCACGGACCGCGTCGTCGAGTTCGGGGAGCCGGGAGTCGAGCCGGAGCAGTTCGGCGTCGACCACCTCGGCGGCGCGCCTGCGCAGCGCGGTGACCGTGGGCGTGACCTCGGCGGAGCGCTGTGCGGCCAGGTAACCGCGCACCTCCTCGGCCAGGATCGCGCCGGCCCGGCCGGTGGTCCGGCCGGCAGGGGCGTCGGCGAGCCGCTCGCGCAGCGTCTCCAGGTCGACGACGGTGACCCCGGACAGGTCGGCGACGGCCGAGTCCACGTCCCGGGGGAGACCGAGGTCGCACACCACCAGCGGACGACTCGCGGCACGCCCGGCCAGGCCCCGCGCCACGGTCTCGGCGCGCACGACCACGTCCATCGAGCCGGTGCAGGCGAGCAGCAGGTCCGTGTCGGTGACGTGCGCGGCCAGTTCGTCCAGTCCGGTGGCCCGCGCCGGCACGCCCTCGTCGGACAGCGACGCGGCGAGCCGAGTGCCGTTGGCCTCGGTGCGGTTGGCGATCACCACCTCGCCGATGCCGGCCCGGCGCAGCGACGCGGCGGCCAGGCCGCCCATCGAGCCGGCGCCGACGACCACGGCGCGACGACCGGTGAGGCCGCCGAGCACGCGTTCCGCGTCGTGCAGAGCCTCGGCGACGACCGAGGCGCCCGCCGCGTCGATGTCGGTTTCGGAGTGCACCCGCTTGCCGACCCGCAGCGCGTACTGGATCAGTTCGTGCAGGGTCCGCCCAACGGTCCCGGCCGCGTCGGCGGCGGCGTACGCGCCGCGCAGCTGGCCGAGGATCTGCGGCTCGCCGACGACCATCGAGTCCATCCCGGCAGCCACCGAGAACAGGTGTTCGACGGCGGCGGCCGCGTAGTGCACGTAGAGCTTCTCGCACAGCGCCACGGTGTCCTCGCCGGACTGGCGGGCCAGCACCGTGGAGAGGTCGGCCAGGCCGCCGTGGAAGGTCTCGACGACCGCGTAGACCTCCACCCGGTTGCAGGTGGAGAGCAGCAGCACCTCGCTGACGTGGGCGCAGCCGAGCAGTTCGTGCAGAACCTTGGCGGTGTCCGAGGTGGACACGCTGGCGCGCTCGAGGTCGCGCACCCCCGCACTGCGGTGCGACATACCGACGACGAGCACGTTCATCGGCGGATCACCATCCCGTTCACCCCAGTCGCGTCGGACCCGTTCACCGGGCTGTCCGACGCGCCGTCCACTGACCTGTCACTGTCTCTGTCCCGGGTCCGTTCGGCGACTCGATCGGCCCGGTGCGCACCACCCCTGCGGGTTGCCTGCGTCGGCAGGGCACCGTCCGGGGTTGCTCCGGACGCCGCTGCGGCGTCCTCGGCAGCCTCGTCTGCCCGGCGCGCGACGTGGAAGGACAAGATCTGCATCTCGACCGCGAGATCGACCTTGCGAACCTCAACATCGTCGGGCACCTGCAGAACAACGGGTGCGAAATTAAGAATGCATCGGACGCCCGCAGATACCAAACGGTCACAAACCATCTGGGCGGCCGGCGGAGGGGTCGCGACGACGCCGATGGACACCTCGCGCTCCGCACAGATGCGCCCGATGTCGTCGATATGGTCTACCGGGATTCCCCCAACTGGCACACCAATCAGGTCCTCCTCGACGTCGAACAGCGCCGACACCGGGAAGCCCCTGCTGCGGAAGCCCGCGTAGTTGGCCAGTGCGTGACCAAGATTACCTATCCCCACCACCGCGACACTATGTTTGCGGGTCAGTCCGAGGACGCGTTCGATCTCCTCGATGAGCACCGCGACCTCGTAGCCGACGCCCCGGGTGCCGTACGAGCCGACGTAGGAGAGGTCCTTGCGCAGCTTCGCCGAGTTGACCCCGGCGGCCGAGGACAGCTCCTCGCTGGAGATGGTGCCGACGCCTTGTTCGGCGAGTCCCGAAAGTACCCGGAGATAGACCGCGAGCCGTGCCACGGCGGCCTCGGGAATGGCTCGCGCACGATCGCGCACGGGCTCCCCGTCGAGGTCGACCGCAGATATCGGCTCGGTGACCGCTTCGGCCGGACGACTGGGCGTTTCCCCACGTCCCCGGCCTCGCTGCACCGCCACGCCGCTGCTCCTCGCTGTTTGCGCACCCTCTGCCCAGGTTGCCAGTGCCGTCCACCTGTCATCCAGCATCGGCCACCAACACCGCAACAGACCGGAGGATGAATCAAGGCTGACCGGAACGCCGACGGCGTGACATCAACACGGTAGCCATTTGTGAAGACATGCACAAAGTCGCCGGTCGGGCCTGCTCCAGGTCGCCGATCGGCGATCAGCCGGCAACCGTGAACGTGGCCGACGGCCACCCGGTCGCCCCGTCCGGAATCTCGTTGGCCTGCACGTCGGTCTGCGTGTAGCCGGTGTCGTCGGTGGCCCGCGACTCGACCGTGTGCGTACCGGCCCTGAGCGCGAACGTCGCTCGCCACATCCGCCAGGTGTTCTTGCTGACCTCGGTGGACAGCTGCGCGGCCTGCCACGCTCCGCCGTCCACCCGCACCTCGACCTTGGCGATCCCCTTGGTCTGCGCCCACGCGATGCCCGCGACCGTCACCGCACCCGGCTTGACCGTCGCGTACGCCTGCGGCTTGTCGATGCGGGACTCGGTCTTGATCGGCGCCTGCTGCGAGTAGCCGCGCGGCACCCAGTACGCCTGCTTGTCCCAGGTGGTCAGCTCCATGTCGACCACCCACTTGGTCGCGGACACGTACCCGTAGAGGCCGGGCACGACCATCCGGGCCGGGAAGCCGTGCTCGACCGGCAGCGGTTGCCGGTTCATCCCGATCGCGAGCATCGCGCCCCGGTTCGGGTCGAGCAGCACGTCGACCGGGGTGCCCACGGTGAACCCGTCCACGCTGGTCGAGAACAGCTGCTGCGCGCCCGGTTTCACGCCTGCCTCCAGCAGCAGGTCGCGCAGGGGCACGCCGATGAAGTTCGAGGTCGAGATGTAGGGCCCGCCGACCGGCTCGGACACGCAGGTCAGCGTGACCGGCCGCTCGATCAGCCTGCGGTTGCGGATGTCGGCGTAGGAGAAGTTGACCTCCCGCTCGACCATGCCGTGGATGCGCAGCGACCAGCTCGACGCGTTCAGCTGGGGAACGGTGAGCGCGGTGTCGATGCGGTAGAAGTCCGCGTTGTCCGTGATGTAGGTGGGCGTCCCGGCCGCGGCGAAGTCCGCGCCCGCCGGCAGCCTCGGCGCCGGGTCGGCCGGCGTGAGCGTGCCGATCTGGTCGATCGAGGTCTGCGCGTTGGACCGGTTGGCCAGCGCGTGCCCGCCCAGGCCGACGATGCCGGCGCCGACCGCGACCCCGGCCGAGGTCACCAGGAACTTCCGCCTGCTCTCCTCGAACTCGTCCGGATCGTCCTTGGCCTCCCCGGCCGCCGCCGCGAGCGCCAGCCGGTGCAGCCACCGGAACGCCAGCACCCCGCCGACCAGGCTCCCGACCGGCGACAACACCCCAAGCTGCCCGAGATCCTGGCGCTGCAACACCACGTACACGCCCAGCACACCCAGCAGGATCGCCAGCACGACACCCGGCGCGGCCCGGCGCCGGGACAGCAGCCCGGCGAGCATCCCGAAGACCAACAGGGCCACGCCGACCGAGATCATCAGCACGGTCTTGTCGTTCGTGCCCAGGCCGAGCGTGTTGACCGCGAACTCCTTGAACCGCGCCTGGGTGAGGTTGACGATCTCCTCGTCGACGGCGAGCAGCGGTGCGGACGTCGGCCCGACGAACACCGCGATGATCTCGCCGATCGCGACCGCGCTGCCGATGCCGACCACCCCGACCAGCATCGCGGCGAGCGCCGAGAGCCGAGGCGGACCCGGCTCCCCAGGTTCGGTGATGGGGAGATCGGGTTCCTGCGTCAGGGTTTCGCGGCTCACACTCGATATACGACGCTCTCCCGGCTTCGGATCGCACCTGTTTCGCGGTCCTACGTCCGATCGGTAAGCACCTGGTAAGACAAACGCGGCGTCAGCGCGCCAGCGCGCGCCGGAAGCGGTCCTCCTCGACCTGCCAGTACCCGTGCTCGGCGCCGTCGATGACGATCACCGGGACCCGGTCGCCGTACTCGGCGCGCAGCTCGGGATCGCTGTCCACGTCCGTCGCCGACCACTCGACGCCCAACTCGCCGCAGATCCGCGCGACATCGACCTCCGCCACCTCGCAGGAGTGGCAGCCCGCCCTGGTCATCACGGTCACCTGATGCGCCATGCCGACCATCATCCTCCGGTCAGTGCAGCAGGGACCGCGCGACCTTCCCGGTCGCCGAATGCGGCAGCGACGGCACGAACTCCACCCTGCTCGGCACCTTGAACCTGGCCAGCCGCTCCGCGCAGTGCGCGAGCACCACCTCGGCGGTCAGCTCCGCGTCCGCGCGCGGCACCAGCACCGCCTTGACCGCCTCGCCGGTCCGCTCGTCCGGCACGCCGACGGCCGCCGCCTCGGCCACCGCGGGCAGTTCCTCCAGCACCCGCTCCACCTCGTGCGGATACACGTTGAACCCGTTGACGATGATCAGGTCGTTGGCCCGGTCCACCAGGTGCAGATCGCCGTCCGCGTCCAGGTAGCCGATGTCCCCGGTCCGGAACCAGCCGTCCTCGCCCGGCCCGTGCTCGCCACCCGGCCAGTACCCGCTGAACAGGTTCGGCCCGCGCACCGCGACCACCCCGGTGCCGCCGCTCTCGTCCCCGAGCAGGTCGTCGTCCTCGTCGTCGTCCGGTCCCGGCAGCGCGTCCCCGTCGCTGTCCACGATCCGCAGCTCGACACCCGGCAGCGGTCGACCGACCGACCCCGGCTTGGCGTGCCCGGTGACCAGCGTGGACGTGAGCACCGGTCCGGTCTCGGTGAGCCCGTACCCCTCGAACACCGACAACCCGGTCGCATGCCGCACCGCCGCCAACACCTCGGCCGGCAACGGCGCGGCCCCCGAGGTGAGCAGCCGAACCGTGGACAGCGCCGAGCGCAGCCGCTCTTGCGGCACGGTCATCAGCGCCGAATACATCGGCGGCACGCCGACCAACGTCGTCACCCGGTGCTTCTCGATCAGGTCCAGCGCGGCCTGCGCGCTGAAGTGCGGCAACAGCACCGCGGTCGCCCCGGCGGCGGCCACCTGGACCAGCCCGGGCCCGAGGCCGTAGGCGTGCGAGAGCGGCAGCGCAAGCAACAGCCGATCGGCCGCCGTGACCGGTGCCGGCCGCAGCGCGGCGCACTGTTCGGCGTTCGTGATCAGCGCCCGGTGGGAGAGCATCACCGCGCGGGCGCGCCCGGACGTGCCCGAGGTGTAGCAGAGCACCGCGAGGTCCTCGCCGCCGCCGATCGCGGCGAACTCCGGCGGATCAGCGTCCGGCCTGCTCGGCGCGTCGAACCGGCGCAGGTCGACGCCGGCCACCGGGTCGCCGATCAGCGCGGTCGCCCCGGAGTTCTCCACCAGCTCGGCGACCACCCTCGGCGGCACGTCGGTGTTCAACGGCACCACGACGGCACCGGCGCGCAGCACGGCGAACACCGCGATGCAGTAGGACGAACCGGTCGGCAGCCGCACCGCGACCCGGTCGCCGGGGGCGATCCCGGCCTCGACCAGCGCGGCGGCCTGTGCGTCCGCGGCCGCGTCCACCTCCGACCAGGACAGCGTCCGCCCGTCCTCGGCGTCGATCAGCGCGGCATGCGCGGGACCGCGGGCGGCGGCCGAGGCGACCAGATCGGCGATGTTGCTCGCCGAAGCGCTCGGAGCATCCGCTGGGGCGCCGGTCGTCATTGACCCTCCTGACTGCGGGCTGCGCTGATCGCAGCGGCAAGCTACGCGGGAATCACCTTATCCGGCAGCACAACGACCCAGACCCGCGTCATGACCGGGCAACTCGCGCGTTGCCCGGTATGAGTGGTGCACTCAAGGCCGGCACCCAGCGGGTCGATGCGCTATCGGAACCAATTTCAAACTACTCACCGGTAGCTACGGCACGTATGCTGTGTCAGCCTTGGACAGGTTAACCACCAGTAACGTGCAGGCGTTGTCCACCAGGCCGGAGGAGAGAACGAGGGCGTGGCCATGCACTCACCCGCGAGCGATCCCGACAACCGGTGCTCCGCTGCCCTGGTGGCGGCGGGTTCGACCAGGCAAGATGACCTATCGGTGGTCGCCAGGACATGAACGGCGCGGCCCGCGCGAGCGGGCGGACGATCAAGCTGTCCGCAACCGGTCAACCTCACGGGGACCGGTTGCCTGGTCGTGCTGTCTCGACCGAGGTCGAGCAACTGTCCGTAACCGCGTCCGATTCACGCCTGACTGGACAACTCCCCCTCGGCGACGAATCGATCCCCGAACCGACGAGCGCCCCGGGCGCCCATGAACGGGACGAATCCGACACCGACGAGCCCAGTGGAGGAGCCTGGGACCTCGTCCGCCGCGCACAGCAGGGCGACGCCGCCGCCTTCGGCGAGCTGTACGACCGGTACGTGGACGTGGTCTTCCGGTACGTCCTGTTCCGCATCGGTGACCGTTCCTTAGCCGAAGACGTCACCAGTGAGACGTTCCTGCGCGCGTTCCGCCGGATCAACTCGGTCAGCTACCAGGGCCGCGACGTGGGCGCCTGGTTCGTCACCATCGCCCGCAACATCGTGCTCGACCACGTCAAGTCCAGCCGCTTCCGGCTCGAGGTGAGCACGGCCGACCCGGACGACGGCCAGGCCGTCGCGATCGGCCCGGAAACCCAGGTGCTGACCAACATCGCGCACGCGGAACTGCTGAGCTGCGTCGAGCAGTTAGGTGAGGACCAACGCGAATGCATCGTGCTGCGGTTCCTGCAAGGGCTTTCGGTCGCGGAAACCGCCGAAATCATGAAGCGCAACACCGGCGCGATCAAGGCCCTCCAGCACCGCGCCGTCCGCCGGCTGGCCCAACTCCTGCGCACCGAACCGAACTAGCCCGCCGGCTACCGGTGCGTCGCCCGTAACCCAGATCGATTCCGCTCGTTGCTCAGGTCGACATGGTTGACGACGCACATCATCGATCATGCACCTCCGCCGCTACGACCGGAACGGTGAGCACGGGCCCTTGACACCGTGGACGCGCAACCGTCAGCGTGAGCGCTTCGCTCGCGCCGCTGACGCGTTGGCCGGTCACGGCAGCAAGCCCGACACCGAACCCAACGACCCGCGACTGGCCGGCGAATCCGCCGTACTGCTGCGCCTGAACCGCAGCGCCAACGCGACCGCGCCCACCCCGGACGCCCGCGGGCGGATGCGCGCCAAGGTCATGGCCGAACTGCCCGCCATCCTGACCGGGCAGGCCGACACCGCCCGGAAGACAACGTTGTCAGCGCCCGGGAAGGGCTCCGCCAGACAACGCGTGACCGGCACCCGAGGTCGCTTGGCCATCGCGGTCGGCGCAGCGTTCTGCCTGGTCATCGCGTTGTGCGGGATGACAATGCTGCTGTCCAACGGCGCCCTGCCCGGTGACCCGCTCTACGGCATCCGCCGCACCGTCGAATCCGCGGCCATGGGCCTGACCTTCGGCGACGAGTCCAAGGGCGTCAAACATCTCGGCTACGCCGCCGACCGGGTCAGCGACATCGAATCCCTCGCCGCCCGCTTCCCCGACACCGCCGACAGTCCCTCCGGCGACTACCTCACCGCGCTCGCCGACTTCAACTCCGACGCCACCGCCGGTTCCACCGACCTCACCGACTACGCCTCCGGCAACGGCCCGGACGTGCTGAACCAGCTGCACGACTGGGCAGCCCAGCAGTCCGCGCGCCTCACCGCCGTCCGCCCCAAACTCCCCGCCGAGGCCCAGACCGCCGACGACCGCAGCCGCACCCTGCTCACCAGGATCGAAACGCGCGCGACCGACCTGCTCGCCCGGACCTCCTGCTACACCGTCACCACCGGCAACAGCGACGACATCGGCGTCCTGCCCGCCACCGGCCCGTGCGACCGCGCCCCCAACGCCCGGCAGCCGGTCACCCCCACCATCGCGCCCAACCCCGCCTCCCAGCCGACGGCGCCGGCGGTCGCCAACCAGCCCAACACCGCACCGACCCCGACAACCCCCGCGCAGGTCCCGCCCGCTCACCCGGGCGCGACACCCACCGCCGCCCCACCCCCGGTGACGTTGCCCACGCAGCCAACAGCGCCGACCCCGCCGATCCTCCCCGGGCCGCCCACGATTTCGCTGCCACTGCCGCTGCCCGGAGCCAAAATCCCGCCGCTGCTGCCCGGCCTGCCGTGGATCAACATCGGACAGTGATCGAAACGCGCTCAAGGGGGGCGAATCAGGTCGCGGACAGGCTCTACGCTTGAGTAGTCCGACAGCGACCTATCAGGAGGCGCCACGGTGCCACTACGGGGTGACAGCACAAAGGGTGCCGAGCGCGAACGCCGCGCCGAACTGGCCGGAGAGGCTTCCGCCGAAGCGGCGGTGGCGTCCGCCGGTATCGGCGCGAACCCGCCGCTGCCCACGCCCACCGACCTGACCGCGGCCGCGTTCTTCGACGTCGACAACACCATGATGATGGGCGCGTCGATGTTCCACTTCGCCCGCGGCCTCGCCGCGCGCAAGTACTTCAGCACGTCGGACCTGGCCGGCTTCGCCTGGACGCAGGTGAAATTCCGGGTCGGCGGCAAGGAGAGCCCCGAAGGCATCAACGCCAGCCGCGAGCGCGCCCTGTCGTTCATCGCGGGCCGCAGCGTCCGCGAACTGGTCGGTCTCGGCGAAGAGATCTACGACGAGCTGATGGCGGACAAGATCTGGGCCGGCACCCGAGCCCTCGCCCAGATGCACCTCGACGCGGGCCAGCGAGTCTGGCTCGTCACCGCGACCCCGGTCGAACTGGCCCAGATCATCGCCCGCAGGCTCAAACTGACCGGCGCCATGGGGACGGTCGCGGAAAGCATCGACGGTGTCTACACCGGACGGTTGGTCGGCGAGTTGTTGCACGGCAAGGCAAAAGCGCACGCTGTTCGAGCCATCGCCGCCCGCGAAGGACTGGATCTGCGGCGGTGCACGGCATATTCCGACTCGGTCAACGACGTGCCGATGCTGTCTGTCGTCGGCACCGCGGTCGCCGTCAACCCGGACCAGGCCCTACGCGACCAGGCCCGCAAGCGCGGCTGGGAAATCCGCGACTTCCGCACCGGGCGCAAAGCCGCGAAGATCGGCGTCCCGTCCGTGCTCGGCGCCGGAGCCCTGGCCGGTGCGGTAGCAGCCGGCATGGCCTACCGCCGCCGCGACCGCTGACCGCGTCCTGAAGGCCCGCGGTTCGCGCCCCGGACTCTCGGGGGTGGGCTGTGGATGATCTGGTGAGATGTGGACAACCGGCGGCAGGCACTTGCACCCGGGGTACCAGCGAGAACGGGGCGGTTGAGCCGCCCCGTTGCAGGAAGTCCGCTTCAGATTCAGCCTTGTGGTGGTGCCGAGCCGTCGGCCGGCACGACGTAGACGGCGGTTCCGTACGCGGCGACCTCGCTCGCGGTGCCGCCGATCTCGTTGCAGTCGAACCGCATCGCCAGGACGGCGTTGCCGCCCCGGGCCATGACTTCCTGGCACAGTCGCTCGATCGCCTCGTTGCGCGAGTCGCCGAGCAGCTTGGACAAACCCTTCAGCTCACCGCCGGCCAACGCCTTGAAGCCGGCGCCCATGTTGGAGAACGCGTTGCGGCTGCGCACGGTGAGGCCGAACACCTCACCCATCACCCTGGCGACCCGGTAGCCGGGCACGTCGTTCATGGTCGAGACCAGGATGGGGAACTGCTGAGCCTGCGGTTGGGTCATGGCCGGAGCGTACCCAGCGCGCATCCACCCAGCAGCCGATTCGGCGTTTCGCCTGTTATGCGCACCTCAGCCGAGGAACGCGCTCCGCCGCTGGGACAGCAGCCGGTACAGGGTCTGCTGGATCGTCTCCCGGACCTGGTCGGTCAGGTTGAACACCAGCATCGGATCGTCCTCGGCGCCGGCCGCCTGTTCGTCGGTCGCGATGGGCTCGCCGAACTCGATGTACCACTTCGACGGCAGCGGGACCGCGCCGAGCGGGCCGAACAGCGGGAACAGCGGCGTCACCGGGAAATACGGCAACCCGAACAGCCTCGCCAACGGCTTGATGTCGGCGATCTTCGGATAGATCTCCTCCGCGCCGACGATCGAACACGGCACGATCGGCACCCCGGTGCGCAGCGCCGCCGACACGAACCCGCCCCGACCGAAGCGCTGAAGCTTGTACCGGTCGCGGAACGGCTTGCCGATGCCCTTGAAGCCTTCCGGCCAGACTCCGACGAGTTCGCCTGCGCCGAGCAGCCGTTCGGCGTCCGCGTTGCAGGCCAGCGTTTGCCCGGACTTGCGCGCCAGCGGCCCGACGACCGGCGTGCGGAAGACCAGGTCGGCGCCGAGCATGCGCAGGTGCCGACGACGTGGGGTGTTGTCGTGCACGGCGACCGCGGTCATCACCGCGTCGAGCGGGAGGGTGCCGGAGTGGTTGGCGACGATCAGCGCGCCGCCCTGCCTCGGCAGGTTGTTGGCGCCGAAAACCTCGACGCGGAACCACTTCTGGTAAAGCTGCCGCAGCGGTGGCAGCAGCACGGTGTCGGTCAGTTCGGCGTCGAACCCGAACTCGTCGATCTCGTAGTCGCCGGCGAGCCGGTGCCGGAGGAACCGCAGGAAGTCGGCCAGTCGATCACCGGTCGACGTACTGGTGCTCGTGGGCAGGGTCGCCACCGGCGCGGGCTCGCGCGGCGGCACCGGGATGGGACGCCGGCGTCCGTTGGGGCGGGGTGGGTAGGTCTCGGTGGGGTCGGTGTTTCCGTGCAGTGGGATCACACGCGCTTCCGCCACTGCCGTTCCTTTCCGTTCTGCGCTTTCGTTCCGCGCTGTGTGGACAAGCGGTCAGCGCAACAGCTCGGCCAGGCCGAGCACGCTTTTTTCCATGGCCGCAACGCGACCGGGATCGAGCACCGGACGCAACCCCCGGCCGTTGACGTAGTCGTCGAACGCCTGTCGGGTGCTCCAGCGCGGCGTGAATCCGAAGATCGTCTTCAGCCGCGTCGTGTCGACGACCCGGCCGAAATTGAGATACCGCAACTGTTCCGGCCCGAAGTCGACAAGGCGAGTGCTGCGGAACAGCCTGCTCACCGGCGCCAGGATCTGCTCGGGCACGGCAAGCGGGATACGGCCGGCGCGACGGATCGCCTGGGACAAGAGCAGAACTCCGTCGGCACCGACATTGAACACACCGGGCAGGTCGTGGGTGACCGCCCTGTGCAGCACGGCGAGCGCGTCCTCGGCGTGCAGCATCTGCAACCGCGCGTCCCGGCCGAAGGCCGCCGGCACCACTGCCGGCAGCGCGAAATAGCGGGTCAGCACGGTGTCGACCTGCGGTCCGATCAGGTTGGTGAACCGCAGCGTCGTGATCGACACATCGGGCCGCCTGCGGCCGAAACCGCGGACGTAGCCCTCCACCTCGGCGTTGTCCTTGGCGTAGCCGCTGGAGGGCAACGCCTTCGGTGCCATGTCCTCGGTGAACGCCGCCGGGTCGCGCGAGCCGGAACCGTAGACGGCCGCGGTCGACTTGACCACGAGCCTGCGGACGAGTGCGGATCGTTGGCACGCGGCAAGCAGCTGCATGCTGCCGATCACGTTCATTTCCTTGTGCAGCACACGTCCGCTCGGCCCTGCCGGGTGCGCGGTGTTGGACGCGTGCACGACCGTGTCGACCTTGGCGGTGCTGATCACCTTCGCGATCAGCGGATTCCGGATGTCCGCCCGGACGAACTCGGCTCGACCCATGAGTTTGGCCAGCTCCGGCGACGGCGCGGTCGCGTCGACGCCGATCACGCGTTCGAACGTGGGGTCCTCCGCCAACCGGGCGGCGAGGTGACCACCGAGGTAGCCATTCACCCCGGTGACGAGGACGACGTTGGGCGCCATCATCAACCCCTAACCGGTGCTCGGCGCAGAACCCGATGCTACCCGCGGTGGCCAATTGACAACGCTGTCGTTCACGGCAGATTTACGCAGGTCACAAGGGTGTCCTTCGGTACACCCGAATGGCTGTACGCGAGGCCGGGCCCGAGAACGACACAGGCGCCGTCCACGCCTCGCCGGCGAACCCGGCAACGGGACGCGGCGGGCGCGGGCGGCGCCTGTGTCGAACACCCAGGAGCCCGGACGGGCCGGACTATCCGCGAACGGCCACCATGACAGCGGCGCGCACGGGCTGGTTACGCTCGGTCACTTGCCTTGCTTGCGACGCGCGTGACGAGTCTTCCGCAGCAGCTTGCGGTGCTTCTTCTTCGACATGCGCTTGCGGCGCTTCTTGATGACCGAGCCCATGCGGGTTCCTTCGCTGTTGTTGGTCCTTACGGCTTTCGCGTGCCGCCGTCGGCCCGGAGCAGCGGCTCCCGAGCAAGGACCCACCACAGGAAAAGGCACGCCCCGGAACGCGGAAGCTCACGCACACCAGGGCACGCGACACGAACGGCCTCCCAGTTTACCTGGGCGGTCGGCGCCGCTCCCGGCGGGCGTGGGTTGCCGATCCGGGACGCGGATCAGCCGGCATCGAAATAGGCGTTCTCCAGGTAGTCGTGGACGGCCTGCTCAGGCACCCGGAAGGACTTGCCGACCCGAACGGCCGGTAGTTCGCCCGAGTGCACGAGCCGGTAGACGGTCATCTTGGAGACGCGCATCATGGCGGCCACTTCCGCGACGGTGAGGAACTCCACCTGCCCGAGACTGGTCGGCCCGCTCGTCTCCCTCTGTGTCCTGCTTTGCGACGGCATGCGTCACCGCGCCTTTCGACACGTGTCGCGCCGTCGGCTTCCCCACCGACGGAACGGACACGCACGTGCTGTGTCGAGAGTAGCGGGACGGGTGGGACTAGTGCGACGGGCGGGAAGAGGAATTACCGCTGTGGCGCATGCTGACAGGGTGCCTGGGCAGGGCTGATTCACTCGACCGGTGGCGCTGGCAAGTCGCGGAATCGCCTCGCGTGTCCAGCGAGGCGCGGCGATGGGGTGGGTCAAGGGTTGGGAGTGTGGGCCTTGCCGAGTTCGACCGAGCGGTCCCGGGCGGCTTCGATGGCGGCAAGCATCGCGGCGCGGACGCCGTGCTTCTCCAGCTCGCGGATGGCCATGATCGTCGTGCCGGCGGGGGACGTGACGGCTTCGCGGAGGATGACCGGGTGTTCGTTGCTCTCGACGAGCATTTTGGCCGAGCCGACGGCGGACTGGACGATCAGCTGTTCGGCGATGTTGCGCGGGAGGCCGAGCAGGATGCCGGCGTCGATCATGGCTTCGACCAGGTAGAAGAAGTAGGCCGGACCAGAGCCGGACAGGGCGGTGACCGCGTCCTGCTGCGATTCGGGGACGCGGACGACCTCGCCGACGGCGGCGAGCATTTCCTCGACCGTGTTGAGGTGGGCGGGGGTGGCGTAGCGGCCGGGGGAGATCGCGCTCATGGCGGCGCCGACCAGCATCGGCGTGTTGGGCATGACCCGGACGACCGGGGTGTGGTCGGGGAACCTGGTCTCGTAGAGGGCCGTGGGCAGGCCGGCACACAGCGACACGACGAGGGTGCCCGCGCGCAGGACGGGCGCGAGTTCGTCGAGCAGCGGGTCGATGTCCTGCGGTTTGACGGCGACCACGAGCACGTCGGCCTCGGCGGCGGCCTCGGGGACGGTGACGGCGCGGACGCCGTAGCGCTTGGTGAGTTCGGCGCTGCGCTCCGGGGAGCGCTCGGTGAACAGCAGGTCGTCGGCGTTGCGTCCGGCGTGCATCAGGCCGGACAGCAGCGCCTCGCCGATCTTGCCGGCCCCGAGTACCGCGATCCTCGTCATGCGCACCAGGGTGCCAGACGAGGCGAGTCGGCTCCTCAGCGCTCCAACGGGGTGAGGGCCAGTTGGCGCGACTGGCAGATGAGCCTGCCGGTCGAGTCGATGACCGTTGCGTCCTCGTCGAACCACTGCCCGTGCACGGCCCGACAGTTCACCTCGACGCGCAGCCAGCCGGGGGCCGGGTTGCCGCGCAGCAGGGCGGTCAGCTGCACCGTCGGCGCCCAGCCGTAGCGGCCGAGGTTGAACGTGACCGGCATGGACACATCGGCCGCGACGAGGCCGAAGAGCAGATCGGGGGCTTCCGAGCGCGGTTTGACCCACAGTCGCAGGCGCAGCGGGTCGCCGGAGCGGCCCTGGAGGAACCCGGCGTTGGTGGGGTCGATCCGGATCTCGCAGGTGCGGCTGAGCCGGAACACGCTGGCCGCCGGCACGGTGCTCAGGTCGACGGCGTCGGGGCCGGGTTTGGCGAGCAGTTCGGGCAGGTCGCTCCAGGCCGGGGGTTCGTCGGTGAGCCTGCCGAGGGTGACGGTGGACTCGACGCAGCTGCGTCCGCGCTGTTCGAGGTTGACCGCGACCACGCTGGCGGTGCGGCCGAGCTTGCGCAGTTCGGTGCGCAGCAGGACCGGGCCGACCTCGGGCGGTCGCAGGAACTGGGCGCTGACCGCGAGCGGATCGACGCCTTCGGTGCCCTCACGCGGGGTGGCCGAGCTGACCACGTGTGCCGCGGCTCTGCCGAGCAGGGCGAGCAGGAAACCGCCGTGCGGCCGCCCGCCGACGGTCCAATCCGCTGGCAGGTCAACGGTGTACGTACCGTCCCCGAGCGGACGCACGGCGCTCACGGCCGAAAACGTGCCCGCAACGGTGGAACGTGGGCCAGTCACAACACACTCCTCGCTGGCAGGGTGGTGGAACACCGACCCTACCTCGGATCGATCATGGAATATCGATGTGCGAAAAGGTTGTGCGCTCAGGACTTCGTGGCCAGGGCACGAAGGAAGAACCCGAGATTCGCCGGACGTTCGGCGAGCCTGCGCATCAAGTAGCCGTACCACTGCACGCCGTAAGGAACGTAGACGCGAACCTTGTTGCCCTCGGCCGCCAGTCGGCGCTGCTCGTCCGGCCGGATGCCGTAGAGCATCTGGAACTCGACGCTGCCGGGCTTGCGGTCGTACCAGCGGGCGCGTTCGTCGATGACCCTGATCAGCCTCGGGTCGTGGGTGGCGAACATCGGATAGCCCTGGCCGGCGAGCAACACGTTGACGCAGCGCACATACGACAGGTCGACCTGGTGCGGGTCGGGGAAGGCGACGGTCTCGGGCTCGGCGTAGGCGCCCTTGCACAGTCGGACGCGGGAGCCGGCGCCGGCGAGGTCGCGGCAGTCGCCTTCGGTGCGGCGCAGGTACGCCTGGAGCACGGCGCCGGTTTTCGGGTACTCGGCGCGCAGGTCGGCGAGGATGCCGAGGGTGGAGTCGGTGGTGGTGTGGTCCTCCATGTCGAGGGTGACCGTGGTGCCCACCCGCTCCGCGGCTGCCGCGATGATGGCGGCGTTGTCCCTGGCCAGGCGCTCGTCGAGTTTCTGACCGACGGCCGAGAGCTTCACGCTGACCTCCGCGTGCGCGGTGAGGCCGGTGGCGTCGAGCGCGTCGAGCAGGCTCAGGTAGGCGCGCACGGTGGTGTCGGCCTGGGCGACGTCGGTGGTGTCCTCGCCGAGATGGTCGAGGGTGACGTCGAGACCGGCGCCCACGAGTCGTTCGGTGACGGCGACCGCGTCGGAGTCCCGTTCACCTGCCACGAATCTGCGCACCACGTCGCGCGACAGCGGAGCGGTGGCCACCAGGCTCGCGATCGTGTCGTTGCCGGCGGCCGCCAGGATCAGGGAACGGAGTGGGTCCACAGCGCGCACTCTACGACCTGCCTGCTCGGCCGAGGTGCAGCCGAGCGAACAGCAGGGCCTCGGCGAGGTCGCGAACCCGCGCGGCGAGGTTCGGGGCGCGCCGGGTACTGATCTCCAGGATCACCTGGCCGTCGAAACCGTTGGCGGACAACGATTCGCACAGCGCGGCGCACGGCTGGTCGCCCCGACCGGGCACGAGGTGTTCATCGCGTGGTTCGCCGGTGCCGTCGGCGAGGTGGATGTGCCGCAGGCCCTCGCCCATCCGCGCGGCCAGGTCGAGGGCGTCGACGTGCGCGGCGGAGGTGTGCGAGAGGTCGAGGGTGTAGTTGCGGTGTCCGACATCGGTCGGGTCGATGGACGGGCTGAACCCGGACACCGCGTTGGACTTCGCGCCGAACAGGCGCACCGGGAACATGTTCTCCACCGCGACCCGGATGCCGCTGGACTGCTCCAGTTCGGCGACGAGGTCGGCGAAGGAGTCGGCGTAGCGGCGCTGCCAGCGGAACGGCGGGTGCACGACCACGGTTTCCGCGCCGAGCGCGGTCGCGGCCTGCACCGAGCGGCGCAGCCGGACGGCCGGATCGGCGGACCAGACCCGCTGGGTGATCAACAGGCAGGGCGCGTGCACGGACAGCACGGGCAGCCGGTAGCGGGCGGCGAGCCTGCGCAGCGCGGCGACGTCCTGGCTGACCGGATCGGCCCAGACCATCACCTCGACGCCGTCGTAGCCGGTGTCCGCGGCGAGTTCGAACGCGGACGGCGCGGTCTGCGGCCAGACCGATGCCGTGGACAGGCCGACCGGGATCGGGGTCAGCGCCGCACCAGGAGCAGGGCGGCGGGTGACACGGTGACCACGAGTCCGGCGAGGATGGCCAGCACGGTGGTCTGGAGGTCCTCGGCCTTGCGCCACTTGCGCACGACCAGGACCAGCCCGATGACCACGACGACCGCCGCCACGATCGCGGCGATCGGCATCAGGCCCCACAGCCAGCTGAACCCGAGCCAGACCGCGGCGCCTGCGATCGCGCCAACGCCGACCTGTGCCCCGGTGACCAGCCATTCCCGGCCCGTCGATGCGGGCGGGACGTCGTCGAGATCGTCCGAGTCCTGCCCGTCCTCGCGCCGGAGGTCCCGGCCGCCGCCGCGGTAGTCGCGGTCGTAGGGCTGTTCCTCGAACGCGTCCAGGTCGACGTCGTCGACGGCCGGGCCGCCCCGCTGGGGGTACTCCTCCGGCGGGAAGTCGTTCGCGGCCGGGTAGCCGTTCTGGTCGAACTCCTGCTCGGGGAAGCCGTCGTCGCCGGCCAGCTGGTTCGGGTTGATCAGCTGGGTGCCCTGGTTGCGCGGGCCGGGCGGCGGGGGCGGCTGCGGGGGCCGGGCGTACTGGGTGCGTTCGCCCGGATAGCCGGGCTGCTCGGCGTAGTCCTCGTGCTCCTGCGGGAACTCCGACTCGAACTGCTCGTCCTCGTCGAGGTATGGACCGGCGTGCGCCTGGGTGCTCTCCAACAGTCCGGGTGCGGACTGGGCGGCCTCCAGTTCGCCCTCGGCGGGTCCGCGGCGCGCCACCGGACGGGCCCGGAACGCGGGGGGCTGCTGCGCGGGCCGGGCCTGCGGGGGCGGTGGCCCGTCGAGGACCGGGGGGAGTTCCTCGGTCATCGCGGCTTCCGGACGCTGTGGGCCGCCGAGCCGGGACTGCAACGGGTTGCCCGCCTGCGGCGGCTGCTGCTGCGCCGGGGGCTGGGGCAGGGGCGGCGGAGGCAGTGGTGGTGCCTGCGCCGAGGAGCCGTAGCCCTGCTCGGTGAAGTCGTCGTCGTCCGGGTAGTCGTCGACCGGCGGCCGCGCGGCCAGCGGTGGCGAGACCCGACCGGGCGGGGAGACCGGCGGCATGGCCGGCCGGGACGTCTGCGCGTTGCCGGGCGGCGGCCCGACCGGTGGCATGGCGTTGCGCGTCGGCGCGCCCCCGACCGGCGGCATGGCCGGGCGCGAGAGCGGCGGCGCGGCGGGCGCCCTGGACACGGGCGGCTGCCCACCCGGCGGGCCGGCAGGCGGCATCGCAGGACGGGACGGCGGCAGCTGCTGCCGTCCGGTCGGCGGGTTGTTCTGCTGGGGGGCCTGCGGCGGCGGCACGGGCTGGGCGTAGGCGGTGGGCGCGTGCGCGCCGGCCGGTGGCTGCTTCTGGGGCGGTGGCTGCGGAGCGCGCTGCTGCGGTTGCGGCGGGGCCTGCCGCTCGGGCGGCAGCGGCGCGGGCGTGCCCTGGACCGGGCGCAGCCTGCGGTGGCTGCGCGCGCTCGCGGGCGGAATCGGCTCTCCGGTTCTCGGGTCCTCGCGGATCGCCTGCATCGTGCCGCTGTCGGACAGCACCCGGTCGATGATCGCCTGCGGGCCGCTGACCTCCTCGTCGTCCTCGGCGCGGCGTCTACGACGACGTGGCGCACCCTCGCCCGAGTTGCCGTATTCCGCCAGCAACTCGGCGACCGTGCGCTGTGGCTGCTCCGATTCGCTTTCTCGACTCATCGACTCCACCGTGCCCCGTACTGGCCGCCCCGTCCAGTGACCTCGGAAGGATCGGCCACTGAATCGGTCGCCGCTTCGGCGCCGTCAGTCTGGTCCAGGCGCCGCAGGATCACACCTTCCCGCAGCGCCCACGGACAGATTTCCAGCTCACTGAGGTCCAGCGCGCGCATGGTCGCCTCGGCGACCAACGCACCGGCGACCAGCTGGTGGGAGCGGCTCGCGCTCACCCCTTCCAGCTCGGCCAGATCGGCCGCGGACATCCGCGAGACGAACGTGATCAGCTGCCGCAACCCGGAGTCGGTGAGCACCCGGCGGGCCCTCGGGCCACGCGAGGAGGGCGCCGCGCCGGTCAGCCGGGCGAGCGAGCGATAGGTCTTGGAGGTGGCCACCGCGCGATCCGGCGGACCGACCCTGGTGATCTTGCGGGCCACCTTGCCCAGCTCCTCGGCCAGCCATTCGCGCAGTTCGGCGACGCTGCGGCGGCTGGGCGGGTCGCCGTCGAGCCGGGTCCTGGTCAGCCGGCCCGCGCCGAGCGGCAGCGACAGCGCCAGCTCCGGGTCCTCGTCGATGCCGATCGCCAGCTCCAGCGAGCCGCCGCCGATGTCGGCCATCAGCAGCCTGCCGGCCGACCAGCCGCACCAGCGGCGCGCGGCCAGGAACGTGTAGCGGGCCTCGTCCCGGCCGGAGAGCACGCGCAGTTCGACGCCGGTCTGCTCGCGGACTCGCTCCAGCACGTCGGCCACGTTGCTGGCCTCGCGCACCGCGGAGGTGGCGAAGGCCATCAGGTCGGCGCAGCCCATCTGCTCGGCGGCAGCTCGTGCCTGCCGCACCGTCCTGACCAGCTCTTCCGCGCCGAGTTCGCTGAGGTGACCGTCCGGCAGAATCTGCTCGGCGAGCCGCAGGACGGACTTCTCCGAGCTCATCGGCGTCGGGTGGGCACCACGATGCGCGTCCACCACAAGCAGGTGGACGGTATTGGAACCGACGTCAAGCACCCCGAGGCGCACGAGGCCAAACGGTACCGGGGGAAGCTCGGCGGAATCGCTCAGGACTCGAACTTGTAGCCAAGCCCACGCACGGTCACCAGGTGCGCGGGGGCGGAAGGATCGGGTTCGATCTTCGAGCGCAGGCGCTTGACGTGCACATCCAGGGTCTTCGTGTCGCCTACGTAGTCGGCCCCCCACACGCGGTCGATCAGCTGACCGCGGGTGAGCACCCGGCCGACGTTGCGCAGCAGGTACTCGAGGAGGTCGAACTCCTTGAGCGGGAGCGGCACCTCGACGCCGTCCACGGTGACCACGTGCCGCTCGACGTCCATCCGGACCGGTCCCGCGGCCAACACCTGCGGCTGGAGCTCGGCGTCCACTCCGGTCTCGCCGCCGCGCCGCAGCACCGCGCGTACCCGGGCGATCAGCTCACGCGCCGAATAGGGCTTGGTGACGTAGTCGTCGGCGCCGAGTTCGAGGCCGACGACCTTGTCGATCTCGCCGTCCCGCGCGGTGACCATGATCACCGGGACGGCGGAGCGCTGGCGCAGCGCCTTGCACACGTCGGTGCCGCTCATGCCGGGCAGCATCAGGTCCAGCAGCACGATGTCCGCGCCGTTGCGGTCGAACTCCTGCAGAGCGTCCTGTCCGGTCGCCGCGACCGCCGTGGTGAAGCCTTCCTTGCGCAGCAGGAAGGCGAGTGGGTCGGCGAAGGACTCCTCGTCCTCGACGATCAAAACGCGCGTCACGGCTGTCCTCCATGGGTGATCCGACGGGTGAATGTTCCCGGTAGGGGTTCGCCTGCGTTGGGATTCTTCGCGAGGTCGGGATATTCGGCTTGGTCGGCCGAAGCCTGGGTGGGCACCGCGCCGGGCGCCGGGTAGCGCCCCGCGGCGGCCGGGATGCGCAAGGTGAAGGTGGAGCCGACGCCGGGCTGGCTCCACAGCCGCACCTCGCCGCCGTGGTTGGCGGCGACGTGCTTGACGATGGCCAGGCCGAGCCCGGTGCCGCCGGTGGCGCGGGAGCGGGCCGGGTCGACCCGGAAGAACCGCTCGAAGACGCGCTGCTGGTGTTCCTCGGCGATGCCGATGCCGCGGTCGGTGACGGCGATCTCCACGAACCGGTCCATGGCGCGCCTGCTGATCGACACCGGGGCGCCGGGCGAGGAGTAGGCGATCGCGTTGTCGATGAGGTTGGACAGCGCGGTCACCAGCAGCGTCCGGTCACCGTCGACGACGAGCTCGCTCGACCCGTCGGTGGTGACCTCGATGCCGGTGGACTCGGCGACCAGCTTGGAGCGGCCGAGCGCCTCGATGACCACCTCGTCGACCTCCACCGGGGCCAGTTCGGGCAGCCGCTCGGCGCCCTGCAGCCTGGACAGCGCGATCAGTTCCGTGACCAGAGTGCCCAGTCGGGTGGCTTCATGAACGATTTTCGCGGAAAATCGTCGCACCTCGACCGGCTCGTCCGAGGCGTCCAGCACGGCCTCGGCGAGCAGCGCCAGCGCGCCGACCGGGGTCTTCAGCTCGTGGCTGACGTTGGCGACGAAGTCGCGCCGGGTGGCCTCCAGCCGCACCGCGTCGGACTCGTCGGCCGCGTCGAGCACGGTGAACGAGTCGGCGAGCGGCCGCACCTCGGCGCGGATGGCCGCGGGCAGCCTGCCGTGCGCCTCCAGCGGCGAGAGGTCGACCTCGACCACCCGCCCGGTCGCCCGGACCACCTCGGCCGCCTTGCGCGCCCGCGCGTCCGCCTGGTTGCTTCGCACCACCCCCAGGGCCTCGGCCTGCGGATTGTGCAGCACGACGTCGCCCCACTCGTTGAGCACGGCGACCCCGTTGTGGCTGGAGTCCAGCACGCGCTGCATGAGCTGGGCGACGGTGAGCCCGGTCTCCGATCTGGGGGTGCGACTGGTGCGGGAGCGACCGAGGAAAAAGCCGGTCAGCAGGCCAGCCAGCGCGCAGCCGGCTGCCAGGGCAATCCACCCCGAAACAGTCACGGGCGCATGGTAAGCAGCTGATCCCCCTGATCACCTAGTGTGCAACGGCCAACCGTGATGGCGCTGACACCGTAGAAACGGGTTGTTCCACGTTCGGTTGGCCGCCGTTCACCTAACGAGTGAAAATTCAGTTTTCGATCGTGTCGAGTTGGGCCAGGTCATCTTCGGTCAAGACGGTGTTCGCCGCGGCCACGTTCTGCTCGAGATGGGCAACGGAGGATGTGCCCGGAATGAGCAGAATCGACGGGGAGCGGGCCAGCAGCCAGGCGAGCGCGATCTGCTGGACGGTGGCCCCGCGCCGAGCCGCGACCGCGCTGAGGACGTCGGAGCTCATCGGCCGGAACGCGCTGCCGAGCGGGAAGAACGGCACGTAGGCGATGCCCTGCGCGGCGCAGTACTCGACCATGGCGGCGTTGCCTCGGTCCACCACGTTGAACGCGTTCTGGACCTGCGCGACCGGCGCGATCGCCCGCGCGGCCTCGACCTGCGCGATCGTCGCGTTGCTCAGGCCGAGGTGCCGGATCAGGCCCCGTTCGCGCAGGTCGGCGAGGGTCTCGAACTGCTTGCCGATCTCCCGCTCCTCGGGCCCCGCCAGACCGGGCATGCGCAGGTTGACCAGGTCGATGGTGTCGATGCCCAGGTGGGCGAGGTTGTCCTCGACGGCCTTGCCCAGCTCGTTCGGCTCGAACGCCTCCAGCCAGCCGCCCTGTTCGTCGCGGCGCGCGCCGACCTTGGTGACCAGCACCAGGTTCGCCGGGTACGGGTGCAGCGCCTCCCTGATCAGCTCGTTCACCACGTACGGGCCGTAGAAGTCGCTGGTGTCGATGTGCGTGATGCCGAGTTCGACGACGCGACGCAGCACGGCGAGCGAGTTGTCCCGGTTCGCGGGCGGGCCGAACACGCCGGGTCCGGCGAGCTGCATCGCGCCGTAACCCATCCGGGTGACGGTGCGGCCGTCGCCGTCGAACTGCCAGGTACCGCCTGCGGCGGCATCGAGATCTGCGGAAGTCATACGTCCAGTCCAGCCGTGCCCGGCCTGGCCCGCACCCCGCTGGCAACTAGTTGCCAGGTCCGGCCCGCGCCAGGACACTGGCGGTGATGACCACGGCGCCCATCACCCGCCCGCCGACGCTGGCCGGCCAGGTGATCACCCTGCACGGTACGGCCGAGTTGAAGGCGCGTGCCGGTCACCTGATGCGACCGACGTCGGAGTTCATCTGCGCGGCAGTCGACATGTCGACCTGGTCGACGCTCAACCCGCAGAGCGGGGCGCTCGCGCAGGCCACCGAGTCGATCGACGCGGGAGTCCGGATATACAAGCTGTTCAACGCCTCGGCGCTGAGCGATCCGGTCGGGGCCGGGCACGTGCGGGCGATCGCGACGGTCGGCGCGCGGGTGCGGATCAGCACGGCGACGCTGCCACACGAGACGATCATCGTGGACGGCCGGATCGCCGTCCTGGCCGGCGCCGGTTCCGGTGCCGCGCGGGACTTCAGCGTGATCACCGTGCCGGACGTGGTCGACAACGTGCGCAGCCTGGTGCTCGGCGCCTGGCAGGCCGCGACCGACCTGGCCGAGCACGAGGCCGCGCAGGCGCCCGCGATCGACGAACACGGCCTGACCATCCTGCGTTCGCTGTCCGCGGGACAGAAGGACGAGACGGCGGCCCGACAGCTCGGCCTGTCCGTGCGCACGTATCGGCGCCGGGTGGCCGAGCTGATGGAGCTGCTCGGCGCCAGTTCTCGCTTCCAGGCCGGCGTCCGGGCGCGAGAACTGGGCCTGCGGGTCTGACTCAGCGACCCTGGTTGGCGACGGCCTTGATGGCCTCCGCCGCCGCGTCCGGGTCGAGGTAGGTGCCGCCCGGGTTGAGCGGCTTGAGGTTCTCGTCGAGGTCGTAGCGCAACGGGATGCCGGTCGGGATGTTCAGCTTGGCGATGGCGTCCTCGCTGATCCCGTCCAGGTGCTTCACCAGCGCGCGCAGCGAGTTGCCATGCGCGGCGACCAGCACGGTCGCGCCGGTGCGCAGGTCCGGCACGATCGAGGACTCCCAGTAGGGCAGCAGCCGCACGACCACGTCGGCAAGGCATTCGGTGCGCGGCAGGTCAGCGCCGAGACCGGCGTAGCGCGCGTCGCCGTCCTGGCTGTACTCGCTGCCCAGCTCGATCGGCGGCGGCGGGGTGTCGTAGGAACGGCGCCAGAGCATGAACTGCTCCTCGCCGTACTCAGCAAGCGTTTGCTTCTTGTTCTTGCCCTGGAGCGCGCCGTAGTGCCGCTCGTTGAGCCGCCAGCTGCGCCGCACCGGAATCCAGTGCCGGTCCACGCCGTCCAGCGAGATCTGCGCGGTCGAGATGGCCCTGCGCAGCACCGAGGTGTGCAGCAGGTCGGGGAAGATGCCGGCCTCGCGCAGCAGCGCGCCGCCCCGCGTCGCCTCCCTGACGCCCTGCTCGGACAGGGCTACGTCCACCCATCCGGTGAACAGGTTCTCCGCGTTCCACACGCTTTCGCCGTGTCGGAGCAGCACCAACGTGCCGATCCCGGTCCTCGTAGCCGGTGAGTTCGATTCAGTCATGCCCTGAGCCTGCCAGAACCCACCTGCGGACCGACTGTGCCCTCACGTACACCGAATCGATGAGTTATTCGCCGATGCTCACCGGTACGGGGTCATCCGATGGCCTGAGTCACAGTGACGGACGCCACATTCGACTACCCCAGACGGCACAGCCGATACCAAACCGTTACCAAATACGGGCATATTCACCGTATTGAATTAATCAGCGGCCTTGTGTCGTGTCCTTCATTCTGAGAAGTTGACAACGCTCAGGTCAGCTCGGCACCCACGCACTCCCCGGGCTGACCACGAGTGCGAGCGGTTCGTCCCCGTCGAGCCGCTACCCGCCGAACAGCACGAGGTCCCCCCGCCTGAAGCTGTCGACGGCGGGGAGCCGACGCGGGGCGGTTTGGGTTTGCGAATCCCCTCCCTTTCCCAAGCCGCCCCGCACTCTCCGCTCATCACGCAGCGCGCATCAACCGCCACGGACCGTTGATCAACTGGCCTTCGCGGTCCGTCGCCTGCGCAGCACCCACAGCACCGCCAGCACCGGGATCCCGATCCCGAGCAGGAACGGCAGTGCCGCGCCGAAGGCCAGCAACACCACCCGCACGGTCTCGCCCAGCGCGTGCCAGCCGCCCGAGATGCCGCTGCCGAATCCCGGCGCCGGCCCGGCAGCCTGCACGGGCGGCGGCGGAGTCACCTTGGTCAGCTGCACATTCACCGTGGACACGGCCACCTGGCCGGAGAGTTCCGCCTGCTGGCGCTCCATCGACTCCAGGTCGGACTCGCGGCTGGTCAGCTCGCCCTCGATCTGCACGATGTCCGAGATCGAGTTGGCCTGGCTGAGCAGTTGGCGCACCCTGGCCACGCTCGCCTGCTGGGTGGCGATCCGGCTGGACACGTCGACAAGCTGGTCGGTCACGTCCTGGGATTGCTGTTGTTGGCTGGTCACCGTGCCCAGCTTCGCCAGCGCGAGCAGCACACCGTCCAATTGGGCCTGTGGCACGGACAGCGTCACCGTCGCGGTGTCGCCATCCACGTTCTCCCCGCTGAGATAACCGCCGACGCCGGTCGCGACCTGTTCCACGCGGGCCGCCGCGGTCGGCACGTTGTTCGTCGTCATGGCAACGGTCGCGGTGCGAATGACCTGTCTACCCGTTGGCACGGAAGGTATCGCGGGCGCGTCGCCCCGCGCCCCGGTCGACTTGCCACTGCTATCGCTGCTGGCACCTCCGCCGGCCGGACTGTTCGCATTGGCACCCCCCTGCGCCGGCACCGCCGCGTTGTCCGGCAATCCGGCCGACGCACCGGAATCGGTGCTCGCGGCCGAACAACCCGCCAGCAATCCGACCAGCATGGTGGCGCCGAGCGCCAACACGACGCGTTGTCGCATGTGCATTCACTCCCCTTGGCCAAACCCCAGTACGCCCGTTCGTTGGTCGAACGGCGTTCGCTGTCTGGACGGGAGTTCGTCGACCGCCGGTTGGCTGGATTCAGATCACGATTGCGCTTCGTCGCTCGACGGTTCGATCAGATGCCGGAAGGCCTGCAGGTTCGCCAACGACTCGCCGCGCGAGACCCGCCAATCCCATTCGCGCCGGATCGAACCGGCGAAACCGATTTCCAGCAGCGTGTTGAAATCGCCGTCGGCGGCCTCCAACACCTGGCCGAGCAACCGGTCCAGCTCATCCGCGCTGATCAGGTCCGGGCTGATCCGGCCGAGCAGATAGATGTCGCCCATCGAGTCGATGGTGTAGTGCACCCCGTAGAGCTTGGCGTTGCGGCGCAGCAGAAAACCGTAGACCTCGGCGTGCGCCTCGTCCGGTCGTCGGCACACGAACGCCTCGACCACGAACGAATGCCGGCTCGCGATCAGCCAGCAATTCGTCTGCAACTTCTTGATCCCGGGCAGCGACACGAAGAACTTGCCCGGCTCCTTGCGCTGGTAGGTCAGTTCGCGTTCGGCCAACGTGTCCGCGATCAGCTTGTCCAGCGCATCCACGACATCAGTCATTCACACCGCCACCTCCGCACCGGCCAGCTCACGCACGCTGCGACGGAAGGACACCGCCGCCTGTGCATAGCCTTCCAGCAGTGCGTCGGTTGTGCGCTCCCAGGAAAAACAGCGGGCATGCGCGAGCGCGCCCTGCGCCAGCCTGGCCCGCAACCGCGGGTTCAACCCGATCATGCCCAGCGCCCCCGCCCACCGGTCCGGGTCGTGCCCCGGCACCAGCAGCCCCGACTTGTCGTGCGCGACCGCGACCGGCAGCCCGCCGACCTCGGCCGCGACCACCGGCGTGCCGCAGGCCTGCGCCTCCAGCGCGACCAGGCCGAACGACTCGCTGTGGCTCGGCACCGCGACCGCGTCCGCCGCCCGGTACACCGTGGCCAGGTCCGCGCCGCGCCGCGGCGGGAGGAACCGCACCTGATCGACGATGCCCAGCTCGGCGGCCAGCTCGGACAGCGCCCTCGGCCGCTCCAACCCGGCCCCCGACGCGCCACCGACGATCAGCACCACCAGCCGCTCGCGCAGCTCCGGCCTCCGTCGCACCAGCTCGGCCGCCGCTCGGACCAGCACGTCCGGCGCCTTCAGTGGCTGGATCCGGCCGACGAACGCGAACACCAGCGCATCGGGCGCGATCCCCAACTCACCGCGCGCCGCGTCCTGATCGCCCGGCGTGAAGGTATCCAGATCGACGCCCGGCGGCACGGTCAGCACCTGCCCCGGTTCGGCCGCATAGAGCCGCATCAGCTGTTGCGCCTCGACGTTCGTGTTCGCGATCAGCAGGTCGGCCTCGTCGACCACCTGCTGCTCGCCGATCACCCGCGTCCTGGGCTCCGGCGACTCGCCCTGCGCGAGCGCCAGGTTCTTCACCCGAGCCAGCGTGTGCGCGGTGTGCACCAGCGGCACGCCCCAGCGCTGCTTGGCCAGCCAACCGACCTGGCCGGAAAGCCAGTAGTGCGAGTGCACGACGTCGTAGTAGCCGGGCGAATGCTCGGCCTCGGTGCGCAGCACGCCTGCCGCGAACGCGCACAACTGCGCCGGCAGCTCGTTCTTGTCCAGCCCCTCGAACGGCCCCGCCGTCACGTGCCGAACCAGCACACCGTCCGCCAGTTCCACGGTCGGCGGCAGGTCCGACGAGGTCGCCCTGGTGAAGATCTCGACCGCGACCCCGAGTCGCGCCATCCGCTTCGCGGTCTGCACCACGTAGACGTTCATCCCGCCCGCGTCGCCGGTGCCCGGCTGCTCCAGCGGGGACGTGTGCAGCGACAACACCGCCACCCGGCCGCCGTTGCGGTCGAGCCGGTGCAGCCGATGCGGACGGTTGCCGGTCAGCGAATCCCGCTCAGTGCCGATCCCGCTGCTCATCGCGCCCCTCCCGTGACCTGCTGACACTCGTCGGCGAAAGCGCCGAGCAACTCGTCGAACTCGGCCGCCCGCTCCAGGAACGGCAGGTGCCCCACGCCCTCGAACACCCGCAGCCGCGCCCCCGGCACCGTCTCCGCGGTGAAGCGCCCCGCGTCGATGTCCACTACCGCGTCCGCGTCCCCGTGCACGACCAGCGTCGGCACAGTCACCGTCGCGAGCACGTCCGCGCTGCTCACGTCCCTGCGGAACAGCGCACCACGCACCCGGGCGGGTACCCGCAGCGCGTCCTCCAACAACGCGGTGCCCAGCGCGTTGGGCCTGCTGGCCAGCTTCGAAGCGGACATCCCGGTCACGAAGCCGCGCATCGCCTCGCCCGCGACCTCGGCATCCTCGGACAACACGGCCGGCAATGCGTCGCGCATCGCCTGCCCCGTCCGTCCCCCGCGCCGCCCGCGCCCCAACTCGGTGATCGCCCCCACGTAAACAAGCCCGGCCACTCCGCTCTGCCCGAAAACGCGCAGGTAATCGGTGATCACCAGCCCGCCGTACGACCACCCGACGAGCACCGCGGGCCGCCCCGCATAGTCGAGCACCGCGCGAATGTCCTCGGCCCACTGCGCCGGATCGTCATAGCCCGCGTCCGGCACCTCGGACTCGCCATGCCCACGCAGGTCGACCGCGACCAGCCGGAATCGTTCGACAAGCGACGAACCGAGCTGGGCGGCGAACACCGCGCCCGACTGGGCCCACCCGTGCACCAGCACAATCGGCGGCGCGTCGAGCGGTCCTGCCGTGCGCACCACCAGCCGCACCCCGGACCCGCCGCGCAACTCGTCCCGCACCACGTGCACGCCTCACCTACCCCACGTCGGTCACACTCCACCGGAAGGTTCAACCCCGATGACGGCGTGCATCTTCCCCATTGCCTCAATGACCGAGATAAATCCCCGACCGCGCACGTGACCTGGCTCATTCCCACCGGGTAGCACCGCGCGCGAGTCGAACGGTGAGGGGCAGGATGGAGACGTGACGAACGAGCAGCGACCCACCGCGATCGTGACCGGCGCCAGCTCCGGAATCGGCGAAGCCACCGCCCGCCAACTCGCCGCCGGTGGCTTCCACGTCGTCCTCGGCGCGCGCAGGCTGGACCGGCTGGAACAGATCGCCAAGGAGATCGACGGCACCGCGCTGCCGCTCGACGTCACCGACCCCGACTCCGTCACCGCGTTCGTCACCGCCATCCCGAACGCCCGCGTCCTGATCAACAACGCCGGTGGCGCGCTCGGCATCGAGTCCATCGCCGACGCCGACGAGGAGCACTGGCGCTGGATGTGGGAGACGAACGTGCTCGGCACCCTCCGGGTGACCAAGGCGCTGCTGCCCACCCTGATCGCGTCCGGCGACGGCCACGTCGTCACCGTCACGTCGATCGCCGCCGTCGAGATCTACGACGGCGGCGCCGGCTACACCTCCGCCAAGCACGCCGAAGCCGCCCTGCACCGCACGCTGCGCGGCGAATACCTCGGCAAGCCCGTCCGATTCACCGAGATCCTGCCCGGCATGGTCGAAACCGAGTTCTCCCTGGTCCGCTTCGACGGTGACGCCGACCGCGCGTCCGCCGTCTACCAGGGCCTGACCCCGCTGACCGCCCAGGACATCGCCGAAGTCATCGACTTCGCCGTCAGCCGCCCCGCGCACGTCAACATCGACTCGATGGTCATCAAGCCCCGCGCCCAAGCCAGCGCCACCCGCGCCCACCGCGAATAAGCCACCCAGCGCCCCAACCCGCCGCCACCCGCAATTTCGCCGCTATCCGCAAATTTTCGCCGGTATCCATTGGGGCGCCCCCCAATTTCAGCCTACTGAAAATTTCGGGGGCTCTGGCTCGGCGAGTGCACGACTGTGGACAGCTTCGGGGCCTGTGGACAAACCGTCAAAGTGCGCAGCCGACGAAAACCGGCTCCGGCCTCAGCACGACACCGAACTTCGCACGCACACCGGCGCACACCTCGCGCGCCAGCGTCAGCAGGTCCTCTGTGGACGCACCGCCCCGATTGGTCAGTGCCAGGGTGTGCCGCGACGACAGCGCCACCCGTCCGCCCGGACCGGCGTATCCGCGTGGGAAGCCGGCACGCTCGATCAGCCAGGCCGCCGACAGCTTCGTGTAGCCGACTCCGCCCGGCCAGCTCGGCATCGTCTCGTCCGGGCCGAGCACGTCCGCCGCGCGCGAGCGCACCGCCGGCAGCTCGGCATCGTCGATCACCGGATTGGTGAAGAACGAACCCGCGCTCCACGTATCGTGATCGGTCGCATCGAGCACCATGCCCTTGCCGCGCCGCAGTTCGAGCACGGCCGCACGTGCGTCGGCCACCGGCACCCGCGCGCCGACCGACACGCCCAGTCGCCTGGCCAGCTCCGCGTAGCGGATCGGCGCGGACTCGCCACCGTCGCGCAGGCCGAACCGCACCCGCAGCACGACCGCCGAGTCCGTGCCCTTCAGCACGCTCGTCCGGTAGCCGAGCCCGAGCCCTTCCGCTTGCACCGTGCGCACCTGCCCGCTGCGCCGGTCGAGCAGGTCGACCGACACCAGCGCGTCCGCGGTCTCCACGCCGTAGGCGCCGACGTTCTGTACCGGCGTCGCGCCGACCAGTCCTGGAATGCCGGACAAGCACTCGAGACCGCCGAGCCCCTCGGCGACCGTCCAGGCGACGGTCTCGTCCCAGTCCATGCCGGCCTCGACGGTCAACTGCACCTGGCCGTCGCCAAGCCGGTCGCAGCCCTGACCCGAGTTGGCCACGCGCAGCACGGTCCCGTCGAAGCCGTCGTCGCCGATCACCAGATTCGAGCCCGCGCCCAGCACCAGCAGCAGCTCAGCCGCCGCGTCCGCGGCGCGCACCACGTCGACGATGTCCCGCGACCGTTCGCCGTACACGAACCGAGCGGCCGGGCCGCCCAGGCGCAACGTCGTGCATGCGGCGAGTGACATACCGAGTTGAACCATGGCGTCCATGGTGTCCTCGGTACCGGTCTGAGAGCTGGTCACGGTCGCCAACGGTAGCCTTCGACGCATGGCAAGGCGCATCGAGCACCGGACACGTTCCGCATCGGACGCGAAAACGGTGTACGCCGCGGTGGTGAACGCGGACTACCTCAACCAGCGGCTGGCCGCGCTCGGTGGCACGAACGCAGCACTGTTCGACTACAAGCAGAACGGCGAGGCGACCAGTTACCGACTGCGACACGGCGTCGCCGCGCACGACCTGCCGGCCGCGATCCGCCCGCTGCTCGGCGGCGACCTCAAGATCGACCGGGTCGAGTCGTGGCGCGCCGAGCCCGACGGCAGCTACTCGGGCACGGTCCGGGTGACCATTCCCGGCATGCCCGGTGACCTCACCGGCGCCATGAAGCTCAACGACGTGTCGGGCGGCGGAAGCCAGGTGCTGGTGACCGGCTCGGTGAGCATCCCGATCCCGCTGTTCGGCGGAAAGGTCGAGGAGTCCGTCGCCGACCAGTTGGGCAAGCTGCTCGACGCGGAGCAGAAGTTCACCGAGAACTGGCTTCGCGAACACAGCTCCTGACCCGTCCGGCCATTCCGATGCCTCCCCGCATACGCAGGCTCGCCGCGGGCCGCGCCCGCGCGCTCGGCGTGCCGACCAGGGGCACCACCAACCCGAACCGGCTGCGCAGGGTCGACCGCTGGATCACCGGCACGCCGGCCATCGCGTCGCTGCTGCGCAACTGCGCCGACCCGCTGGTCGTCGATCTCGGCTACGGCGCTTCCCCAGTGACCACCGTCGAGCTGCGCGACCGGCTCCGCCGAGCGCGCCCGGACGTTCGCGTGCTCGGCCTGGAACTCGACCAGGACCGGGTCGCCGCGGCCGCGCACGCCGCCGACCCGCCCAGCCTCGAGTTCCGGCGTGGCGGTTTCGAACTGGCCGGCACGCGCCCGATCCTGCTGCGGGCGTTCAACGTGCTGCGTCAGTACACCGAGCCCGACGCGGCTGCCGCCTGGCAGACCATGCTCGCCGGTCTCGCGCCCGGCGGGGTGCTGATCGAGGGCACCTGCGACGAGATCGGCCGACGCTGCTGCTGGATCACCCTCGACGCGTCCGGCCCGCGCACCCTCACCCTGTCGTGTCTGCCCAGCGGCATCGACACCCCGTCCGACCTGGCCGAACGGCTGCCCAAGGCGCTCATCCACCACAACGTGCCCGGCGAGCCCGTGTACGACCTGCTCGCCGAACTGGACAACTGCTGGGCAACAGCCGCACCTTTCGCGCCGTTCGGGCCACGAGCCCGCTGGGCGCAGGCCATCCGCCTACTCGCGGACCGCGGCGTGCCCGTGCTCGACCGGCCGAAACGATGGCGGCTCGGTGAGGTCACCATCGCCTATTCGGCCCTCGTCCGTTAGTGCCGCCGACAGGCCGGGCGCGGATACCACCCGCTCCGGTGGTTTGCCACGCCCGATCCGGTGCTGACCTGCCACACTCTTGCACCATGGCTGGAGCGCAACGCCGCTATGTGATCACCTTCGGCTGCCCGGACCGCACGGGTATCGTCGCGTCGATCTCGTCGTTTCTCGCCGAGGCCGGCGGTTGGATCGTCGAGGCCGCGTACCACACCGACCCGGACACCGGCTGGTTCTTCACCCGCCAGGAAGTCCTCGCCGACTCGCTGCCGTTCGACGTCAACGAGTTGCGACTGCGCTTCGCCGACGTGGCCAGGAAGCTCAGCTCCGGCGACAGCTACGCCGCGCAGTCCGGCGTGCAGTCGAACTGGCGAATCACCGACACCGCGGAACGACGCAGGATCGTCATCCTGGTCTCCCGCGAGGGCCACTGCCTGTACGACCTGCTCGGCCGTGTCGGCTCGGGCGAACTGGACGTCGACGTGACCGCCGTGATCGGCAACCACACCAGCCAGGCCGCGATCACCCGCGCGCACGGCATTCCGTTCCACCACGTCCCGTTCCCGGCGAACGACCCCGAAGCGAAGGCAGCGGCGTTCGCCCAGCTCACCCAGCTCGTGCAGGCAGCGAAACCGCACGCGGTGGTGCTGGCCAGGTTCATGCAGGTACTGCCCGCCGAGTTCTGCGCAGCCTTCACCGGGCGGACGTTGAACATCCACCACAGCTTCCTGCCGTCCTTCGTCGGCGCGCAGCCGTACCGACAGGCGCACGCGCGAGGCGTGAAGCTCGTCGGCGCGACCTGCCACTACGTCACGGCCGAACTCGACGCCGGGCCGATCATCGAACAGGACGTGATCCGGGTCGATCACCGTGATTCGGTCGCGGACATGGTGCGCAAGGGCCGGGACATCGAGAAGGTCGTGCTGGCCAGGGGCCTGCGCTGGCATCTCGAGGACCGTGTTTTGCTGCACGCCGGCCACACCGTGATCTTCTGATCGCTCGCTCCGCCGTAATCTCCTTCCGTGGCCATTTCCATCGTCGACATCGCGGCCCTGCGCGAGCACCGCGCCGCAGGTCACGACCTTGCCGGGACCATCCTGGTCGGCCTCGACCTGACCTCGGCCGAGGACGACCTCCTGCTGCGCACCAGGCTCGACGGTGCGCTACTGCTCGGCTGCCGGTTGACGCCGGCGACCCGAGCCCGCGCCGACGCGGCAGGCGCGCTGCTGTTCCCGGACATCCCGGACCTGCCGTTTCGGGTCTACCGCGGCACGCTGTACACGCCGGCCGAACTGTTCGACGGCTTCGACGCCGATCGGCCCGCCTCCTACGCGGACACGCTCGACGCGCGCGTCTACTCCTACGTCCGGCAGTGCGGCACGCACCCGGCACCGCTGCCCGCGCTGGCACAGCGGCTGCACGACCACAGCATCACCGAGGCGCTCGACGACATGCTCGCGATCAGCCCGCACCCCGTAGCGGTGATGGGCGGCCACGATCTGCCCCGCGACTCACCCGGCTACGCGAACGCGGTCGCGCTCGGCCAGGCCCTTGGCGCGAGCGCGACCGGGTTCACCGTGCTCACCGGCGGCGGGCCCGGCGCCATGGAAGCCGTGCCGCTCGGCGTTCGACTCACCGGCACCGACCCGACCGAAGCGCTGCGCGTGCTGTCGACCGCGCCGCGCTTCGGCACCGGATCATCCACTGTGGACAATGAGGCGGTCGGCAGCTGGCTCGCTGCCGGGCTGAGCCTGGATCTGCCGAGCTTTCCCATTCCACGCACCATCGGTATTCCCACCTGGTTCTACGGCCATGAACCTCCCAATGTCGGTTGTGAACTGCATGCCAAATACTTTGCCAACTCGGTGCGCGAGGACGGCCTGCTGAATGTGGCGACCGGAGGCGTGATCTACACGCCGGGCAGTGCCGGCACCGTTCAGGAGGTCTTCCAGGACTACACCAAGAATCACTATGGGTCGCTGGGCCCGGCAGCGCCCATGGTGTTTCTCGGCAAGGACTTCTGGGCCAACGAAGTCCCCGCCGCGCCGCTGGTCCAGCAACTGGCGCGCGGGCGCCCGAACGAGCGCTGGCTGCTGGTCACCGACGACATCGGCGAAGCCATCGATCTACTCGACGACTACGCCGCCCCATCAACTTAACGTATTTGCAAACCGGCCCCGGCGATTGTCGGCAGTTATCCACAGTCACCCGATTTCCTCCACAACCCGCCAATCTCCATTTGTTCAGCCAAATTCCGCCGACTAGGCTGGAGCAGGGCCGCTCCCCCCGGGATGGGTGGGGTCTGTGGTGGGGTCAGCGTTGCGGGAGTTGGGGTGGGCGGTGGTCTTGCCCATCGTTCGCGGGATTCCAGTTGGGCGGCAAGGGAAATCGGCAACTCTTCGCTGTTCGCCGGGCCGAGGAGTTGGGCGCCGAGCGGGAGGCCGTCGTCGCCGACACCCGCGGGGACTTAGCAGGCCGAGGTTGAGGCAGGGCGGGCGTGGTCAGGCGGCTGCCGGCAGGACCAGGGACAGAACGGGCTTGGGCGCGGGCTGGTCGAGCGCGTCGCGGTAGATCGCGTCGAACGCGTCCAGGCTGGCCCCCAGGTCGTGCGCGGCGATCATCCGCCTGCTCGCCGCGCCGAGGCGAGCGACCGTCTCCGGGGTGTCCAACACCGCGCCGAGTGCCTTGGCCAAGCCGGCGATGTCGCCCGGTTCGAACAGCCAGCCGTTCTCGCCTGGACGAACCAGGTGCGGGAGGGCGACCGCGTTGGCGGCGACCACCGGCTTGCCGGCGGCCATGGCCTCCATGGTGGCCAGGCTCTGCAACTCGGCGACGCCGGGCATGCAGAACACCGAACAGCGTCCGTAGGCCGAACGCAGTTCGTCGTCGGTGACGAATCCGTGGAAGCGCACTCGATCGGCGATGCCAAGGTGACCGGCCAACGCCTCCAGTTCGGCTCGGCAGGAACCGTTGCCGACGATCTCGGCGTGGATGGATTCCGGCAGCAGCGCCATCGCGCGCAGCAGTTCGGACACCCGCTTCTCCGCGTCGAGCCTGCCGACGAACAGCACGGTCGGGGTGGTCGACGTGGACGCCTGTGCGTCAGCGAACCGGTCCAGGTCGACGCCGCAGGACCTGGCCAGCGCGTCGGTCAGCCCGGCCCTGCTGACCAGCATGCGTGCCGCGGTCGGGGTCGGCGCGGTGACCACGCGGGCCTCGCCGAATACCCTGGCCAGGTCGCGCCAGGCAAGTCGGGCGGCCAACTGCCGCAACCAGTTCGGCACCTTCAGGTAGTCGAACAGGTTCTCCGGCATGAAGTGGTTGGTGGCGACGATCGGGATCTCGCGGCGCACGGCGTTGCGCACGAGAGCCCGGCCGACCACGAAGTGCGCCTGGACGTGCACCAGGTCGGGCTCGATCTCGTCGAGCAGCGCGGCGGTCGCGGACTTGACCTGCCAGGGCAGGCAGATCCGGAACGTGGGGTGGTACGGCGTGCCGTGCGAACCCAGCCGGTGGACGGTGATTCCGTCCATCACCTCGGTGCGCGCGGCTCCGGTGTCGGACGGGCAGATCACGTGCACATCGTGACCTCGCCCGACGAAGCCCGCGGCGAGTTGGTGGGCGAAGCGCGCCGCCCCGTTCACGTCCGGCGGGAATGTGTCCGCGCCGATGACCAGCTTCATGTGCGTGCGATAACCGCTGGTCATGTCCACCTGGTACTCCCTTGTGCCGAAGATGTTGGTGTTGTTGTCGGAGTTGGGTTTGCGCATCGCCAGCGCGACGATGCCGATCACGGCCAGCACCGCGCAGGCGAGCTCACCGATGATCACGGCGGGGCCGACATGGCCTGCCTCGCCGAAGCAGAGCGCGCCGACCAGCACCCCCACGAGCGGGTCGACGACGGACTGGCAAGCGACCACGGTGTCCGGGCGTCCGCTGGCGTGTGCCTGCTGGACGAACCAGGCGCCGAGGCCGATCGCGATCGGGATGCCGACGACCCAGCCGAGGCCGATCCCGCCGATGTCGGCCGAACGCAGGTGTTCGGAGACGACCCGTGCCAGCACGGACACCAGTCCGAAGCAGACACCGGCGGCGGCGGCGAGCGCCGGGGCCCGCAACCAGCCTTTGGCGCGCAGGCCGGTCCAGCCGAGCAGCAGCACGATGACGGCGGTGATCGCGGCGATCCGCAGTTCGACACCATGCCGCTGCGTGCCCTGGCTCGCGCTACCCGCGGCGAGCACGACGAAAAGGCCGACGCCGATGGTGCTGGCCAGCGACGCGAACAGGGTCGATGCGGTGAGTCGTTCCCGGCCTGCGGCGACACCGAGCAGCACGGTGATGCCGATGGCGAGCACGCCGACGGGTTGCACGACGACCAGTGGAGCCATGGACAACGCGAGAACGTGGAACAGGGCCCCGCCGCCGGTGGCGACCATGCCGAGCAGCCAGGTCCGGTCGACGACCACCCGGCGCAGCTGGCGCCAGCCGAGCCTCTTGCCCTCCTCGGAGGTGCTGGCGGACACGGCCTGCACCGCGCCGTTCTGGAGACTGGCCGCGAGGCCGTAGCAGCAGGCGGCGATGCAGGAGAGCGCGATGCCGAGCGCGATCATGACCGCACCAGCCGATCCGCCGCAGCCGCCGGTGCATCCGCAGCCGGCGCAGCCGGCGCCACGGGACGGGCCGTGTTGCTGATCACCGCGATGGTGGCGATGTCGACCAGCAGCAGGATCCGTTCGATCAGGCCGCGCGGGAACAGCGTGCCGATCAGGTCGGCGTGCGGGAAGTCGGGGAAGACCAGCGGCACGTGGCTGATCAGGAAGGCGATGCCGACCAGCGTGGAGAACACGGCGCAGACGCGCAGGCCGCGACCGAAGCCGGCGCGGGCCAGTGCCGCCGCGACGATCGGGATGGCGATGAAGAACAGGCCCGCCGCGTAGCGGTGCAGGACGGTTGCCTCGTCGACGGCGGTGCCGAGCGCGTTGGTGGGAAAGACCACCGAGGCGAACAGGCCGACGCAACCGAGAACGAGGCCGATCTTGGCGACCGCCGGGACCGGCCTGCCGGCGAGGCCGAGTTGGGCCGGCAGCAGCGCGGTGGCGAGCGCGAGGGCGATGGTGCTCAACGCGAGGAAGGCGCCGCCGCCCGGAACGGAGACGTAGTCGCTGACCGTCGTGCGCAGCGGGTCGAGCCGACCGATGGACACCAGGTGCAGGTAGATCATGGGCAGCACGGTGAAAGCGAGCGCACCGGCGGTGATCTTGGGCAGGATGGCGGGGAGCTTGCCGACCCTGGTGGCCGGGGCGCCGACCTCGCTGATCTCGAACACGTGATCAGCCTGACGGCCGCACCAAGGTCAAACCATGGGGTAATCCCCTCAGACGGCCCTGGTGTTTCCCCTACCCTGAACCAGGGATCGGGGTCCTCCCTGAGGCCGGTCAGCCGACCGGGCGACCGAGTCCTTCGACGACCTCGGCCGACGCCAGTTTGGTCAACAGCTCTCCTGGCACGATCAGCTTGCTGTGCCGGACGCCACTGCCCACCACGACCTCGTCGGTCGCGGCGACCGCGCTGTCGATCAGCAGCGGCCAGTCGGACGGAAGGCCGAGCGGGGTGATGCCGCCGTAGGCCATGCCGGTGCGTTCGACCGCGTCGTCCATCGGCGCGAACGACGCCTTGCGCACGTCGAGCCGCTTGCGCACGACGCCGTTGACGTCGGCGCGGGTGGTGGCGAGCACGACGCAGGCCGCGTACCGGGTCTCACCGCCGCGCTTGCCGGCGACCACGACGCAGTTCGCGGACACGTCGAGCGGGGAGCCGTAGGTCTGGCAGAAGGCGGCGGTGTCGGCCAGTTCGGGGTCGATCTCGGCGACGCCACAGCGCGCGGCCAGCGCCGGATCGAGCGCGGCCAGCGCGGCGGTCACGGGTTCGGCGAGCAGGTCGGTGCGCGTTGTCGCGGGCAGCACGATCAGGCTGCCGGCAATGGTCCACATTCCGCTGCTCACCACTGTGACCCGCGCTGCACCTCGGCGAGCTTCGGTTTGACGTCGACGATGTAGACGAGGATCGCGACAAGACCGGCAATCCAGAACATCAACGTGAAGTCGTAGAAGTGGAACAGCGCGCACGCGACGGTGCCACCGCCGGTGAGGGCCATCCAGAACGGCTTGGTGCGCTTGTTCGCGGCGCTGTACGCCTCGCCACGCTGCAAACCCGCGTGGACGAACGCGAACAAGCCGACCGGGACAGCGGCCCAGTTCAGGATGTATTCGATCCAGAAGTCAACGCCCACACCTACAGCCTACGACGAACGCGACCGACCCCCGGCGATCGGTGCGCGCCGGGGGTCGGATTCGTCGTAAGCAGTCGGATTCGTCGTAAGCAGTGAGTGAACTCGGCCTGGCTCAGGGACTGGCCGAGTTCACTCGGGGCGGGCTCAGCTCTCGGTGCCGTCGGTCTCGTCGGCGGAGCTGTCCGTGGTCTTGCGGGTGGTGGTCGCCTTGGCGTTCGCGGTCTTGCGAACGTTGTTCGCGCGGTTGGCGACCTTGCGGGTGGTGCTGCGGACCTCGTGCGCGGCCTGCGCACCGGCCTCGTGCACCGCGTCGGCGGCGTCGTCGGCCAGCTCGATGACCTCGCGGGCGGCCTTCTCACCGGTGGAGCGGGTGCGGCGGACGACCTTGCCGAGCACCTCGTCGGCCAGTTCGCGAGCGTCCTCGACGGCGCTCTCGGCGCGCTGCTGCGCGGTCTCGACGGCCTGGTCGAGCTGGTCGATGGCGCGCTTGAACTGCGGCTGCGTGCGCAGCTTCTCGACGGCCTTCTCGCCCTGCTCGGCAAGGTGCTGGTAGAGCTTCACGGCGGCCTCGGCGTACTCGTCGACGAGCTTGCGCAGCTCGGCCGGGTCCAGCTTCTCGCGGAGGCTGTTGACGTCGGTGGGCAGTTCGTCGACGGCGGAACGGGCGGCCTCGGCGCGCTCGGTCAGCTGGGTGCGGGTCTTGTTGACGGCCTCGACGACGGCCTGGGTGGCCAGGTCACCGGCGCCGATGGCGGCCAGGAGGGGGGTGCGGACCTGCTCGAACGCGTTGGTCACCGCGACCCGAGCCTGCTCGCCGGCCTTGCGCACGTCCTCAATGGTGGGCACGTTGGGCATGTTGATCACTCCTTCGGGTTCGGGGTCCGTTCGTCGGACTTTTCACCATCCACATCGGACCCCTCCACTGTGGACTGTGTAGTGGCGTTGGTGCGCCGGAAGGTCTCGTATACGTCGAGCAGCACCTGCTTCTGCCGCTCGGTGAGCGCGGAATCGGCCAGCACCGCGTCGACGACCGGACCGCCGACGGGAGCGTCCAGAATCCCGGCCTGGACATAGAGCGCCTCGGCGGAGATTCGCAGCCCCTTGGCGATCTGCTGGAGAATCTCGGCACTCGGCTTGCGCAGGCCGCGCTCGATCTGGCTCAGGTACGGGTTGGACACACCGGCGAGCTTCGACAGCTGGCGAAGGGAGATCTCCGCGCTCTGCCGCTGCTGGCGGATGTACTCGCCGATGTCGCGACCGAGCCCGGCGACCATGTTGATGGGGTTGGCCCGACCGTTCTCCTCGGACTCGTCCATCGCCGGTCACCTCCTGACTCGTTCTCGCCTCTGCTTTTCACCCTTGCCATACCGACGGTACGCCGGGGTGCTAGCTATTGCAAGCGCCCTGCTTGCACGAACGGGTGTGTTCCCTGCCACGGTCGAGGGAACGGTCGAATCGGCCTTACGCTGCGTGGAAAGACCCGCGCGAGGAGGAAACGAGATGGCCGACAGCCCCTCGGGACGCGTGCTCAGGTGGGCGGAACTGAACCGCGAGCAGCTCGGCGCGGTGTTGCCGGCAGCTCTGGTGATCCTGCCGATCGGCGCGACCGAACAACACGGCCCGCACCTGGCGACCGGCACCGACGCACTGCTCGCGAGCACGGTCGCCGGTCGCGCGGCGACACTCGCCGCGGACCGGTCGAGCCGCGCGCTGCTGCTCACGCCTGCCATGCCGATCGGCGCGTCCGACCATCACTTCCCGTTCGGCGGCACGCTGTCCTTCCGGCAGGAAACGCTGCTCGCGGTGCTCGGTGACCTCGCCCGCTCGGTGGCCCGCTCGGGCGGGCGGCGCCTGGTTCTGGTCAACGGGCACGGCGGCAACCAGGGCATCTGCCAGGCCGCCGCGGCGCAGGCCGCGAACGATCACGACATCGCGGTCGCGTACGTCGACTACTGGCGGCTGGCCGGCGAACCCGGTGGCGGCGCAACGATTCCCGGTCACGCGGGCGAATTCGAGACGTCGCTGGTGCGCGCGATCGCTCCCGAACTCGCCGGCCAGCCGGCGGCCCGACCGAATCCGCCCGCGGTCCCGGTCGTGCCCGATGTGCAGATTCATTCGGCGGCCGGCTGGCAGGTGATCAACGGATATTCCGACGATCCCGCGCGCGCCGACGCCGAGCGCGGACAACGCTGGCTGGATCAGTGCGTGCGAGGTCTTGCCGACCGCTTCGTCGCCCTTGCCGAAACGCTCTGACGAAGCGGCTATTTCTGCCGGGGTTTGGCGGCTTTCCTCAGTACGCGGCGGAGTTGGATGATGCGGCCGTAGCCGGGGACCGCGACCAGGAGGATGCCGCCGATGGCGGCGAGCAGCATGGCGACGCCGAGCGAGACGTGCAGGTGCGCGCCGAAGAAGCCGATGTCGACCGACTGGCTGTTCTCGATGATGAACACGAGCAGCGCGAGCAGGACGATGGCGGCGACGGTGAGGCCGACCCAGAGGCCGCTGATCTTGGTTCGCCGGACCTTCTCGTACTGGTCGGTCACGTCCGCGCGCGGCTCGGGTGGCGGGCCGGCCTGCTCGGGGACCTCGGGCACGGGCCGGGTCTGGGCCGCGAACCGATCGGTGTCGGGTGCGTTGGTCCTGACCTGCCCGAGGTCCGGGCGGTCCGAGCCACGTTCTTCGGTCATGGCGATCACCTGATCTCTGCCTGTCGATTCTTGGTTACCCTGCCAAGTGTGGTCGCTTCGCGGTCGCCCTGGTGATCTGCGACACGTTTGGGTGAGCGATCGTGTTGCGCGTTTCGCAATCGCCGAGTCCGGGCACCTGGCGTCGGCGCCCTGGCCGTCGTCCGACCTGCGGAAGGCGCCCTGAGCAGGGGCTTGGCTGAAGTACTGTCGGGCGAACAGGGCGGGTGGCACGAACAGGAGGAGCCGTGACGCCGAACAGTCAGGACGCCGGGGTCATCGCGATTGTCCGGTTGCGGACCAACGAGCCCGCCGACGAGGTACTGGAGCATCTGGTCGCGGGCGGCATCACCGCCGTCGAGGTCACCCTGCCCTCGCCCGGCAGTCTGGCCGCGGTGCGGCGCTGGCGGAGCCGGTCGGACGTGCGGGTGGGCGTCGGCACCGTGATCAGCGCGCAGGACGCGGAGCGGGCGATCGAGGCGGGCGCGCAGTTCCTGGTCACGCCGACGACCAGCCTGCCGGTGCTGAGCACCGCGGGGCAGGCCGGTGTCCCGGTCGCGTGCGGGGCGCTGACCCCGACCGAGATCCAGCTGGCCTGGGACTCGGGCGCCTGGTCGGTCAAGGTGTTCCCGATCGACGCGATGGGCGGGGCGCGCTACATCCGCAACCTGAAGGGACCGCTGCCGGACATTCCGCTGGTGCCGACCGGTGGCGTGACGGTGGCGACGACCACCGAGTACGCGGAGGTCGGCTGCGTCGGGGTGGGCATCGGCAGCGCGCTGGTGGACGAGGCGACGGTCGCCGAGGGCGCCTGGGAACGGTTGCGCGAACGGGCGGGCGCGTTCGTGACGGCGTGGGAGAAGGGGCTGCCGGCGGGCTGAGCCGAATGCGCGGTTGGTCCTTTGTGGAGTGTTGAAGGAGACACGGTGAACGTCGATGTGCTCACCACGGGCGAGGCGCTTGCCGCGTTGCGCTCGACGGGACCGGTTCGGCTGGCGCACCAGCTCGGGCTTTCCGTTGCCGGCGCCGAGCTGAACGTGGCGATCGGGCTGTCCCGGCTGGGGCATGCCGCGCGCTGGTGCGGGGTGCTGGGCGAGGACCAGTTCGGTTCGCTGATCCTGCGCACTCTTCGCGCGGAAGGGGTCGATGTGAGCGCGGTGCGCCGGCTGGCCGCGCCGACCGGGATCATCGTGTTCGAGCCGCTCGTGGCCGGGGTGACCCGGGTCGACTACCACCGGACGGCGTCCGCGGGGTCACGGTTGTGCGCGGCGGACGTGCTCGCCGCCTACCACCCTCGGCCGCGCATTCTGCACGTCACCGGGATCACGCCCGCCCTGGGCGAAACGCCCTCGGCTGCCGTTCGGGAGGTCGTGCGGGCGGCGCACGCGGACGGGGTGACGGTATGCCTGGACGTGAACCATCGCTCCCGCCTGTGGTCGGCTGATCAGGCGCGGGCGACGCTCGGACCACTCGTGTCCTTTGTGGACATCATTGTCGCCTCGGACGACGAGTTGACGTTGGTGACGCCGCCGGAGCTGGCCGATGAGTCGACCCAGGTGAAGTGGTTGCTGGACAACGGGATCGGGCAGGTCGTGGTCAAGCGCGGCGCGGACGGGGCGAGCGCGTACGTGACCGGGCAGTCCGTGGTGCACCAGGCCGCGCGGTCGGTGGTCGCGGTGGACACGGTCGGGGCCGGGGACGCGTTCGTCGCCGGCTACCTCTCCGGGGTGCTCGACTCGCTCGCCGTGCCGGATCGCCTGCTGCGCGCGGTGACCGTCGCCGGGTTCGCGGTCTCGGCGGTCGGTGACTGGGCCGGGCTGCCCACCCGCGACGAACTGCATCTGCTGGATGCCGCGCCGGGCTCAGCGGTGCGCTGAGCCCGGCGCGGCCGGCAACCTCTACGACGTCATTCCGTCCGCAACGCGGACAGGCGCATCGCGCTGCGCAACGCCGGGAGGGTCAGCGCGGTCACCAGCAGCACCAGCACCAGTGCGGCGCCGGCGAAAATGCCGATCGTGAACCAGTCGATCTGCAACGTCATGCTGGTCATCCGGATGACCAGCGCGGCAAGGCCGATACCCGTGCCGACCGCGACGACGACCGCCAACACGACCGGGATCGCGGTCTGCCACAACAGCGAGCGGCCCAACGCGGTCCTCGGCACGCCCGCCGCGGCGAGCACGGCCAGCGGGCGACGGCGTTCGCGGACCTGCTCCAGGGCGAGCACCAGCATGCTGACGCCGGCCAGCAGCAGGGTGAACAGCGAACCGGCGAGCAGCGCGCTGCGGATGGTCACGAACGTCTTCTGATCAGCGTTGAGCGCGTCGCCGCTGGTGAGCGAGTCGACGTTGACCTGCCAGGTGAAGGCGGCGAGACCGTTGGCGATCTGGTCGGCGGCGCCGAGCTGGTTGGGATCGGTCAGCACCCAGGCGGACGCGTACCGGTCGCTCGGCAGGTTGAGTCCGGCCGCCGCGCCGGGCGTGAGCACCACGCCGCCACCCAGGTAGGGGCCCATGGTCGTGGTGGTCGGCACCTGCACCGGGATCACGTTGTTCGGCACGGTGTACGAGCCGAGCAGTTTCGGATGATCGGCCATGTCGTGTGCGCCGAACATGTTCCAGGCGTCACCGGGTTTGATCCGAACCGGATCGCCCTGGGAGGAGGGCAGGAACGCCTGGCCGTCAACACAGTTCGCCACGTGCAGGATGCGCTGGATGCTCTGGCACGACGTGACGGTGATGTTGTAGTCCATCTGGTCGGCCGTGTCCGGGCTGTTGGCCTTGATCGCGTTGACCGTCTGGATCAGGTCGACGCGTTTGGCGGCCGGCAGCTTGGCCAGCTGGGTGGCGACCTGGTCGGCCGCTGCCGCGGTGGTGCCGACGAGCACCCAGCCGTTGTCGGTCGAGTCCGGCGAGCTGTGCACGTTGTACCGGTTGGCGGTCGCGAACAGCATGAGCTGCAACGCGATCGCGCCGGCGAGCACGACGGCGACGCCACCGACCACGCGGGCGGGGGTCCCACTGTCCATCTGCAACCGTCGGATCGCCAGCTGCCAGGACGGCGCGCCACCCTGGACTCGGCCGATGATCCGTTCCAGCAGCCACGGCAGGATCGCGGGAACCCCGATCAGCAGCGCGGACGCGCCGCCCGCGATGAGGACGACCCACGAGTTGGAACCGTGCGAGCTGCTCGGTTTGGCCAGGAACAGCAGCCCGACGCCGAGCACGATGAGGCCGAGCCGCCACCAGACGCGTCGCCGGACCGGTTTGCCGCCGCGGACGACGCCGAGCGGTTCGATGATGGTGCGGCGCATGGCGAACAGCACCGTGCCCACGCTCAACACCGGCACCAGCAACACGATCAGCAGGGCCAGCGGTAGCGACGGCACCACATCGTCGCTGAACGTGCTCCAACCGAGCACGTCGATCTGCGGCGCCAGCGCCCTGATCCCCAGGAAGGCCAAGCCTCCGAGGACGAGACCGGTACCGGCGCTGACCAACGATTCGGCCGCGGCGATCCGGCGCACCTGCCAGTTGCCGGCGCCGACCAGGCGCAGCGCGGCCAGCCGCCGGTCGCGTTGCGCGCCGGCGATCCGGCTGCTCACCGAGACGAAGATGAAGATCGGGATGAGCAACGCGACCGCGCCGATGATGGCCAGCACCATCAGGGTCGGATCGATGCTGTGTGAGCCGGGGTTCCTGCCGAACGCGTAGATGTTCATCTCCGAGCTGGACGCGATCGCCCCACTCGTCGGCAACGGGCCGGTGCCCGCGTAGAACAGCAGGTCGGACGGGCCGCGCATGCCGGCCTCACCAATCGTCCCGACGATCTGCTGCGGGAACCTCGGCCGCAGCTGCGCGCCCGCGTCCGAGTTGAGCAGGTCGGCGAGAGCGGGCGAGACCACGATCTGGTTCGGGCCGGGCAGGCTGGTGATCCCGGGCGGGACCGGCGAGTTCGGGCCGGTGCCGTGCACGTAGGCGCCGGAGATCGAGTTGCCCTGGTACGGCTCGTTGACCTGGATGTACTGGGTGGGACTGACCCCGCTGAGCACGGTGCTGGTCCGGTCGGACGCGTTGGTGCGCGCGTCCCTGCTGTGCATGATGTTGCTGAACGAAGCGAACACCAGGAGCACGGCAACGGCCAGGCCGATGCCGATCGTGCCGAGAATCAGGCGCATCCACGAGGTCCGGCCGCCTCCGACCGCCAGTCGGACCCCAAGGGCGAAATCACGCGGCCAACTGTTCTTCTCGACCGAGGTGCGCGGCGCGGAAACCGTCGCGGTCACCGGCTCAACTCCATTTCCCGGGTTCGGCCGTCGCGGACGATGACCTCGCGGTCGGAGTACGCGGCGACCCTGGCTTCGTGCGTGACCAGGACGACGGCGGCACTGGTGTCCTTGGCGGCCGAGACCAGCAGGCCCATCACGCGCTCGCCGTTGAGCGAGTCCAGCGCGCCGGTCGGCTCGTCCGCGAAGACCACCTTCGGCCCGGTTACCAGCGCCCTGGCCACGGCGACCCGCTGGCCCTGGCCGCCGGACACGTCACCGGGCCGCTTGCCGGACACGTCGGTGACCTCCAGGCGCTCCAGCCATTCGCGAGCGGCGGCCTCGGCCGGGCGACGCGGCAGGCCGGCCAGACGCAGCGGGAGGGTGACGTTCTCCAGGCAGGTCAGCTCGGGCACCAGCTGTCCGAACTGGAACACGAAGCCGAAGTCCCTGCGGCGCAACGCACTGCGCTGCGCGTCGGACATGGCGCCGATGTCGGTGCCGGCGTAGTGCACGGTGCCGCCGTCCGGCGGGATGATCCCGGCCAGGCAGTGCAGCAGCGTGGACTTGCCCGACCCGGACGAGCCCATCACCGCGACCACCTCGCCGGGATAGATCGCCAGGCTGGCGTGGTCGAGTGCGGTGGTCGGACCGAACGACTTGGTCAGGTCGCTGCCGCGCAGCAGCGCCTCAGGACCTTGGCCTCCGGTCGCCATCTGATAGGCGGACGATGTGGTCACGCTCATGCTTCCCCTCCGTGCGACAGTCCCTGCTCGTGCGAGAGTCCCTCGGAGAGTCCTTGGGACAGTTGGTCGAGGCGGGCCGCAGTCAGCTCCAGCCAGCGCAGATCGGCTTCGAGGTGGAACAGGGCGTGGTCGCAGATCAGCGCGTCGGCCAGGTCTCCGTTGCTCTTGCGCTTGGTCAGCTCACGCATGGCCTGGAGGTGTTCGGCCCGCTGGATGTCCAGGACGTCGGCGGCGTCGCGGCCGGACAGCAGCGCCAGCACGACCTTGGTGTAGAGGGTGTTCTGCAGGTACGCGGCGGGCCGCTCCGGCGTGTGCAGCCAGGTCTCGACGTCGGTGACGCCCGCGTCGGTGATCGTGTACCGCTTGCGGTCCGGGCCGTCGCCGGACTCCACCCCGGTCACCTCGACCAGGCCGTTCTTCAGTAGCCGGGACAGCGTCGAATAGACCTGTCCGTAGTGCAGCGGACGGTCCTGACCGAACCGTTCGTCGTAGGTCCGTTTCAGGTCGTACCCGTGCCGGGGGCCGGCTTCCAGTAACCCCAGCAGTGTGTGGCTAATCGACATGCCCGCGACTATACACGAGGGGTATACACCTCGTGTATAGAAGCGTCTTCGCAGGTCAGCGAACTTTTGGGGCGATCAGCAGGCGCAGAGGCAGAACGGGTGGCCGACCGGGTCGGCATACACCCGGAAGCGGGGATGCTCCGGCGACACGTCCAGGATCGTGGCACCGAGCGCGAGTGCCCGCTCCTGCGCGGCGTCCAGATCGGACACCTTGAGGTCGAGGTGGAACTGCTGCGGCACGGCCGGGTCCGGCCACGTCGGCCGCCGGTACTCCTCGACCCCCTGGAACTCCAGAGTCATGCCCCCGGCCGGATTGAACAGATCGACCCACTGGCCCTCGTAACTCACGACCGGCGGATCCGGCCAGCCGAGCAGGGCACGGTAGAACTCGGCCAGCGCCGTCGGATCCGGGCAGTCGAGCACGACAGCAGCGGTCAACGGCGCCTGTAGAGCGGTCATCACAACCTCCATAACCGGTAAACGGCCAACGGTGGTTTGGCCGTGATCGGAACCGTAATTCTCCCAGCGGCGGTACAGCAAGGCTCGGATCTGCCTACAGTGGTGAGGTGACTGGCCTGGTCGCCGGCGCTCGCGCCGGCCAGGAATCCGGATGGCAGCCTGTTTACCGCCCCCCTTCCGGGGGCCCGCCTCCTGCGGCCCATCCCAGCGAGTTCGATCAGGACGTCGACCTGGTCCTCGCCTTCCTCAACACACTCGACACCGAAGCAGGAACCGATCTACTGGCCACCGACGCGGACTGGCTGCGCTGGGCGCACAGACCCGGGCTCGGCGAACCCGGTGAGGCCGCCCAGGCCCAGCGGGCCCGGGACGCGTTGCGCGGCTGCATCGTCGATCGCGAGCATCCGCTGACCCCCACGCTCGGCCTCGACGCGGCGTTCGCCGCCGGCAGCGCCGTACACGTGGAACTGGCCGAGGGCGTGCCGGTGCTCGTGGGCGGCGACGCGGTCGGGTCGGTGCTGGCGGCCTGCGCGCGACTCGCCGTGCTCGGCCAGTGGGATCGGCTGAAGATCTGCGCCGCCGGGGACTGCCGGTGGGCGTTCTATGACCGCTCCCGCAACCGTTCCCGGACCTGGTGTTCGATGCGCGTCTGCGGGAATCGGACAAAGGCCAGGAACTGGCGGCAGCGCACCCGCGCCACGACGCCGACGAGCGTGCCGGCCACCGCGGGCGCGGGCCCGTCCCGCCCATAGGCCGCCAGCCGGAGCCGGTCGGCGGCGGATCGTCAACCGCCGGTCGGGCCTGATCGCCATGGCCCGGTCGGCGGCTGCCGCGCGGCCTTCACGCCAGCAAACAGGCGGACGCTGCTTCCGTTGTCGGACAATCGATACCGAGTCGCAACAGCTTCGAAAGCGGTGCCTGTGCGTAATCGAAATGTGGTCGTCGTCACACCTGTCCACGGACACGGTTCGTGAGCGAAATGTCCTGTCAAACCGGTGACGACCCCCGTACCAGGAGTAACCGGCCGGATGGCCTGTTGGAGCCCATCACGGGATCACGAAAACCGCGTTTTGGCACTAGTCCAACCCGGTGACCAGCGGACGTATCGCGCTGGCAGCGAACAACTTCATCCACATCACGTGGTAGTGCAGGGCCCGATCAACCGCTACGCTCGAAGTGCAGGCCGTGGTTCTTCGTGTACGTGCACTAACACGCTCGCGGAACGATGTGCGGGCGTTCTGTCTTCTCGGCTGAGATCGCTGAACTGCCCGGGAACGGCCGGGAGCTGCATGGTGCAGTTCCAAGCTGATCCTGCTAGGAGGCAGGCGTGGCAGAAGGAACCGTCAAGTGGTTCAACGCGGAGAAGGGCTACGGCTTCATCCAGCGCGCCGACGGCGGGCCAGATGTGTTCGTACACTATTCCGAAATTCAGGGCACGGGTTACCGCAGCCTTGAGGAGAACCAAAAGGTCGAGTTCGAGGTCGGCCAGGGCACCAAGGGCCCGCAGGCGCAGAACGTCCGCGCGCTGTAATCCGTCCGAGAACCTTCACGTTGCGGACCCCCATTCCCGTTCGGAGTGGGGGTCCGTTGTTCCTCCGGTCGGAGGCGCTATTCGTTGCGGCGCAACGGATCGCGGTAGGGCTGCGCGATCGAGTACACAACGCTGGTCGTGGCACTGCCGAAGTCGGACAGTTCGTTGACGATCTCCTCCAGGTGCGCCATGTTCCGCGCGGCGACCTTCAGCACGTAGCAGGCGTCGCCGGTGACACGTAGGCACTCGAGGATCTCGGTGCGCCTGGCCAGCAGGTCGTGCAGTGGCTGATGCCGGCTGCCCGGGTACTTGAGCCGAACGTCGGCCAGCACCGGAAATCCCAGCCTGGGCAGGTCCAGCACGGCGCGATAGCCGGTGATGAAGCCGGCCTCGGTCAGTCGCCGCACCCGTTCGGTGACCGCGGAGGCGCTCAGGTTGACCCGCCTGCCCAACTCGGTGAACGGCAGCCTGCCGTCGGCCTGCAGCTCGGCGAGGATGGCCAGGTCCACATCGTCGGCCGCGACCGTGAACTTCTCGGTCATGCGGCGAGAATACCGGCAGATGCCCGGTTGAACCGTACAAACACAGTCAGGACGCCATTCCCCGGGCGAATCGCACCGTTTAGCCTTTGCTGAGCGAACAAGCAAGCGGACGAGGGGACGAATTCGATGCGACTCGGCGTCAATCTGCCGAATTTCGGGGCCGGGACCACTCCGGACATCCTGCGGCGGTGGGCGGAAACCGTGGAGGGCCTCGGCTTCGACCTGCTGATGGTCTCCGACCACCTGGCCCTCACCGAGGACGTCGACGCGATCTACCCGGCGCCCTTCTACGAACCGTTCAGCGTGCTGGCCTGGCTGGCCGGCGTGACGAGCCGGATCCGCCTTGGCACAACGGTTCTGCTGCTGCCCTACCGGCACCCTCTACAGGTGGCCAGGATGGTCGGCAACATCGACGCGCTGGGCGGCGGCGGACGTCTGGTGCTCGGCGTCGGATCCGGTTGGGCGCGGGGCGAGTTCGCCGCGCTCGGCCTGCCGTTCGAGCGGCGCGGCGCGATGACCGAGGACCACCTCACCGCGCTGCGCACGTTGCTGGCCAACGACATCGCCAGCCACGAGGGTCCGTTCGTCAATTTCCGGAACGTGCGCACCGCGCCCCGGCCTGCCGAGGGCAGCGTGCCGATCTGGGTGGGCGGCAACAGCGACGTAGCGCTGCGCAGAGCGATCCGGCTGGGTGACGGCTGGCATCCGCTGCGGTTCGGCAGCATGTCCTGGCTGCGCGCAGCGCTCGTCCGGGCGCAGCGGTTCGCCGAGGAACTGGACCGTCCGGTTCCTGCGCTCGCGCCGCGCATTCCGTTGCGCCCGACCGACTCGCCGGTCACCGATGTCGATCGTCCGGTTGGCACCGGCACCATCGAGCAGATCCGCGCGGATCTCGACGAGTTGCGCGAACTCGGCGCGGATACGGTAGTGCTGGACACCACGAACACCGATGACCCGGACAACCTCCGCAGGCCCAACACGGCCTGGCGGATCCTTGCCACGGTCGCCGAGGCTCACCTGAACGGGGGATGAAAGCAGTGTCGTTCCAGGAATTCGCGGACGAGTCGACGTGGGTCCGGCCGGAAACCGTTGACTACCAAGGCTCAACCGGCGAAGTGAACGCCGATTACGTACCGGCTGGGAAGGCCAGGTCCATCACGTACTCGTCCGGCGTGGTCGCCGATCTCATCGCGACCGGCGCCAGCACGGAAGGCGACCTCGGACTGTTCCAGTGGAACATGCCTGCCGGGGCGGGCGGGCCGAGCCCGCACTTCCACCGCAGGTTCTCCGAGTCGTTCTACGTCCTGTCCGGCACGATTCGGCTCTACGACGGCACCCGCTGGGTCGACACGGCCGCGGGCGACTTCCTGCACGTGCCGCGCGGCGGACTGCACGGGTTCCGCAACGACTCGGAGGCCGCCGCGTCGATGCTGATTCTGTTCGCGCCAGGCGCACCGCGGGAGCGGTACTTCACGGAACTGGCCGAACTCGCCGCGTCCGGACGGACGTTGAGCACTGCGGAGCGGGAGGAGTTCCTCGCCCGGCACGACCAGTACTCGGCGGACGGTTCCTGATCGAGATGGCTTCTTGATCGAGATGGCTTCGCCGACCCTGGCCCGGCCGCGCAGGTCGCGGCCGGCGGGTCAGGCGATCACGGCCAGGCGGGGGCGGATTCCCGCTGGCCTGCCTCCCACTTCAGGCGCTGCACGACCCATTCCTGGGCCAGCGCCTGCGGCGAGGTGCCGTGCTCGTCGGCCAGCTCGCGGAGCTGCTGGTCGGCCATGAGCTGCAAACGGAGCTGGTAGACCTGGGCGCCGAAGCGGCGACCGCTGCCGGTGGATTCGAGTTCGGTTTCCGGCGCCAGCGCGGCGAGATAGTTCTCAAGCTCGCGCCCGGGGGCCTGGGGGTCCTGGTCGAGCGCGACGGGACGGTGTCTACCGGTTGCCGTCGCGCGGCCAAGTGAGGGAAGAGGCACGCCGAACACGATAACGGTTCGGTTGCGGCGTTGCCGTCGGGGTGTGTTTTGCGCCACGCCGGCGTGGCGTATCGGCGGAAAAATCTGGCACCTGATGCGGCCCTTCAGCGGTTTCGATTAGGCTGAATGGATCAACCTCCGTACCCGGAACGCCAAGCCGCGCAACCGAAGCAGGCTTCCCAGACCCTCGCCGCCGGGAAATTTTCGAGCACATTCGGTTGCTGTTCGTACATCACCCATCAACTGTACGGATACGGCGTGCCGCCTCCTGATGCGTCCGCCAAAGCCGGTTTCTTTGGGGAAGTCGGGGCGGCGAACCGCAGTCGCATCGATCACGAACTGAATCGGTCGTGCATTGGCGAATTTTTCAGTTGGCCACGCATAACCCACCCACCCAAGGGGGCAAAACCGTCCCAGAGGTGAAGCTACGGGAGTGGGGCGACAGTTTTGGGGGCGCGGGGTTGGGGGTTGTGGATGAATTGAGTGGGTGTGGACAAGTTGTGGGGCAAGGAGTTCGCCTGTCAACTTGGTCAAGTTCGGGTGCGAGAACCGCGAAAATCGGGCCCTGGACAGCGGAGAGCCCCCGCGCCAGGGGGAGGAACGCGGGGGCCGGAGGGATCTCCACAGGCGCTGACCGGGGGGTGTCAGCTAGAAAATTGTGACACGCAACTCGCTTTCAAGCGAGGGTCTGTACACAGATACTTTTTCACCGCGTTCACGGATTGTTTGACCGAACGTGACGCCCTCGATGCCGAGCGCTAGGTTGGAAGCGGCGCAACCGCAGACTGTTGCCAACCACGAACACGCTGGAGAACGCCATCGTAGCGCCTCCGATCATCGGGTTGAGCACCCCCAGGGCGGCAAGCGGCAGCGCGGCGACGTTGTAGGCGAAGGCCCAGAACAGATTGCCCTTGATGATGCGCAATGTCTGCCGTGCCAACCGGATCGCGTCGGCCGCGACGCGCAGGTCGCCGCGTACGAGGGTGAGGTCGCCGGCCTCGATCGCGACGTCCGTGCCGGTGCCCATGGCCAGGCCGAGGTCGGCCGCGGCGAGGGCGGGGGTGTCGTTCACACCGTCGCCGACCATGGCGACGATCCGGCCTTGTTCCTGGAGTCGCCGGATCACGTCGACCTTGCCGGACGGGAGCACCTCGGCGATCACGTCCTCGGCCGCGATGCCGACCTCGGCGGCGACCGTCGCGGCGACGGTCCGGTTGTCGCCGGTGAGCAGTATCGGGCGCAGGCCCAACCCGCGCAGCGCGCGAATCGCGGTGGCACTGGTGGGTTTGACGGCGTCGGCAAGCGTGAGGATGCCGTGCACACGCTCGTCCCAGGCGATCCCGACGACGGTCCGACCGGCGCGCTGAGCCTGTTCGGCGGCTTCGGCGAGGGCGGGCGGCAGAGTCGGGAAGGCGTCGGGGCGGCCGAGCCGGACGCTGGTGCCCTCGACGATGCCGCGGACGCCGAGTCCGGGTTCGCTGACGAACTCGCTGACCGCCGGGAGGGCACCCAGTTCGGCGCGGGCCGCGTCCACAATGGCGACGGCGACCGGGTGTTCCGAGCCTGCCTCGACCGCCCCTGCCATGCGCAGCAGTCGAGTTCGGCTGACCGTCGTGCCGATGACGTCGAACAGTTTCATCGCGCCGGTGGTGACCGTGCCGGTCTTGTCCAGCACGACGGTGTCGACCCGGCGCGTCGATTCGAGGACTTCCGGGCCCTTCACCAGGATGCCGAGCTGGGCGCCGCGACCGGTGCCGACCAGTAGCGCGGTCGGGGTGGCCAGGCCGAGCGCGCACGGGCAGGCGATGACCAGCACGGCGACGGCCGCGGTGATCGCGACATCGGCGGGGCGGCCCGCGACCAGCCAGCCGATCGCGGTACCGACCGCGATGACCAGGACGGTGGGCACGAAGATCGCGGAGATCCGGTCGGCGAGGCGCTGTACGGCGGCCTTGCCGGTCTGCGCCTCGGTGACCATCTGAGTCAGGTGCGCGAGCTGGGTGTCCGCGCCGATCTTGGTGGCGACGACCACGAGCCGGCCGCCGACGTTGAGCGTGCCGCCGATGACCGAGGTGCCGGGGCCGACCTCCTCGGGCACGGACTCGCCGGTGACCATGGACCGGTCGAGCGCCGAGGTGCCTTCCCTGATGACACCGTCGGTGGCGATCTTCTCGCCGGGGCGCACCACGAACTCCTCGCCGACGGCGAGCCGGTCGATCGGGATGAGCACTTCGACGCCGTCGCGACGGACCGCGACCTCTTTGGCGCCGAGTTCGAGCAGCGCGCGTAACGCGGCGCCCGCCTTGCGCCGGGACCGGGCCTCCAGCCAGCGACCGAGCAACAGGAACGCGGTGACGCCCGCCGCGACGTCGAAGTAGGTCATGGCACCGGTGCCGGCCATCGGCAGCAGACTGAACCCGGCGCGCAGGTTCGGGTTGCCCGCGCCGGTGAACAGCAGGGCGTAGATCGACCAGAGGTAGGCGACGGTGATGCCGAGCGAGACCAGGGTGTCCATGGTCGCGGCGCGGTGCAGCAGGTTGCGCGCGGCGGCGCGGTGGAACGGCCACGCGCCCCAGGCGACGACCGGGGTGGTCAGCGCCAGTTCGACCCAGGTCCAGTAGGGGAACTGCGCGGCAGGGACCATCGAGACGACCAGCACCGGCAGGGCGAGCGCGGCGGAGACGATGAACCGCAGCCGCAGCGCGGTACTCGACGACTCCTCGGATTCGGGTTCGGGCTCCGGGGTGGGCTCGGTCGCCCGGTAGCCGGCGGCGCGGACCGTGTCGAGGAGCCGGTCGACGGTGATGTCGGCCGGATGGTCGACGGTGGCGCGCTCGGTCGCGAAGTTGACGCTCGCCCGCACTCCGGTCAGCTTGTTGAGCTTGCGTTCGATCCGGTTCGCGCAGGACGCGCAGGTCATCCCGGTGATGTCCAGCTCGACGCGCTGACTGTTCGGCGGCGCCGTGGTGGTCGTTGTCGCGCTCATCCGGCCGACCCCGCTCAGCTGACCAGCTGGTAGCCCGCTTCGGTGACGGCTCCGCGCACCTCGTCGGTGCCCAGCTCGCGTTCGCTGGTGACGGTGACCGCACCGCTGGCGAGTTCGACGTCCACCTTGTTGACGCCGGCCAGTTCGGACAGTTCTTCAGTGACGGACGCCACACAGTGTTCGCAGGTCATCCCGGACACGGTGTAGATGGTGCTGACGGTCATGAGAGCTGAAGTCCTTTCACGGTCTGTTCGCTGTCGGTCATGCTGCACCTGACTTCGGTGGCGACGCGCATCAGCTGAAGGGGTGCCGCCGAGCTGCTCCGCAGTTGCCCGGTTGACGTTGCGACAAACGGGATTCACCGCCAACCGGCCACACCGCGACCTTACCCCTAGGGGGTAGGGGTAGACGAGCGATGCGGTGCCGACGATTCCACACCATCGGGTGATGAAGTCCACAAGACAGCTACAGAGAGTTCAAAACCGACTCAGGTCCAACCAATGCGGACAAAAATGACCACTCAGAGTGAACCCCGGTTCACCCTACGGGGGGCTGCGGTGGCAGATTCCGCCAGTTAGCCTCGCCGGGAGACGTGAGCCGGGGAGGCACCGATGAGCGGATCCCTCGAAATTCGAAAGCTGTTGTGGCAAGAGGATGACACCGTGCCCAGGCAGGGCACCGACATCCCCACCCAGCGCAGCGGCGAACCAGGACGGATCTCGGCGGATCAGGTACGCAGAGCGCGGCTCGCGGTCGCCCGCAACGCACAGGACGCCGAGGACTGCCGGCAGCTGCTCGACATGCTGGGCCTCATACCCGGCGAGGACGGCACACCACCCGTCCGCCGGTAACCCCGTCGTTGATCACGCCGGGCCGCCCGAGCCGATCATCGGCAACCGGGTCGGCCCGGCGTTGTTCCACCCAGGACGTGACCAGACAAGGTTTGACCTGTAGTTTTCCCTTGGACGGCAGGCCAACCGGGAACCCGTTTTGGAGCCCTGGGCGGTGTGCCCTATGCTTACCATGCTCCCAGCGGACAACAGACTGTTGGAAGCACGGTCGGTCGGTTCGTTCGACGCTCCGATCGGGCTCCCATCGTTCAGAGGCCTAGGACTCCACCCTTTCAAGGTGGCAACGCGGGTTCGAATCCCGTTGGGAGTACGCAGTAGAGTAGTGATCGCAAGGCCCAGTGGCGCAGTTGGTTAGCGCGTCGCCCTGTCACGGCGAAGGTCGCGGGTTCGAGTCCCGTCTGGGTCGCCATACCGGCCGAAGTCTGGCCGGTTTGATTTGGCCAGATAGCTCAGTTGGTACGAGCGTCCGCCTGAAAAGTGGAAGGTCGGCGGTTCGACCCCGCCTCTGGCCACCTTCTCCCCTCTTTGACCAGGGGAACCATCAAGATTGGCCCTCTAGTCGATCTTTCGGACTCTGTGTGCAGCGCTCAGTGACACTCCGCTTGGCGGATCTGAGCCGTGAAGAAGCACATCACCTACCCGTCCGGTGCGTGGGCACTATTGGCTCATCAGCGGACACGATCACTACGAGCCGTGACCGCTCCATTAATCTGAGTCAGCTTCCGGCGGTTCGACGTGAATGGATTCAGATGACCCTTTCGGTCAAGGCCAAGGAGTTGGCCGCGTACATCGCGCCACAATTGCGGGCGGCGCGGTAATGGCCGAACGTCGCAGCGCCAGGGTCCGGACGTCGCCTCTGTTCGCGGTGTACCGGTGGATCCTGTTCGTGATCATCACGATCGCCGGAATCGCGTTCATCCCGTACGCGATCACCGAACTTGCCGACTCGTCATCGGCGGGTGTGCCCGGTACAGCGACGGTCACAAACTGCGACAAGCAGGCGTACCAGACCTGCTACGGCGACTTCACCTCCTCCGACGGCCGGGTGGTGATCACCAACGCCAAGGTCTCCGGCGGTGGGGAAGACGCTGTCGGCACCAAACTGGCCGCATACGGCGACGCGGCGACGAGGACCATCAACGCGCCACTGTCCGGCCCGACCATCGCGCGCAACATCGCCTTGCCCATCGTGTTGGTGCTGATGTGGATCGCGCTGTTCTGGCTGTGCATCTGGCGTCCGATCAAACGTCGAACTCTGCGGCGCCGGCAACAGGCCGCCGGGTAGGCATTGGCCAGCTCGGACATGCGCGGCAGGTGCCGCGTCTGGACCAGACCCCTCATGGGTGACGGCGTTTTGTCACACGGCGCCGAGTAGGCGGTTGAGGATGAAGTACTCGGCTGCCAGATGCGCCGCCGCCAGGACTGGCAGGTAGATCAACGGGTGCCAGGGGTGGCGGCCTGCTTGCTTGTAGCGGTAGGTGGTCAGGGTGATGGTGACGAGTACTCCGATGATCAGGAACACCGTGGCTGTCCGCCAGTAGTGGAGGATGCAGCCCAGCCAGAGGGCTTCGCCGGTTAGGGCTGTGCCTATCACGGCGACGCCCAGGTTGCGCTGGATGTCGGTGGCTCGGCGGGTGGACCAGGCTGACCACGCCAGGAGGGGGCCTCCGATCAGGCCGGCCGCTGTCCAGACGAGGGCGGTCGGGATGCCTTGGATGCCGAACTTGCCGTTGGCGGCAGCGGTGACGTAGTAGGCGGCGCAGGTGGCGATCATCATGATGGCGCCGCAGAGCATCGCCTGGGCGCGGTCTTCGATGAGCGCGCCGGCGATGGCGGTCCAGATGATCCAGGTGCTTGTCGAGTTGGTGGCTGCGTCGAGGACCGCGTTGTGGCCGTGCAGCAGGAACGTCGCCACGCCGAGGAGCAGGCCGAAGACGATGCTGGCCGGGACGGGCGTGCGGGACTGCCGCGCGACTGCGGGGTTCACGGTCGCGACTATACACAGAGTGTATAGCTCAGCCGGTCGGAGTCAGTTCGGCGTCTTCCGTGAAGTCGACTTCTGGGGGTGGGCGGCGGAATCCCCTGGTCAGATAGGTCAGGTAGAGGATGCCGAGGATCAGCCAGATGACGCCTAGCAGGTGGGCGCGGTAGTCGAGCTGGGTGAGCAGCCAGATGTCGACGGCCGCACCGATCAGCGGAGCGACCCCGTTGGCCAGGATCTGGCCGACGGAGCCGAACTTGCGTTCGCGCAGGGCGTGGGCGAACACGCACAGGTTGACGAAGGTGAACGCCGTGAACGCGCCGAAGTTGATCAACGATACGGCGCTGGACACGCTGTTCAGGATGCCGATCAGGCCGACCACGCCGATGGCGACGATGTTGATCACCGGGGTGTGGAACTTCGAGTGCAGGAAGCCGAAGACCTTCCTGGGCAGCACGTTGTCCCGGCCCATCGCGAACAGCAGTCGGGCGGCACTGGCCTGGGCGGCGATGCCGGAGGCGAGCTGGGTGATCACCAGGCCGGCGACGAAGAACGCGGAGAACAGGTTGCCGCCGATCTGGGCGGCGATGTCGAGCGCCTCGGAGTTGACGTTGATCGAGTGCAGGCCGAGTGCGACGAGTTGGGCGGCATAGGACGTGACCAGGAAGATCACGCCGCCGATGATGGTGACCAGGACGATCGCCTTGGGGATCGTCTTGGTTGGTTCCTTGGTCTCCTCGGTGAGCGTGGTGATCGCATCGAAGCCGAGGAAGGAGTAGGCGGCCAGGGCGGCGCCGCCGGCGACGGCGGAGAGGGTGGTCGAGGAGTTGCCGAACGGGGCGCTGGAGAAGATCGAGCCGCCGGTGCTGCCGACGTGGCGCAGGGAGAGCACCACGAAGAAGATCAGCACCAGGATCTGCAGACCGGTGAGCAGCAGGTTGGCGTTGGCGGCGAGTTTGATGCCCAGCACGTTGACGACGGTGGTGATGATGATGAACGCCACGATCCAGATCCAGTTGGGCACACTGGGGAACTCGCTGTTGAGGAACGTCGCGCCGATCAACCAGATGACCGTGGGGATGAAGAAGTAGTCGAGTAGGACGGCCCAGCCGACCAGGAAGCCGACGCGGCCGTCGATGGTCCGGCGGGTGTAGGTGTAGGCGGAGCCGGCGACCGGGAAGGCGCGGGACATGCGGCCGTAGCTGACCGCGGTGAACAGCATGGCAACCAGCGCGAGCGCATAGGACGTGGGCACGGCGCGCCCGCTCGGCTCGTCGATGGAGCCGAACGTGCCGAGCACGATCATCGGCGCCATGTAGGCGAGTCCGAACAGGACGACCGGGCCCAGGGTCAACGTTCGGGTCAACCGGGTTGCCGGGGTGCTCATGCGCTCTCCGCTCTACTGGGCAGGGTGCCGTGGACTCCAGGTCTTCGGGTCGATGCGTCCCGCATATGCGGGCAGGTCGAGAGGGCTGTCGTCCGGGCGGAACTGCGCCCAGATCCGGTTCAGGCCGGAGGTGCCGTAATCGCGGACGCGCGAGACGTCGTCGAGGTCGATCACGTCGGTGAGCACTTCCGGCGAGCGGTTCGCCTCGACGCGGATGCGGCCCTCGGGGTCGACGAGCAGGCTCTGGCCGACGCCGGTCGGGGCGGCGACGTTGACGCTGAGCACGTGCACCTGGTTGGCGATGGCGTTGGCCCTGGTGAGGATGAGTTCCTGGGCGCGGTCGCTGGTGGTGGTGCGGGTGGGCGCGATGATCGCCTCGGCGCCGAGCCAGGCGAGTTGCCGGCTCAGTTCGGGAAACCAGGTGTCGTAGCAGATGGACAGACCGAAGCGGCCGATGTCCGGGATCTCGAACACGACGAACTCGGTGCCCGGCCGGTACGGCTCGTAGGGGCGCCACGGGAAGCATTTCCGGTAGGACGCAACGAGTTCACCCTGCGGCGAGTAGACGACCGCGGTGTTGTGCATGCCGCCGTCGATGGCTTCGAGCAGCGTGCCGGGGACGAGCCAGACACCGAGCCGGCCGGCGAGTTCGGCGAGGGAGTTGGAGAGTTCGCCGTCCAGGGACTGGGCGAGGTTGATGTCGTCGATGGCGTCGCCATAGAGGTGCAGCTCGGGATAGACCAGGAGCTGGGTGGCCGGGAAGCGGCGCAGCACACCCGCGACATCGGCGGCGAACTGGGCGAACGGTGCCCCGGTCGGAAGTGGCTCGGTTTGGACGAGCGCGACCGGCAGGCATCGTGACATGCAGGACAGCATGATCCCTTTGCCGGTCGGATGCCAAGCACAAGTTGGTTAAGGGAAGCTGATCAGGGCGAGTGCCTGGTCGTCGTGTCGTTTGGGGCGGGGCCAGCGCCGGCCCGAGGGGTCCTGTAGTTCCGCGGTGCGGACCTGGTCGAGGACGGCTTGCGGGCCGTGGGCTTTGGCCAGGTCGAGGGCCTGCGGCCAGGTGAACAGGTGGTAGTCGTCGACGCCGCAGGAGACGCCGTCGGTGGCCATCAGGACGGCACGCACGTCCGCGCGCGGCCAGCTTCTGGTGCGGGCCTGGTGGGCGGCGGCGGGATCGGCTTCGGCGACCCAGAAACCGCCCGGGACGTTGCGCAGTCGGCCGAAGCGCGTTCCCGCGGCGCGCAGCGATGCGACGTGGTCGGGGTCGAAGCCGTTGCCGTTGGTCAGGCGGGCGCGGTAGCCGCCGGGTCGTCTGGGCAGGGCGGCGACGCGGTCGTCGGCGAGCACGTCGGGGCCGGTGGGGGTGAAGGCGACGATGGGGCTGTCGGCGAGGACGAGGGCGTCGACGGTTGTTGGACTCCAGCGCGCCATGGCGACTGTGCTGGAGGGAGCCGTTCCTGGGCTGAGGTGGTGGGTTTGGGCGAGGGTGGTGATGGCCTTGGCGAGGAGGGCCCGGAGGTCTGCCGTTGGGTTCTGGCGCAGGTGCGCGGCCAGTTCGGCGCCCAGGTGCTCGGCGTACCAGGCGGCGGTGCGGGCGCGCGGTTCCAGGGCGGTGGCGCCGTCGAGGAGGATGACGGCGTTGTCCAGTACGACGATCCGGTCCTCGGTGGGCCGCGCGGCGCCGTCGATGCCGACACCGGCGGCCTCCGCCGTGGTGATCATCGGATCCATGTTCTCGAGCCTACGGCGATGTCGTTGACCACTCCGCGAATTGTGAGTGACCAGCGGTAGGACCGGGGGTCGCATCCGGCAGCCCTACCGCCGGTCACCCTGGTGTCCCTGATCGAGGGGGCAGCTCGACCGTGGGACAGGCCCCGTACCTGCCGGGCGCGGTGGCAGGACGGGAAGTCGGGTGATCGTGGTGCGGGGTCGCGACATCACACGCGCAGGCGTGCGGAGAACAGCGAAGCCGACGAAGTCCTCTAGTGGACAGACCTCTACCGGGAAAACCGGTTCAGTCGGGCGAGACGCTGGGCAGACCCGGCATTTCACCGGGGATGACGATCGGATGACTGGCCACAGTGGTCAGTTGCGCCAGCGAACTGGCGTAGGCACCGGACATGACCGCGGAGACCGCGTGCCGGTGGCCGCTGTTCGGACCGTGCCCGGTGGAGATGGTGGGCGCGGGTGCGAGCGGCTGTTGCGGTGCGGGCTGCGGGGTTTTCGGCGCCGGCATCGGAGCTGGTCCGGGTCGGACCTGCTCGGCCGGGCTTGCCGTGCTGAGCGCGGACGTCGTGGGGACGCTGTGGTGCGCGGGCCTCGCCGCCGGGGTCACGGTGGAGGCGACCGGTGCGGGCGCGGGGTTCGTCGCCGGGGCGGCGGTGGTGGCGGCCGGTGTGCTCACGGCGGGCTTGGGCGTGGGCGGGACCAGGGGCGCGACGACCGGAGCGACCGTCTTGGTCACGGTGCCGACGGCGGTGGTCACGTCGGTCACGGTGGGCGCGACCACGGTCGTGCCGACCGTGTTCACGGTCTGTACCACGGTGTTCACGGTCGAACCGACGACGCCGAGGCTGGATTCCAAGGTGGTGTTCACCGTGCCGAGCACCGAGTTGACGGTGCCGTTGACGGTGCCGAGCAAACCGCCGAGCAGGCCGCCGTTGTCCGAGGAACCCGAGGAGGAGTTCGACGGTGTCGTCAGGGAAGGCACAGAGGACGGTGCCTGCGGCAGTTCGGCGGCGGAGGCGGAAGACGCGGTCAGGCCGAACAACAACCAGCCGGCCACAACGAAACCGGCAGTCAGTGCCAGACGAACACCGATGCGAAACAAACGGCGGCGCGCGGAATCGGTGCCAGGCACCACATCCCGGTCGACCACTGCCATTCCTCGCGCACCAATCCTTGACCCCGCCAGCTGTCCAGGACATGTCTAGCACTGCCGAGCCGATTCGCAGCGGCTGGAAACGTGATCCACCCGGAAGGACGGATTTTGACGGCAAAACTGTTATCGTCGCAGGTCCGAATGGAGCAGCCGATCAACGCCCATTCGACCGTCGTCCGGTTTGACACCCCTCGATGACGGATTCACCCCTTCGGGCATTTGCGGTACTCGCCCGTACCGAGGCTCGACCTCGTCGTGGTCTCGTTGAGGCGCAACAGGAAGTCTGGATACATCAATAGCTCGTTGGTGCGAACAGTGGATCTTGGTGCGCGGCGCCGGAGTCGGAGCGTCGTCCGAGTCACTCACCAACGAGGAGCAATCGTCGTGTTCGACACTCCGACCGCCGAACTACTTCGCCTTGCCGAGCAACGCGATCAGTCCGCCTGGACCGAGTTGGTCCGCCGTTTCGCCGCGCTGGTCTGGAGCGTGGCCAGGGAGCATGGGCTGCCGCAGGCCGATGCCGCCGATGTTTGTCAGGCAGTGTGGCTAACCCTCGCTCAGAACCTCACCCGCCTGCGCGAACCCGACCGGCTGGCGGCCTGGCTGGCCACCACGGCGCGGCGCGAGTCGGTGCGCGTGCTGGCCTGCCGCAGACGCGAGGCACCGCTGACCGAGGCGGGCGGGTCGTGCGCAGGGCCGGAGGACATGGTGCTGGCGGCGGCGAGCCAGCGGGAGCTGTGGCGGGCGCTCGCCGGCCTCCCCGACCAGTGCCGGCAGCTGCTGCGGCTGTTCGCGCACGCGCCCGAGCTGAGCTACGCGCAGACCGCGCGGGCGGTGGGCATCGGGGTCGGCAGCGTGGGCAAGACGCGTGGCCGGTGCCTGACCGTGCTGCGGCGCAGGCTGGTGCTGGCGGAGGTGGCCCGATGAGCGCGTTCTCGGCTGACGAGCGGGAGTTGTTGGCGCGCATCGCGGAGCTGTTCGCGGTCGTGGATCCGATGCCGGACGCGGTGCGACGATCGGCGCAGGACGCTGCCGTGGTGTTGCGGCCGACCAGGACATGGCGGCGGCTGGAGTTGTTGCGGGACACCATGATGAGCGCGCGAGAGCGCAGGCTGGGTTTCGGACCTGGTGGGCTGGACGTGCGGATCCGGCGGGTCGGCGGGGATCTCGTCGCGGTGCGCGGACTGGTCGAGCGCGGGGTTTCGGTGTGGGTGCGCTGGCCGGGTGGGGCGGGGCGATCGTTGGTGGACGACCGTGGTCGTTTCGATCTGGCCGACGTACCGGCTGGGCCGGTTTGTCTTGCGGTGACGGGCAAAGCCGCGGGGATGGCGTTGACGCCGTGGTTCGTCTGTTAGGGACGGAGTTTGTGCAGGCGGCGAATGGCTTCGTCGAGGACCTCGTCGCGCTTGCAGAACGCGAAGCGGACCAGGTGTCGCCAGTCCTTCGGGTGGTCGGTGAAGACCTGGACCGGGACGGCGGCGACACCGATGCGTTCGGGCAGCGCGAAGCAGAATTCGGCGCCGTCGGCGAAGCCGAGCGGGCGCACGTCCACGCAGACGAAGTAGGTGCCGAGGCTGGACAGCACGTCGAAACCGGCCTCGGCCAGGCCGGTCATCAGCCGGTCGCGTTTGGTCTCCAGGCTCGCGCGCAGCCGCTGCACCCAGTCGAGTTCCGTGCGCAGCGCGTGCGCGATCGCGGGCTGGAACGGGGCGCCGCCGACGAAGGTGAGGAACTGTTTGGCGGCGCGCACGGCGGCGACCAGTTCGGGTGCCGCGCAGACCCAGCCGATCTTCCAGCCGGTGCAGTTGAACGTCTTGCCCGCGCTGGAGATGCTCACCGTGCGCCGCGCCATGCCGTCGAAGCCGGCCAGTGGGAGGTGCTCGGTGTCGTCGTAGGTGAGGTGCTCGTAGACCTCGTCGGTGATCGCGATCAGGTCGTGCTGGACGCACAGCCGCGCGAGGCCGGCCAGCTCGGCGCGGGTGAACACGGTGCCGGTCGGGTTGTGCGGCGAGTTGACCAGGATCGCGCGGGTGGCCGGGGTGATGGCCGCGGCGATGCCGGGCAGGTCGAGGCCGAACCGGCCGTGCTCGTCCAGGCGCAGGCCGACGACGGCGCGGGTGGCGCCGGCCAGCGCGACCGCGGCGGCGTAGGAGTCGTAGTACGGCTCGATGACGATGACCTCGTCGCCCGGCTCAACCAGGGCGAGCAGGCTGGCCGCGATGGCCTCGGTGGCGCCGACGGTGATCAGCACCTCGGTGTCCGGGTCGTAGCGCAGGCCGTAGCGGGTGCGGTGCTCGGCGACGGCCGCCCGCAGCTCGGGGATGCCGGGGCCGGGCGGGTACTGGTTGACGCCGTTCGCGATCGCCTCGCGGGCCGCGTCGAGCATGCCGACCGGGCCGTCGGTGTCCGGGAACCCCTGGCCGAGGTTGACCGCGCCGGTGCGAGTGGCCAGCGCGGTCATCTCGGCGAAGATCGTCGAGGTGAACGGCTGGAGGCGAGGGACGAGCAGAGGTTCACGCACGGCCACGACCTTGCCACAAATCGGCCTGCACGCTGCCGACGCGGTAACAATGGTGGAGTGGAGAACCTCACGGCGGCGCAGTTGGTCAAACGGCGCGAACTGCGCAGAATGAAGGCCGTTGCGGGCGGCCTGCTGCTGGCTGCCGCCGTCATCTACATCCTGACCACGGTGTTCGGCGGCCCCGCCTGGCTGGGCTACGTGCGCGCGATGGCCGAGGCCAGCATGGTCGGCGCCGTTGCCGACTGGTTCGCGGTGACCGCGCTCTTCCGCAGGCCGCTGGGCCTGCCGATCCCGCACACCGCGATCATCCCGACCCGCAAGGACACCATCGGCAACAGCCTCGGCGACTTCGTCGGCACGAACTTCCTGGCCGAGGACGTGGTCAAGGGCAGGCTGGAGCGGGTCGGCATCGCGAGTCGGCTCGGCGCGTGGGTGGCGAAGCCGGAGAACGCCGAGCGGATCACCTCCGAACTGGCGACCGTGGTGCGCGGCGCGGTGACCGTGCTGCGCGACGAGGACGTGCAGGCCGTGATGGAGCAGGCCGTGGTCGGCAGGCTGATCGCGCAGCCCTGGGGTCCGCCGATCGGGCAGTTGCTCAGCAGGGTGTTCAAGGACGGTGCCCACCACAAGCTGGTCGACCTGCTGTGCGACCGGGCCTACGACTGGGTGCGGGACAACCACGTGACGGTGCTGCGGGTGGTGTCGGACCGCTCGCCGAGCTGGTCGCCGCGGTTCGTGGACGGCCTGCTCGCGGACAAGGTCTACGCGGAGGTGCTGAACTTCGCCTGGGCGGTGAAGACCGACACCGAGCATCCGATGCGCCAGGCGCTGGACACGTTCCTGGTGGAGTTCTCCGGCGACCTGCAGAGCGACCCGGAGACCATGGAGCGGGCCGAGGCGTTCAAGCACCAGGTGCTGGAGCACCCGGAGGTGCGCAACCTGATCGGTTCGGCGTGGGGTACGGCCAAGCGGATGCTGCTCGACGCCGCCGAGGACCCGTCCAGCGAGCTGCGCAAGCGGGTCGCGAACGGCCTGATCGGCCTGGGCAAACGGCTGGTCGAGGACGACGCCCTGCGCGAGAAGGTGGACTCCTGGGTGCAGGGCGCGGCCGGTTACGTGGTGACCCACTACCGCGACGAGATCACCACGCTGATCACGGACACGGTCTCTCGCTGGGACGCGCAGGAGACCTCGCGCAAGATCGAGTTGCAGGTGGGCCGGGACCTCCAGTTCATCCGGATCAACGGCACGGTCGTCGGCGCGCTGGTCGGATTGGTGATCTACACCATCACGCAGCTGTTCTGAGGCGGGGAACAGGTCGCCGGGCGCGCGGGTTGGGCTGACTGTGAGCCTTTCCTCTCCCGTGTCCCCTCCCGTGTCCCCTCCCGTGCCGCTGTCCGTGCTCGACCTCGCTCCGGTGGTGAGCGGTTCGACCAGCTCGCAGGCCCTGCGCAACACGCTCGACCTGGCCAAACACGTCGAGCGGCTGGGCTACACGCGGTTCTGGCTGGCCGAGCACCACAGCATGCCGGGGATCGCCAGTTCGGCGCCTGCCGTGCTGGTCGGTGCGGTGGCCGCGGCCACGTCGACGCTGCGGGTCGGGTCGGGCGGGGTGATGCTGCCGAACCATCCGCCGCTGGTGGTCGCCGAGCAGTTCGGCATGTTGGAGGGCCTCTACCCGGGCCGGATCGACCTTGGCCTTGGCCGGGCACCCGGGACGGACCCGCGCACTGCTGCCGCGCTGCGCCGCTCGGCCGCGCCGCTGTCGGCCGACGACTTCCCGCAGCAGCTCGGTGAGCTGCTCGCCTACTTTGCCGACGACCCGGACGCGCCCGAGGACGGGACCATCCACGCGGTGCCGGCGGCCGGCAACCAGCCGCCGGTGTGGCTGCTCGGGTCGAGCCTGTACAGCGCGCAGCTGGCCGGCCTGCTCGGGCTGCCCTTCGCGTTCGCGCACCACTTCAGCTCGGAGAACACGCTGCCGGCGGCGCGGGCCTACCGGTCGAGCTTCCGTCCGTCCTCGACGCTCAAGGAGCCGTACCTGCTGATCGCGGCGGGGGTCTGGGCGGCGGAGGACGACGAGCGGGCGCGCTACCTGGCCGCGCCGAGCGCGTTGCAGTTCCTGCGACTGCGCCAGGGCAAGCCGATCAAGTTGCCGACGCCCGAGGACGCGGCCGCGTACCCGTTCAGTGAGATGGAGCGGCTGATCATGGCGGACCGGGTGAAGGGGCAGATCGTCGGCGGTCCGGACACTGTTCGGCAGGGCATCGATGAGTTGCTGGCGGCGACCGGCGCGAACGAGCTGATGATCACCACCAGCATGCACGACCTGGCCGACCGGATGCGCTCCTACGAACTCGTCGCGGGGCTGTGGTCGACGGCCGCGTCGGCGCAGGGGGTCGACGCGGCCGGACGATCAGCTCATTCCTGCTCGTAGGTCACCGAGAAGCTGCCACCGGACAGGGCGCCGGTGTGGTCCTCGTACTGGCCCGAGCTGCCGCTCGCGTCGAACGCGGTCGGGTTGAACGTCGAGAGCGACTTGCCGTTGACCGTGGAACCGGTGAACTTCACCGAGCCGAAGTTCGGGTACGCGGCGGGCGGCGACTCGAGGATGACCTCGGCGGACGCGTTCGCGCCCCGGTAGGACTTCTTGGTGGTCTTGGTCCAGTTCTTGGTCTTGTCGGTCAGGGTGAGCGTGTAGGTGGTGCCGCTGCGGCTGACCGTCGCGGTGATCACGTCACCGGCGCTGACCGGGTTCGAGTAGTAGACCGGGTTGGCCGGGTACATCTCGTACCAGGCGGAATCCACCGGGGAGCCGGAGGAGCAGTCGGTCTGGACACCGGTCTGCTCGACCGAACTGCTGCCGTAGCCGTCGATGCCCACCCACGGCGCGTAGAGGTCGTTGGTGGAGTTGCAGGTGGTCTTGGGCTCGGTCCAGGTGGCGGCGACCGAGGTGAAGCCGGAACCGGTGGCCACGTAACCGGACCAGTTGTAGCCGTTCTGGTTGAACCCGTGGACGGGGCGCACGGCGACGGCGGTGCCGTTGTGGTTCATGGGGGCGAAGCTGTGTGCCGGCGCGGCCGCGTTCGCCGCGGGCGCGGCGAGACCGACGACAGCTGCGGCGGCAGCGAGTAACGCTGAGGCAAGGGCACTGGTTCGCACGTACTCGACCTCCTTGACGCGCGGTGACCTACCGCGCACTGCATGCAGGGATCCTTACTCTCACCTGAGCAGCGCCTGACCGGGCACCACCGATCGTCGTTAACACTTGACGTGCGAAATGACGAAGACAGAGCGGTCGCCCGCACATCGACGACGTGCGGGCGACCGATTGGCGTCAGTGGGCTATTCCTGCTCGTAGGCGATCGAGAAACTGCCACCGGACAGGCCCGAGGTGTGGTCCTCGAAACCGCTGCTGTTGCTGGCATCGAGAGCGACCGGGTTGAACGAACCGGCGTCCGAACCGTTGATCTGGAAACCGCTGAAGTTCACGGTGCCGAAGTTCGGGTAGGCGGCCGTCGGCGACTCCATGATCGCCTCGGCGGAGGCGTTCGCGCCCTGGTAGGAAGCGGGCGTCGTCTCGGTCCAGCCCTGGGTGGTGTCCGAAAGCACCAGCGTGTAGTTGCCGTTGCCGTCGGTGGTCACCGAGGAGTTGATCTGGTCACCAGGGCTGACCGGGTCGTTGTAGTACTGCGGCGAGGCCGGGTACATCTCGTACCAGGCGGAATCCACGGGAGAGCCGGAGGAGCAGTCGGTCTGGATGCCGGTCTGCTCGACCGAACTGCTGCCGTAGCCGTCGATGCCGACCCACGGCGCGAACAGGTCGTTGCTGGAATTGCAGCTGACCTGCGGTTCGGTCCAGCTGACCGACGCGGAGCTGAAGCCGGAACCGGTTGCGACGTAACCGGACCAGTTGCCGCCGTCCTGATTGAATTTGCCGTGGTGCAGGCCACCGATGTAGGCGTGCTTGCCATTGCTGTGTTGCGGAACGTAGGTGTGGTGCGCGGAAGGCGTCGCGACCTGGGCGTTCGCCGGCACGGCTAAGCCGACCAGCAAAGCGGCGCCGCCGACGAGCGCGCAGGCGAGAGCAGCGGTACGCACGAAAGTACCTCCTCGGAATGCGGTCGAAACCGCGTGGCAGGGACTTCCACCGTGCCGTGACAGAGGTTTGCGGCAACACCCTCCTGGGTAGTTAACAATTGACGCCGCGCCGACCACCGGTCAACAGTCTGTCCATTGCGGATTGTCGTGCCGATGACACAAAGGACTAACGTCGACAATATGGCAGTACACAACGAAACACCCGAACACAACACCTCCGCGGAGGCCGATCCGGACCTGGCGACGGTGCGCAGAGCCGTTGCCGCTTCCGCGATGGGCAACTGCATCGAGTGGTTCGACTTCGGCGTGTACAGCGCGGGAGCGGTGACGACCATCATCGGTCGCCTGTTCTTCCCGACGCACACCGCGAGCAGCGCGGTGCTGTCCTCGTTCGCCGTGTTGGCCGTCGCGTTCGTTGTCCGACCCTTCGGCGGGTTCTTCTTCGGGCCGCTCGGCGACCGGATCGGCCGGCAGAAGGTGTTGGCCACGACGATCATCCTGATGTCCGGCTCCACGTTCGTCATCGGCGTGCTGCCCACCTATGCGACCATCGGCATCGCGGCCCCGATCCTGTTGATCCTGGCCAGGATGGTGCAGGGCTTCTCAACCGGCGGTGAGTACGGCGGCGCGGCGACCACCATCGCCGAGTACGCGCCGGCCAAGCGCCGGGGGTTCTTCGGCAGTTGGCTGGAGTTCGGCACGCTCACCGGCTTCGTCATCGGCTCCGGCCTGGTGCTGCTGATGAACGTGTCACTATCCGCGTCGGCGATGGACAGCTGGGGTTGGCGCATCCCGTTCCTGGTGGCGCTGCCGCTCGGCCTGGTCGGCCTCTACCTGCGGACCAAGCTGGAGGACACGCCTGCGTTCCGCGACATGGCGCGCGCCGGCACGTCTTCCCGGGCACCGCTGCGCGAGGCCATCGCCGACAACTGGCGGATGATCCTCAACCTGATCGGCATCGTGCTGCTGCTCAACGTCGCGGACTACACACTGTTGACCTTCATGCCGTCCTATCTGACCACGTATCTCAAGGTCGGGGACACGCCGTCGCAGGTCATCACCATCTCGGTCGAGGTGGGCATGATGATCGTCATCACGTTCATCGGCAGGCTCTCGGACCGCATCGGGCGAAAACCGATCCTGCTCACCGCGGCCATCGGCTTCGTGGTGCTGAGCTATCCGGCGGTGAAGCTGATGGCCACCGGGTCGACGGTGGGCATCGCGGTCGGGTTCGCCCTGCTCGGCCTGCTGCTGGTGCTGATCCTGGCGGTGATCGGGTCGACCTTCCCGGCGATGTTCCCCACCAAGGTTCGCTACGGTTCGTTCGCGATTGGTTACAACCTGTCGACGTCGGCGTTCGGTGGCACGGCGCCGTTCGTGATCGCCGCGCTGATCAGCGCGACCGGCGACAACCTGATCCCGGCGTACTACCTGATCGTGGCGGCGCTGATCGCGATCGTGCCGATCATCCTCATCCCCGAGACGGCCGGCCTCTCGCTGCGCGGCGTGGCGCCGTCGGTCACCCCAGGGCGCGCGCCGCAGCTAGCTAAATGATCGATCCGTCCAGCGCATAGCGGGTGCCGTAGGCGGCGACGACCCGGCGAACCCCGATCGGCGGGGCGAGCCTGGTCGGCTCGAACGTGTGGATCGGGAACACCACCTTGGGCGCGACCCGCTCGACCATGGCGTGCACCTGGTCCGGCAGGGCATGGCCCCAGCAGCCGATCTTGTGCAGTTCGAGGCCGAAGTGCGCGAGCCAGTCGGTGAACACCGGCCAGCGCGGGTCGAACTCGCCCAGCGGCTCCCCGTTGGCGTGGATGAACGGGTCGCCGGGCCGCAGCGGCAGGTCGAGCAGGCCGGGCAGGTCGTCGGTGTCCGGCGCGAGCACGAACGCACTCGGCTTGGCGTGCACGGCGGCCAGGTCGATCTCCTCGGACCAGGTGGCCGCGCGGGTGACGCCGAGGGCGCGGAGCATGCCGGCGTCGCCGGGGCGCCAGACGATGGTGCGGCCGAGGTTCGCGGCGGCCTCGATGAACTCGGCGACCCGCTCGATGTCGCGCGGATACGTGGACAGCAGGACCAGGCCGGGCGCGGCTCCGACGATGTCCACGAACGAGGCCAGCACGTCGTGCTCGGTGCGCGGCGGGCCGTCCGGTGGGGTGAACGAGAGCGTGGTGCCCTCGGTGATCAGCACGTCCACCCCGCGCACGGCCTCGACGAACGCGTTGCTGAGTTCGGGGTGGTGGCCGTGGAAGCGGATGTCGCCGGTGTAGGCGATGCTGCCCTGCGGCGTGTGCACCAGATAACCGCAGGCGCCGGGCACGTCGTGGTCGACCGGGATGCAGCGCACGGTCATCGCGCCCACCTCGACGACCTGGTTCGGGCCGAGGCGCTGCCAGTCCGGGTCGCCGCCGGGCAGGCCGGAACCGTTGGCGGACAACGCGTTCAGCATGTCCACCGCGTCGGTGTGCGCGTGCACCGGCACGTCGCGCCGCACCCAGCCGGCCAGGCCGACGTGGTCGATGTGCGGATGCGACACGAAGATGTGCGTGTTCGCCGGGTCACCGACGGGTTCGCCGAGCGGATCGCCGTCGGCGAGGAAGGCCGGGTCGTAGACGCCGGGCATGGCGGGCGCCGCACCGACGCGCAGCCGGTCGGCGAGTTCGGAATCGGGCCGCATCCGCACGGGCACCCGGAACAGGTTGGCCCCGCTGGGAATGTCCAGGCCGATGTCGAGCAGGACCCGGTGTCCGCCATCGCTGATCATGATCTTGCTCGATCCGATGACGCCGAGACCACCCCAGAACTCGAAACTCGCCAACGCAGGTGTACTCCTTCTTTGCTCATAAGGGCTTTTACTCATAAGGGAGTGACGGCAGGGCCGGTCAGGCGCGGTGGAACGCGTCCGGATCGGCGGCCCAGGCCGTGATGGTGGGCAGGATGCCCTCGACCTTCGGCGCGATCGCGTCGGCCTCCCCGTCCGCGCGCCCGAATCGGTCGATGTAACCGGTGACCGCGCCGAAATCGCGAGCCGGTGCGATGTCGTTGTGCCAGTGGTCGCCGACGCTGAAGATCCGCCACGGCCGCTCGCGCGCGTCGATCTCCTCGGCGATACCGGCCAGAATGCGTTGCAGGCCAACGGGCTTGGCCGCGCTGTCGATGATCTCGTCGAACTTGTCGTCGGCGCCGAGCCTGCTCAGCAGCGCGGCAAGACCGAGTCGGGGGCTGTTCGTGGCGAGCACGATGCGCGTGCTCGGCCGCAGCGCGACCAGCGCGTCGAGGAGACCCCCAGGCACCTCGACACCCAGCTCCGGGCCGGCCAACGCGGCCCTGCTGGCCAGGAACGCCGTGTCCAAATCGGTCCTGCCGACCTCGAACCGAAGGGTGGCCAGCCGCTGTACGGCCTCCCACCCGTCGGTCGCGGCGAGCAACTCCGGTTCGGTGTGCTCGCCGACGCCGTTGCCGAGATATTCGTCCACAGTAGACAGGAAGTTCTTCGCGTCCGCCTCGGCCAGCGTCGCGGCGACGCCGTCCGCGTACGCGCGGACCGGGCCGTCGCCCCGGTAGAGGGTGCCGTCGAGATCGAGCAGCAGCGCCTGGCGTCTGGTGTCAGCCACGGACGCCGCCCGCGGCCGAGAACGCGCCGGTGATGAAATACCGTTGCAGCACAAGGAAGATCACCAGCACCGGAATGGTGGTGAAGGTGACCGCAGCGCACAGGCCGGTGTAGTCGTTGCCGCTGGCGCTGCCGTAGAGGAAGTTGTACAGGCCGACCTCGACCGGGCGGACACTGTCGTTGGTCGGGTCCATCACCGAGGGCCACAGGAACGAGTTCCACGAGGCCATGAACGTGTTCAGCGCGATGATGATCAGCGCGGGCCGAACGAGCGGGGCGCCGACCGAGAACAGGATGCGGAACCGGCCCGCCCCGTCCAGTTCGGCGGCCTCGAACAGTTCCGGCGGCAGGTTCAGGAAGAACTGGCGCACCAGGAAGATGCCGAACACGCTCGCGCCCCACGGCACGATCTGGATCCAGTAGGTGTCGATCCAGTTGATGTCCGAGGCGATCTGGTAGTCCGGGATCAGCAGCACGACCTGCGGGATCATCAGCACCGAGAGCACCAGCGCGAACAGCACGCCGCGACCCTTGAACTTCATGACGCCGAACGCGAACCCGGCCATCAGCGAGGTGACCAGGCACAGCACCAGCGTGCAGCAGGCGACGAGCACCGTGTTCAGCAGATACCGCGCCCACGGCGCCGCCGCCCAGGCCCGCACGTAGTTCGCGAAGTACAGGTGCGGGATCAGCGGCGGGGGCGAGCGGAACATGTCGCCGGTGGAGTTCAGCGACGTCACGACCACCCAGTAGAACGGGAAGATGAACACGATGCCGACCAGCACCGCGACGATGAGCCTGGTCAGCCTGCCGGCCCGGCGACGCGTCGGAACGCGCCGCCGGGCCGCTGGTGCGGAGAGAACCTGAGTCACCGAGTGACCCTCGTGCCGATGTAGGTCATCACTGGGCGGCCTTCACTTCCTGCTTGGCGTTGGTCTGCGCCTTGTCCAGCGCGACCTTCGGGTCGACGCCGCTCTGCAGCACGCTGGAGAGCGCGATGCCCAGCTCGTACTGGGTCTTGTCGCCCCACGGCGCGGGCACGCTGCCGCTGGAGTCCTGCAGCGCGTTCGCGGCCGTGATCATCCACGGGTTGGCCGAGGTGAAGGCGGTCATCTGGGACAGGGCCTGCGGCGTGACGGGCACGTAGCCGGTCTGCGTCGACCAGTACGCCTGCGACGAGGCCGAACTGAGGAACTGCAGGTACTTCCAGGCCGCGGCCTTCTGCTCGGCGCTGGCCTGGGAGAAGATCACCAGGTTGCCGCCGTTCATCTGGTTGGCCTTGCCCGACGGACCGGTCGGCAGGTCGGAGGTGGCCAGCGGGAACCGGTTGCCGACGGCCTGCTGCTCGTAGCTGTAGCCGGCGACCGAGGAGATGTCGTCCAGGCCCTTCCCGGCGCCCAGCGCGGTCTCGCCCGGGTAGCCCTTGCCGGTGGCCAGCGCGCCCGAGCGCTTGAGGTCGGCCAGGTACTGCATGGCCTTGACCGCGGCCGGGCTGTTGAACTGCGGCTGGCCGTCCTTGTCGAACACCGGGGTGCCGTTGGCCTGGGCCAGGATCTCCAGCCAGACGACTCCGGAGGAGATGTCGCCCGCGCCGCCCGGGTCGATGCTGATGCCGGTGACGCCGTTGTTGGAGACCGCCTTGGCGTTGGCCGCGTACTGGTCCCAGGTGGCCGGCTCGGTCAGGTTCGCGGCCTTGAGCATGGTCGGGTTGTAGAAGTTCACGTACACGCTCTTGCTGAACGGCCACATCCAGGTGTTGCCGTCGCACAGCTTGAGGTCGTTCTGCACACCCTGGTAGAGCTGCGCAGCCGAGTTGCCGACGTAGCCGTTGAGCGGGTCGATCACGCCGCTGTTGGCGAAGTCCGCGACCGTGCCCTCGTAGGCCTGGCCGATGGTCGGCGCCTTCTTCGCGGCGACCGCGTCCTTCTCGTTCTGCTGCAGCGTGTTGTAGTTCGGCGCACCCTCCAGCGTCACCGTGATGTTCGGGTTCGCCGCGTGGAACTCGTCGGTCAGGTGCTGGATCGCCGGCTTCTGCGCGCCACCGATCATCGTCTCCATGAACGTGATCGTCACCGGGCTGGTGATCTTCGCGTTCACGCCGTCGGAGGAGGAGTTGGTGCCGGACAGGAAGCAGTTGGACGGGCTGGCGCCGGCCTGCGGCGACGAGCCGCCACCCGCGCAGCCGGTCACCGCGAGCGCGGCGGCCACGGCAGCGGCGGTCGACGCACCGAGCATTCGGCCGCGACGCCCGGTCGGGATGCTGAACATGTGAACCCTTCTTGGTCAAACACAGCTGTGCAGGGGGATTGGCTGTTTCGCCCGACGCTCAGATCGCGATCGCCGAGGGTCGGGAGGTCTTGCGCTGGATCAGGGTCAGGGCCGCGGTCACGATGAACAGCACCACCGCGATCGCCGCGCCGTAGCCGGTTCTCGTCGCGATCTGCTCGTAGAGCAGGACGCTGACCGTGGTCGTCGCGGTACCCGGACCGCCCTGGGTCATCGCGTAGAACTGGGTGAACGCCTGCAATGACATGATCATCGTGATCGTGATGACGAAGACCGTCACCGGCCGCAGCTGCGGCCAGGTCACATACCAGAACTCCTGCCAGCGGTTCACCCCGTCGACCCGCGCGGCCTCACCGAGTTCCGGGGAGAGCACGGACAGACCGCCGAGGAAGACGATCGTGGTGAAGCCCAGTTCGTGCCAGAGGCTGTAGGCGATCACCGACGGCATCGCCCAGCTCGGCGAGAGCAACCAGTTCGGACCCGCGATGCCGATGGCGTGCAGGGCCAGGTTGAGCAGGCCGAACTTCTCGTTGAGGATCCAGATCCAGGCGATCGAGGTGGCCACCAGCGGCGTCACGTAGGGCGTGAACACCGCGACGCGGGTCGCCGCGATCCACCTGCCGCCGCGTTGCAGCAGCAGGGCGATCACCAGCGACAGCGCCGTCCCGCCGATCACCATGGCCACCGTGAAGTACAGCGAGTTCAGCGCGCTGACTCCGAAGTCGTTCTCGCTGAACAACTCCTGGTAGTTCTGCAGGCCCCGGAACCTGGACCTGGCGACGTTCAGCGAGTTCCAGTTGAACAGGCTGATGTAGAGGGTGTAGATCGTCGGCAGGATGGTGAACACCGCGAAGATCGCCAGGGCCGGTGCGGTGAACAGATAACCGACCGGCCCCGACAGCGCTCTTGGCACCTTTCGCCGTCGCTCACGCGGGCCCTCGCTCCGCGTCCCGACGGTCGCCGTGTCCGTCGCAACCTGCTCTGAGATGACCATTCCCCTGCCGCACGATCCGTTGCGCTGCCCGCTGACATCACCCTCACCAGACCCCTCGTTCCCGAGTTGTGAAACCCGGGGTAGCCGGTGACGGCGGCAGCACCATATCCTGGAGGGCTGGCCACTTGTCTACGAGAAGTCGTCAATTCGTGACTTGTTAACGGCCACGTGATGTACGAGCGACGCATCCGACAAGTCGCCAGGTCAGCGCACCCAAAAGCGGGTCATCAAGATCAGTTTCAGTGATCAGTGAAGATCAGGTCAGGGTGCGGGGCCGGATCGCGTTGGCTTGATCGACGAGACCGATCCGCTCCTCCGGAGTCGCCGCGAGGCGCGCCATCGAGCGGTAGCAGTTCTCCAGACCGAAACGGAGATCCCGCTCCGCCAGCTCGCAGCCGAGCACGACCGGACGCTCCGCGGGCGGCGAACCGTTCGGCCCGCCCGCCCGCACCCACTGGTGCGCGGCGGTCAGCACATCGGCGGTCAGCCCGGCCCGGCGCTGCGGATCGATGCTCAGCCGGGTCAGCCGGTTCCCGGCGTCCACCAGATCCCGCTCGGCGATCTTCGCCGCGGGCGTCCACTTGGTCCTGGTCGCGATCACCGCGAGCTGCGCGGCCAGATAGTGGCTCGACCGGTCCGGCACCGACTCCAGCACGTCCAGCGCGCCCGACCGGTCGCCCTGCGCCAGATACACCCTGGCCAGGCCGAACGCGGCACTCACGAAGGACCGGTCGGTGCGCCACACCAGCTCGTAGAGCCGCGCGGCCGGGAAGTAGTCCCCGCACAGCTCGGCGCTGACCGCCAGCGCCAGCTTCGGCGCCAGCTCGCCCGGCACCATGTCATAGACGTGCTCGAACGCGGTGCGCGCGTCCCTCGGCCTGCGTGCCATCAACCCGAGCAGGCCGCGGAACCAGCTGATCCGCCAGTCGTAGGGCAGTTCCGGCACGGGCGCACCGCGCGCGTCCAGCACGGCCGCCTCGTGCAGCTCCTTGTTGGCCTGGTTCAACTCGCCCAGCTCCAGCAGGGCGCGAGTGCGCCACAGCCTGGCCTCCATCGAGTTGGCAGGCGCGTTGCGCAGCGCGTCCAGCAGCTCGCGCGGCGCGTCGCCGGCCAGCGCGGCAAGGCCGGACACCAGACCGGCCGCCGGGTCGTCGGTGTCCACCTGCGGCGTCGGCAGGCAGTTGACCACCTCGGCCCAGTCCGGCGGCGCGGGCGGCGCGCCCTGCGTGTGCGAGGAGGTCGCCAGGTTCTCGCCGAACGTGCGCACCTCCGGCCCGAACACCGCGGACCGGCCCGGCCTCGGTTCCCTGGTGCCCAGCGCGAGCACCTCGCGCAGCACACCGGTCAGCTGGTCGGCCATGTCCTCGGCCGAGTCGAAGCGCCGGTCCGGGTCAAGGTGCGTCGCCCTGGCCAACAACCGGTGGTACGAACCGAACAGCGAGAACAGCGGCACCTGCCGGATGGGCGGCAGCGAGTGCATGTAGGTGCTGGTGTAGCCGACGAAGTCGAAGCTCAGGACGGCCAGCGTACGGCCGACCGTGTAGATGTCGGATGCGACCGACGGGCCCTCCGAGGCGATTTCCGGTGCGCTGTAACCGGACGTGAAGAAGATCGGGCTCTGCATGTCGTCCACGTGCCGAACCGCGCCGAGGTCGATCAGCTTCAGCTGCGCGTCGGTCTGGATGACGTTGTCCGGCTTGAGGTCGCAGTAGAGCAGGCCGACGCTGTGCAGATAACCCAGCGCGGGCAACACTTCCAGCCCGTAGGCGAGCACCCGCGCCAACGGCAGCGGTATCACCCGACCGTCGTTGTCCTTGTTGGCCAACGCGATCTGGCGCAGCGACTCACCGCCGATGTACTCCATCACGATGTAGCCGACCAGGGTTCCGGTCTGCGGATCGGGATGCTGCACGAAGTTGTAGATCTTGACGATGTTCGCGTGCTCGACCTGCGAGAGGAACTGCTTCTCCGCGACGGCGGCGGCCATAGCCGCGGTGTCACCGGTGTCGATCAGGCCCTTGAGCACCACCCAGCGGCCGTTCACGTTGTGGTCGCGGGCCAGGTAGATCCAGCCGAGACCACCGTGCGCCAACGCGCCCAGCACCTCGTACTGCCCGCCGACCAGATCGCCCCCGACCAGCTTGGGCCGGAACGAGAACGACGTGCCGCACTTGGCGCACACCCCGTCCGGACTGCCCGGCTTGCCGTTCGCGGCCCGCCCGACCGGCGAGTTGCAGTTGCCGCAGTACCGCTTGTCCTCCGGCACCTCGGCATTGGCCATGACCGCGGACGCCGGATCCTTGTACGGCACCCTCGGTACCTCGACCAGGCCACCGCCGATCCGCCGCGACTGCGACCGGGTTCGTCCCCGGCTCGGCCTGCTGCCCCGGCCGCTGCCGCGACTGCTGGTCAGCGGCCGCGAGTCGGACGGGGCGCCGGTGTACTGGCTCGGCCCGGACAGCTGCGTGGCCGCGCCGAGCGCCATCTGCGCGGTCGTGTCCGGCCTGCGCTGCGCGGCCTGCGTGGGCGGCGGCTCGGCCTTGGTCGGCTCGGGTTCCTTCTTCTTGGGCTTGTCGGGTGCCGGTTCCCAGCCGGAAAGCCGAGCCGACAGCGCGTTGCCGTCGCTCTCGAACGGCCGCTCGACCGGATCGATGTCGCGCACGGTCTCGCCCTCGGCGGCCTTGTCCGCCTGCTTGGCATCCGGCGCCGCGTGCCGAGGCCGTTGCGCGGCAAGGCCCGGCATCGCGCGCAACGGCTGACCGGGCGGCGCCCACGCGTGCGGCGTCGCCTTGGCCCCCTCCACGTACGGCGAGGCCACGACGGAGGTCGGCGCGGGCGCGGACAGCGCGGGATCGACGGGCTCGCTCGGCGCGGCCGGCTGCGGACGGGCTGGGGGCTGGCCTTGCTGGGGGCCTTGCGGAGGCATGGGCCTGCTGCCAGTCGGCGGCTGCTGCCCGGGCAACGGCGGGCTCTGCGCCGGGAACGGCTGAGACTGCGGATTGCGCGCGGGGAACGGGCGCGACTGCGGGTTCGGTGCCGGGTTCTGCGCCGGGCGCGGTTGCGCGGGGAAGCTGCCGCTGGGCGGGTACGGGCGGGAACCGGTCGGCTGCGGCGGCTGGGCCGGCCACTGGCCGCGGTTCGGTTGCGGCGCCTGGCCCTGCTGGGGCTGGGGCTGGCTCTGCGGAGGCTGGCTCTGTTGGGGCTGTGGGGGTTGGGGCTGTTGGGCCGGGGCCGGTTTGAGGCGCAGGCCGCAGGTGGGGCACACGCCGTCGACGAGCCTGCCGGGGCAGCCGGGCCTCGGGCAGGGGCCGTTGGCCGACAACGGGGCGCTCGGCTGGGGGCCAGAACTGGTCATCTTCCGCCTCACCTCGCGCTAGTTGGAGTACTGCGCCGCGGGCGGCTGGTCCGAGCCGCCCGCGATCCGGTCGCCGATCCAGGTTTGATAGCTCTGCGTCCACTGGCCGCTCGTGCGGATGCCGTCGAGCACGCCGTTGACGAAACTCACGAAGTCGGTGTCCTGCTTGGGCATGGCCAAGCCGTACGGTTCGTCCGCGATGGACGGTCCGACGATCTTCGTGTTCGGGTCCTGCGCGACCATGCCGGCCAGGATGGTGTCGTCTGTGGACACTCCGGCGACCTCGCCCTGTTGCAGCATGACCAGGCAGTCCGACCAGTCGCCGACCGCGACGGGGATCGGATGGGTGGGCACCGCGGCGATGTGGCCGAGCGAGTCCGAACCCGATGCCGCGCAGATCTTCTTGCCGCCCAACTGGCTGATGTCGGTCACGCTGGAGGTGGCCGGGACGAGCAGTCGCTGGCTGGCGTCGTAGTAGACGGTGGAGAAGTTGACGTCGGCCAGCCGGGCGCAGCTGATCGTCATGGTGCGCGCGATGATGTCGACCTGGCCGTTCTTGAGTTCGGGTACGCGCTGGGCCGAGGTGATCGCCTTGAACTGCACGCGGCTCGGGTCGCCGAAGATCGCCTTGGCGACGTAGTGCGCCATGTCGATGTCGAAGCCCTCGATCGCGTTGGTCTTCGGGTCTCGGTAGCCGAACAGGTAGGTGTTCTGGTCGACGCCGGCGATCAGGTAGCCGCGCGCCGCGATCCTCGCCATGGTCGTGCCGGCCGGCATCGCGCCCGCGGCGGGCATGGACGCGGGCGGGCGCAGGCTTGCCGTGGGGTTGTTGCAGGTCGGCGCGGGCGGGGCCGAGGGCACGGCCAAGCTGCCCTGCACGACGCCGACCGGCATCGCCGCGTTGGCCGTGCTGACGATCGGCAGGTTCACCGGGCCGTTCGACGCGCAGCCGGTCAACAGCGCGGCGAGCAGCAGCCCGCCCGCGCCGAGCCAGCCGCGGGAACGGTTGCGCACGCTCATCGGTACTCCCTCAACCGCTGCCAGATGCCGATGGCCGAGCCGACCGCGGCGAGGACCGCGAGCACCAGTACGCCGATCGGCCAGCCGAACAGGGCGGCGCTGGCACTGTTGGTCTCGTCGGCGAACACCGTGCGGCCCTGGGTGATCGCCTTGTCCAGCGCGTTGTCCAGCTTGGCCACCATCGTGGCCTCACCGTCGCTTGCCGAACTGAGCGTCTCGGAGACGGCGTTCGGGTAGTCGCCGGTGTTGTTCAGGTTCTGCACGGTGTTGTGCTCGGCGAACCAGCTCTTGGCCGCGCTGATCGCGTTGTCGATCTCGCCGGACATGGTCTGGTCCTGCGACGTGGACTGGACCGCGCCGAGCAGGCCGCCGGTGCCGTCCTTGCCGCCGAGTTCGTTGGCCAGCGAGTGGAACTGCGGGTCGTAGTTCTCGCCGCCGCGCGCGACCAGGTTCAGGATCTCGTCGGAGCGGGCCTGCAACGCGTCGGTGCGCGCCTGGGAGAGCTGCGCGACCAGATCGGATCCGGAACTGCGCGCGTTGGACACGTGCACCCCGGTGAGGATCAGCCCGACGGCCGACCACAGCAGGGTCAGCACCATCGCGATCGACGCGACCAGCAGCCCGATGTTGAGCATCCGGTTCGTACGCCTGGCCAGGAAGCGCTGGGTGAGGAACAGCGCGACCAACAGCGCCAGCAGCAGCACCGCGCCGACCCACGGGACCGAGGTGGCCTCGTCCTGCTGGGCGTCCAGCGAGGTGATGTCGGTCTTGTAGAGGTTGCGGGCGGCCGGCAGCAGGGTGTTCTGCATGAGGCCGTCGGCCTCGCGCAGGTAGGCGGAGCCGACCGGGTAGCCCTCGGCGTTGTTGGCGGCGGCGCGCTCGACGATGCCGGTGTAGACCGGGAGGTCGGTTTCCAACACGGTCAGCGACGGGACGACGTCCTGCACGTTCGCGGTGTCGGCACTGTCCGTGGCGGCGACCGCGAGCGCGGCGCCTGCCTGGGCGATGTCGGCGTTGTACTGGGCGCGCAGGTTGTCGGGCTCGACGGCGCCGGAGAGGAAGGCACTGGCTGCCGTCGCGTCCGCGTCGGAGAGGGCGCGGTAGATCTGCTGGGCGGCCGCGCTCACCGGTTCACGGTGCTGGGTGAGGTCGTCGAGGGTGTTCACCCGGGTCTGGCCGGTGAAGATGCCGACGATGCCGGTGAGCAGGCTCAACAGGATCAGGCCGACCATCGCGACGCTGAGCCGGCCGGGCGTGGTCGCGGCGAATCCGCGCAGGCTGGCCGCGAGATTCGTGGGCAGGCCGGCCAGCACCGTCCCGCGCGTTTTGCCCTCCGCATTGTCCTGCGCGGCCGGCGCGGTCGCGGTCACCATGGTCGCCTCTCCACCCCACCCGCCCCAGAAGGGAACATCCAAACCCGAATCGCCATCCAACGTAGTGCACGGAGGGTGGTCGCGGGTGGATATGAGAACTTCCCACGGCCGGTATCGCAACCCTGACCAGCGGTGATCACGCAATCGAGACCACACTGAAACCAGTTGAAACACGAGCGACCCCCGGAGCGCGCTTCCCACATCGGTGACGTGGGCCCGAGGCGGACTGGTCTCGGGGCTCCGGGGGCCGGGTAGCTGCCTGGAATTCGCCGAACTGAACCCCTGTCGGCGACAACGCTTTACTGGGGCGTCCTAGCGGACAGCCACCTCACGAGTCCGATAGCTATACAACTTTGGACCACCTCCTCTCTCGCGTACCACGAACGCTAGGCAATCCGACCGGGGGGATGCAAGGTCATTTCCGCGCGAGCTATCCCACTCACGCCGTTGGCGAAACCGGGAATGCGGCCGGGGCGTGTTTGTCCTGGTCGACGGGCCGATTCCCCGAGGGGTTCTCCCCTGTTCGGGTGTATCTCTGTGTCGAGGCAACCCCAACGGTGGGTAACACGTCCTCCAGATGGGTCACTCAGACTGCGGGAAACAGCCGGAGGAAAAGACTGTGAGGATGAATCAACGCACGGTCGTGCGGGGGTTGCTGGTCGGTGCCGGCCTGATCACCGCGGTGCTGCTCACCGCGTGCCAGGGTGCCTCCAGCGCGGGCGGCTCGCCCTCCTCGCTCAGCGTCTCCTCAACCACCCAGGCTCCGCCCACCACCAGTTCGACACCCACCGCCGGCGCGACGACGCCGCCCCACACCGGCACATCCGAGTGCAAGGCGAGCAACCTCAAGCTCTCCATCGGTTCCGGTGACGCCGCGGCCGGCCACTTCTACGTGCCGATCGTGTTCACCAACACCGGGTCGATCCCGTGCCTGATGCGCGGCTTCCCCGGCGTGTCCTACGTGACCGGCGACAACGGCAGCCAGGTCGGCGCGCCCGCGCAGCGGACCGGCTCGATCGGCTCGTCCGTGACGCTGGCGCCGAACGCGATCGCGTCCTCGGTCGTGACCGTCACCGACGTCGGCGTTTTCAACGCCAGTTCCTGCCAGCCGACCTCGGTGCGCGGTTTCCGCGTCTACGCGCCGGACGACACCGCGTCGATGTTCGTCACGCGCAGTGGGACCGGCTGTGCCGGCAACCCGCCGAGTCCGCAGTTGCAGGTTCAGACCGTGAAGGCAGGTGCCGGCAGCGCCTGACCTTCCCGCGAAACCGCTGGCCCGGCCCGCCCTCGCGCCGGGCCAGCGGCCTGTCTGGTGTCGTGTAATCCTGTTTCCTTGCCTGGATTCGGTGATCCAGGTGGTTCCTCGTCTTGCAGGGGTCGTGACGAGAGGAGGAGCCGGTACCGCTGTTGTACCGGCGACGACGACAACGCCGCGAGGGACCGCCTGGGCGCCGAAGGCAGGTAAGACGAACAGGATTACACGACACTAGGCCAGGAGATCCGCGGTCGGCCAGGTTTCCAGCCGGTAGGCGCTGTCCCAGAACAGCCACTCGTACTCGCAGGCTCGCCGGAACGCGGCGAACATCCGCTCGCGCGTCTGCTCGGTCGCCGACGCGGCCGCTCGGTCGACCGCGTCGCGGCAGGTGGCGACGGCCTTGGCGAACTCCTCGTCGGCGTAGGTGTCGATCCACGCCTGGTACGGATTACCGATATCAGCGGGCTGGCCTGCGACGATGTGCTCGCCGACCTGCTGGTACACCCAGAAACAGGGCAGCAGCGCCGCGATCAGCTCCGGATAGTCGGCGGTCATCGCGGTCGCCAACAGATACGAGGTGTAGGCGAGACAGGTCGGCGAGGTGGGCACGGCGGTCAGTTCGGCCTCGGACAGGCCGAACCGCTCGAAGTAGCCGGCGTGCAGTTCGCGCTCGACCACAATGGCCTCCTGCGCGGCGCCCGCGAAGAACGCGACGTCCGCCACATCGTCGGCCTTGGCCGAGGCGGTGGCCAGCGCGCGGGCGAAGCCGACCAGGTAGCGGGCGTCCTGCACCAGGTAGAACTGGAACTGTTGGCGACCAAGGCTTCCGTCCGCGAGTTCGCGGTTGAACGGGTGGTCGAGCAGGGCGCCGTGCAGTGTCGCGGTGCGCTGCCGGGCGAGTTCGCTGAAGACGCTCATGCGCCCATCATGGCGCCGAGCCGCGACTGGCCTCTTGCTTTTCCGGATCGGACGCCTAACGTGGTGCGGAGCAGACAGCTCCATCATCGCGGGAGCTCGGGCGACCGGGCTGAGAGGACGGCTGACGCGCCGTCGACCGCTTGAACCTGACCGGGTAATGCCGGCGTAGGGAGTGGTTCCATGGCAACGGATGCCCCCGCCCGTCCCGTTACCGAGGTCGCGCCGACCCTGGCCGGGCCCACCCCCAAGACGCTCGGCGTACTGGACCAGGGCGCGTTCTGGGCCAACCTCGGAGTGAGCCTGCTCGGCTTCTCCGGCGCGGTCTACGTGCTGCAACCGGCCGGCGTGCCGCAGCTGTCGATCATCGCGGCGATCGCGGCGACCGTGGTCGGCACCGTGTTGGGCAGCGTGATGGTCGGTCTCGCGGCCGTGCCCGGCGCCCGCACCGACGCGCCCGCGATGGTGCTGCTGCGCGGGTTGTTCGGCGCGCGACTGTCCTACCTGCCGACCGTGCTCAACATCGTCCAGCTGGTCGGCTGGGGCACCTTCGAACTGCTGGTGATCTCGCAGGCCGCGCAGGCACTGTTCCACGGCGGCCCGCACTGGCTGTACGTGGTGATCACCGGTGTGGTCACCACCGCGATGACCATCCGGCCGCTCGGCGCGCTGCGCGTGCTGCGCCGCTACGTCACGGTGGCCATGGTCATCGCCATGATCTACCTGTTCGTGCAGGTGCTGCGCCAGCCGCTGCCGAACCTGACGCACGGTTCGTGGCGCGGTTTCTGGGCCGGTTCGGATGTCGCGCTCGCGGTCGCGGTGTCCTGGATTCCGGTCGCCTCGGACTATTCGCGACACTCGCGCTCCAGCGGCAGCGCGTTCGGCGCGGCCACCGTGGGCTACTCGGTCACCCAGATCCTGTGCTATGTCCTGGGTCTGCTCGCGTTGGCCGGCACCACTGACGCGCCGTTCCAGCCGTTCCTCGCGCTGCCGGTGGGCGGTTTGTTCTTCGCGGTGCTGATGGTGCGCGAGGTCGACCAGTCCTTCGCGAACGTCTATTCGACCGGCGTGTCCGTGCAGAACCTGTTGCCCAAGGCGGATCGCCGGGTGCTGACCGTGATCATCGGCGCGCTCACCACGATCCTCGCGCTGGTCATGGACATGAGCCAGTACCAGGGCTTCCTCACACTGCTCGGCTCGGTGTTCGTGCCGATGTGCGGGGTGCTGGTCGCGGACTACTTCCTGCGCGGCAACGCCAAGCACTGGAACACCTCGGGCCAGGCACCCTCGCGCTGGACGATGCTGCTCGCCTGGGCGCTCGGGTTGATCACCTATCAGCTGATCAACCCGGGCGCGGTCGGGGCCTGGTCGACGATGTGGACGAACATCGCGCACTGGCTGGGTTTCACCCCGCAGAGCTGGATGAGCGCCTCGGTGTTCTCGTTCCTGGTGGCCGGCGTGTTCGCCTACCTCTTCGATGTCCTAGTTGGACGGACGAGGGCGCGGCAGGGCGGCGGCGAGTAGCCTGCCCTGCTTGCGCAGCGAGGGCGGGATCGGCGGGAAGGTCAGCTCGACGGGTTCGGTGAACCCCTCCGCCATGAACCGGTAGCGCACGAACAGAGAGCCGCGCGGCTCGTCGACCGAGACCCGGTTCCGGTCGAACGAGGCGAGGTGCTTACCGACGCCACCGGTCGAGGGGACGTTGGCGAAGAAGATCACCTGCTGGTCGGTGAGCACGATGTAGACCTCGCGCTGGCTGAGGCCGACGAACCCGACGCCGCCGCCGAGCGCGGCGACGGCCACTCCGGTCGCCACCCCGATCAGCGCCGAGTCGGCCGCTCTGGCCGCCACGTTGCCGAGTTTGGCCATCGCGGTGAGCTGGACGCGGTCGCCGGGCCGCATCACCTCGGCCGCCTTGTCGAGCAGTTTCCGCCTACGCCCCATGGGGGTCTGTCCCTCGAATCGGTCCGTTACAGCGCTTTGAGTTCCTCGGTCACGCTGTTCACCGAGGACTTGGCGTCGCCGAAGAGCATGGCCGTCTTCGGGTCGTAGTACAGCTCGTTCTCGATGCCGGCGAAGCCCGGGTTCATCGACCGCTTGAGCACGATGATCGACTGCGCCTCGTCCACGTTGAGGATCGGCATGCCGTGGATGGGCGAACTCGGGTTGTTCCGCGCGGCCGGGTTGGTCACGTCGTTCGCGCCGATCACCAGGGCGACATCGGTGCGCGAGAACTCGCCGTTGATGTCGTCCATCTCCTTGAGCTGCTCGTAGGGCACGTCGGCCTCGGCGAGCAGGACGTTCATGTGACCGGGCATCCGACCCGCGACCGGGTGGATCGCGTACTTGACCTCGACGCCCTTGTCCTCCAGCAGCTTGGCCATCTCGCGCACGGCGTGCTGCGCCTGCGCGACCGCCATGCCGTAGCCGGGCACGATGACGACCTGGTTGGCGTAGGCCATCTGGATGGCGGCGTCCGCGGCCGAGGTGGACCGGACGGTCTTGTCACCGGCGCCCTCGCTGCTCGCCGCGATCGAGCCGCCGCCGAAGCCGCCCGCGATGATCGCCGGGATGGACCGGTTCATGGCCTTGGCCATCAGGTTGGTCAGGATCGAACCGGAGGCGCCGACGATCATGCCGGCCACGATCATCGCGGTGTTGTTCAGGGCAAGGCCGGTCGCCGCGGCGGAGAGGCCGGTGAACGCGTTGAGCAGCGAGATGACCACCGGCATGTCCGCGCCACCGATCGGCAGCACGACCATCAGGCCCAGCGCGGCCGCGAAGATCAGCACGCCGACGATCAGCCACTGCGAGTTGACGCCGACCCCGGCGACGACCGCGCAGACCACGGCGAGCACCAGCAGCAGCAGGTTCACCGCCTGCTGCGATTTGCCGAGGCTGATCGGCCTGCCCGGCAGGATCTCCTGGAGCTTGCCGAACGCGACCAGCGAGCCCCAGAACGAGATCGACCCGATGATGGCGGCGAACAGCGAGGTCACCGGCACGTAGGCGGCTTGGTGGAGGTAGTCGTTGGTGGAGCGGAACTCGACCCAGGCGATCAGGCCGACCGCGCCACCGCCGACGCCGTTGAACAGCGCGACCATCTGCGGCATCGCGGTCATCTTGACCTGCCGCGCGGACGGCACGCCGACGACGGCGCCGAGCACGATGCCCAGCGCGATCAGCAGCCAGTTGCTCATGCCGGGCGTGAGCAGGGCGGCGATGATCGCGATGACCATGCCGACCGCGGCGATCATGTTGCCGCGCACCGCGGTTCGCGGTCCGGTCAGGCCCATCAGGCCGTAGATGAACAGGCCGAACGCGATGATGTAGAGGATGTCGACGAAGGAGTTCACTGCTTGTCGTCGCCCTTCTGATCGGCGGCGGCAGGCTTGCGCGCCTTGAACATGCCGAGCATCCGGTCGGTGACCAGGAAGCCGCCGATCACGTTGATGGTGCCGAACGCGATGGCGATGACCAGCAGGACTCGGTCGAAGATGCCGGTCGCGTAGGTGCCGATGACGATCAGGCCGCCGAGGAGCACGATGCCGTGGATCGCGTTGGTGCCGGACATCAGCGGGGTGTGCAGGGTGTTGGGCACTTTGGAGATCACGGCGAAGCCGACGAAGCCGGCCAGCACCAGGATCGCCAGGTTGGCGAGAAACATCACGCGTCCCCTTCCGTCGTCCGGGTCACGCAGGATTTGGCGAGTACCTCGTCGCCGAAGTCCGGGGCGAGCGCCCCCTCCTTGAGCATGAGTTCGAGCAGCGCGGACACGTTGCGCGCGTACAGCTCGCTGGCGTGTTCGGGCATGGTGGCCGGCAGGTTGAGCGGCGATGCGATCGTGACGTCGTGCTTGACCACGGTCTGGCCCGGCTCGGTCAGCTCGCAGTTGCCGCCGGTCTCGCCGGCCATGTCCACGATGACGCTGCCGGGTCGCATGTTCTCCACCGACGCGGCGGTCACCAGGCGCGGTGCGGGACGCCCCGGCACGAGCGCGGTGGTGATGACGACGTCGAAGTTGCTGATCGCTTCGGCCAGCCGCTTCTGCTGCTCGGCCCGTTCGGCCTCGGTCAGCTCGCGGGCGTAACCGCCCTCGCCCGATGCCTCGATGCCGAGGTTCAGCCATTGCGCGCCAAGCGATTTCACCTGCTCGGCGACCTCCGGCCGGACGTCGTAACCGGTGGTGCGCGCGCCGAGCCGCTTGGCCGTGGCCAACGCCTGAAGGCCGGCGACGCCGACGCCGAGCACCAGCACGGTCGCCGGCTTCACCGTGCCGGCGGCGGTGGTCAGCATCGGGAAGAAGCGAGTGGACAGTTCCGCGGCCAGCAGCACGGCCTTGTAGCCGGCGACGTTGGCCTGGGAGGACAGCGCGTCCATGGACTGCGCCCTGGATATCCGGGGGACGGATTCCATCGCGAATCCGGTCACCCCGTGATCCCGGAGTTTCTGAATTGTGTCCGGGTCGGTGAGTGGCGCCAGAAAACCAATCAGCGTCGCGCCGGAGCGCAACTTGCCGATTTCTTCCTCGGTCGGTCGATTGACCTTGACGACCACGTCGGCTTCCCATGGGTCGCCGATTTTCGCGCCGGCCTGCTGGTACGCCTCGTCCGGAATCAGCGCTCCGAGACCGGCGCCGGTCTCGACCAGCACGTCAAGTCCGAGTGCGCGCAGTTTCTCGACAACTTTGGGTACCAGGGCGACCCGGCGTTCTCCCGCCGCGACCTCCCGAGGCACTCCGACGCTGGCGTGCACGGTGTCCACTGTTGTGTCGGCTGTCACTCGGCGAGCATGCCGTGCATTGGTCTACCAAGTAAAGGAACGTGTGACGCGCGGTGCGTCACAATATGACACCAGCCTCCCACGAGATGAGAATGAGACAGCGGTTTCACCAGGTGAGCGGTGGACATCGCCTCCCGGACGCGGAGCGTGCCCTCCTACAGAGCGCGGATTGCATGCCGGATTTGGGCGTTATCGCGCGGACAGTTCCTGGAATCCCGCGTCGACCCGCTCCCGCAGGCCGGCGATCTCCTTGCGCAGTTCGCGAATCAACGCGGTCTGGGACTTGTCCAGGTCCGTGACGGTGGCGTCCTGCGCCTCCGGCTTGAGGTTGACCACGATGCTGCCGCCGGGCTCCAGCGTGGCCCGCCTGACCTCGGTCAGGTCGCCCGCGCCCTGCCTGCGTAGCGCGACGGCCACGTCGCCGTGCCGCAGGCCCAGCCTGCGCAGGTTGCCGACGATCTTGCCGTTGACCACCAGATCGGTCGGCCTGCCCTCGAAAACGCGCGCGATCCAGGTGTAGCGCGCGGCCAGCCGCACGATGAGCGCGTTGACCGCGAGCAGCACCGCGGCGCCGAGCAAGCCGCCGACCAGGCTGTTGTCATTGCCGATGACCGCGTTCTGGACCACATTGGACAGCAGCAGCATGACAACGAGGTCGAACGTGTTCAGCTCGGCCAGGTCCCGCTTGCCGGCCAGCCGCAACAGGATGGCCATGCCCGCGTACACCCCGACGGTGCGCAGCACCTTCTCGAGAACCGGGATCTGGATCTGAAAGAGGTCCGCCCACACGGTGTTCAACCCTTCATCGCCGACAGCTGCTCGGTATGGACGGTAATCCCAGCGCCGGGCGGTACCGAATTCGGAAAAGCGGTCACATCGGAGCGCGCCGAGTGCTTGCATGACAGGGTGCAACCCACACCGGAATCACCAGGCCAGGACCAGCCTCACCCGGGGCAGCAGCCTGGTTACCCACAAGCACAAACAAGTTATCCACCGAGTTATCCACAGGCTCCGCAGGCGCCGCAGCCCTACGGCATGGCGCCGATGCCAGGCGGTCCCGTGCAGCGGGAGCGGCTGCCGATGGACTCGGCGCTGCGCCTGGTGATCATCCTGATGTTCATCAACCTGGGCCTGAGCGTGATCACCTCGGCGCTGGTGTTGATCATGCACAACAGCGTGATCGACTACCAGCTCGCACACATCCAGCTCCCGCCCGGTGCGGATGTCGCGCTGATGCGCACGGCGTTGCAGGACGCGCTGTGGACCAGGCTGGCCAGCAGCGTCGTGGTCTCCGCGCTCTACATCTGGCGGGCGTTCGCGCTGCGTCGCGGCTCGCGCGGTGCCTACCTGCGGCTGTACTACATCGCCATCATCGGCATCCTGGGCATCGCCTACCTGATCTTCGTCAGCACCCAGTACCCGGTGTGGATGCGGGTCGAGCAGGTGCTCCAGGCGCTGGTGCTGGTCGGCCTGCTGATCGCGGTCAGCCGCCCGCAGGTGCGCAACCGGTTCGCCAAACAGCAGTACTGAACTGCTGTTCGCGAAGGGTCCGGTGCGGCGGGAGGCGCCGCACCGGACCCTGTTCTGAAAACCTTGAGCTCCCTCAGCGAACGGTGAAGGTGTGCGTGGCGCCGAGCGTGCCGGCGACCGCGACGTCGATGACGAGCTGGCGGCCGGTGGACACCACGGTGACGCCCGGATCGGCCTGCACGACGCGCCTGCCGATGCCGCTGAGCGTGAGCTGGATGGTGGTCTGCGCCTGGGTCGGGTCCGAGACGGCGAAGCGCAGGCCACCCGGCTGCCAGCCCCACTGCACCGCGGCGGGCGCGGACACCGCGACGCCGTCGACCGAGCCGGCAGCCCAGAACACCGCGGCCACCTTTTCGTCCGCAATGGACACTGCTTGCAACTGCGCGGTGTTGGACAGCACCCGCCAGCGGCCGGTCGCGGCGACGGTCTGCCACGGTGACGCGCCGGGCAGCACCGCGTAGGCGTAGGTCGCGCCGGTCGGGTTGACCCCGTGACCGAGCTGGATCTGCTGGAACCGCCGGGTGTACGGGTCCGTGGTGCCGTGCGTGTTGGCGCCCGTGTCGATGCCGAACCAGGTGCCGGTGCGGTCCTCGCGCAACAGGCTGACCGGAGCGTCCTGCAACAGGACGTAGCCGGCGACGCCGTCCAGGTGCAGCCAGCGGGCGCCCTGCAGCACGGTCGTGGTGCCGATGGTCGTCGGGCCGGGCTGGCCGTTGACCAGCAGGGCCGTGGTGCCGTTCTCGCCGAGGTTGCGGTTCTCGACGATGGTCCTGGTAGTCGCGCCGGAGGTATCCGTGATGCCGGCGCCGAGGCAGATCACCGCGTCCGGCGTGAAGAACCACGCCTTCTTCGCGGTGAGCGTGCCGCTCTGCGAGGCGAAGTCCAGGCCATACGCGCCGTGCCCCTCGTCGAACCGGGCGCCGCCGGTCCAGGTGTTCGTGGTGGTCGGCTCGGCGCCGAGCGCGGGCGGGGTGCCGTTGTTCTCGGTGGTGCCTGGGATCGCGGTCGCGTCGATGGTCGGCCAGTAGGCGTCGGTGTAGTTGCCCTGGTCGCCGGGGAGGAACGTGTAGAGCGCCCCGTCGCCGACGTACCAGCCGTGCAGGTTCTGGCCGTTGATCGACTCGTAGCGGCAGATGCGCGTCGAGGACAGGCCAAGGGACGCGGACCAGTCCCTGGTCACGTGCACCATCCGGTCGGACTGCGGGAAGGACTGGTGTACCGGGGTGAACCTCGGCCGCTTCGGCTTGCCGGCCAGCATTTCCAGCGCGTACTCGACCTCCGGCACGCCGACCATCTGCAAGCCGCCAGCGAAGCGGATCACGTCGGTCACGTCCAGGTACGGGGCGAACGTGCCGGCGTCGATCCAGCTGGCCGCGAGGCCGGCGAGCTGCGCGTTGACCGGCGCGGGGGCGCAGCGCGCGAGCAGCACGACGGCGGCGGTGAGCTGGTGGCCCGCGTCGTAGCCGGTCTCGCCCTGGCGGGAGAGCATCCGGCCGCGCACCGGTTCCATCATCGCGCCGCTGGTGATGAACGGGGCATAGGTCGCGGTGACGGCGTCGTAGAACCGTTGGCACACCGTGGGATCGAGTTCGTAGCTGGTGCCCGCGGTGACCGCGATCAGGCCGGCGGCCGCGGTGAGCAGCACCAGGCCGTAGTGGCCGGGGTAGGGCACGGTGCCGTGCTGGATGAACGAGCCGTCGGTGTGGTAGCCGTCGCCGCTGGTGACCAGGTTGATCAGGCTGTTCGCGCCGTTGGCCGCGACATCGGTGACGCACTGGAGGCCGGTGGTGATCCGCGCGGTGTCGCCCAGCAGCGCGCCGGTGACCACGGTGATCAGCGACTTGTCCGCGCGGTTCGCGCCGGTTTCCAGAATGGTCGTGTTGGAGGTCTGGACGTTCGGGTTGCCGACGAACCGGGCGACCGGCGCCAGGAACTGCGCGATCTGCGCCTGGGTCAGCTGATCGCCGAGGCTGACCACGATCTGGAGCACCCAGTAGGGCACGCCGATCTCGTAGGAGTACCAGTTGCCGATCTCCGGCGTGTTCTCGTTGTACTCCAGGCGGTAGATGGTGCTCAGCGCGGTGATGATGCGCTCGGCGACGCCGGCCTGCTGGGACAGGGCAGAGCCGGGGGTCGCCCAGTCGACCGCAATGGTGCGCAGCCGGTAGTACATGGACGGGAAGTAGGTGCTGCCGGGACCGGTCGGCAGGTCCGACCAGAGCTGGTCGGCGGCCACGTTCATGGTGTTGTTGTACTGCTCGGCGACCACGTCGAGGGCGGCCAGCGCGGCGTCGCGCTGCGGGGAGTGTTGGCCGCTGCCGATCTGGAGCTGGCGGTAGGCGGCGATGATCGTCGCGGCGTCGGTGGTCGGGGTGGTGGTCGCCGTGCGCGCCGGTGCGGTCGCGGCGGATGCCGTGGCCGCTCCGGCGAGCGGGAGCGCGGTGGCGGCAGCGGTCGCGACCGCGCCGTACCGGATTAACTCTCTGCGACTCAAGGACATCATTGTCTCCTGTCCGTGTGCCGCAACGGAGTTCAGGACAGGCGCAGCTGTCCGTCGACCCGCTGAGGCACCTTCCATGGGTTGTCGTCACGCAAAGCCGGTGGCAGGAAAGAGTTCGGGAAGCCCTGCCAGGCCACCGGTCGCAGGAATCGGGTGATCGCGGCGGCGCCCACCGAGGTGGTGCCAGGTGCGGTCGTCGCCGGGTAGGGGCCGCCGTGCTGTTGCGCCCAGCTGACCGTGACGCCGGTCGGCCAATCGTTGAAGAGGATGCGGCCGGCGAGCCTGCCGAGGATCGGCAGCAGGACGTTGACCAGGTCTTCCTCGTCCTCCTGGCCCTGGATGGTCGCGGTGAGGCTCGGTTCGAGGCCGGCCAGCAGGTCGAGCAGTTCGCCCAGGTCCGCGTAGGTGATCACCAGCGAGGACGGGCCGAAGCACTCCTCGCGCAGCGCCTCGATGTTGGCGGCGAAGTCCTTGCCGCTGACCGTGACCAGCGTCGGGTGCGGCGCGAACCTGTCGTTGGTGTCGTCACCGACGAGCACCTCGACGCCCGGCTCGGATTCCAGTGTGGACAGTCGGGCGGCGAAGCCGTTGGCGATGTGCTCGTTGAGCAGCGGCTGCGGCTTGGTCGCGCCGACCGCCTCGGCCAGCACGTCGGTCAGGCCGTGGCCCTCGGGCAGGAACAGCAGGCCCGGCTTGGTGCAGAACTGGCCGGCACCCAGCGTGAACGAGCCGACGTAGGACTTGACCACGTCCGCGCCGCGCTCGCGCACCGCACCGGGCGTGACCACGACCGGGTTGACGCTGCCCAGTTCGCCGTAGAACGGGATCGGCGTGGGGCGTGAGTTGGCGATGTCGAACAGCGCGCGCCCGCCCGGCACCGAGCCGGTGAACGACGCGGCGGCGATCCTCGGATCGCGCAACGCGGTCACGCCGACCTCGACGCCGTGGATGACCGCGAACGTGCCGTACGGCGCGCCCGCCTTGGCCAACGCGTCCGCCACGATCTTGCCGGTCAGGTCGGACAGGCGCGGGTGCCCGGGGTGCGCCTTGAGGATCACCGGGCAGCCGGCGGCCAGCGCGGAGGCGGTGTCGCCGCCCGCGACACTGAACGCGAACGGGAAGTTGCTGGCGGCGAAGACCAGCACCGGACCGAACGGCACGTGGTGGCGGCGGATGTCCGGGCGCGGGCCCATCGGCCAGTCCGCGTCGGCGTGGTCGATGGTGGCGCCCAGGTGCGCGCCCTCGCGCAGCAGGTTGCCGAACAGGCGCAGCTGAAACGTCGTGCGCAGCAGCTCGCCTGCCAGTCGCGGCCGGGCTGGCAGGTGAGTTTCCTCGTGGGCCAGCGGCAACAGCGCGTCGACCTCGGCGTCGAGCGCGTCGGCGGCGGCGTCCAGCCATTCGGCGATCTCGGCGGGCGTGCGGATGGCGAGCAGCGGGGCGGCCATGGCGGCCGCGGAGATGATCTCTTCGAGCTGCGCGTCGGTGGTGTCGGCGACGACGGCAGGGGTTGTCATACAAAGCTCCTTGCGTAAGGGATCGAGCCGATCAGGTGGCCGTTCGCGACCCCGGGCAGGGTTGCGGCGACGGCGCTCGGCGCACACGGTGGAGTGTGTGCGGCGGTGACCGCGTCTCGAAGGTAGGGCAGCCGGGCAGGCCCGGCGAGGCCGAGGTGGTAGAGGTGCAGCTCGCCCGCGCCGGCCGCGTGCAGATCCCGCACATGGCTCTGGATGTCGGCGACGGGACTCGGCGCGACGGCTGTGACGTAGGAGCCGACGTCGACGGTGTCCGGCACGGCGGCGCGGGTCGCCCGCACCGCGGCCAGCGCGGCCGGGCCGACCTGCCAGCCGGGCAGCACGACCGCGTCGATGTCGGCCGGGGTGGCCGGGGTGAGGCCGGGCAGCGCGCCGGTGGCCCACGGATCGTTGCTGGCGTGCAGGATCACCCGGCCCGCCGGGCCCAGCTCGGCCAGCACGGCGGTGCGCAGCGCGTCGGTGTGCTGCTGCCGGATGCTCAGCAGCACGGTGCCGATCTCCTCGGGCAGACCGTCGTCGGTCGCGCCGAGGTCGCCGGTGGCCATGATCGAGCGGACCCGCACCCGCAGCAGCTCGGTGATCCGCTCCGGGTCGAGCCCGGCCCGCTGCCAGGCCGAGGTGCAGGCCGGGCAGCAGCAGACCGACAGCAGCCGGGCGACCGCGGGCGCCCAGACCGCGTCGGTCTTCTCGTGCATGTGCTGGTGCACCGCGCCCATCTGGCCGCAGGACTCCAGGATCACGGTGTCCGGCCGCAGGTCGCGCACTGCCTCGGCGGCCAGTGTCGCCGCGTACTCGCGCACGTCCTCGTGCGCGGGACACAGCGCCCAGCCGTAGTTCTCACCGAAGCAGTTGCGCACCGTGCGGTCCGGGTTCGCCAGGCCCAGCGCGGAGTTGTGGGTGAGCACCACCCACAGGGCCGTGCGCAGCCCCGCGTCACGCACGACCGACACCGCGTCGGCAACCTTGTCAACCGTGTCCCGGCTCTGGTCCGCCCACGGCCCTGGCGAAGGGCGCAGGGTCCGGGCGCCCCAGATCTCCTCGCGCACCGGTCGGTACAGGCCGGCCTGGTCGGCGACCACCGAGGTGCGGTCGGCGCGGAACGGTGTCGCCGCCCTGGTGGCGTGGTAGGAGGCCGCGATGGCCACCTCGTCGACGCCGATCTCCCCGGCGCGGTCAGCGAACCCCGGATCGTCAGCGACGTCCCAGGGATAGCAGTAACCGGTCACCCACATGGCTTCACCACCTGGCGATGTTCGGTTTGAAATCCGGCTCGTAGCGGCGCATGTAGGTCGGGTCGTCGCGCACGGTCTGGCCGCACTTCACGAAGTTCTCGTGCGCGCGGGCCAACGCGTCCTCATCCAGTTCCACGCCGAGCCCCGGCGAGCGCGGCACCGCGATCGCGCCGTCGACGAACTCCAGCGCGCCCGGCACGATCACGTCCTCGGTCTTCCACGGCCAGTGCGTGTCGCAGGCGTAGGTCAGGTGCGGGGTCGCCGCGGCGACGTGCACCATCGCGGCCAGGCTGATGCCCAGATGCGAGTTGGAGTGCATGGACAGGCCAAGGCCGAAGGTCTCGCACAGCACCGAGAGTGCCTGGGTCTGGCGCAACCCGCCCCAGTAGTGGTGGTCGGAGAGCACGATGCCGACCGAACCGTGCTCGATCGCCGGTGGCAGGTCGGCGAAGCGGACCACGCACATGTTGGTGGCCAACGGCATGCTCGCGTGCTTGGCCACCTCGCCCATGCCCTCGATGCCCGGCGTCGGGTCCTCCAGGTACTCCAGGACGCCGTCGAGTTCCTCGGCGACCCGGATGGAGGTCGGCACCGTCCACGCGCCGTTGGGGTCGACCCGCAGCGGATGGCCGGGGAACGCCTCGGCCAGCGCGCGCATGGCCGCGATCTCCTGATCCGGCTCGAAGACGCCGCCCTTGAGCTTGATCGAGGTGAAGCCGTAGCGGTCGATCATCGCGCGCGCTTCGTCCACAACGGACTCGGGCGTGCGCACGTCGCCCCATTCGTCGGTGCGGCCGTTCTGGTGCTCGGCGAACTTGTAGAACAGGTACGCGGAGAAGTCGACCTTGTCCCGGGCGGCGCCGCCGAGCAGGTCGACGACGGGCAGGCCCAGCGCCTTGCCCTGCGCGTCCAGCGCGGCCACCTCGAACAGCGAGTACACCGTGGCCAGCGTCTTGTCACCGGAGAACGCGCCGGTCAGGCCGTGCTGGTCGGTGAAAACCGAACCGCTGACCGCGCCGGCCACCGCGGTACGCAGGCCGGGCAGGTCGAACACGTCGATCCCGGCCAGGAGCGGCGCGGCCTTGCTCGCCATGTCCAGGAAGGTCGCGTCGCCGTAGGACTCGCCGAGGCCGACGATGCCGTCCTCGCAGCGCAGTTCGAGCACGCTGCGCAGCGCGAACGGTTCGTGCACGCCCATCACGTTGAGCAGCGGCGGGTCCGCGAAGGCAACCGGGGTGATGGTCACGCCGAGGATCTTCATCGCACGCCGGCTTCGTGGCTGGCGAGGGTCTTGAGCCCGTTGTCGATGATCTGCTCCAGCCGGGCGACCTGTTCGGCGGTCGGGTCCCGCAGCGGCGGCCGGACGCTGCCGACCTTCTCGCCACGTAGCCGCGCACCGGCCTTGACCAGCGATACCGCGAAGCCGGGCGTCTCGTCGCGCAGCGCGACCAGCGGCAGGTAGAAACCGCGCAGCAGCACGTCGACGAGCTGGTGGTCACCGGAGCTGAGCGCGCGGTGGAAGGCGTGCGCGATGGTGGGCGCGATGCAGTGCACGGCCGAGGAGTAGGTGAGCACGCCGATCGCCTGGTAGGCGCGGGCGGAGACTTCCGCCGTCGGCAGGCCGTTGAGGAACTGGAACTCCTGCGCCCTCGGGTGATCGCTGCCGCGCACCGCGGACACGATGCGGGTCATCAGCTCGATGTCGCCGAAGCCGTCCTTGAGGCCGACCACGCTCGGCTCGTCGAGCAGCGCGACCGCGGCCGCCGGCGTGAACACGCCGGGCGAACGGTGGTAGACGATGGTCGGCACGCTGCTGCCGGCCAGCGCGTAGCGGACGTGGTCGAGCAGGCCGGCGGCCGGACCGGTGACCAGGTAGGGCGGGAGCAGCAGCACGCCGTCCGCGCCCTCCTCGCCGGCCAGCCGCACGCCCGCCCTGGCGAGTTCGGGACCGCCGCCCGCGCCGACCCAGACCGGGATCCGGCCCTCGGTCACCTCGGTGGCGACCCGCAGCAGGCCACGCACCTCCGCCGGGGACAGCGCACTGAACTCACCGGTCCCACAGGCCACGAACAACGCGCCGGCGCCGGCCGCGACATGACGCTCGACCTGCTCGCCGAACACGTCGAGATCGACCTCGAGAGCGTCGGTGAACGGGGTCAGCGGAAAGGCCAGCAGGCCGGCAAGGCCAGGGGGATGTTGTGTCATCGCACGCTCTCTCACGGAAGGATCGGTTGTCGGGGACCCTCGAATCCTAACCGATGTTCACGTACATGAACGATGTCATGTTATTGAATTGTCTTCAGGTAGAGGAAACCTGTTCGAGAAGTTAGTGTGGTCCAACACACCTGTCAACGCCTGCCAGGATGACCACCGTCCTGACAGCTCCTGGGAGGGGAACGAACATGGCCCGGCGGGCAGCGGTGAGCGCGATTCACGACGAAACGACCCAAGACGACATCCCCGAGACCGAACATGCCGGTGAGGAGGGTGCCGCGCCGGTCAAGTCCGCCCAGCGCACCATCGACCTGCTGGAGACGTTCTCGGCCAACCACGCGTGGACCTCGCTGGCCGAACTGCACGCGCGGACCGGCTTCCCCCGCTCCAGCCTGCACGGTCTGCTGCGCACCCTGCGCGACGCCGGCTGGATCGAGGCCGACCGGGCCGGCACCAAGTTCCGACTGGGCATCCGCGCGCTCATCTGCGCCACCGCCTACCTCGACCGCGACCCGGCGATGCCCTACGCCACCGAGGCGCTGGAGCGGGTCCGCGAGGAGACCGGCTGCACCGCGCACTACGCCCGGCGGGACGGCGCCCAGGTCGTCTACCTGGAGACCCGCGAGTCGCGGCACTCCATCCATCTGGTGTCCAGGGTCGGCCGCACGCTGCCCGCCTACGCGACCTCGCTGGGCAAGGCGCTGCTCGCCGAGCTGACCGACGAGGAGATCACCGATCTGCTCGACCCGGAGCTGCCGGCGCTGACCGAGCACACCGTCACCGACCGGGAAGTGCTGCGCGGCAGGCTGACCGACATCCGCGAGCGCGGCTACGCCCTGGAACACGAGGAGGGCACGCCCGGCATCGCCTGCGTCGCCGCGGTCGTGCCGTACCGGATCCCGGCGACCGACGCGATGAGCTGCTCGATGCCCGCGGCTGACCTGACCAAGTCCGAGGCCAAGCGCATCGGCGAACTGCTCCGCGAGGTCACCACGGACCTCGGTGGCCGGCTGCGTCGGGCCGGCATCCGCTAATCCCTCACCGCGACAGGAGTTCAACCAGATGGCCGATCACCGCGTTCTGATCACCGGCGCCGCCGGCATCGTCGGCACCCTGATGCGGCCGAGACTCGCGCGCGCGGGCCGGGTGTTACGCCTGCTCGACATCGGCGCGGTCGAGCCCGCCGCCGACGGCGAGCAGGTGGAGATCATGACCGGCTCGGTGACCGACCCGGACACGATGCGCGCCGCCTGCCAGGGCGTGGACGCGATCCTGCATCTCGGTGGGCTGAGCCGGGAGGCGTCCTGGGACGAGATCATCGAGATCAACGTCAACGGCACGCACACCGTGCTGGAGGCCGCTCGCGCCGAGGGCGTGTCCAGGGTGATCGTGGCCTCCAGCAACCACGCGGTCGGCTTCCGCACCAACGCCGAGGCGGGAGCCTACGGTGTCTCGGCCGACACCACCGCCCGGCCGGACACCTACTACGGCTTCAGCAAGGCCGCGCTGGAAGCCCTGGGCAGCCTCTACCACGACCGGTTCGGCATGGACGTGCTGTGCGTGCGGATCGGCTCCTGCTTCCCCAAGCCGCCCGGCGTGCGCGGCCTGACCACCTGGCTGTCCCCGGACGACGGCGGCCGGCTGTTCGAAGCCTGCCTGAGCGCGCCCAGCCCCGGCTACCGGGTGCTCTGGGGCGTCTCCAACAACACCCGCCGGGTGTACTCGCTGGCCGAGGCCGAGGAACTCGGCTACGTGGCCAAGGACAACGCCGAGGTCTTCGCCGAGGAACTGCTCGCCGGGGCGCCCGACACCGGCCTGAACCCGGCCGACTACCTGGGCGGCCCGTTCACCAGCACCGAACTGGGCCGGCCCAACCCGATGTGAGCGCCGCGCGCCCGGGTCAGTTCGAGTTCGAGCCGACCCGGGCCCCGCTGACGATCAGCAGCCGGTCGGAGCCCGGCGTGAAGACGAAGTGGTAGGGCTCGTGCGTGGTGGCGCCGTGCACCTTCACGAAGGTGACGACCGCGTTCACGCTGTTCGGCCCGTCCGGGACGATGTCGTGGATGCTCACCGCGCTCAGGCTCGCGTAGAACGCCTGGTAGCCCGCGAAATTGACCTTCGGCCGGAAGTTCGGGGCCAGGTAGCCGAACGCGTCCTCGGTGTCGCCCGGCAGCAGCCCGTAGTACTTGAGCAGCTCCGCGCGCATGTTCGCGTAGGTCATCTTGGGCGTGTTCATGCCGACCTCGGGCACCGGCGGCGTGATCGAGTTGGTGCTGGTGTGCCCGCCGTTCGCGTTCGAGCCGTTCGCGCCGTTCAGCATCCTGGTGGCCAGGATGCCGGTGACCACGACGAGTAGCACCACGACACTGATGGTGGCGATCAGGCCGGCATGGCCCCGCTTCTCGCGGCGCGGCGCGGCCATCCGGGTGCGCGAGTCGGGTCGCGGCAGCGGCGGCGGCGTCATCGGCCGGGCCTGCGGCGGTGTCCCGCCGACGCGTGCGGTCGCGACGTGGTCGGGGTTGGCCGGGGGCAGCTGGTCGGCGGCGCGCACAGTGGTGATGTCCGCGGCCGCCTTCATCAGCGACGCGCGGACCTGCGCCATGGTCGGCCGGGCGGCCGGGTCCGCGGCCAGCATGCTGACCAGGATCGGCGCGAGCGGGCCGGTCACCGTCGGCGGACGGATCTGACCCGCCGCGACGATGTGCAGCAGGGCCAGCGTGTTGTCGCCGAAACCGAACGGCGGCTCGCCCTCGACCGCCGTGTAAAGGGTCGCGCCGAGCGCGAAGACGTCCGAGGCCGGATTGGGCTCCTCGCCCTTGGCCACCTCGGGCGCGAGATAGGCGGGCGTGCCGCAGACCAGGCCGGTCGCGGTGAGCACGGCCTCGTTGTTGGCCCGGGAGATGCCGAAGTCGGTGATCTTGGCGGCGCCGTCCTCGGCGAGCAGCACGTTGCCCGGCTTGACGTCGCGGTGCACGATGCCGCTGGCGTGCGCGGCGGCCAGCGCGGACGCGATCTGCGCGCCGAGCCGGATCACCACCTCCGGCTTGAGGTTGCCGCGCTGCGCCAGCACGGTCGCCAGGCTCGGCGCCGGCACGAACTCCATGACCAGCCACGGCGACCCGTCGACGTCCGCCACGTCGTAGACGGTGACCGCGTTCGGATGCTGTAATCGCGCGGCGATCCGGCCCTCACGCATGGCGCGGGCACTTGCCTCCGCACCGTCCACACCGGACTGTACAAGCAATTGTTTGACCGCGACGGTCCGGCGCAGCAGCTCGTCCTTGGCACGCCACACCACGCCCATCGCACCGCTGCCGACCCGTTCCTCAAGTCGATAGCGGTCGGCGATCAGCTGGCCTGCCTCCGCCACCACGCCTCCTACGATCATCAATCCCGCCCCCCGGCATTCGTGTCCCGGCTCAGGTTATGCCCATTCGGCGGACCGCATAACAGGACTCGCCTTCCTCTTCAGTTCTGCTTAAGTCCGGCTAAAAAAGTTACACTCGGAGGAGAAGTATACCGGGTGCACATTTGTTAGGCTGGCCTCATGGACGAACCGTCCGGCCTGCGCGAACGCAAGAAGCAACGCACCCACCAGGCCATCTCCGACGCGGCCATCGCACTGTTCCTGGACCGGGGCTTCGACGCGGTGTCCGTGCGGGATGTGGCCGAGGCGGCCGAAGTGTCCAAAAGGACCGTGTTCAAGTACTTCCCCACCAAGGAGGACCTGGTCCTGCACCGGGTGGCCGACCACGAGGACGAGTCGGCCCGGGTGGTCCGCTACCGCGAGCCCGGCCAGTCCCCGCTGGACGCGCTGCTCGCGCACTTCGTGGCCGGCCTGTGGAACGGCGACGCGATCACCGGCATCAGCGACAACCCGCAGGTGCGCCAGGTCTACGAGCTGATCACTGGCACGCCGGCGCTGGCCGAGCGGCTGCTGCGCTACGCGGCCCGCGGCGAGGCCGCGCTCACCACCGCGCTCGCCGAGGTTGACTTCGATCCGATCCGGCCCGCGCTGACCGCGGCCGCGATCATCGCGGTGCAGCGCACGCTCAGCGAGACCAATCAGCGGCTGATCACGTCGGGTACCAGGGCAGCCGCCCGGTTGCCCGACGCGATTACCGAGGCGGAACGCGCTTTCGCTCTGCTGAGGGACGGTTTCGGTAGCACCTATGGCTGAATTGAACAGGTCTGAACAGGATCAGTAGCCGTCGCCGCCGACGTAGCGCTCCTCGATCATGTCCGCGGTACCGGCGACCAGGGCCAGCGGATCGACGAACTCGTTGATGTCCAGGTTCTCCAGCGGCAGCGCGTGGCGCAGCACGACGTACTCACCCATGATCACCGCGCCGCCGACCACCGACGTCTCGCCCAGTTCGGCCAGCAGTTGACGCAGGTCCACCTCGTCCGCGCGACCGCAGGGCGAGGCGATCTGCACCCACTCCTCGCGCTTGTCCAGCACCTCCCTGGCCAGGATCACCATCTGCCGACGCTCGTCGTCGAACTCCAGCAGCAGCCGGACCTCGTCCGTCTCCATCCTGGTCACGCGGTATTCACGGCGCACGAACGTCACCAGGTCTTGCCAGGTTGCCACGGTGATCCCTCTCGGCCACAGTTGCGTTGAACAGCAAGGGTATCGGCTGAGGCCGATCGGATGCCCAGGTGATCAATGCGCCGACCGGGTAGATCTGTTGACCGGAAACCCCGTTTACCACCCACGATGGGTGACGAGTGCGAGCAAGCGAAACAAATCCGTTTCAACTGCGCGGGTCGGCGCTGACCTGACTCAGTTCGACCGTGCCGGCCACGACTCCTTCGGCCACGTCGGCAAGGCGCAGATTGTTGTTGCGGGCGTGCCGACGCAGCATGGTGAACGCCTCGCCCATGTCGACCCGGCAGCGCTCGGCGAGCACGCCCTTGGCCTGCTCGATGATCACCCGGCTGGTGAGCGCGAACTGGAGCTGCTCGACCAGCACCGTGCGCTCGGACAGCGCGCGCTCGTGCAGGATGCTGATCGTGGCCATGTCCGCGAGACCCTGGCCGATCTTGACGTCCTCGGCGGTCAGCAGGCCCGGCTCCGCGCGGAAGATCGACAGCGCGCCGATGGTCTGCGAGCGCAGCCGCAGCGGCACCGCGTTCACCGCGCGAAAACCGGCTTTCTCGGCGTGCTCGGCAAATGCCGGCCACCGTTGTCCGTCATCACGCAGATCCGCGACCGCGACTTCCCTGCTGGAGCGAAAACATTCCACCCCGGGACCCTCATCGGAATCGACCGCGAACTGCTGCGCAATTCGCGCTTCCTCGGTGGACGATGCGAGAACTCGCAGCTCTCCTTGTTGATCGGACAACAGAATACCGGCCGCATCAATCGGCAACAATCGCACGCAATAGGTGGTCAGCCGGTGCAGCAGTTCGATCACGTCGTAATCGTCCACGAGGGTGTCGGCGAGGCCGACGAGCGCCTCCGCGAGCACGTCCGCGCGGCGCACGGGATCATCACGCACGGACAGCCTCCCTTCGGCGCGGTGTACATCCTCAGCGTGGCGGTCACGGGCCGCCGTACAGTCTCTCGCCAACGCGCCGCTGCGGCAACGATAAATCTCCCCTGAACAATATCGGCAAAGGGTACCGCCGGGATAGTTGCACATGGCAACGGAACCACGTTGTTCCCTTTCACGCACGGACTAACCTTCGTTTCGTATGACCCAGGGGCAACCTGCCAACCAGAGGAGGCGTTGTGGCCAAGGACGAGACCGGAGGCGCCCTGACATTCCGGACCCGCATTGTCTTGGGCGGCAAGACGGCTACCGGGTTCGAGATACCGGAAGACGTGGTCACGGCGCTCGGCGCGGGCAGGCGACCGGCCGTACGGGTGACTGTCAACGGTCACACCTACCGGAGCACCGTCGCGGTGATGGGCGGCGCGCACATGCTCCCGCTCAACGCGGAGAACCGGGCGGCGGCAGGCGTCGCCGCCGGCGACGAGGTGCGCGTCGAGGTGATCTTGGACACCGAACCGCGTGAAGTCACCGTTCCCGACGATCTGGCCGCCGCACTGGCGGTCGATCCGGCGGCCAGGGCCTACTTCGACGGACTGTCCTACAGCAACAAGCGCGGCTTCGTGCAGCTGATCGAGGGCGCCAAGACCGACGAGACCCGGCAGCGCCGCGTGGCCAAGGCCGTGGCGACGCTGCGGGAGGGCAAGCCCCGGATGTGAATCGGAGCACCACTTCCTCGCCCGGTTGGAACTTTCTAGAAGTTAGTGCTAACTTCGAGGAAGTTAACAGGTCCCAGTGAGGAGAGCCCGATGATCGTTGTCACCGCCGCCACCGGCCTGCTCGGCCAACTCGTCGTCGACGGTCTGCTGCGCGGCGTGCCGGCCGAGGAGATCGCCGTCGCCGTGCGCAACCCGGACAAGGCCGCCGGCCTCGCCGCGCGCGGCGTCACCGTGCGCGCCGCCGACTACGACGACCCAGCCAGCCTGCGGGCCGCCCTGTCCGGCGCGGACAAGGTGCTGTTCATCTCCGGCGCGGGCGTGCCCGAGCGCGAGGACCAGCACCTGCGCGTCGTCGACGCGGTCAAGCAGGTCGGCGTCGGCCAGCTCGCCTACACCAGCGTGCTGCACGCGGACACCAGCACGCTGCTGGTCACGCCCGACCACCAGGTGACCGAACGGGCCATCCGCGACGCCGGCGTGCCGTTCACCTTCCTGCGCAACGGCTGGTACACCGAGAACTTCGCCGCGCGCATCCAGGGCGCGCTGCACACCGGCATCCTGGCCGGCAACGCCACCCCGACGGCGACCCTGGCCAGCGCCGCCCGCCTCGACTACGCCGAAGCCGCGGTCGCCGCGCTCACCGGCGACGGGCACCTGAACAAGGTCTACGAGCTGGCCGGCGACGTCGAATGGTCCTTCACCGACCTGGCCGCCGAGCTGACCAGGCAGTCCGGCAAACAGATCGACTACCGACAGCTCTCCGCGGCCGAGCACGAGAAGCTCCTCGTCGAGCAGGGCATCCCGGCCGGTTTCGCCGGTCTGCTCACGCACACCGACCAGGGCATCGTCGAGGGCGAACTGTCCGACGACAGCGGTGACCTGCGCGGGCTCATCGGCCACCCGACCACCTCGCTGGCCGACGTGGTCGCCGCGATCATCAAAAGCTGAACTCGCCGGTCCGGCCGGTCGCGCCGAGAATGTGGGTGTGACAGCGCCCTCGGCGTCGGCCGGCCGGGCCAGGGTCATCCACCCGGTGCCCGAACACCTCAGCGCCGACCTCCTGGTCGGCGTCGCGTTCGCGTTGCTGTTCACGTTCTGCGTGTCGATCCCGCTGCGCCTGCCGGCCGTGGTCACGGCGCTCGCGTTCGCGGCGATCCTCGCCGCGTTCACCTGGCTGTCCTGGCTGCGCACCTCGGTGCGGTTCGAACCCGACCAGGTGGTGATCACCCGACTGCTCCGCCCCAACCAGCGGATCCCCTGGTCGCGGGTGCGCCAGTCGCAGGTCGACACCGTCTACGCCGACGGCCGCGACCAGATCCTCTACCGGCACGCGCAATTGGCCATGCTGCGCGACCCCGACCAGCCGGCCCGCCCGATGCCGACCACCCCGCGCGAATACCGGCGCTGGCGGGAGCAGACCTACCGGGAGGTCTCCGTGCTGGTGCGCTTCCCCAACTCGCCGGAGGCCACGCCGCCCAGCGGTCGCTTCGCCGACGTGATCCAGCGCAACCGGGACATCGTGCGCAGCGAGTTCGCCGCGCACGGCCATCCCCTCAAGGAATGAGGGCAGCTCGGGTACGGTTGGCCCGTGATCCCACCCGAACCGCGCGCTGCGGCCTACGCCGAGTGGATCACCCCTGACCTGCCGCTCTACGGCAGCGATCACGATCGCGGCGACCTCGCTCCCTGATCGATCCGCCTTTCCCGCGCACTGGATCGATATCACCACAAGGGAGAACTCTGCCCATGTCCGTCCCGTCAAGACGACACCGATGAGCGCGGCGACCGAGGTGCTGCGTGCCCGAGCGGTGCCGAGAGTGCTGCTGAGCAGCCTCCTCGGCCGGCTGCCCACCGGCTCCGCACCGCTGGCGCTGCTGCTGTTCGCCCGGGAAACCATGTCCATCTCGCTGGCCGGCGTGCTGGTCGGCGCGTTCACCGCCGGCTTGGCGATCGGTCAGCCGATGGCCGCCCGGCTCGCCGACCGCTGGCGCCAACCACCAGTCATGCTGACCTCGATCGCCACCTCCACCGCGGGTTTCGCGCTGGTCGCCTTCGTGCCAGGGGTCGGCCCGGCCATCGTCGGCGCGCTGCTCGCCGGCCTCGGCGCGCCGCCGTTCGAGTCGTGCCTGCGGGTGCTGTGGAAGGGCCTGGTCGGCGAGGCGCTGCTGCCCGCCGCCTACACCATCGACGTCACCTTCCAGGAGCTGATCTTCGTCGCGGGCCCGGTCGCCACCGTCGCCTCGGTTGCCATCGGCGGCCCGCGCGCCGGCCTGTTCACCGCGGCGATCGCGCAGGTCCTGGGCACCGTCATGTTCGGCACCGCGCCGGTCGTGCGGCGCTGGCGGGGCGCGGCGGCCGCGCGGCACTGGGCCGGTCCGCTGCGCTCGGCCCGGCTGCGGCTGCTGCTCGCCGCGACCGTGCTGGTCGGCTTCGCGGTCGGCGCCACCATCGTCGCGGTCACCAACTACGCCGAAGTTCGCGGCGCCGCGGCCGAATCCGGCTGGCTGCTGGCCGCGCAGGCGTTCGGCTCGCTGCTCGGCGGCCTCGCCTTCACCCGCCGCCAACCCAAGGACCTGCACCGCGCGCTGCCGCTGATCGTGCTCGTCCTGGCCATCGGCTACCTGCCGATGCTGTGCATCGGGCCGCTGCCGGTGATGGTGGTCTGCCTCGTGCTCAGCGGGTTCACCCTGCCGCCGATGCTCACCTCGATCTTCATCACCACCGACGCTGCCGCGCCGGCCGGCACGGCAGCGGAGGCGTTCGCCTGGGTGGCCACCGCGTTCGCGGTCGGCAGCGCGCTCGGCTCGTCGGTCGACGGCGCGCTGGTCGGCGCCACCGGGACGGTGCTGGTCGGGTTCCTGTTGGCGCCGCTGGCCATCGGAGTCGCGGCCGGCCTGCTGTTCCTGCGGCGGGACCGCTAGTCGGGCCGGGCCAGGCCGTGCCGGTACGCGTAGCCGACCGCCTGGGCGCGGTCGCGCACGCCGGTCTTGCTGAGCAGCCGGTTGATGTGACTCTTCACGGTCGCCTCGCTGATCACCAGCGTCCGCGCGATCTCCGCGTTGGACAGGCCGTCCGCGATCAACGTGAGCACCTCGATCTCGCGCGGCGTCAACGCGTCCGGCAACGGCGGCGGCTCGGGCGACCCCTCGTCCGGCGCGATCGCGTTGATCACGTGCTGCGCGACCGCCGGGTCGATCACCGCCTGGCCGTTCACCACCCGGCGCAGGGTCTCGTTGATCTGCGCGGCGCCCGCGTCCTTGGTCAGATAGCCGCGCGCGCCCGCGCGCAGCGCGTCCAGCACCGAGCGGTCGTCCGCGTACGTGGTCAGCACGATGACCTTGATCTCCGGACACTGTTCGCGCAGCAGCCTGGTCGCCGCGACACCGTCACAGCGCGGCATGCGCAGGTCCATCAACACCACGTCCGGCCGCAGGCGCCGGGCCAGTTCGACCGCCTGGTCGCCGTCGCACGCCGAGTCCACCACCTCGACCCCCGGCAACAGGCCGAGCAGCAGCGCCAGCCCGTCGCGGACCACGCGCTGGTCGTCCGCGAGCACCACCCGGATCGGTCCGGTCACGGCGTCGGCACCCACAACTCGACCAGAAACCCGGTGTCCGTCCGGCGCGCGTCCAGGCTGCCGCCGATCAACTCCGCCCGCTCCCGCATCCCCGACAGGCCATAACCTCCATAGCCTCCGCCATCGGCGTTCGGCGCCCGATCGACCGGCCGCCCCACATCCGCCACCGACAGCCGCACGCCGTCGTCGGCGTAGTCGAGCCGCATCCGCACCAGGTCCGGCTCGGCGTGCTTGCGGATGTTGGTCAGCGCCTCCTGCGCGACCCGGTACACCGCCAGCCCGGCCGCCGCGTCGATCTCCCGCCTCGGCCCGGAAAGCTCGAACTCGCACGGTATCCCGCTGTCCGCGCGAAAGCCTTCCACCAAAGTGGACAGTGAGTCGGCGCAGGGGAGTTCGTCGTTGCGCAGCATGCCGATGGCCTGGCGCGCCTCGTCCAGCCCGCTGTGCGCGAGCTGGTTGGCCCGCTCCAACGCGGTCAGCAGCCGAGGATCGGCCGGATCGTGCGCGGCGAGCAGCCGCGCGCTCTCGATGTGCAGCATCAGCCCGGACAACGAGTGCGCCAGTACGTCGTGCATCTCCCTGGCCAGCCGCTGCCGCTCGGCCAGCAGCGCGGCCCGCGCCTGCGCGACCTTGCCGCGCTCCAGCGCCAGCCGCAGGCTCGCGGCCTGCTCGGTGCGCTCGCGCAGCCTGCGCGAGTACCAGCCGACCGTGAAGAACGCGATCGCCCCCAACTCCGCCACCGCGACCGACGCCGTCGAACGGTCGCCCCCGACCACCGCCGCCGCGCCGAGCGTGACCAGCGCGAGCACGCCCACCACCACACTCTGCGTGCGCGGCAGCTGCGCGGCCGCCAGGCTGACCGCGACGAACCCGCCGAGGTAGCCCGGCCCGCCCGCGTCCAGGTAGACCATGGCCACCGACGCCGCCACCAGCGCGGCGAACACCAATCGAGTCGTCAGCGGCGTCAGCCTGCGGAACACCAGCAGGCCCGCGCCGACCATGATCACCCCGGTCAGCACCAGCATCACCGGCAGCGTCGCCCGGTGCTGGCCCGCCTGGGTCCGCGAGGTCACGCTCAGCACGACCAGCAGCACGCCGAGCACGAGCGGCCGAAGCCAGCGCGTGTACTCCAGCTGTCCCACGATGCTCCGGCCGACTCGGGTCAACGGCGCCGGCACGTCCATATGGCCACCGTAACGCCAGGTCAAGCCAGCGTCCTCGAACCACGGGTGGACATCGTCAGGCCCCGGTGCGAACCACGGTTGCAGCGCGAAATCCATCGCACCGCCGACGACGATCCCCACCCCTTCGCAGGAACCTGTTTCCATGATGAAAGACGGGAACACCGTATTGAATTCCCAACCAACCGGACCAAAACCCGGTTTTTCCCCGCGCAATCTGCGCGCGTTCCTGCCCAACCTGCTGGTGAGCTGGATCGTGCCGATCGGCGCTTATGAGCTGATCAGTCCACAGGTGAACAACGACCTGCTCGCGCTGTCCATCAGCGCCGCCATTCCGGCCGTGATCACGCTCGGCACGTTCGTGTTCCGGCGAAAGGTGAACGTGATCGGTCTGATCGCGGTCGCCGGCTTCGCCATCGGCCTGGCCGTCTCGGTGTTCACCGGCGGCAACGAACTCGCCATCAAGCTGCACGAACCCGTGCTGACCGGCGTGATCGGGCTGGTCTTCCTGCTCTCCGTCGCCTTCGGCCGTCCACTGTTCCTGGTGATCATGCGCCTGCGGAGCCGTAACCAGCCGGTCGCCCCCACCCCGACCACGAAGCGCAGGGCCAACGTGCTCAGCGCGCTGATCGGCGCGACATTGCTGGTGCACGCCATTGTCGTCACCATTCTCGCGGTCACTTTGTCGACCGGTACGTTCCTCGCGGTGTACCGCCCGATCGGCCTGCCCATCCTGGCGATCGGCATCGGGATCATGTACCTCTACGGTCGCCGATCGGCTTGATGTTTTGCGGACTTTACTAATTTCCCGGGAATCGGCAGGATGCCAACCATGTCCCGTGGCATCGGTCCAGTTCTGCTGACCCATTTCACGCCCGACGAGGCGGCGGAGGAGACCAACCCCGAGGACACCGCACCGGCCACCGCCTCCGGGACGAACTCCTTCGCCTCGGTCGGCGCCACCGCCCCGGGTACCAAGTCCGGCGTGCTGGTCGCACCCGCCCCCACCGGCCGAACCGCCCGCCACCGCGCCGGCCGCGGCCGCCGTCCCCTGGTCCTGGCCAAGCCGGCGGCGGCGACGTCCACCGAGCCCAGCACCGACGAGGTCGTCCCGGCCACCACCGAGCTGCCGCTCGTCGAGCAGCTCCGCAACACTCCCAAGAACCTGCGGATCCTCGCCATGACAGCGGGCGCGGTCGTGCTGATCGCCGTCGGCTTCGGCATGATCCGCGCGCCGTTCCACATGGCGGGTATCCCGGTCCCGGCCGGTCCCAGCAACACCACCGGCATGCAGCCCGGCACCCTGCCCGACGCCGCCCTCTCCGGCATCCCCACCACCACCGTCGTCGCGCCGCCCCCGGCGACCACCCCGGTCCAGGCCACCACGGCGCCGCCGACGACCCACCACACGCACACCGCGGCTCCGCCCCCGGCCACCACGACCACCAACGCGCCCAGCGGCAGCAACTTCGACCAGCCCGGCCAGCCCTGCAGCCAACCCGGCCAGTTCGGCATCGACTCCAACTACCGCCCGGTCGCCTGCGCCGCCGACGCGTCCGGCAACTACACCTGGCAGCAGTTCTGACCCAGCCCGTTGGCGGCAGCGGGAGGGCAGCCATGCGCACGCGCCACAAGGACCCGGACAGACCGGGCCCGATCGCACCCTGGCACCAGATCCGGCCGTTCCTATGGATGGGCGGCCACGGCTGGACCGACTCGGCGGGCGAGGCGCGGGCCGCCGTGGTCACCAACGAGTTCGATCTCGTCATCAGCCTGTTCACCCGGGACGGTCACGGCCCGGATCGCGGTGTCGAACACGTCATCCTGGAGATCCCCGACGCGCCACTGGTCGCCGAACAGATCGACGGCGCACGCAGGCTCGGCGCGATCGCGGCGGACGCGGTCCGGCAGCGGCGCAACACCTTGGTGCGATGTCGCAGCGGCATGAACCGCTCCGGCCTCGTCGTCGGCCAGGCCCTGATCGACCTCGGCCTGACCGCGCCCAGGGCGATCACACTGATCCGGCGACGCCGCTCGCGGGGCGCGCTGAACAACGAGGTCTTCGTCGCGTACCTGAACCGGGGCCTGGACACCTGACCTCGCCTCAGGCGAACGCACGAAGGGCGAGCCGGTTCGCGAACCAGCTCGCCCTCACGGGTGGGCCGCCTGGGGATCGAACCCAGAACCCAAGGATTAAAAGTCCTTTGCTCTGCCAGTTGAGCTAACGGCCCCTCAGGGCAGAGCGTACCGAAGCTCCGGGCCGGGGTGGGTGCGGGCCTGGTCAGCCGGGTAAATCGCGTTGACGGGGTCGCGGAATCACTGGATAGTGTTCGCAACGACGACGTGAGCGGAATGGAGGAAGTCATGGCAACGATGCGCCGCCGGCATTGGCACATTCATCGGCATGCGATCATCCGTGACTTCCGACGTGCGATGCGCATGTGGCACCGGCCGCGCGAGGCTTCCCGTAGCTGACGTTTCGCCGTCAGCGCAACGGAAGCCGCCTCTCGGACCAGCCGAGCGAGGCGGCTTTTCATTTCCGGAAAACAATGCGTACCGCCGCGTGCGAATGGCAGTTTTCCGCCCCTGTGGCTCAGTTGGATCAGAGCGCGACGTTACGACCGTCGAGGTCCCAGGTTCGAGTCCTGGTAGGGGCACTGCGGTCGAGGCCGAAGCAGACGAGGCCCCGGGTTGTGATCCCGGGCGAAGCCGGTGCGAGTCCGGTCGACCGCCCCAACGCGCACGGTCCGGGACTCATGATCCTGGGACGCCTGGTTCGACACCAGGGTGCGTGACCAGCATTTTCGCCGTCCAGCGAACCAGGGCCGCGTGAGCTACGCCACGCGAACCCGGCTCGCTCAGGACTCGATCATGGCCGAGATGCGCCATCGCACGCCCCCGGCGAACCGAAAGCGGCGCCCGGCACACTTCGGCCGAAACCGGAATCCGCAGGTCAAAACCATGGGTGAGCCGAGGCTTGCCGGTCGAGGGTCGCGAAGCAGGCAACCCAGCGTGCCACCGCGCACGCGGGCCGCTTACGGTGAAGCCGAGCACAGCGCCGCTACCCTCGTTGCGTCCCCGCGCAACGTGGGGCAGGGTCACGGCGTCTATTCGGTGAACCCGCTGTTGCGACTGGATTTCTTTACCTTCGAGGGGGAGTGCGATGTCGGTCGGTCCTGGCCCGACGCTGCCACCGGACGTGACCGCCCGCACGCTGACCGCGGGAGCCCTGGAAGCGCCGATCATCTGGCAGGGCCTGCTGCTCGCCGCGGCGATCACCGCGTACCTGCTGTTCCGGCCGAGGTCGCCACGCCAGTTGGCGAAGATCCGCCCCCCGATGCAGTTGTCCAGCAAGCTCGTCATCGTCGGCGTGCTGGCGAGCCTGGCCGGTGTGTTCTGGCTCAACAACTACGTCGGCTACGTGCGCACGGCGCACGACCTCGCGGTCGTCATGCAGCGCAGCAGCGGCTTCACCGAGGACGCGGGCGACGCGTTCGCCGCCGCCACCACGCCGACCGACGACTACGTGAACAGCGCGGCCGCCGCGCTGGCCAGCGCCAAGAACTCCGGCAAGGCACCGAGTCCGGTCAACGAGAAGAACCCGCGCATCGTGCAGGTCGACATCGCCGACCCGACGCGCGGTGTCCCGGTCGGCCGGGCCAACGTGATGCTGCCGCCCGGCTACGACAACCCGGCGAACGCGCACACCCACTACCCGGTGGTCTATCTGCTGCACGGCTATCCGGACGGCACCGCGGACGACTGGTTCACCTCCGGCGACGCGCTGAACACGATGCAGGCCATGCTCAACGACCACGTGATGCAGCCGATGATCGTCGTCGCGCCCGACATGACCGCCGAGCAGCCCTCCGTCGACTGGGAGTGCCTGAACATCCCCGGCGGCCCGCAACTCGAGGACTACCTCGTCCACACCGTCGTGCCGTCGATCGACGGCAAGTTCCGCACCGTGGCCGACCGCGCGCACCGTTCGCTGGGCGGCATGTCCGGTGGCGGTTACTGCACCCTGAACATCGGCCTTCAGCACCTGGAGACGTTCGGCTCGCTGCTGATCAGCCTGCCCTACGACGACCTCGGCGACTCGGCGGGCATCCTGGCCGGCCACCCCGAACTGCTCAAGGCGAACACTCCCCGCTCGTACATCCCGACCATGCAGTTCACCTACCCGGTGTCGGTGCTCATCGCGGTCGGCGAGAGCGCCCCGACCGACGTGGCCACCGGGCACCGGCTGGCGAACGCGCTGGCCGCACGCAACCAGAACGTCGCGCTCGTGCTGCAGCCGGGCATGACGCACACCTGGCGCGCGGCGCGCGCGGCCCTGCCCTACATGCTGGCCTTCGCCAACCAGGTCTTCGGCCCGCCGGTCACCGCGGGCGCGGCGACGCCGCCGTCGGCGACCGGTCCGGGCGCTCCCGTGCTGCCGCCGTTCCAGATGGTCCCGCACGTACCCGCGCACGGCGGCTCGACCGGCGGCACGAAAACCACGCCGCACAAGGGAACCACCAACCGGCACATGACGACCACGGCCCGCCCGGTCGATCACCGCGTCTGAAGCGGACGCGTGACCGCGATCACCTCCGGTGTCAAGATCGCGGCAACATGGCGGGGTCACGTGTCATGGCCGTGTCCCCGGCCGGGCCGAGCGTCGACAACGGGCGTTTGCTGAATGGCATGACACTCGCGGAACTGTTGCCCAGCCTCGGCGCTTCGGTTCAGCCCAGGTTGGCGCCTGGGATCTGGCCCGCCGCGACCCACCCCGTCGACGGCGGTGACCTGAGCTTCGCCGGCGTCCCCATGACGCATCTGGCCGCGCGCTTCGGCACCCCGTGCACGCTGCTCGACGAGGACGAGGTGCGCAGGCGCGCCCGTGCCTACCGACATGCGCTGCCCGGCGCGGAGGTCGCGTTCGCGAGCAAGTCGTTGCCGTGCAAGGCAGTGCTGCGCTGGCTGGCCGAGGAGGGTCTGTCGCTGGACGTGTGCTCGGCCGGTGAACTCGCGGTCGCGCGGTCGGTCGGCTTCCCGGCCGAGCGGATCATGTTGCACGGCAACGTGAAAACCGCCGAGGACCTCAAGGCCGCGCTGTCCTACCGGGTCGGCCGGATCGTGATCGACTCGCTCGACGAGATCGACCAACTGGCCGCGCAGGTCAGCTTCCCGCAGTCGGTGCTGATCCGCGTCACGCCCGGCGTCGACGCGCATACCCACAAGGCCATCGCGACCGGCGTCGAGGACCAGAAGTTCGGCTTCTCGCTGGCCTCCGGCGCCGCCGACGAGGCGATCGCCAAGGTTCTCAACACCCCTGGCCTGCGCCTGGTCGGGCTGCACTGCCACATCGGCTCGCAGGTCCGCCGGATCGACAGCTACGAGCAGGCCGCGAAGCGGATGGTCGAACTGATCGCCCGCGTCCGCGACGTGCACGGCGTCGTGATCGAGGAGTTGGACCTCGGCGGCGGGTTCGCCGCGCCCTACCGCGACGGCGACGGCGAGTTCGACCTGCCCGGGTTCGCGCACCGGGTACTCGGCACCCTCAACCTCGAATGCGCGCTGCGCGAGCTGCGCACGCCGCGGCTGACCATCGAGCCCGGCCGCTCGATCGTGGCCAACGCGGGCGTCACGCTGTACCGGGCGGTCACGGTCAAGCACGGCACGCGCACGTTCGTCGCGGTCGACGGCGGCATGAGCGACAACCCTCGCCCGGCCCTCTACGGCGCCCGGTACGAGGCGCGCCGGATCGGCCGGCAGGCCAGCAGGGCCCCGCTGCGCCCGGCCACCGTCGTCGGCCGGCACTGCGAGGCGGGCGACGTGATCGCCGAGGACATTCCGCTGCCCGAGGACATCCGCGCCGGCGACCTGCTCGCGGTCCCGTGCACCGGCGCCTACCACTACGCGCTCGCCTCCAACTACAACCTGGTCTGCCGCCCGCCGCTGGTCGGTGTCCGGGACGGCGAGGCCCGGCTGTTGGTGCGTCGCGAGACCGAGGAGGACGTCCTCGCCCGTGACCTGGGTTAAACCCTGACCAGGGCGATTTCGGATCGGACGCCTCGCACCCGCACAATGGAGAGCGTGTCCCCGCTCCAGCGTTCGCCACTTCGGATCGGCCCGTACGCGGCCGACCCGCCGGTCGTGCTCGCGCCGATGGCCGGCATCACCAATGTGGCGTTCCGCCGGCTGTGCCGCGAGTACGGCGCCGGGCTCTACGTCTGCGAGATGATCACGACCCGCGCGCTGGTGGAGCGGGATCCGGGCACCCTGCACATGATCACCTTCGACCCGAGCGAGACACCGAGGTCGATGCAGCTCTACGGGGTCGACCCGGAGACCATGGGCGCGGCCGTGCGGATGATCGCCGAGGAGAACCTCGCCGACCACATCGACATGAACTTCGGCTGCCCGATGCCCAAGGTGACCCGGCGCGGCGGCGGCGCGGCGGTGCCGTTCAAGCGCAGGCTGTTCGGCGAGATCGTCTCGGCCGCCGTACGCGCGGCCGAACCGGCCGGCATCCCGGTGACGGTGAAGTTCCGCATCGGCATCGACGACGAGCACCTGACCTACCTGGACGCGGGCCGGATCGCCGAGGCGGAGGGCGCGGTCGCGGTCGCCCTGCACGCCCGCACGGCCGCCCAGCGCTACTCGGGCCAGGCCGACTGGTCCGCGATCGCCCGGCTCAAGGAGGCCGTCACCACGGTCCCGGTGCTGGGCAACGGCGACATCTTCAGCGCAACCGACGCGCTGAAGATGGTCGAGCAGACCGGCTGCGACGGCGTCGTGGTCGGCCGGGGCTGCCTGGGCAGGCCGTGGCTGTTCGGCGAGCTTCGCGCGGCGTTCGCCGGCGAGCCGATCGGGCCGGGACCGACCCTGGGCGAGGTGCTCGTGGTGCTCCGCCGGCACGCCGAGCTGCTGATCGAGCACCAGGGCGCGGACAAGGGCATCCGCGACCTGCGCAAGCACATGGCCTGGTACCTGCACGGCTTCCCGGTCGGTTCGCAGTTGCGCCAGCGCTTCGGCCTCGTACACACCCTCGCCGAGCTGGACGACCTGCTGGGCGCCGTGCGCGAGCAGGGCAACCCACAGGCGCACGCGGTCGGCGAGGACGGCCCACGCGGCCGCCAGGGATCGCCGGCCAAGGTCGTGCTGCCGGAGAACTGGTTGGACGACCCGGAGGACGCGACCGTGCCGGCGGGCGCCGAGTTGATGCACTCCGGCGGCTGAACCGCCACTCGATCCGCGGTGTCGACAGCGGACGAATCGCGTCCATTCTCTACTGTCAGTAGTCTTCGGTTACCTGAGGTGGGGACGGGGCTGTCCGCCGGTCCGGTGCCCGTCCGTGCCTGCACCGGCACCCTCGGTGATCCGGCGATTCCCGCGCTGAGCAGGCGGAGAAGCATCGACGACCTTGATTTCGAATCGCGCTATCACGAAACGATCAAGGCGCATTTTGACCCTGTGTTTCAGTTGGATTGCGAGCCAAATCACCCAATATCACCGTATTGGAGTAGGCCCCCTTCAGCCAGTCGAGCGAAATCCGACACTGGCTCGTCCCGCCTGCTCAAGACCGGACTCTTTTAGGTCGACACCACGGACGTAGGGAGGTGAGGGCGATGACCATACTGCAGCCGAACTTCGCAGGACGGGAACCCGTCGACGACGGCGCCGCCCTGACCACCTTCGGCCCGCCCCGCCAAGTGGACAGGAAGACATCGACGGACGGCGTATCGGGTAAACCGGGTGGCCAGACGGACTCGTCGAAGCTGATTCGACTGCACGAGTCCATCGCGACGCTGCTGTCCTCCCGCGGCGAGTGGCGCCAGGCGTACCAGCATCTTCGCTCCGCGTTGGATCTCGTCTACGCGGACGGCAACGAGCAGCCGCCCATCCCGGAGCAGCTCCGGCACGAGGTCGCCCGCCTGCGCAAAGAGCACGCCGAGGCCCTCGAACAGAGCATCCGGGACAGCCTGACCGCCAGCTACAACCGCCGCTACCTGGACCAGCGACTCACTTCGCTGCTCGCCGGCAGCACGTCGAACGCGGACGCTTCACCTGGCGGGCTGGCCATCGCCCTTGTCGACCTGGACTGGTTCAAGCAGGTCAACGACACCTTCGGCCACCTGCTCGGCGATCGGGTGCTACAACGCGTCGTCGATCTTCTGCAGACCGGTCTGCCCGAGGGCGCGTTCTGCGCCCGCTACGGCGGTGAGGAGTTCGTTCTCGTTTTTCCGGGCGCCGAACCGGGCACCGCGATCTCGGTCACCGAGGCCGCCCGCGCCAGGATCGAGCGCTTCCCCTGGTCCCAGCTCGCGCCCGCACTCCGGGTGACGGTCAGTGCCGGCATCGCGTACGAACCGGCCGCCACGCCGGCGTCCTGCCGGCCCCCCACCAGCGCTGAGCAGCAGTTGCTTCGTGCGGACAGCCTGCTTTATGCCGCCAAGCAATCGGGCCGCAACGCGGTGGCCTATCGTCACGGGGGACGGGTGCTGTTGGCCGGAGAAGCGGCGAACCGCAGAGCGGTGGCCCAACCCAGGGTCGCCGGCTTCTACTAGCCGCAGACGGATTTTCCTCCGTTCGGCCTAGCCTCGTAGGCGCAACCGCGTACTAATAGTGACAGGATTTCACGCGGCTGTCGTCAGAACGGTCATCCGTCCGTACTATCGCCTGCGCAGGACGACATGCGATACCGGACGGGGCCGTACCGCATCACGCTGTAACCGACCTGGGTTTGACTGACAGTGGAGGGAGAACGAGTGCCCGACGAGCCCCGCGACGCGGGTCGGCATGAGTCCCCCCCACCCCCGGTCAGCGATAATCCCTACGACAGACCAACGGGTCGCCGCCGCCGATCCATGGAGGATTCCGGTGGTCTGAGCGTCTCCGACCTGGTCGCCCGGCACGGCAACTCGCGCAACGACATCACGCCGGTCGCCCCGCCCACCGGTCGTCGAGCAGCCGTCGATCCGCCGACCGGTCGCCGGGCCGCACCGGACCCGCAGCCGACCGGTCGTCGGGCAGCGGCAGATCCGCAGCCCACCGGTCGCCGCGCCAAGATCGACCCGCCGTCCTCCGCCGGTCGTCCAGCCGCCGTCGATCCGCCTGCCGGGATGTCCACCGGACGTCGGGCCGCGCCCGATCCGCAACCGACCGGCCGTCGAGCCAAGATCGATCCGCCCGCGGCGACTCCGCCCCCGTCCTCGGGCGGCAGGCGTCGCGCCCCGGATCCCGCCGAACCGCAGGAGCCGAGCCGGACCCGGTCGCAGACCAGGGCCGCCGCGCGCGCCGCGCAGCAGTCGGCACAGGCCGCCGCCGTACCTGCGGCAGCGGCGTCCGGGTCGTCACCTCAATACCGTATTCAGGCGCAGAACACCGGCCGGACGCGAACGGGTAACGACATGGCACCGGCCTCCCCGCCGGCCGCCCCGCCCTCGGCGGCCGAGCAGCGCCGGAGCAACCCCCGGGCCGCGGCCGACCTCAGCACGAGCAACGAGCACCGGATCGCCGGCGCCGGCAAACGTGCCGCCGACCGGCAGCCGGCTGACAGTCGCACCAACGTCGCGCCCGCACGCGGCACCGCGACCCGCACGCCCGACGCGCCACGCGGCGGCGTCGCCGGCACCTCCCGGGCGAACGCGCAGACCCGAACCAACGGCTCGCCGCGCGCGGTCGCCGGCCTGACCGAGCCGGTCTCGGCGGCCGCGCTCGCCGCGGCAGCCGCGGAGAGCGGCGCCGCCATCGTCTCGACCAACGGAGCCGGCAGCCAGAGCAGCGCTGCCCTGCCCCGGCAGACCGGCCCGCGCGACAAGCCGAGGGTGGCCGGCTCGCCGACCACGAACGGCCGCACCCGGCCGCACCGCCAGCCCGACCAGCCCCCGGCCGCCGATCCCGGTACCGGGGCCCCCTCGGCCAACCCGATGACGGCCGCGGCGCCCGGCACCAAGCAGAACCGTCGCCCGCGCCCCCCGGCAGCTCCCCCCGGCACCGCGACCGGACGTCGCCCGGCCGGCACCGGCCGCAACCCGCTGCCCGGTCCGACCAACTCGCCGAGCCAGAACAACCTGCCCACACCGCTCCCGCCCGAGGCGGCGGGCGGCGACAGCAGGCGTCTGCCGGCCCCCGGCGGCCGTCCGCAGGCAGGCCCGCCGATCGCGAACCGGCTCAGCCCGGACGCCCCTGCGGACGCGCCCGACGCGAAGGCCCCGAATCCGAACCAGGACCCCGGGCCGATCGCCGACGACGCGCTCGCGTCGTCCGCGCCGCCGCTGGAGATCCCGGCCACCCAGATCCGTCGTCCGGCCCGTCCGCCGCGCAAACCGGGTGAACCGGAACGCCGGGAGGACATCGACCCGGCCTCGCTGACCGCCGAGATGGAACCGATCAGCGAGATGGTCGTACAGAAGCGCAAGGTCGACGCCACGCTGGCGCGCTTCTCCGCGGTGCACGACGAGATGGTCGCCGAGGAGGAGGTGCGGCGGACCAAGCGCAAGCGCCTGATGCCGTGGCTGGCCAAGGACGACGACCTCGAAGAGGCGCTGTCCACCAAGAGCGCCGCACAGACGATGTTGGCCAAACCGGTCGGCACGCTCGACTCCGAACAGGACGCGCCCGAACACGACGCCGACGAGCACGACCACGGCGACGACCTTCCGCCCACCAAGAACGGTGGCGGCGGCGGCAAGGGCGGCAAGCCGCCGAAGACCCCGCGCGAGAAACGCATCTCCTGGGGCCTGAAGGGCCTGGCCATCGCCGCCGCGGTCGCCGTGCTCGCGTTGACCGGCATCGAGTGGGGCACCCAGACCAGCGACAACAACCAGATCCAGACCGTTGCCGCGCTCGACGAGAACTCGCCCGCGATCGCCAACGGCGCCAAGCAGTCCGGCGACGAGAACTTCCTGTTCGTCGGTGCGAACGCGCGGGTCGGCGTGAGCAGCAGCTCGATCGTCACCGACACGGTCATGGTCGCGCACGTGCCGGCCGACCGCAGTCGGGTGGAGATCGTGTCCTTCCCCGGCAACCTCCAGGTGACCCGGCCGGCCTGCCAGGGCTGGGACAACGGGTCCAGCAACTACTCGGGCACGAACGAGCCGGCCCAGGACGGCGTGCGCCTCGACGCGATCTACGCGGTCGGCGGTCCGCGCTGCGTCACCGACACCGTGCAGGAGCTGTCCGGGCTGCGCATCAACCACTTCGTCGGCATGGACTTCCAGGGCTTCACCGACCTGGTCGGCGCGCTGCCGCAGGTCAGCCTGTGCACCAAGGGCGCGGTGGTGGACGGCAGGCTCGGCACGATCATCGCGCAGGGCGGCGAAACCACCCTCAGCCCGCAGCAGGCGCTGAGTTTCGTACGCGCCGACAACGTCCAGGGCGACACGCCCGGCCAGTACGCGAAAATCGGCCGCCAGCAACGGTTCCTGGCCGCCGTACTACGCCAGGTCATCGGGCAGAGCATGCTGACCAGTCCGAGCAAGCTGAACTCGCTGCTCAACGTGTTCAGCAAGTCGACCTTCGGCGCCAACATGGACGTGTCCGCGCTGATCACGCTCGCCCAGTCGCTGCAAGGCGTGGCCCTCAACCAGATCACGTTCGTCACCATGCCCACCACCGGCACCGACAATGCCCAGGGCGAGGCCACGCCGCTGGTCGATCTGTCCACGCAGCTGTTCAACGCGATCATCGGCAACGCCCCGCTCCCCGGCGCCGCCGCGACGACCTCGCCCACCCCGCCGCTGACCCCGCAGGGCATCAAGATCCAGGTGCTCAACGGCGGCGACACCCAGCAGGGCATCGCGGGCCAGACCTCGCAGGCGCTCAAGCAGCAGGGCTTCGACGTGATCAACGGCGGCAACTCGCACAACGTGCCAGCCACCGTGGTCAAGTACGCGGCCGCCGACAAGGCCAAGGCCCAACTGCTCGCCTCCGCGGTGCCCACGGCGACCCTGCAGGAGGACGACTCGGCCAACGGCGCGATCGAACTGGTCCTCGGCCCCAACTTCGACGGCAAGATCGTCCCGGCGAGCAGCGGCGGTAACGCCGGTTCGTCCGGCAACGCCGGCTCGACCGCCAACGCCCCGACGCTGTCGACCCTGACCGCCGCGGACACCTCCTGCGCCTGAGCGCACACCTCTTGCGTCCGAGTCGCCGGTTTTTGTTGTTTCGGCAAGTTTCGCGGCCGCCAACTGTGTTCGAGTCCATACCCAGGGACATCTCTGACCTGGTCATCTCGGGTTCATCAGTGGTTCACCGAGGAATGCGGTGATTGCGACGAGCTACCCGTAGGCTTGGACCATGCGTGAGGCTTACCATGACCGGCTCGGCGAACTGGCCGACCACCTTGCTGACATGTGCGCGATGGTCGCGGAGGCCATGGACCGGGCAACGAAAGCATTGCTCGACGCCGATCTCGCGCTCGCCGAGCAGGTGATCGGCGACGACCTCAAGGTCGACGCGGCACGCTCGTCGTACGAGGAAGAGGCGTACTCGCTGCTTGCCCTCCAGGCGCCCGTCGCGACCGACCTGCGCACCGTGCTCGCGGTCATCCACGCGGCCGAAAGCCTTGAGCGCATGGGCGATCTGGCCCTGCACGTAGCCAAGACCGCCCGCCGCCGGCACCCGAACCCGGTGCTGCCCGAGGAGGTCCGGCCCTACTTCACCCAGATGGGCAAGGTCGCCGTCGATCTCGCGCGCAAGACCGAGCAGGTCATCCGCACCCAGGACGTCGGCCTGGCCAAGGTGGTCGCCGAGGACGACGACGAGATGGACAACCTGCACCGGCACCTGTTCACGGTCATCATGGACAAGTCCTGGCCGCACGGCGTCGCGGCCGCCGTCGACGTCACCCTGCTCGGCCGCTTCTATGAGCGCTTCGCCGACCACGCGGTGTCCGTCGCCAAGCGAACGGTCTTCGTCGTCACCGGCCGGATGCCCGGTTCCGACCAGTACGACATCTGACCCGACCCGAGCCAAAACCTCGCGCCCACAACAAAAAACCGCCGCAACACAAACCCCTCCCACCCAGGGGGGTGGGCCACCCTAAGAGCAGAATACGGCGAATTGGGTCCCCACTGCGGCGATGCGGGGCGAGCTGTGGACAGTTCGGCGGGCTGTGGACAGGCGGGGCTGTGGACAACCACCGTCCATTCAGGATCAAGCGCAGCACGGTGCCCCAGGGCGAAAGCCCTGGGGCACCGTCACGAGCAGGTGATCAGCCGAAGCGGCCGGAGATGTAGTCCTCGGTCGCCTTCTGGTTCGGGTTGGAGAAGATCTTCTCCGTGTCGTCGATCTCGACCAGACGGCCGGGCTGGCCGGTCGCCTTCAGGTTGAAGAACGCGGTCTGGTCGCTGACCCGCGCGGCCTGCTGCATGTTGTGCGTGACGATGACGATCGTGTAGTCCCTCTTCAGCTCACCGATCAGGTCCTCGATCGCGAGCGTCGAGATCGGGTCGAGCGCCGAACACGGTTCGTCCATCAGCAGAACCTCGGGCTGCACCGCGATCGCGCGGGCGATGCACAGTCGCTGCTGCTGACCGCCGGACAGGCCGCCGCCGGGCTTGTTGAGCCGGCCGGAGACCTCTTCCCAGAGGTTCGCGGCACGCAACGCACGCTCGGCGATCTCGTCGAGCTTCTTCCTGTCGCGCACGCCGGACAGGCGCAGGCCGGCCACGACGTTGTCGCGGATGGACATCGTCGGGAACGGGTTGGGGCGCTGGAACACCATGCCGATGGTGCGCCGCACGATCACCGGGTCGACGGACGACGCGTAGATGTCCTCGCCGTCGAGCAGCACCTTGCCCTCGGTCCGCGCGCCGGGGATGACCTCGTGCATGCGGTTGAGCGAGCGGAGCACGGTCGACTTGCCGCAACCGGACGGGCCGATGAACGCGGTCACGCTGCGCGGCGGCACGGACAGACCGACGTCGGCGACGGCGTGGAACTTGCCGTAGTAGAGGTTCAGATCCTTGACGTCGATTCGCTTCGCCATTTTACGATCACCTTCCTAGTGGCCAACGACGCTCTAGCCGCGCACTCGCGCGAATCGGGCGACCGTTCTGGCGACGAGATTGAGCAGGAGCACGATCAGGATCAGGGTCAGCGCGCCGGCCCACGCCCGGTTGATCGCATTGTCACTGGACGCGCCGACCTCGCTGAACACGAACAGCGGCAACGATGCCTGCGCGCCGCTGAACGGGTTGTTGTTGATCGCCGGGTTGCCGAACACGGTGAGCAGCACGGGCGCGGTCTCACCCATCACGCGGGAGATCGCCAGCATGACACCGGTGACGATGCCGGGCAGCGCGGTGGGCAGCACGATCCGCACGACCGTCTTCCACTTCGGCACGCCGAGCGCGAAGGAAGCCTCGCGTAGTGCGGTCGGCACGAGTTTGAGCATTTCCTCGCTGGACCGCACGACCGTGGGCAACATCAGGATCAGCAACGCGAGCGAACCGGCGAAACCGGAGAAGCTCTGGTGCAGCACGAGAATCCACAGCGCGAGGATGAACAGACCGGCCACAATGGACGGAAGGCCGGTCATCACGTCGACGAAGAAGCTGACCACGCGACCGAGCCGGCCGGAGGAGTACTCGACGAGGTAGATGGCGACCATGATGCCGAAGGGCACCGCGATGATCGTCGCGATGCCGACCTGCTCCAGGGTGCCGATGATCGCGTTGTACGCGCCGCCGTTGGGGTCGGTCTCGGCGACCGCGCGCATCGAGTGGGTGAAGAAGTCGCCGTCGAAGCGCTTGAGGCCCGCGGCGATCGTGTAGGCCAGGATCGCCACGAGCGGCAGCAGCGCGAGGACCACCGAGACCACGAGCACGCTGGTCATCAGCCGGTCCTTGCCGTGCCGCCAGCCTTCGACCGCGCTCGACGCGATCGTCTGCGCGACGATGTAGAGCAGCGCGGCGATGACCGCGAACGCGGCGTAGCCGTGGATGGCGCCGATGGCGAGCAGCGCGGCGGAGATGCCGATCGCGATGATCGCGATGACGATGAACGACCAGAGCGGCAGCTTGGGCCGGGCCAGGTCGGGACGGCGCAGTGGCGCGTCCAGTTCGTCGGGGGCTGTCATCGTCATGCCGCTGCCTTCCGTGCACCGCGCCGGGCGATGGACCGCGCCCCGAAGTTGACCACCAGGGTGATCGCGAACAGGACCAGACCGGAGGCGATCAGCGCGCCTCGGCCGATGTCGCCCGCGTCCGCCCACTTGGTGGCGATGTTGGCGGCGATGGTGTTGCCGCCCGGGTCGAGGATGCGGAAGTTGATGCCGTAGTTGGCCGACAGCACCAGGGCGACCGCGATGGTCTCACCGATGGCGCGACCGAAGCCGAGCACGAGCGCGCTGATCATGCCGGAGCGGCCGTAGGGCAGCACCGCCATCTTGATCATTTCCCATTTGGTGGCGCCGAGCGCGAGCGAGCCCTCGATGTGTTCCTTGGGCGTCTGCACGAACACCTCGCGGCAGATCGCGGCGACGATCGGCAGGACCATCACGGCGAGCACGATCGAGGCGGCGAACACCGACTGGCCGTACTCCTGGTTGCTGGAGCTGAACAGCGGGAACCAGCCGAGGTATTTGTTGAGCAGCTTGGAGAACGGGATCAGCGCGGGGACCAGGAACTTCAGGCCCCACAGGCCGAAGACGACGCTGGGCACGGCAGCGAGCAGGTCGACGAGGTAGCCGAGCGGCCGCGCGAGCGCCCTCGGCGCGTACTGGCTGATGAACAGCGCGACGCCGACGGCGATGCTGCCGCCGATGATCAGCGCGAGCACCGAGCTGAGCACGCTGCCGAACGCGAGCGAGGCGATGCCGAAGGCCTGCGAACCGTCCGGGTCCCAGCTCAGCGTGCTGAAGAAGTTGCTCTTGTCCTTGGATACGGCCGGAATGGCCTCGAAGACCAGGAAGGCGGCGATGAGAGCCATCACCACCAGGATCAAGATGCCCGAGCCCTTGGACAGCAGCCGGAAGACGATGTCCCCACCGCGCGAGACGTTGGCGGTCAGGACCGGCGCACGATCGAGGCGACTCGGCCTGGGTTGCCCGCCCGGCTGGTCCGCCGAGTCCGACGGCCTTTGTGTGGTGGCGATGTCGAGCTCCTGTCCGGAAAGGTGAATCGATCTCGTAAGTCGCTGTTGCGGCCTATCGGCGATCTGCCCGCCGGGCCTGCGGCACCGACGGGCAAACCCCACACCGTTGAATCATGCGCTGACCTGCGTGATGAGCACCAGAACGAGCACACATGATCCGATTCAGTTGTCGGGTTCCCGGTCGGGGCCCGCCAGCCCCGACCGGGAAGGTCGAAACGGCTCAGCCGAGCGAGTTGATCGCGTCCGCGACCTTGCTCTGCAGGTCGGACGGCAGCGGCACGTAGCCCTGGCTGGTCAGCGTGCTCTGGCCGGTAACGCTGGCCGCGTAGCCCAGGAAGCTCTTGATCAGGGGCAGCTTGGCGGCGGCGTTGCCCTTCGAGCACACGATTTCGTAGGTCACCAGCAGGTTCGGGTAGGCGTCCGAGTCCGTGTTGGTGTAGTCGAACTGCAGCTTCAGGTCGTTGCCGGAGCCGACAACCTTGGCCTTGGCCAGGAAGTTCGACACGTTCTGGGTGGTCAGCGGAACGAACTGACCGGCCGCGTTGCTCACCTCGGCGATCGGCAGGTTGTTCTGCGTGGCGTAGGACTGCTCGAAGTAGCCGATGCCGCCGCTGGTGGCCTTGACGGTGCTGGCGACCAGCGAGCTGCCCTTCTCACCCTGACCACCAGGCGCAGGCCAGTTCTTGTTGGCGCTGTAGGTCCAGTCGGACTTGGCTTCGTTGGTGAGGTAGTTGGTGAAGTTGTAGCTGGTGCCCGAGGAGTCCGACCGGTGGAAGGTCTGGATCGGCAGGTTCGGCAGCGTGGTGCCGGAGTTGTCCTTGGCCAGCGCCGGGTCGTTCCAGTTCGTGATCTTGCCACTGAAGATCTTCGCCAGGTTGCCGGCGGAGAGGTTCAGCTTGGTCACGTTCGGGATGTTGTAGCCGAGGGCGATCGGGCCCGGGGTCAGCGGGATGTTGATCGCGGAGCCGCTCTTGCAGCGCGCGTCCGCGGCAGACTGGTTCGTGGAGTCCAGCGGGAAGTCCGAGCCGGCGAAGTCGAGGGTGCCGGAGGTGAACTGGGTGACACCCGCACCGGAGCCGACGCCCTGGTAGTTGATGGTGGCACTGCCGCACTGGGTCTCGTACGCCTTGGACCAGGCGCTGATCGCGTTCTGCTGGGCGGTCGAACCGCCGGACGTCAGGGTGCCGGACTGGCAGGAGATGCTGCTGGCCGCGCCACTGGTCGTCGTCGATGAGCCGCCGGAACCGCTGGTCGAGTTGTTGTCCGAGCCACAACCAGCGAGCACCAGAGCGGCAGCCCCCGCAGCCGCGATGCCGACCGCGGCAGCGCGGTACTTGATCTTCACCTGAGATCCTCCAACTAGGAGCCATGGACCGATCGCGACATGGTCGCGCTTGACACGGACCGTAGGCAGTGCTGGTGGACGGCCGACCGTGTACAGGTGAACGGGAGGTGAACTTGCCACGCCAGGTGACTAGGCCCACGTCCATTGGAGTGAGCTGTGCCTCTGTCCGTGACCTGGCCGTTTGCCGCGCGTGACCTACCTCGCACGGGCTCGCACAGAAAGCGTCAGTATGCGTACTGCACGTCAGCATCCCAGTGACCGAATCCCAACCGGGAGTACACGGCGATCGCGGGAGCGTTGTCCGATTCCACGTACAACATAATCTGCCGGCAACCCCGGTCGGCGAGGTAGTGGAGCCCGGCGAGGGTCAGTGTGGTGCCCAGGCCGTGACCGGACGCGCTCGGGTCGACCCCGACCACGTACACCTCGCCCATCGGCGCACCGCCGCCGTCGAGTTCCTGGTGGATCTTGGTCCAGTGGAACCCGAGCAGCGTGTCGTCGGCCTCCCGCACGGCCAGGAAGAAGCCGGCCGGATCGAACCAGGACTCGGCCTCGTCCGCCCGCACATCCGCGACAGACAGCGTGCCCTGTTCCGGGTGCCAGGCGAACGCGCGGTGGTTCACCTCGACCAGTGCTGGCTCATCCGCGCCAACGCGGAACGTCCGCAGCGCAACGCCGTCCGGCAACGAACGCTGTTCGGGCAGGCCGTTCGGCAAATCGGCGAGCGTGAGCAGCATCCGGCGCAGCTCGCGGACCCGACGCAGGCCGAACCGGGCAGCGAGCGCGGCAGCGGCCGGATGGTCGCCGTGCGCCCACACCCGCAATGTTCCGTCGTCGCCGGCAGCGGCCGGGCCGACTCGGTCGAGCAACGCCCTGACCAGCGCACCGCCCACGCCCCGGCCCCGGTGCGCCGGATGCACGATCAGTTCGGCGACCTGGTGGCAGAACGAGTCGCCACAGGTGTTCCTGGTGACCACGCCGACCAGCTCGGTGCCTTCCATGGCCAGCCCGTAGTCGCCGGCCTGACCCTGTTCGTCGAGACGGAAGGCGTGGGGCAGACCCTCCGCCGGGTCGAAGTTGGGTCGGCCGTCCGCGGCCTCCGCAGCCGCCAACAACGCGATGAGCTGCTTGGTTTCGACGTCGGTGAGGCTGCTACGCCAGCTGATCTCGGGCACCAGCCGACGTTAGGCCGACTCAGGCGAGCACGTCCACCGGGTCCATCGTGATGTTCTCGGCAGTGCTGCTGTTGCGGCCGGGCCGGACGAACTTGTAGCCGACGTTGCGCACGGTGCCGATCATCTGCTCGTGCTCGTGGCCGAGCTTGGCGCGCAGCCGCCGCACGTGCACGTCGACCGTCCTGGTGCCGCCGAAGAAGTCGTAGCCCCAGACCTCCTGCAGCAGCTGAGCGCGGGTGAACACCCGGCCCGCGTGCGCGGCGAGGTACTTGAGCAGCTCGAACTCCTTGTAGGTGAGGTCGAGCGGGCGACCGCGCAGCCGCGCGGTGTAGGTCGACTCGTCGATGACCAGCTCGCCGAGCTGGAGCGCGCCCTCACCGGCCCGGGAGGCGTCCACCCGACGCGAGCGGACCAGGCGCAGTCGGGCGTCCACCTCGGCCGGGCCCGCGGTCGGCAGCATGATCTCGTCGATGCCCCATTCCGCGGCGACGGCGACCAGGCCGCCCTCGTTGATGATGGCCACGACCGGGACCTCGACTCCGCTGCTGGCCAGCAGACGGCACAGGCTGCGCGCGCCGGCCAGGTCCACGCGGGCGTCGACGAGCACGGCGTCGTACGGGCCGGCCTCCAGCAGGGCGGCCACGTCGGGGGCGACGGGGCGGACGCGGTGGGAGAGCAGGCCAAGAGCGGGGAGCACCAGCGCAGGTTCCGGATCGCTGGTCAGCAAAAGCAGGTCGACACCCATGACGGCACCTCCCGGTCAGCGACGGGCCCCACACACAGGGGTGCAGGACCGCCGAGGAGTATGACTGGTGCGGCTCCGTTGCCGGCAGATGTCGGGGACAATACCCAGCAGATCGACATATGCCCAGGTCGTGACGAGAGCGTCACACAAATGGCGCCGTCCGGAGTCAATCGATATTCGGGCATAGAAGACGAAACTGGACGACCGGGCCGGTAGATGTCACCGGAGTGAAGTGGTCAGGAACAGCCATGACACCCTTGTCGTTGCACTGGAGCGGAGAGGTGGACACGCGACGTGAGCAAGGGCGTACGTAGGCTTCTGATCATCGTCATCGTGGTGGTCGCGGTACTGGTGGCCGCCGACTTCGGCACGGCCGCAGCCGCCGAGTACCAGATCTCCAAGCAGATGCGCAGCGAGCTGAACCTGACCAGCGACCCCTCGGTCGACATCAAGGGCTTCCCGTTCATCACCCAGGCCCTCGGCGGCGACTATCGGGACATCGCGGTCTCGGCCAACGGCGTCGCGGTCAACAACAGCCTGCGTGACCTGGAGATCGACGCGGACCTGAAGAACGTCCGCATTCCCCTCTCCGACGTCCTCTCCGGCAAGTTCTCCGCGCTGACCATCGACGAGGTGGACGGCCAGGTGCAGATCAAGGCCAGCGACCTCGGCCGGATGATCGGCATCCCGGACCTCACCATCACCCCGGAGTCGCTGGACTTCATCGAGGGCTACGGCAACGACCAGAAGGTCCAACAGCAACAGCAGGCCACCGGCAACACCAACACCACGCAGGCCGGCATCGGCCTGTCCGGCACGGTGAACATCGCGGGCATCGACACCACGGTCACCGCGTATGGCCTGATCTCCATCGACAGCGCCGACGGCTCCATCGTGGTCAAGCCGACCAAGCTCGAGCTGACCAACTCCTCGATCACCGGCGCGATCCCCAGCGCGATCGAGCAGCCGATCCTCAAGCAGTTCACGCACACCTTCTCCCGCAACTCGCTGCCGCTGCCGTTCTCGGTGACGCCGGTCGGGGTGCAGGTGCAGAGCGGCACCCTGATCGTGCAGGGGCAGGCCAAGAACATTCGCTTCAACCAGATTGCGAACAGCCAATGATCGGCGTGTGGGTACTGCTCGGCGCCCTGGTCATCGCCGGGTTCGCCGGGTGGTGGCTGCGCACCACCAACGGCCGGATCCGCGTCTCGTCAACACCCTCGGCAGCTACCGAGTCCACCGCCGCGTCCACCGGCGCGGCCGACGCGCTCCCCGAGCCGATCCGCGCCGCGCTCGACCCCGCCGCCGCCGTCACGCTGGTCCAGCTCTCCACCACCTTCTGCGCATCCTGCCGGCAGGCCGGCACGCTGCTCACCGGCCTCGCCGCCGACACCGACGGCGTCTCCCACGTCGAACTGGACGTGACCGAGGAGCCGGCGGTGGCCACCAAGGTCGGCGTGATGCGCACCCCGACCACCCTCGCGCTCGCCGCGGACGGCACCGAACTGCTCCGGGTCGGCGGCGTGCCGAAGCGGGACGCCCTGCTCGACGCGCTGCGCCCGCATCTGCCGGCTTCTGTCTGATCGGCGCAGATCAGCGCGTTGCTCGGGCTCCGACAGGATCGGGGTCAACCGCGTTCCACCTGATGGACGTACCTCCCAGGAGCAGGGAGCTCGGAGTACTCTCGGCCGCGTGCCAACCATGCTGACCAGGCGCCGCGCGGTGGACTACCGCCGCGTGCAGAGCAGCCTGTGTCGGATCGGCGATTGACCCCAGGCGGAATCTCCCCTTTTCCGGTCACGCGGCGCATTCCCTTGTCTTGACAGCGCTCGCGCGTGGCGCTGCCAGCACCAATCGCACGAAATAAGCCAAAGCTGCACATGCTCCGAAATTCGGGAGGTCGACCATGCCCAACCCGCCTGTCGTCGATCCGCGTGGCCCGCGGTTCGGCGCCTGGATCACCACGGTCGTGCTCGCCGTGACCCTGGTGCTGTCCTCGTTCTCCCCGCTCGCCGTGCTGATCCTGCTCGCCGCCCAGGCCGTGGTCTTCGGCATCGGCGCGTTCTTCGGGCTCGGCTACGCGCCCTACGGGTTGATCTACCGCTACCTGGTCGCGCCCAGGCTCGGGCCGACCGATGAGCGCGAGGAAGCCGCGCCGCCCCGGTTCGCCCAGGCCGTCGGGTTCGGATTCGCGGTGGTCGGCGTGATCGGGTTCGCCACCGGTCTCACTCCGCTCGGCCTGATCGCGACCGCGCTGGCGCTGATCGCCGCGTTCCTCAACGCGGCGTTCGCCTTCTGCCTCGGTTGCGAGGTCTACCTGCTGCTGCGGCGCGCCGGTGTGCCGGCGTTCAGCGGCACCTCCTGAACTACGAATGTCGATTTTCAACACCGATAAGGGAAAGTAGGAATCAGCTCGATGAGCCGTGAGAATGTTCTGGTTTCGGCGGAATGGGCCGAGAACAACCTCAACACGCCGGGAGTGGTGTTCGTCGAGGTCGACGAGGACACCAGCGCATACGACGGTGGCCACATTCCGGGCGCCGTGAAAATCGACTGGAAGCAGGACCTGCAGGACCCGGTGCGTCGCGACTTCGTGGATCGGGCCGGCTTCGAGAAGCTGCTCTCCGACCGGGGCGTCGGCAACGACGACCAGGTCATTCTCTACGGCGGCAACAACAACTGGTTCGCCGCGTACGCGTACTGGTACTTCAAGCTCTACGGCCACGACAACGTGAAGCTGCTCGACGGCGGCCGCAAGAAGTGGGAACTGGACGGTCGCGCGCTCTCCGCTGACGAGGTCAAGCGCGAAGCCACCAACTACTCGGCGCAGGAGCCGGACACCACGATCCGCGCCTTCCGCGACGAGGTCGTGGCCGCGATCAACGCCAAGAACCTGATCGACGTCCGCTCGCCCGACGAGTTCTCCGGCAAGCTGCTCGCCCCCGCGCACCTGCCGCAGGAGTCCGCGCAGCGCCCCGGCCACGTGCCCAGCGCGCTGAACGTCCCGTGGGCCAAGGCCGCGAACGAGGACGGCACCTTCCGCTCCGACGACGAACTGCGCGAGCTGTACAAGGAGGCCGGCCTCGACGAGTCGAAGTCGACCATCGCGTACTGCCGCATCGGTGAGCGCTCCTCGCACACCTGGTTCGCCCTGCACGAACTGCTCGGCCTGACAGACGTGAAGAACTACGACGGATCGTGGACCGAGTACGGCTCCCTGGTGGGCGTGCCGGTCGCGGTCGGAACGGAGTCCTGACCATGAGCGACGGATGCGGCGCGCCGACCCAGTCGGCCCAGCTCCCCGCCAACATCGACCTGACCACCCAGGTGGTGCTCGCCGGCCGCGTCGTCTCCGGTGAGAGCCCGGTCGCCGGTGCGTTCGTCCGCCTGCTCAACGCGGACGGCGACTTCGCAGGCGAAGTAGTCGCCTCCAACGAAGGTGACTTCCGGTTCTTCGCCGCCCCCGGCAACTGGACGGTGCGCGCCCTGCACCGCACCGGCAACGGCCAGGCGGAGATCAGCGCCGACGGCCCCGGCCTGCACGAGGCAACCATCGCCGTAGCCTGACCCGAACCCCGTTCGAGGGTCGGTGGGCACCAGCCCACCGGCCCTCGCGCATGTCCGGCCCCAGCCGCATTACGCGTGTTCAGGGTCTCGCCCGGTCCGCGGTGGCCGCTCGGCCCCCTGCCGATATCCTCGGTGGGTGGAACAGTTCTATACGGCTCTGCTGGTCCTTGTGGTGGTGGCGGTCGCCTGGTTCTCCGTGTACGTCGTGTACCGGATGATGCGCGAGCACCGCTGATGAGCGCCGACGACAACACCCCGGTCCAGGACGCGACAGACGCTACTGCCGGAGCAGTGCAGCCGGGCAGCGGCGACGCCGCGATCCGGGCGGCCGAGCAGCGCGCGCAGTCCACCCGTGCGCGGAACCTGCCGCAGTTCGACGACCTGCCGGTACCCGGCGACACGGCGAACCTGCGCGAAGGCCCGAACCTCAACGACGCCTGCCTTGCCTTGTTGCCGCTGGTCGGCGTGTGGCGCGGCGAGGGCGAGGTCGACTATCCGACGATCGATGGTCCGCGGAAGTTCGGCCAGCAGATCACGTTCGCGCACGACGGCAGGCCGTTCCTCTACTACGAGGCCCGCTCCTGGCTGCTCGACGCCGACGGCAAGGTCATCCGGCCCGCGAACCGCGAGGTCGGCTGGTGGCGGCCGCAGGCGGACGACACCATCGAGGTGTTGATCAGCACGGCCAGCGGGATCGTGGAGATCTACTACGGCACGCCGCGCACCCAGACCTCCTGGGAGCTGGCCACCGACATCGTGACCCGCACCTCGTCGGCCAAGGAGGTCAACGCGGCGAAGCGGCTCTACGGCATCGTCAACTCGGGTGACCTCGCCTATGTCGAGGAGATCGCGATGATGGGCCAGCCCCTGCAGCCGCACGTGTCGGCGTACCTGACCAGGGTCGTCGGCTGACTCAGCTCGGCCGTTCGACCGTTTCCTCCGGCACGGCGGCGGGCGGGTGCGCGCCCGTCATCGTCCGGAAGATGATCAACCCACCGAGCGGCAGCACCGCGATGATCAGCGCCATCGGCAGCGCGGTGCCCACGCCGGCGAGGCCGACCACCGGTGCCATCAGGCCACCGAAGATGTACTGCAACACGCCGACCAGCGAGGATGCGGTGCCGGCGCGGCTGGCATAGTCCGCCAGCGCCATGGTCAGCGAGTTCGGCGCGACCAGTCCGATGCTCGACACCACCAGGAACAGCGCGGGCAGCACCACCGGCAGCCCGGCGCCGATCAGTACGCCGAACAGCAGCAACAGGCCGCCGGTCGCGGAAATACACAGCCCGGTGGCAAGCAGTCGCCGGGACGAGACCCGACGCACGAGCCGCCCGTTGACCTGTCCGACCAGCACGATCCCCAACCCGTTGAGCGCGAACACGAGGCTGAACCCCTGCGGGCTGAGGCCGAACACATTCTGCAGGACGAACGACGATCCGGAGATGTAGGCGAACATCGCGGCGAACGCCATTCCGCCCGCGAGCGCGTAGCCGACGAACATCCGGTCGGTGAGCAGCCCCCGGTAGGCCCGCAGCGTGGCCGACAGGTGCGCGGGCCTGCGCCGCTCGACCGGCAGCGACTCCTCCAGCCACAGCGCGCTGACCACGGCCAACACGAACCCGATCGCGGTGAGCGTCCAGAACACCCCGCGCCACGAGGTGAACCGGAGGAGCTGGCCGCCGATGATCGGCGCCAGGATCGGCGCGGTGCCGTTGATCAGCATCAACAGTGACAGGAACCGTGACATCAAGCTGCCCGAATAGCGGTCGCGAACGGACGCGTTCGCGATCACCAGACCGGCCGCGCCGCCGAGCGCCTGCACGAACCGAACCACGGTCAACACGTAGACCGTGGGCGCCAGCGCGCACACCGCCGAGAACACGGTGAACACCGCGAGCCCGACCAACAGCGGCCCGCGCCTGCCGAAGCTGTCCGAGAGCGGCCCGGCAATCAGCTGTCCCAGTGCCAGCCCGACCATGCACGCCGCGAGGGTGAGCTGTACGGACGACGCATCGGCATGCAGTTGCGCGGAGATGGACGGGAAGGCCGGCAGGTACATGTCGTTGGACAGCGGCCCGAACGCGGACAGCGCGCCGAGGATGACGACCAGCCGAGCACTGCGCCGCGCGGGCTCGTCGACGTGACCGGGCACGCTCGTGCTGCGAGTCATGGGAGGCGATCCGTTCCGCTGAGGAAGTTCAAAGTTCAACTTAACCAGCGAAACGGCTCACCCGCGCGGTTATCCTGGTCACTGCGCGCAGGTCAGGGGGACCGCGTCAGAAGCGGGGGTGGTTGCCGCGCATGACGACTCGGACGTCTTCGTCGGTGACGTCCTTCGTCGGCTTGACCTCGCCGAGGACCCAGGCGGGGATGTGGCGCGCGGTCAGCATCGCGAGCGCGCGGTCGGAGTCCTCTTCCGCGATCACCGCGACCATGCCGACGCCCATGTTGAACGTCTTCTCCATCTCGGCGCGGTCGATGCGGCCGCGCTGGGCCATCAGGGCGAAGACGGGCGCGGGGGTCCAGGTGCCTCGGTCGATCTGGGCGGTGAGGCCGGGCGGGAGCACGCGGGCCAGGTTGGCGGCGAGGCCGCCGCCGGTGATGTGGGCGAAGGTGCGCACATCGGTCTCGGCGACCAGCGCGAGGCAGTCCTTGGCGTAGATGCGGGTGGGTTCGAGGAGTTCTTCGCCGAGCGTCCGGCCGAATTCCTCGACGTGGCCGGACAGCGGCATTCTGGCGATCTCGAGCAGCACCTGGCGGGCCAGCGAGTAGCCGTTGGAGTGCAGGCCGGACGAACCCATGGCGATGACCACGTCGCCGGGGCTGACCCGCTCGGGACCGAGGATGCCCTGGGCCTCGACCACGCCGACACCGGTCGCGGAGAGGTCGTAGTCGCTGCCGTTCATCAGGCCGGGATGCTCCGCGGTCTCGCCGCCGAGCAAGGCGCAGCCGGACTGCACACAACCCTCTGCGATGCCTTTGACCAGCATGGCGATCCGGTCGGGTACGACCTTGCCGACGGCGATGTAATCCTGCAGGAACAGCGGTTCCGCGCCGCACACGACCAGGTCGTCGACGACCATGGCGACGAGGTCGATACCGATGGTGTCGTGGATGTCCAGCGCCTGCGCGACCGCGATCTTGGTGCCGACACCGTCGGTCGAGGACGCGAGGACCGGCTCGGACCAGCGGTCGAGGCGCAGTTCGAACAGGCCGGCGAAGCCGCCGATGCCGCCGAGGACCTCCGGCCGGTTCGCCCGTGCCGCGAACGGCCTGAGCTTGTCCACGGCTTCCTCGCCCGCGGCGATGTCCACCCCGGCCGCTGCGTAGGTGGTGGCTGCTGGCGAATCGTCGGACGACTGCGTGGTCACTGCTGAAGTCTCCATCGTGGAGCGGATCCGGACTGGGGTGCTGCGACGCCTGCCGCGACGTCTGTGGTCAGCCCGGACACCGTACCCGGCCGGGCTGCGCGACAAACCCGGGTCACGGGCGGCGGAGAGCTTCCTCCGCGCCGTACCCGCTGGGTACCGATGCCGAGGACACCCCGACCGAGCCCGGGTCCATGGACCGGCCTGCCGCGTTCATGTCCTCGATGAGGTGCTTGCCGATCAGTGCGTCCTCGGGGAGCGGGATCGGGTACTCGCCGGTGAAACAGGCCGTGCACAGCCGGGTGCGCGGCTGTTCGGTGGCGGCGACGAGGTTCTCCAGCGAGACGTAACCGAGCGAGTCGGCACCGATCGAACGCCGTACGCCGTCGATGTCCAGGCCGTTCGCGATCAGCTCGGCGCGGGAGGCGAAGTCGATGCCGTAGAAGCAGGGCCAGCGGACCGGCGGGGACGCGATCCGCACGTGCACCTCGACGGCGCCTGCCTCGCGGAGCATCCGGACCAGGGCGCGCTGGGTGTTGCCGCGCACGATCGAGTCGTCGACGACGACGAGCCGCTTGCCGCGGATGACGTCGCGCAGCGGGTTGAGCTTGAGCCGGATGCCGAGTTGGCGGATCGTCTGCGACGGCTGGATGAACGTGCGGCCGACGTAGGCGTTCTTGACCAGGCCGGATCCGTAGGGGATGCCGGATCCCTGGGCGTAGCCGATCGCGGCGGGCGTGCCCGACTCAGGCACCGGGATGACCAGGTCGGCCTCGACGGGGTCCTCCTCAGCGAGCCTGCGGCCGATCTCGACGCGGGTGGCGTGCACGGAGCGGCCTGCGATGGCGGTGTCCGGGCGGGCCAGGTAGACGTACTCGAACACGCAGCCCTTGGGCTCGGGGATGGCGAAGCGGCTGGAGCGCAGGCCGTCGGCGTCGATGGCGAGCAGCTCGCCCGGCTCGACCTCGCGGACGAACGACGCGCCGACGATGTCCAGGGCGGCGGTTTCGCTGGCGACGACCCAACCGCGCTCAAGGCGCCCCAGGACGAGCGGGTGCACGCCCTGGGGGTCGCGGGCCGCGTAGAGGGTCGACTCGTCGGCGAAGACCAGGCAGAACGCGCCGCGCAGGGTGGGCAGCAGGTCGAGGGCGGCCTGTTCGATGCCGGTGTCGGCGGCGGCCGCGGCGAGCAGGCCGCAGACCAGGTCGGAGTCGGTGGTGGCGCCCTGGCCGGTGTCCGCGCCTGCCTCCCTGGCCCGCGCGAGCAGTTCGGCGGTGTTCACCAGGTTGCCGTTGTGGCCCAGCACGAGACCGCTGCCGGTCGCCGTGTTGCGGAACGTGGGCTGGGCGTTTTCCCAGGTGGAGGAGCCGGTGGTGGAGTACCGGCAGTGGCCGACCGCGAGGTGGCCGTGCAGCGAGGTGAGCACCTGCTCGTCGAAGACCTGGCTGACCAGACCGAGATCCTTGAAGACCACGATCTGCCGGCCGTCGGACACGGAGATGCCGGCCGATTCCTGTCCTCTGTGTTGCAACGCATACAGGCCGTAGAAGGTGAGCTTGGCCACTTCCTCGCCGGGAGCCCACACTCCGAAGACCCCGCACTCCTCGCGCGGCCCGTCATCGGGTTGCGCGGTGTGCGTCGCGGCGGTTGACGGAGTTGGTGTTTCGGGATCGAGATGTCCTGTTCCAGCGGCTGTCTGGTCAGTGACCACCGAGAACTCCCTTGAGACGCCGAGCCGGGCCGTACTCAGTCTAAGTGCCGGAGGGGGTCGAGTTGACCGACGCGCGGGGCCACCCGGCCGGGTGAGTTACGCGTGGTGAGCGGGCAAGTTCGGTGGGTCAGATTCGGACGACGGGGAGCAGCGCGGAGAGGTCGGCCCGCGCCCCTGAGGCGGTGACGCGCGCGGCCTGGACGGCGTCGGTCCAGGTCAGCCGGCCGGTGGCGAGTTCGAGCCAGGTGCGCGGGTCGGTCTCGATCACGTTGGGCGGGGTTCCTCTGGTGTGCCGCGGGCCCGCGATGCACTGCACCGCGGCGAACGGGGGCACCCGGACCTCGACGCTGTGGCCGGGCGCGACCTGCGGCAGGACGCGCAGGCTCAGCCGGACGGCGGCGGCCAGGGTCGCGCGGTCGGGCTGGTCCACTTCGCCCGCGAGCCAGGGCTGGACGGCGAGGACGGCGGCCCGCACCTCGTGCGGATCGGCCTGGCCCCGTGCGGTCACCGAGCCAGGGTAGTGAGTTCAGATCCAGCCGTTGCGGACCGCGTGCAGGGCGAGCTGGAAGCGGTTGGCCGCGCCGGTGCGGGCCATCATGCCCTCCAGGTAGCGGAACAGCGTCCGTCGACTGACGCCCAGTGCTCTGGCCGCCTGGTCGTCGCCCATGCCGGCGGCGAGCAGGCCGAGCAGCCTGCGTTCGTTGGGTTGCAGGTAACGGCTGGCCGGGCGGTCGCGGACGTCGAACGGGAGCGCTGCCTGCCAGCACATCTCGAACAGGCCGATCAACGCGGACAGCAGCGCGCACGGCCGAATCAGCAGCGCGGACACGTCGCAGTCGGCCTGCGGCAGCGACTGGGAGACGACGGCGCAGTCGTCGTCGAAGATCATCAGCTTGACCGGGACCTCGGGGAGGGTACGGGCCTCCTCGCCGGCGAGCACGCCGGGAATGACGTTGTCGGCGAGGTAGTCGCCACGGCCGAGCGCGGCGGTGGCGTAGACGACCCGATATCGCACGCCTCGGTTGAGGTTGTCCAGTTCGACCTGGTTGGCGTCGGCGTCCGCGTAGTAGGGCGGCGAGTCGAAGCCGAGGATCTCCTCGTGCGCGGATCGTTCCAGTTGGGCGATCCGCTCGGAGACCGTGTTGCCCGGAATGACCTCGATCAGGTTGTTCGCCGGTTCGCCGCCGACCGTGCGGACGAACCCCTCGTAGGCGCCGATCGCGGCGACCCGGGCTTGGCGGAGGTCGGCTTCCCTGCGTCGGATGAGCAGGTCGAGGGCGGGACCTGGGCGCATCGGCACGGCCGAGCCGGTTTCCTCCATGAAACTGACCAGACCTGCTTCGCGCAGGACCTCCAGCCCGTCGCGGACCTCGGTCGGGGTCTGGCCGGTGTGGCCGGCCAGGGCGTCGACATCGGACGGTCCTTCGGACAGTAATCGCAGGTACACCACTGCCGGACCGTCGGATAGGCCCAGCAGGGTGAGATCGTTGATGCGAATGGCGGTCACGTTATAGCTCCTGACCTGCGACGAGGCGGCACATCAGTGTCAATGGCACTGACGCGACACCACAAGCTTCACACGCGCTGTACACATGACGCAGCACCAGGTGATTGCCTCCCACGGAGTGATCTCCGGGTAGGGCCCAACTGACTACGCCATTCGGCGCATCGGGTCGACAGAACAAGAAACTGTAAACAACTGAAGAAATCGACCGAGCGGCAATACGAGCAGCACGAAATTGCCGCGCGGCAGATGCCAACTGTCGCCCTGCACCGAAATCGGGGGTGGTCCGCCGGGGAGCGGACCACTCCCGATTTCGATTTTCGCTCATCTTCACCGCGCGGTGTTAACGGCGAACAGGAATGCGACGATCCCACCACCGGGTGACGATTCGGGGTACTCACCGCTATTTCTGGCACGGTTGCGTCAGGAACCGGATTGGGGTGATGTTGATGACACCCGGAGCGGTGGAGGACATTCCACCGATTACCGACAGCATGCGGGAAAGCGCGCTGAGCAATCCGAATTCCTGGCTTTATGTCATCGACCCCGCGTTCGACCCGAACTCCGAAGTGCCGACGTGGGGCATTGTCGGCGCATATCCGGTGAACGCCCACGGCCAGATCGAGTCGCGGTTCGCGGCCAACGACACGTATCGACCCTCGCCTCGCGCGCTGGGCTGGCCGGAGCCGACGACGCAGCTGGAGCGGATGATCCAGCTCGCCAAGGCCGGTCATCGACCCGCGCGGGAACTGCCGGCGGCGGTGCTGGACGCGAGCATGTTCGTCTACCGGGCACGGGAGGGCCGGTACGACCCGGACGGCCTGCTCGCCTTTCCCGACCGGTACACCGGCAGGCTGGTCGTGCCGGCGTGCACGTCGGTCGATCACGTGCCGGCGGACTGGCCAGGCTGGCGGGCGGTGCGCGGCCGGGACCTGGTCGAGGCGCTCGGCGAATGTCCACTGGCGATCAACGCCGACGGGCCGGTCAGCGCGATCATCCCGGCCGAACTGCTGCGCGCGGTCGCCGACGCCCGCGCCTCGGCCATCCGGTGACCGATCAGTCGTGCTCGGGGTCGAGGTAGACCAGACCATCCGGTGCGTCCGGTTCCTCCCGCACGGTGACGCCTTCCTCCGGGATGGGGAAGGGAATCTTGGCCATGGTGCGCACGTTCGCGGCGAGCATGTTGACCAGATCGAGGTGTCTGCGCAGGCCGGGCCTGCGGGCCTCCGGCGCGCCTTCGAGTTCGGCCTCGATCCGATGCGCCTTCGCCTGGAGGTCCTCGGCCGCGTCGGCGAAGGCCAACTGCTGGTCGCGGACCTGCTCGTCCCAGTCATCCATCTGATGACGCAGGCTCGGCGGCAGTTCCTCGCTCGGTTCGGCCACATCCCCAGCCTGCCAGAACTCGGCCGGTGCGATACTTTCTGGTGCTGACCACACGTTCATCACCGCGTTACCGCGTTGGGGGGACCGACAACTGATGCCGGGCGAGTTCACCTTCTCACTGTCGTTGACCGCGTTGGACATCCTCACCGAGCTGCTGCACCTGGGCAACTCCGTGATGATCTTCGAAGTGCCCAGCGTCGGCGCGACCATGGACGACCGCAGGCTGATCCGCGATGCCGTGCTGCGCGACCTGACCGCGCGCAACCTGGCGCATCGCGGCAGGCTGGAGCCGGAGGTCGAGGACGCGGTGACCGTGCTGAGCAAGTACCGGCACGCCATCGACGGCGCCGGTCTGCTCGCCGACGAGCAGCAGCTCTGCTACCGCGCGGCGACCGACGGCCGGATCGCGGCGCTGGCCCGCAAGGAGGACACCGAGGTCCACTTCGAGCTGCTCCGTCCGGAAGGGCTGGTGCACGCGGCGATGGGCCTGATCGGCAACGTCAAGCCGGGCCCCGGCCAGTCGGTGACCTACCCGGAGCCGAAGCAGGAGCAACCGCGCGCGGCGCATCGCAGGCCCGAGCCCGAAGAGGGCTTCAGCGGGTTGCGCAAGGCCGACCAGGGCCAGTCGTCGAACTACGAGTTGCAGCGGCGCTCGGCCGTGAGCATCACCGAGAAGCCGCGAACCCAGGTCGGCTGGTTCAGCGTCTACGGCCGGGACCAGATGGGCCGCCACCAGCGCGCGCCCGAGGTGACCTGGTTCGACACCGAGGACGGCCGGTACATGGGCTACCGCAGGCCGGGCACGGACGGTCAGCAGTGGACCACCTACTCGCCGGCGGACACGCCGAGGATCGCGCAGCAGGTGATTGCGATGCTGAACTCGCTCGGCCAGTCCGGCCGCTGACGAGCGGGTTTCAGCCGAGGGCGTAGACCTGCGGTTCGTTGGCCGGGGTGTTCTTGCCGTTCTGCAGGTTCGCCGCGTAGACGCGGTTGTCCGCGGCGACGTACCAGGTACCACGCATGTCGACCTCGTTCGGCAGCGTGGTGTTCGTGCCCTGGACCGGAATGCTCAGTTTCCGGCTCGACGTCAGCTTGCCCGAGTTGACGTCGAAGTTGGCCAGCACCACGTCCGCATCGCCCTGGGTGCCCTGGGTCTGTCCGACCGCGACCACCGACGAGCCCTGCACGCCGACCGGGCAGGCCAGCGCGACACCCGGCAGGCCGGTCGCCCACTTCTGCCGGCCGGTGGTGGCGTCGACGGCGACGATCTTGTTCGACTGAGTCCCACTCGAGTTTTCGAACGTTGTTTCGGCGAACAGCGCACCGTTCGCGACGAACGCCCGCCCGAACCCGGTCCAACCGGCCGACGCGTCGCCCGCGGCGAGGATGTCGAGGCTGTTCGGGTCGCCGACCGGTCCGGCGCTCGCCCAGCTGACGTTGAGCGAACTGTCCACACCGACGAACGAACCGGTGTCCTTGATCGTGGTGCCGGACGCGGAGAGGACCACGACCATCGGCGACGCGGACACGAACTCGCCGGGGTCGACGCCCAGCGGCACGTCGGCGTCCTGTGGCAGTTTCGCGGCCTGCGCGGTGATCTCGCCGAATCCGGTCTGCTGACCGGTGTTGACGTCCTCGGCGAGAATCGCGTCGAACTGCGCCGAGTTCATGACGTTCGGGTCGGTCGGCAGACCGGGCTGGCAGTCGGCGAGGAAGTAGACGGTGCTGGCGGTCGCGGTGGCATCGTTGATGCTGCAGTCCGAGCCCTTGCCGTCGGACATGTCGTGGTTGCTCGTGGCCTTGCCGGTGGCCAGATCCACCTGGACGACGAAGTTGCTGAGGTTGAAGCCGGCGAACACGCTGTTGCCCGCGATGACCATGGCCGCGCCCGCGGGCGGGTTCGCGTTCGGCTGGAGGAGTTGCTCGCTCCACACGAACTTGCCGGTCTTGAGGTTCACCAGGCCGAGACCGACGCACTGCTGGTTGCTCGGATTGCTCTGGTCGGTCACGCCGTAGGCGACCGCGAGCCGGTCGCCGCTGATGTTGCGGCTCACGCCGCAGTACAGCGCGTCCGGCGTCGGCGGCGTCAACGACCAGCGCTTGCTGCCGTCGGCCCGGTTGTAGGCGGTGACCGCGGGACCGGTGACCGTGATCAGGTCGTCGCCGTTGGCCCAGGCGCCGAAGCCGTTGATGAACTGGCCGGTCTGGCCAGCGGTGACGATCCACTGCTTCAGCGCGGGCGCCGAGGGGCCGTTGGCCGACGAGGTCCCGGACGATCCGCCGCCTCGGGTGAGCAGGATCGGCACCACGATCGCGGCCGCGATCACCACCACGACCAGCGGGATCAGCCACGGCCACGGCTTGCGCCGCTTCGGACCGGGCGCGCCGAACTGGGGCGGATAGCCCGGCTGCTGCGGGTAGGGGCCCTGCGGATAACCGGGCTGCGGATAGCCCGGCTGCGGGTAGGGGCCCTGCGGGTAGGGCTGCGGTGTCTGGCCGGTCCCGGGGTACGGCTGCTGCGTCGGGCTGGTCCCCGGGTATGGCTGCTGCGTCGGGCCGGTCCCCGGGTATGGCTGCTGCCCGCCATAGGGCCCCGGCTGTTGCTGCCAGCCACCCGGTCCGGGCTGTCCTCCGCCCATGAGCGATCCCCTCCACTCACCCTCGTCCATTCGGGACGGTAGCGCTCCGCCGAGCCCGGGGTGGACGGTTTGTGGATGACGTCAGTGAAAGCCCACCATTGAGCTAGCGGATCCGGGATGGATCGCGCCACCGGTCATCGGCGGCTGAGCGGCCCGGTTACGCGTCGGCGAGCAGCCGGGCGATCGTGTCCGGCTTGCCCGGCTTGGCGAACAGCCAGCCCTGGCCCGAGTCGCAGCCGATCCGCCGCAGCCGTTCGGCCTGTGCCGGGGTTTCCACGCCTTCTGCCGTCACGGTCAGACCGAGCGCGTGCGCGAGCGTGACCAGGGTCGCGACGATCTGCGCGTCGACCGGGTCGGCGCGATCCGATGCCTGTAGGCCCTCCACGAACGAGCCGGCGATCTTGAGTTCCTTGACCGGCAGGTGCCGCAGGTAGGCGAGGTTGGAGTAGCCGGTGCCGAAGTCGTCGATGGCGATCCGCACGCCCATCGCGTCCAGCGTGCGCAGGGCCTCCAGCGGCGCGTCCGAGGTGCTCATGATCGCGCTTTCGGTGACCTCCAACTGGAGCAGCCGCGCGGGCAGGCCGGTGTCCTCCAGTGCCTTGCACACCTGGGCGACCAGGTCCGGCTCGCGGGACTGGCGCACGGCGAGGTTGACGCTGATGTAGGGCGCGTCGTCGCCGAACTCGTCCAGCCAGCGCCTTGCCTGCGCGCACGCGGTGCGCAGGACCCAGCGGCCGAGCGGGACGATCAGGCCGGTCTCCTCGGCGAGTTCGATGAACCGGTCCGGGCCGAGCCTGCCGAACTCGGGGTGCTGCCAGCGGACCAGCGCCTCGACGCCGACCGTGCGCTCATCGCCGAGCCGGACCAGCGGCTGGTAGTCGACGTAGAACTCGTCGCGATCCATGGCGGCCGGCATCGCGGCGGCCAGCGCGAAGCGGGCCACCTCGTAGGCGTTGCGCTCGGAGTCGTACACGGCCCAGCGGCCCCGGCCGTCGGCCTTGGCCCAGTACTGGGTGATGTCCGCGTCGCGCATGAAGTCGGCGGCGTTGGTCGCGGCTACCGCGCGTTCCACCACGCCGATGCTGGCCGACACGGCCAGTTCGTGGCCGTCGATGCGGGCAGGCGGTTCCAGGTTGCACAGCACGGTCTCGGCGATGGCGATCACGTCGGCCGGGCCGTTGGTGCCCTCGACCAGGACGACGAACTCGTCCCCGCCCATCCTGGCGATCATCCGGTGGTCGCCCGCGACGGATTCGGCGAGCCGGGTGGCGACCGCGACCAGCAGGCGGTCGCCGACGTCGTGGCCGAGGCTGTCGTTGATGACCTTGAAACCGTCGAGGTCTAGGTAGCACAGGCCGATGCGTTCCGGCGCGGTGCCCGGCGAGTCGAAGATCTCGGCGAGCCGCTCGGTGAACAGCGCCCGGTTGGGCAGGCCGGTGAGCGGGTCGTGGGTGGCCTGGTAGCGCAGGGTCTCCTGGAGGTCGTGCCGATCGGTGACGTCCTCGATCATGGACACCAGGTAGAGCGGGGCGCCGATCTCGTCGCGGACCAGGGAGACGGTCAGGTTGGCCCAGGCCCAGGTGCCGTCCGGCCGCTGCAGCCGCTTCTCGATCTGGTAGTGGTCGGCGTCGCCGCGCAGCACCTGCTCGTAGGAGAACCAGAGTCCGTCGCACACGTCGACGGGATGCATGTAGTCGCGGACGTTGCTGGCCAGCAGTTCCTCGCGACTGGCCCCCATCATCCTGAGTAACGCGCCGTTGACGTCGATGATCCGGCCGGTCAGGTCGGAGATGCCGATGCCGATGGCGGCGTCGGCGAACATGGCGCGGAACTTGTTCTCGCTGGCGCGCAGCGCGGCCTCGGCCTCGTCGCGGGCGTCGAGCACGGCGCCGCGGATGGCTTCCTGTTCGCGCAGGGTGCGCAGGCGCAGCGCGTGCGCGTAGCCGGCGGCCAGCGCGCCCTGGAGTTCGGCGATCCGGTCCAGGCACCACGGCGCGGGTTCGACGCCGAGTTCGGGCAGCAGGCGTTCGCCGAGGATGTGCACGGAGCGGTGCAGGCTGGCCGGGGTGGTGAAGTGCGCGTTGACGAGTTCGCCGCCCGCGTTGTGCGCGACCTGCGGGTCGAAGGTCTCGGCGGCGAGCGCGTCCACGAGTTCGCCCGCGAGTTTGTCGAGCAGGTCGGCGACCTCGGCGCCGCTCATCGGCACGTAACTGGTGCCGGCGAGGGCCGCGGCCCAGCCGAGTGCGAAGGAACGGACGGCCGACGCTGCGGCCGCTCCGACCGGGATGATGCCGGCAGGCGCGCGCCCGTGGGCCGAGGACCGGGTCATCGGCACCGACCGCCCAGGGTCAGGTGGCCGGTGACGTGGTTCGCGGTCAGCTGCGCGACACCCGACCGCCGATTCGGGTGCTTCACTCCAGCAACCCCTCTCGCTTCACACCTGCGCACACTCGCTCGTGGTGACGCAGCGAGCATACGACCGACCGAGGGATCTACCTACTGAACACCTGTGGGTGAATATGTCATGTCTTATTCGTGACAAGGCGAACATGGCAGCTCATCGACTCGGTCGTGATCCTGCACCATGCGCGAAGGAGGCCGCTTCGACTCCGCGCGCGGGCGCCGTCTGGCTGCCCAGTCTAGGCAGCACCCTGCGCAAATCGTCAAGAAGCAGCTGTCCGAGATCGTGGCTGAATCCATTTCGGACAACGACCCGCAGCGCGGCCAGATCGGTGCGGTTGGCGGGGAACGTGTACGCCGGAACCAGCCAGCCGCCCTCTCGCAGGATGGCTGATACGTCGAACACCGAGTAACCAGTGACGTCCTCTTTCAGGGTGAACGCGAACACCGGCAGGTTGTCGCCGCGAGTCAGCAGCCGGAACGGTCCGAGTTCGGCGATCTCGTGGGAGAGCCAGGTCGCCACGTCCCGACAGTTCTGCTGGACGCGTCGGTAGCCGTCGAAGCCGAGCCGCACGAAGTTGTAGTACTGCGCGGCGACCTGGGCGCCCGGCCGGGAGAAGTTCAACGCGAAGGTCGGCATGTTGCCGCCAAGGTAGTTGACGTTGAACACCAACTCCTCGGGCAGCGCCTCGGTGTCCCGCCAGACCACCCAGCCGACGCCCGGGTAGACCAGGCCGAACTTGTGGCCGGAGGTGTTGATCGAGGCGACCCTGGGCAGCCGGAAGTCCCAGTCCAGATCCGGATCGCAGAACGGCGCGATCATCGCGCCGGACGCACCGTCCACGTGCACCGGAATGTCCAGACCGGTTTTCTCCTGCAACTCGTCCAGCGCCGCGCAGACCTCGGCGACCGGCTCGTAGGCACCGTCGAAAGTGGACCCGAGAATGACCACGACGCCGATGGTGTTCTCGTCGCAGAGCTTGACCGCCTCCTCGGCGGAGAGCGTGAACCGCTCGCCCTCCATGGGCACCAGCCGCGGCTCGACCTCCCAGTAGTTGGCGAACTTGTCCCAGCAGATCTGCACGTTGATGCCCATGACGATGTTGGGCCGGTCGGTCGGCAGCCCCTCGGCACGACGTTTCTTCTGCCACCGTCGCTTGAGCGCGAGGCCGCCGAGCATGCACGCCTCGCTGGAACCGGTGGTCGAGCAGCCGATCGCGGTCTCCGGGTCCTGCGCATGCCAGAGGCCGGCCAGCATCCGCACGCAGCGGGCCTCCAGTTCGGCGGTGCGCGGGTACTCGTCCTTGTCGATCATGTTCTTGTCGAAGCACTCGGTCATCAGCCGCGCCGCCTGGGATTCCATCCAGGTGCTGACAAAGGTGGCCAGGTTCAGCCGCGCATTGCCGTCGAGCATCAATTCGTCATGCACGATTTGATACGCGATATCCGGATCAATACCTCGTGCCGGAAAAACGGTTTTCGGCACCCGAATCGGTTCCCTGGTGAAGATCGGATTCACCGCCACCTCGCCGCTGCGCGTGGGGTGCCGTTCGCGTCCTACCGGATGCTGCAAAGGCATACCGGGACAGTATCGACCCGGCCGGTCGCGCGCAGGGCGCACACGCGCTCAAGATGCGACACCGTCCGGATGGCGGCAACCTGTAGTCCGAACAGCGCACGATCACCCGACCGCGCGCGGGGAGCGGAACGGGGATACGGATGACGCGAGCGGTCAATCCCAACGCGGGCCGGCTGGTCGCGGCCGCCGTGCTCGCCACGCTGACGCTGGTCGCCTCCGCGGCGCCCGCGCTGGCCACTCCGGCCGCGGGCTCGGCCGCGTCGTTCGGCGTCTGGCATCCGCAGGACGACTTCGCCGGTTCGCAGATCGCCGTGCACGAGGGCGTTCGAGGCGCCATGACCACGCAGGACGCGAGCAGCCCGCTCGGCCTGGACGTGAGCAGTCACCAGGGGACGATCGCCTGGGCGTCGGTCGCCGGCAGCGGCGCGGTTTTCGGCTACGTGAAGGCGACCGAGGGCACGTACTACGTCAATCCGAACTTCGCCGCGCAGTACAACGGTTCCTATCAGGCCGGACTGATCCGCGGCGCGTATCACTTCGCCACGCCGAACACCGCCGACGGCGTCAGCCAGGCCGACTACTTCCTGGCGCACGGTGGTGGCTGGAGCAATGACGGCAAAACGCTCCCACCAGCGATCGATCTGGAGTACAACCCCTATGGAGACACCTGCTACGGCCTGACGCCCGCGGCGTTGGTCGCGTGGGTGCACGCGTTCGTCAACGAGATCAAGGCACACATCGGGATCTACCCGACGATCTACACGTCGACGAGTTGGTGGGGGCGGTGCACGGGCAACGACAACAGTTTCGGCGCCGATCCGTTGTGGATCCCGCGCTACGGCTCCAGTGTGGGCGGTCTGCCGGCGGGCTGGACCGCGCAGACCATCTGGCAGTACGCGGATTCCGGCACCTTTCCCGGTGATCAGGACGTCTACAACGGTTCCGTGACGCAGTTGCGGGGTTTCGCGAAGACCGGGTTGACCGCATGATTTCCTGTTAACGAACGACCTGTGATTTCTTCACGAAGAAGCGTGACATCTAGTTGGCCAATGCTGCACACTCTCGATCAGGAGATCTGCGTGATGTAGATCACCGCGAGGGCAAGTGAAAGGTCAACCAAAAGATGACCACGTCTGTACGCAGGCGTGGGGCCATCGCAGCCGTTGTGGTCAGCACGGTCGCTGGCACGCTCCTGCTCGGTTTGGCCCCAGCAAACGCCAGTACGCACACCCCGGCAACCGCCGGCACCGTCCCGAACATCACGGTGAGCCCGGCGGAAACCGCATGGATCCACAAGATGGACCACCAGATGGGCTCCCAGATCCGCCTGCACGAGAAGGTCACCGGGTCTCCCGTGGTGATGGCGCCGGACGTCACCCAGACCCCGGGCCTCGACGTGAGCGGCTACCAGGGCAACGTCGACTGGTCGTCGGTCGCGGCGAACGGCGCGGCGTTCGTCTACATCAAGGCGACCGAGGGCACGGGCTACACCAACCCCTACTTCGCCCAGCAGTACGACGGTTCCTACCAGGCCGGCATCATCCGCGGCTCGTACCACTTCGCCCATCCCGACGCCTCCAGCGGCGCCACCCAGGCCGACTACTTCATCGACAACGGCGGCGGCTGGTCCGGCGACGGGAAAACCCTGCCGGGCGCGCTGGACATCGAGTGGAACCCCAGCGGCGACGCCTGCTACGGCATGGCGGGCGGCGCGATGGTCGACTGGATCCTGTCCTTCAGCAACGAGTATGACGCAAGGGAAGGCGTCTGGCCGGTCATCTACACGGCCACCAGTTGGTGGAGCGAGTGCACCGGCAACCAGGGCGACTTCTCCAGCACGAATCCGTTGTGGCTGGCCGACTACAACGGCAGTCCGGGCGCCATGCCCTACGCATGGGGCTTCCAGACAATCTGGCAATTCGCCGATTCCGGCACGTTCCCGGGCGACCAGGACTACTTCAACGGCCCCTACAGCGGGGTGCAGGCAATTGCGAACGGCTGAGCCGATCGAGGGCTGACATTCACAGCGGTTGACGCTCCGTGTCGACCGTGGACGGCTGATTCTCGTTGAGCCGCAATGGAAGCGACGTTGTGCAAGGAATCGACATCGCTTCCGTTCGACGTGCCCTTTTCCGGAAATCGTGAACGAAATTCAGCCTTTTTTCGACCGAATTCATGATTAGCCAGATGTAGTGATTGGTTTACCTAAAAGCGTGACTTTTGCTGATCTCTTCCGGCACACTTCTCCGGTGCCGCCGGTCACCGACAGCGGCATCATCGCGAGGGCACACGAAAGGTCAACACCATGATGAGCACGTTCACCCGCAAGCGGGGAACGCTGGGGGCGGTCGTGGCGGGAGCATTCGCCGCCACGCTGCTGCTCGGGTCGTTAACCCCGGCCTCGGCAGCGCCCGCGGCGCGCCACCTGGCACCGAACCAGATCCTCACCCCTGCGGACGCCGCGGCTGCCGGCCGCACCCCGCAGCTGGACTGGCTCGGCTCGCAGGTAGCCAAGCACGAGCCGCACGGCAACCCGGCCTCCAGCCAGTACATGATCATGAGCCCAGCGGCCACCACCCCCGGGCTCGACGTCAGCGGATACCAGGGCAACGTCAACTGGTCGTCGGTCGCGGCCAACGGCGCGAAGTTCGCCTACGTCAAGGCGACCGAGGGCACCTACTACCAGAGTCCGTACTTCGCCCAGCAGTACAACGGTTCCTACAACGTCGGCCTCATCCGGGGCTCGTACCACTTCGCCACCCCCGACACCACCAGCGGTGCCACCCAGGCGGACTACTTCGTCGCCCACGGCGGCGGCTGGTCCAGGGACGGCAAGACCCTGCCGGGCATGTTGGACATCGAATGGGACCCGTACGGTTCGGCCTGCTACGGCCTGTCCGCGTCCTCGATGGTCAACTGGATCCTGTCCTTCTCCAACGAGTACCACGCCAAGACCAGCCGCTGGGCGGTCATCTACACGGCGACCAGTTGGTGGAGCGAGTGCACCGGCAACCTGGGCGACTTCTCCAGCACCAACCCGCTGGCGCTGGCCAACTACAACGGCAGCCCCGGCCCGATGCCGTACCACTGGCCCTACCAGACCATCTGGCAGTTCGCCGACTCCGGCACCTTCCCCGGTGACCAGGACCAGTTCAACGGCGACTACAGCCGAGTGCAGGCACTGGCCAACGGCTGATACCTGAGTTGAGTTGGTGGGGCGCCGGATCGACGACTGCCGGACGCCGCCGGCGCCCCCACCTTTTCGTTCTTCCTCCACTGTGACTTCCTGGGGAGAAAGTCATGCGTATGCCCACCTGGCTGGCCGGCCTCGCGCTGGCCGGCATCGCGGTACTCGGCCTCAACGGGGTGGCCACCGCCGCCCCCGCCGCGGCACCGCCCAACACGGTGACCGGAGTCGGAGTCGGCGCCGCCGACACCAACATCGACTGGGCCCAGTTGAAGGCGGAAGGCGTCGAGTTCGCCTACGTCATGGACACCTCGGGCACCACGAGCAAAAACCCGCTGTTCACGTCGCAGACCCAGGGCGCGCGAGGGGTCGACATGCTGGTCGGCGCCGTCCACTTCGCCCTGCCCGACACCTCCAGCGGCACCACCCAGGCCGACTACTTCCTGGCCAACGGCGGCGGCTGGACCGCGAACAGCAACACCCTGCCCCCTGTCGTCGACCTGGAGTGGAATCCGTACGGCTCGGCGGCCTGCTACGGCATCTCCCAGGCCGCGATGGTCAGCTGGATCAGCCAGTTCCTCACCGAGGTGCACGCGAAGACCACCCGCTGGCCGGTCATCTACACCGACGACGCGTGGTGGACGGAGTGCACCGGCGACAAGGGCGCCTTCGCCGCGAACGATCCACTGTGGACGAATCAGCCCGCGTCGGGGTCGGCCGCGTTGCCCTACAACTGGACAACGCTGACCTTCCTCTCCGTGCCGACCGACGCGCTGCACGCCTACTACAACGGCACGCTCGCCGGCCTGATCAAGTTCGCGAACTCCTAATCGAACTGTATTAATCGAACAGGGCGGGCAGCGGCCCTTCCCAGGTCTCACGCAGCTCGGCGAGCGTGAACTCGGCGACACCCTGGATCTCGACGCTGTCCGACTCCCTGTCGACAACACCGATCCGCGCCCAGGGCAGCCCGCGCATCGTGCACATCTCGGTGAACCGGGGCTCCTCGCTGCGCGGCACGGCGACGAGTGCGCGGCCCGCCGACTCGCTGAACAGCGCGACGAACGGGTCGGCGCCCTCCGGGAGCACGATCCGCGCGCCGGTCTCGCCGATCAGCGCGGCCTCCACGACGGCCTGGGCCAGCCCACCGTCGGAGAGGTCGTGCGCGGCGGAGAGCATGCCGTCGCGCGAGCCGGCGATCAGGATGTCCGCCAGCAGCGCCTCGGCGGCCAGGTCAACCTTCGGGGGCAGGCCGCCGAGGTGTCCGTGCGCCACGTGCGCCCACTCCGAGCCGCCGAACTCGTCGCGCGTCTCACCGAGCAACAGCAGCGTCTCGCCGGGCTCGGTGCCGAACCCGGTCGGAATGCGCCTGCGTACGTCGTCGATCACGCCCATGACGCCGACCAGCGGCGTCGGCAGAATCGCGGTGCCGCCGGTCTGGTTGTAGAAGCTGACGTTGCCGCCGACGACCGGAATGCCCAGTTCCGCGCAGGCGTCGGCCAGGCCGTGCAGCGCCTGCTCGAACTGCCACATCACGCCCGGGTCCTCCGGCGAGCCGAAGTTCAGACAGTCCGTGACCGCGACCGGCCGCGCCCCGCTCGCCGCGACGTTGCGGTACGCCTCGGCCAGCGCCAACTGCGCGCCCTGATACGGATCCAGCGCCACATAGCGCGAGTTGCAGTCCACGGACAGCGCGACGCCCCGGTTGGTCCGCTCGTCGATCCGGATCATGCCCGAGTCGGACGGCTGCGCGAGTACGGTGCCACCGCGCACGTACCGGTCGTACTGCTGGGTGACCCAGCGCCGCGAGGAAAGATTCGCGCTCCCGATCATCCGCAGCAGGGTCGCCCGCAGTTCATCCTTTGTGGACGGACGAGCCAGCGAGTCCGGCACGTTGGCGCGCAACGTGTCCTGCGTGTCCGGCCGCGCGATCGGGCGGTGGTAGACCGGCCCGTCGTGCGCGACGGTGCGCGGCGGCACGTCGACGACCGTGTGCCCGTGCCAGGTGATGACCAGCGTGTCGCCCTCGGTGACCTCACCGATCTCGGTCGCGGTCACGTCCCACTTCGCGCAGATCGCCAGGAACTCCTCGACATGCTCCGGCGCGACCACCGCGCACATCCGTTCCTGCGACTCGCTGGACAGGATCTCCGCCGCGCTCATGTCCTTGGCCCGCAACGGAACCCGGTCCAGATCGATGGACATGCCGCCATCGCCCGCACTGGCCAGCTCGCTGGTCGCGCAGGCCAGCCCGGCAGCCCCCAGGTCGGAGATGCCGACGACCACCTTGGCCGCGAACAGCTCAAGACAGCACTCGATCAGCACCTTCTCCGCGAACGGGTCGCCGACCTGCACGCTCGGCAGCTTCTTGCGCCCGGTCCCGCCCGAGAAGGTGTCCGAGGCAAGCACCGAAGCCCCGCCGATACCGTCAAGGCCCGTCCGCGCCCCGAACAGAATGATCTTGTTGCCCGCCCCCGACGCGTGCGCCAGATGCAGGTCCTCGATCCGCATCGCGCCCACGCACAACGCGTTGACCAGCGGATTCCCCGCATAACTCGAATCGAAGACAACCTCGCCACCGATGTTCGGCAGCCCGAGGCAGTTCCCGTACCCGCCGACCCCGGCCACCACGCCGGGCAGCACCCGCTTGGTGTCCGGCGCCTCCGGCGCCCCAACCCTCAGCGAGTCCATCACCGCCAGCGGCCGCGCACCCATCGCCAGGATGTCCCGCACGATGCCGCCGACGCCGGTCGCCGCACCCTGGAAAGGCTCCACATAGGACGGATGGTTGTGGCTCTCCGCCTTGAACGTCACCGCCCAGCCGTCGCCGATGTCCAGGACCCCGGCGTTCTCGCCGATCCCGGCCAGCATGGTCCTGCGCATCTCGTCGGTGGTCGTCTCGCCGAAGTAGCGCAGATGTACCTTCGAGGACTTGTAGGAACAGTGTTCGCTCCACATGACCGCGTACATGGCCAGCTCGGCCGCGGTCGGCCTGCGGCCGAGCAGCTCGCGGACGCGCGCGTACTCGTCGTCCTTCAGCCCCAGCTCACGATAGGGCTGCTCGTGGTCGGGCGTGGCGATCGCGTTGTCGACCGTGTCGACGATCTGGCTCACCTCGGTGGACGTCATGCCCTCACCAACTGGTCGAGAACGGACAGGAACAGCCCGAGCCCGTCATCGCTGGGCCCGGTCAGCGCGTCGATGGCGTGCTCGGGATGTGGCATCAGGCCGACCACCCGGCCGGACGCGTCGGCCACGCCCGCGATGTCGGCGGCCGAGCCGTTCGGGTTGTCCGTGTACCGGAACGCCACCCGGCCCTCGCCCTCCAGCCGTCGCACCGTCTCGGCATCGGCCACATAGCAGCCGTCCATGTGCTTGACCGGAATCAGGATCTCGGCGCCCTGCGCGAACCGCGAGGTCCACGCGGTGTCGGCGGAGTCGACGCGCAGCCACTCGTCGCGGCACACGAAGTGCAGGCCCGCGTTGCGGATCAACGCGCCCGGCAACAGGCCCGACTCGCACAGCACCTGGAACCCGTTGCAGATGCCCAGCACCGGCATGCCGCCCCGGGCCGCCGCCACCACGCTGCGCATCACCGGCGCGTTGCTCGCGATCGCGCCCGCGCGCAGGTAGTCGCCGTAGGAGAACCCGCCGGGAATGACGACCGCGTCGACCCCGCGCAGATCCGCGTCCGCATGCCAGAGCGACACGGCCTCGACCTCGATGGCGCGCACCGCGCGCGCGGCGTCCTCGTCGTCCAGTGAGCCGGGAAAGGTGACGACGCCGATCTTCGTGCTCATTCGGCAACCCGCCGCACGGTCCACTGTTCGATCACCGGGTTGGCCAGCAGCCCCTCGGCGATCTTGGCCAGCGTGGCGTCGTCGACCGAGTCGTCGACCTCCAGTTCGAACCGCTTGCCCTGACGGACCTCGGCGACCCCGGAGAAGCCGAGCCGGGGCAGGGCCTTGGCCACCGCCTGTCCCTGCGGGTCGAGGATCTCGGGCTTGGGCATGACATCGACAACAACTCGGGCCACTGATGCACTCCAGTACGGGGGCGGGTCGGCGGTCCGGCAAAGGCTCGGCGGCCCTCGCCAGGGCGTCTCAAGGACACCCGAATCGTACCTGAGCTGCGGGTTCGTCCCGACCGGACGGCCGCGTTCGCTCAGGGCGTGCGGCCGTTCACTCCTCGCGTGAGGCATGGCCTGCGCGGAGTCGACGGGCCATGATCGAGCCCATGCGAACGTTGATCCTGGGTGGAACGGTGTTCCTGTCCCGAACAGTGGCCGAGACCGCGCTGCGCCGCGGGCACGAGGTCGTCTGCGCGAACCGCGGCCAGACCGGCTCAGCACCGGCCGGTGCGAGTTTGGTCACCATCGACCGAAACGATCGAGACACCCTCCGCGCCCTCGCCGACGAGCACTTCGACGCCGTGGTCGACGTCGCCCTGTACTCCTACCCCTGGGTAGCCGACGCGCTGGCTGCCCTGGCGGACCGCGCGGCGCACTGGACGTTCGTCTCCTCGGTCAGCGTCTACTCGGACGAGACAACGCTCGGCCAGGACGCCTCGGCGCCCGTCGTGACACCCTCCCAGACCCAGGGCGATGTCTCCGACCCCGAGTTGTATGGCGCGGTCAAGGTCGCCGGCGAGAACGCCGTTCGCGACACGATCGGCGATCGGGCGTTCATCGTTCGTCCCGGCCTGATCACCGGACCGGGTGACAAGTCCGACCGCTTCGGCTACTGGCCCGCCCGCTTCAGCCAAGGCGGCCGCGCCCTCGTCCCCGCCGACACCACCCGCCTCGCCCAGCTCATCGACGTCCGCGACCTGGCCGAATGGATCGTGACCGCCGCCGAAGAGCGCCTGACCGGCACCTTCGACGCCGTAGACCCGGCCCGCCCCCTCGACACCCTCCTCCGCGAGGTAGCGACGCTGGCGGGCCCGAACACCGACCTCGAACTCGTCACCGCCACCGACGAACAGCTCGTCGCTGCGGGCGTCCAACACTGGTCCGGCCCCAAGTCCCTCCCCCTCTGGGTCCCCGATGAACTGGCCGGCCTCGGCGCCCACGACCCGAGCGCGTCCCTCGCCGCGGGCTTGACCATTCGCCCGCTGGCAGACGTGGTCGCCGGCGCCCTGGCCCGCGAACGCGAACTCGGCCTGGACCGGGAGCGCCGCTCCGGCCTCAGCGCGGCGGAGGAAGCGGAGGTGCTCGCCTCGTTGGCATGACATGCACGAGCGGGCATACATTGGGATGCGGCCAGTTCGATCACCCGAGGGTAGGGACAACCCATGCGTATAGTCCACTTCGGACATTCATGTGTGCTGCTGGAGACCGCGACCGCGCGCCTACTGCTCGACCCGGGCGGGTTCTCCTCGGGTTTCGAGGACCTGCGCGACCTGACCGCGATCCTGATCACCCACCAGCATCCCGACCACCTCGACGAATCCCGCCTGCCAGCGCTGCTCGCCGCCAACCCGGAAGCCACCCTGGTCGTCGACCCCGACACCCGGGCCGTGGTCACCAAACTCGGCCTCACCGCGACCATCGCCGCCCCCGGCGACGCCCTTGAGCTGGGTGGCGCCGCGATCAACGCGGTCGGCGGCCCGCACGCCACGATCTACCGCGACTTCCCCGGCATCACCAACACGGCCTACCTCGTCGATCACGGCGCGTTCTACCACCCCGGCGACTCGTTCCACGTCCCCGAACAGTCCGTCGACGTGCTCGGCGTGCCGGTCTACGCCCCCTGGATGAAGGTCGCCGAAGCAGCCGATTTCGTGCACGCCATCAAGCCGAGGGTGTCAGTGCCCATCCACGAAGGCATGCTCGCCAACCCGCCGTTCGTCGACGCCCTGCTCGAACGCTTCACCGCAGACGTGGCCCCACTGCGCACTCTCACCAAAGGCGCGCCAACCGAACTCTGACGCCCCGTTCGGTCAGGCCGAACGCGGTTCGACGAACACCGGCTCGGTGTTGTTCGAGGTCACCGTCGTGCTCGGCTTGCGGCTCTCCGGCACCAGCGGCTGGACCAGCTCAAGGTACGTGGTGGGCGTCGCGCGGTGATGCAACGCGATGTCCACCGCGTCGACGATCGCGGCGTGCACACCCGGCCTGCCGAGCATCGCGCCGTCCACCGCGAGCCGAACCAGCGCGCCCCTGCGCGCCGCCCGCGACGCGCCCATCACCACGGCGAGGCATCGCCAGGACAAACCGTGTTCGCCCTGGCCGAACCCGATGACCCGGCCCAGCTGCACGGTGTCCCGCTGGAGGTCACGCACGCCATGCAGCTCCGCGCACACCCGGAACCCCGCGCGGCGCAACGAGCCCAGCGCGCCCGGCGCGATCACCCAGTGCGCGGGTGCGAAGCACTCCGGGTGCAACCCGAGCGCGTCCAGCCGGGTCCGCAGGCTGATCAGCTTCAGCCCGGCCTCGTGCGCCGGCACGAGCGCGGCGCCGGTGAGCAGCCTGCGCGTCGTGCTGACGTGGTCGCCATGATCGAATCCGTGCAGCACCAGCGCGTCTCGCCCGGCGGCACGATCGGTGACCCAGTCCAACGCGGCGCGGTCGGTGGTGAGCCGGTTCGCGGGCTGGCGACTGGGCGTGACGAGCAGCGACAACGGCACCGAGCGGCGATCCAGCTCGGCGGCGAGGTCGTGGCAGGCGTCCAGCGTGTTGACATTGATACCGGCGATCGAGACGACCAGGCTCGCGCTCATAGCACCTAGGAAGCCGCACCGGGGTGACCGTCAGGAGTCACCGAGGTGACGGGGTGCCACCGATCCGGGGAACTCTCCTTGTTAGCCGAGCCAATGCCTTAGCCGAGCCAATCGGAAAACGAGCGACCGCTGATCCACTCGTACGCCTCGATGTAGCGCGCCCGGGTCGCCTCGACGACGTCGTCCGGCAGCGCGGGCGGCGGGGTGCCCGAGCCGCGGTCCCAACCGGAGGCAGGCGAGGTGAGCCAGTCACGGACGAACTGCTTGTCGAACGAGGGCTGCACGCGACCCGGTTCGTAGCCGTCCAACGGCCAGTAGCGGGACGAGTCCGGAGTCAGCACCTCGTCGCCGAGAACGAGCGTGCCGTCCTTGTCGAACCCGAACTCGAACTTGGTGTCCGCCAGGATGACCCCGCGCTGCCTGGCATGCTCGGCCGCGCGCCGGTACACCCGCAACGTCGCATCCCGAAGTGCCGTCGCGGTGTCCGCGCCGACACTGTCCACAACGGTCGAGAAGTCGACGTTCTCGTCGTGCTCGCCGAGCGCCGCCTTGGTGGCGGGAGTGAAGATCGGCTCGGGAAGTCGGCTCGACTGGACCAACCCCGCCGGCAGAGGCACCCCGCACACCGCCCCGGTCCGCCGATAGTCGGCCAGGCCCGAACCGGTCAGGTAACCGCGCGCCACGCACTCGAAGGGCACCATCTCCAACTTGCGCACCAACAACGCCCGCCCGCGCACCTCGGCCGGAATCCGCGGATCATCGGCAGGCGCGGCCAGGTGATTCGGCATCAGGTCGGCGAGGAGTTCGAAGTAGAACACGCTCATCGCGGTGAGCACGCGGCCCTTGTCCGGGATCTCCGAACTGAGCACGTAGTCGAACGCGGACATCCGGTCCGAGGCCACCAGCAGCAGATGCTCGGCGTCCACGTCGTGCAGGCTGCGCACCTTCCCGGTGGCAACGAGCGGGTATTCGGCAAGAGTCGGCACGACCGCAGAGCCTACGTGGACGCTCGCGACTCCATCCGCCAAGGTCAGCCGCACCGAGCGGCGGGCTGGCGCAGATCGGCGGCCGCGTTCGCGCCGATGGAGCGGGCGGCGACGGGGCCGGGCGGCGACCGGGCCAGGCGGCGACGGACGGGCGACGGACGGGTGGCGATGGGGGCGGGTGGCGATGGGCGGGGCGGGCGCGCTTCGCAGGGGTCCCCGGCGAGGGGGTCCCCCTGATTTCACGTTATCGGGTTTTGGGGGCCGGGCGAGGCGCTGTGCACAGAGTTGTGGACAACTGGGGATGCTGTGGATAACTGCCTCGATTGCGCTGGTGCGTGTCGGGGTCGCGGGTGTGGATGAGAATGGGCGGGTGGGATTTGACTGGATTTCGTTCACGACCGACTACGGCACGAGCGACGCGTTCGTCGGCATCTGCAAGGGCGTGATCGCGGGGATCGCGCCGCACGCCCGGGTGCTCGACGTGACGCACGCGATCGGGCCGCAGGACGTGCGGCGGGGCGCCTCGGTGTTGGCTTCGGCGATGCCTTACCTGCCGGCGGGCGTGCATGTGGCCGTGGTCGATCCGGGGGTGGGGACGGCGCGGCGCGGGGTGATAGTCGTGGCTGGGGCCAGTGTGTTGGTTGGGCCGGACAACGGGCTGTTGCTGCCGGCCGCCGCGGCGCTGGGCGGCGTGACCGGCTGTTTCGAGCTGTCCGAGCCGCGGTTTCGGTTGCCGGCCGTGTCGGCGACTTTTCATGGGCGGGACATTTTCGCGCCTGCTGCTGCTCATCTGGCCAACGGGGAACAGCCGGCTGCGTTCGGGGCGGAGGTTGATCCGGGCGAGCTGGTTCGGTTGCCGGAGCCGGCGTTGCGGGTCGGCGACGGGGTGATCGAAGCGGAGGTCGTTGGGGTCGATCACTTCGGGAACGTGCAGTTGGCGGGTGGGGCCGATGCGCTGGCCGCGGTGGGGGCCTCCGGGGATCGCGTGATTGTCGAGTTTGGACGGTCGGAGCATGCGGCCGTGGTGGGGCGGACGTTCGGGGATGTGCCGTTGGGCGGGCTGTTGGTGCATGTCGACTCGGCGGGCGCGGTGGCGATCGCGGTGAACGGCGGGTCGGCGGCCGCGGTGCTCGGGGGCGAGGGCCGGCTCGGCGGCGAAGGTGCGCGGACGGGCGGGCTCGGGGGCGCCGGGGCGGGGGTTGCCGGGGTTGGGGTTGGCGGGATTGGAGGCGCGGGGGCGGTTTTGGTTGTTCGGCGCGGTTAGAGGCGGGTCGCTGCGGCTGGCGAGGGTGGGCAGCAGTCGCGTGTGGACTGTTCGCGGCTGGCCGGCGGTGGCTTCGGCAGCATCCGTCAGTGCGGGCGCTGCGGCGCCGGGAGCTGAGGCGCGGACGCCGATTACAGGATGGGTTCCGGGACGTAGTCGGTCAGGGTGCCGAAGTTTTCCAGAAGCTTTTCGATGCGGCCTACCACCGATTCGACCTGGGTGGCGGCCAGGCCGGTGAAGGAGAGGCGGTCGTTCAGGAGCGCGGCCAGCTGGTCCGCGTCGAGAGGGAGGCGGGGGTCGGCGGCGAGGCGGTCGAACAGGTCGTTGCGTTCGATGCCTTGTTCGCGCATGGCCAGGGCCGTCGCCACCGCGTGTTCCTTGATGACCTCGTGCGCCTGTTCGCGGCCTACGCCGGCCCGTACGGCTGCCATGAGGATCTTGGTGGTGGCCAGGAACGGGAGGTAGCGGTCGAGTTCGCGGGAGATGACCGCCGGGTAGCAGCCGAAGTCGTCCAGGACGGTGAGGAGGGTTTCCAGGAGGCCGTCCAGGGCGAAGAAGGCGTCGGGAAGGGCTACCCGGCGCACCACCGAGCAGGAGACGTCGCCTTCGTTCCACTGGTCGCCGGCCAGTTCGCCGGCCATGGACAGGTAGCCGCGCAGGACGACCATCAGGCCGTTGATGCGTTCGCAGGAGCGCGTGTTCATCTTGTGCGGCATCGCGGAGCTGCCGACCTGGCCGGGCTTGAAGCCCTCGGTGGCGAGTTCGTGGCCTGCCATCAGGCGGATGGTCTTGGCCAGGCTGGACGGGGCAGCCGCCAGCTGGACGAGGGTGGCGAGGACGTCGAAGTCCAGCGAGCGCGGGTAGACCTGGCCGACGCTGGTGAAGACCTGGCCGAAGCCGAGGTGTTCGGCGATGCGCCGTTCCAGGGTGGCGACGGCTTCGGGGTCGCCGTCGAGCAGGTCGAGCATGTCCTGGGCGGTGCCTACTGGGCCCTTGATGCCGCGCAGCGGGTAGGTCTCGATGAGGTGTTCCAGGCGGTCGAACGCGACGAGCAGTTCTTCGGCCACGCCTGCGAAGCGCTTGCCCAGGGTGGTGGCCTGGGCGGCGACGTTGTGGGTGCGGCCGGTGATGACCAGGTCGCTGTGTTCGAGGGCGAGGCGGGCGAGGCGGGCCAGGACGGCGGCGACGCGGGCGCGGATGTGGTCCAGGGAGGCGCGTACCTGGAGTTGCTCGACGTTCTCGGTGAGGTCGCGCGAGGTCATGCCCTTGTGCACCTGTTCGTGCCCGGCAAGCGCGTTGAACTCCTCGATCCGCGCCTTCACGTCGTGCCGGGTGACGCGTTCGCGTTGCGCGATCGAGCCGAGGTCGACCTGGTCGATGACGGCCTGGTAGTCGGCGACGGCGGTCTCGGGCACGTTGATGCCGAGTTCGGCCTGGGCGCGCAGCACGGCGAGCCACAGCTCGCGTTCCAACACCACCTTGTGCTCGGGCGACCAGAGTCGGACCAGGGCCGCCGACGCGTAGCGGCCGGCCAGCACGTTGGGGATGTTGGGCTTGTTCACGTTCGCCAAGAGTACCGGCTCTGGCCTGGTCAGAAGCGGGCGGCCAGGCGTTGGGCGATGGCGGGCAGCTGGGCCTGGAACGGGATCGGGCCGCCGGTCGCCTGGGGTTGGCTGAGGACCGTGATCACGGTGTTGTGCTGGGTGGAGGGGCTGCTGGCGTGGCCAACGCCTGCCGAGGCCGGTACCGCGGCGGCCGTCGCGGGGCGGACCAGAGCGATGACCACGCCGGTGGCGCCGTTGTCGACGACGGACACGGCGGCCGCGAACGTGGTCCCGCTCGGGCAGTCGGCACCGGGCACCGCGGCGGTGTGTGGGTCGCCGACGGACGGGAGCTCGCCGGCGAGGGCGACAGCAAGCTCACCGTCCGTCGACCCACACCCACCAGGGGTGCTGCCGGTCGGATGACCGGCACTCCCGGTATCGCCGTCCCCCTGCATGGACGGAGATGCCGGGACGTTGAATTGTGCCTCAGGACCGCTCTTGGCGTGAGAGTTCGGATGGAACTCGTTATTCAACCCGCCGGGGTTGTCCGACGAACCGGCCGCAGCCGCACTTCCAGCCGAGCTACTGACAGTGTGCCCGAACGAGCCCAGGCCCACCACGCCGAGTCCGGTGAGTAACCCGGCGGCTACCAGGATGACCGCGCCGACGGTGGTGTTGCGCACGAGGCTGCGGCGCCGTGCGGTCAGCCTGCGAGACTCGGTGAGCACGTCGTCGGCGTCGAAGGTGGCTGGTGGGCTCTCCTGCACGGCGTCGTGCAGCAGTTGCGCGAGCCGGTCATCGTCCACGGGGATCCACCTCCTCGTCGCTGCTCGTGGTCCGGGTCATGACGCGGGCCTCAGGTCGTCGATGGCGTCGCCGAGTACGGCGCGCAACGCGGCGAGGCCGCGGGCGGTCTGGCTCTTGACCGTGCCCTCGCTACAGCCGAGCGTGTGCGCGACCGCGGTCACGTCGAGTCCTTCCAGGAAGCGCAGCATCAGCACGGCGCGCTGCCTCGGTGGGACCTTGCGCAGCGCGGCGAGCAGAGTCGCGCGGGTCGCGACCGTGTCGTCGAGTCCCGGGGCGCCGGTCGCGGAGTCGGCGCTGTCCGGAACCTCATCGGTGAATCGCTCCCTCCGCCAGGGCCGTCGTGACTCGTCGATCACCGCACGAACCACGGACTTGCGCACATAGGCGTCCAGCGCGGCCCGATCGCGGATCTTGTGCCACCGCCGGTGCAGCGCGACGAACGCGGTCTGTGCGAAGTCGTCCGCCCGGTGCCAGTCGCCACAGAGCAGGTAGGCACTTCTGCGCACGGCTTCCCGCCGAGCCGCGAAGTACTCCCGGAACTCCTGCTCGTCGCGTTGATCCACGCGGACGCTCTCCGCTCGTCGTCCCTTACGTCTCCTGGACGTACCGTCCGGGCTCTACGGTTGCACGGATCGTCGATGAGATCTATGCCACCGCTTCGGCACCGGGGAGCGGCTAGCGTAGCGGAGGCACGAAACGGGTGGAGGGGCTCATGCGCTGGGTGGTGTTCGACTTCGGTCAGGTGATCGGGCTGCGGACCGAGGCGGTGCCCGAACTGGCCGCGCGGGTGGGCGCGCCGCTGCCGGAGTTCGAGGTGGCCTACTGGGCGAACCGGGCGGAGTACGACCGCCTTGGGGACGATCTGGCGTACTGGCGGGCGGTGGCCGGCGAGGCGGTGGATGCCGCGTTGGCGGCGGAGCTGACCGAGCTGGACGAGGCGGGGTGGCTCACCGTGGATCCGGCCGCGATCGCGTTGATCGTGGAGCTGTCCGAGCGCGGAGTGCCGATGGCGTTGCTGTCCAACGCACCGAGTTCGTTCGGCCGGGCGGTGCGCGCACAGCCGTGGGCGAAGTACTTCCGCACGTTGCTGTTCTCGGCCGATCTCGGGGTGACCAAACCGGACCGCGCCATTTACGAGACTTTGTTGGACCGCATTGATGCGCTAGCGGACGACTGCTTCTTCACCGACGACCGACAGGCCAATGTGGACGGCGCGATCGCCGTCGGGTTGCGGGCGGCTCGCTGGCACAGTGCCGACGCGCTCCGCCCGCATCTGGTCGAGTTCGGGGCGCTGGCTCAGTAGATCTGCTTGCGGTTGCGGTTGCGGATCGCGCTGTAGCCGGCGACGCCGAGAGCCGCGACGGCGCCGACGATGGCCAGCACCAAGAATGCGTGCACCAGCCAGCCGACGACCATGAAGCCGATCCAGATGACCACCAACGCGCCTATGACCTTGAGAAACGTGGACATCGACAAAGCCTCCCCGCCGAGCACCCGGTAAAACTCTTACTTTGGAAACGATCCGACCGGGCGTTGGGTTCCCAGCTTAGCGGGGATCACACCGATTCCCTGCTCAGCCAGTCGCCGAGCCGCTCCAGCGCGATCTCGATGTCCTCGGTCGCGCCTGCGAAGGAGAGCCGGACGAACTCGCTGCCCCGGTGCGGGTCGAAGTCGTGGCCCGGGGTGACGGCGACGCCGGTGTCCGCGAGCAGCCGCCGGCACCAGGCCATCGAGTCGTCGGTCAGCTCGCTGATGTCGGCGTAGGCGTAGAACGCGCCATCGGCCGGGGCGAGCCGGTCCATGCCGAGCGCGGGCAGGCCGGTGAGCAGCAGGTCGCGGTTGACCCGGTAGCGGGCCACGTGACCGTCGATTTCCGCGTAGGACTCGGGTTCGAACGCCGCCACGGCTGCCAGCTGCGCGATGGCGGGCGGGCAGATGGTCAGGTTGCCGGTCAGCGCGCCTGCCGCGCCGCGCAGGCGTTGCGGCAGCAGCATCCAGCCCAGCCGCCAGCCGGTCATGCACCAGTACTTGGAGAAGCTGTTCACGACGATGGCCTGCCGGGAGGACTGCCAGGCGCTGGCGAACTCCGCGCCGTAGCCGATGCCGTGGTAGATCTCGTCGCTGATCAGCTGGACGCCGTTGGCGTCGCACCAGCCGGCGAGCGCGGCGAGTTCGACCGGGTCGAGCACGGTGCCGGAGGGGTTGGCCGGGCTGGCCACGATCAGGCCGCGCACCGGCTCGTCGAGTCCGGCCAGCATCTCGACGGTGGGCTGGAAGCGGGTGTCCGGGCCGCAGGGCAGCTCGACGACCTCGCAGCCGAGCGCGTGCAGGATGTTGCGGTACGCCGGGTAGCCGGGGATGGCCACGGCGACCCGGTCGCCCGCGTCGAACGCGGAGAGGAAGGCGAGCAGGAACGCGCCGGAGGAGCCGGTGGTGATGACCACATCCTCGGCGCCGACATCGGCCAGACCAGGGTAGGTCCGGCGGTAGTGGCCCGCGATGGCCTCCCGCAGCGCCGGCACACCGAAGGACTCGGTGTAGCCGAGGATGCTCGCGCGCAGGCCGGCCTCGGCCGCGGCGAGCACCGGAGCCGGGGCGGGGCTGGAGGGCTGGCCGGCGGCCAGCGACACCATGTCACCGTGCGTGCGTTGGCGTTCGTGGGCCGCGGCGAGCATGTCCATGGCGATGAAGCGGGGCACGGCGGAGCGGCGCGCGGGCGCCAGTCCGGGCGGGGTGTCGAGCATGTCGCCAGCCTATGCGCCGGCCGTTGCCCAGGTCAGCTGCCGACGGTCAGTAACCGACGTAGTGCCCGCCGTGGCTGACCGCGACGATGCCGGGCACGTTCTGGATGGAGCCGTAGCGGGACAGCGCGTAGCGCACGCCCGCGACGATGTTGTCGACCGGGTTGTAGATGTTGGTGTGGCCGGGCACCGAGTGCGCGTTGAACGTGGAGTCGATGCACTGCATCAGGCCCTTGGACGGGTGCCCGGCCTGCGCATTGCTGTCCCAGTTGTTCACGGAGTTTGGGTTGCCGCCGGACTCGTGCTGGATGATCGTCCAGATGTCTTGGGCGTTGAGCGCGCTGGCCGGCACGCCGTTCTGCTCCAGGACCTGGATGGCCTCCTGGATCCACTCCTGCACGTTGCCGGGCGGAGGGCTGGAGGGCGGGCCGCCGCTGGAGCCCATGCCACCGGCTCCGCCGCCGCCCCCACCGCCACCACCGCCGTAGCCGCCGCCTCCTCCACCGCCGCCACCGTGGTGGTGACTGCCGCCACCGCCACCGCCTGTGCTGCCGCCGGTGTCGCTGCCGTTGGTGGAGGGCGGTGCGGACGGGCCGGACGCGCTGGAGGTGGACGTGCTGGTGGACGGGCCGTTGCCGCCGGGCGGGGCCATGGTGGAGAACTTCGGGCTGATCCCGCTGGTCACCTTGGCGATATCGCCGGCCGAGGTGCTGAGCTGGTTGTTGATCTCGGTGACCGCCGCGGTGATCGCGCCGGTGTTGTCCGAGACCGCTTTGTGCGCGGCCGCGGACTGCTCGTCCGGGGTGGGGTGTGGCGCGGTGGTGCCGTAGGTCTTGAGGTTGTTCTGGTAGTCGGTGAGCACCTGCTCGAACTTGCTCTCCAGCGTCGACTTGCCGGTGGAGAGCGCGGTCGCGGCCGAGGTGATCGCGGTGGCGCCGTTGGTGAGGGCGGTCTGGCAGGAGGTGCCGGCCGAGGAGAAGTTGGTCATGTAGCCGCGGAAGGCGTTCGCGACGTCGCCGGTCCAGCTGCTCAGGTTGTTGACCGCTCCGGTGATCGCCTTGTTGCAGCCGTCCGCGTTGCCGGCGGCACCGGAGAGCTTGCCGGCGAGCGCGGTGATCGAGCCGGGATCGGCCTTGTACACGCCTTCGGCGGAGTTCGCGATGGCCGCGCCCGCGCCGCCGGGCAGGGCGGCGACCTCGTCGCGGGCGGTCACGCGGTGACCTTGTTGATCGACTGCTGGTTGCCGGTCTCGGTGTCGTGCGTGTTGCTCATGGTCGCGTCGAGGGTGCGTTCGATCGCGCCGACCAGGTTCTCGGCGGCGCCGTATTCGCCGTGCAGCGCGGCGCACAGCGCGTTCGCGGCCTGGGCGACGGCGCCGGAGTTGCCGAGGGTGCCGAACATGCCGCCGTCGACGCTGGCCGGTACAGCGTCACCGACCGCACCGAACTTGCCGGCCTCCGCGCCGATCGTGGACCGGGCCTGCTCGATGTCGGCCGAGTTGTAGTTCACCGCCATGCGTTCCTGCCCCCTTCGGCGACGTCCGATGGTGCTTGGACGTGTCCGATCCGGACCTGGTTCCACGGGAAACCGGACGCCGCCCGGTCGTCATTGTGCACGGTTTGTCGCCCCGCGCAGGCCCGATCCGGGTGATCACCACCTGACCCGGCTACAACTCGTCGAGCAGTTCGGCGACGTTCTCGGCGATTCGGGCGTTGTTGGCGGGCGTGACCGTCACCCAGGGGGCCCGGCCGCCCTGCGAGCGGGCGAGGTAGAGGTAGCGGCCCCAGTCGGTGTCGTGGAAGGCGACGACCCGGTCGGCGCGCCGGATCCGGCCGTCGCGGAGGGTGATCTCGGCGCCGAACTGGCCGCGCGCCTCGATGTTGGTGAACATCGCGGCCAGTTCCTGCGCGTCGTCCAGGGTGACGCCGTGCCGTTCCAGCGCGGTGATGATCGCGGTCGGGTCGCCGCCGACCTCCTCCTCGGCTCCGCGCAGCGCCTCCAGCGGCACGCTCACCGAGCGGCCTCCGCCGGGCGGGCACTCGCCTGCGACGGACACTGCCGCCTTGACGAACGAGGTGGGGCGGGCCGGGATCAGCCAGACCTGGGCGGCGTCCACGACGGCCAGCACCGCGTCACCGCCGCTGGCCGCGGCCAGCGCTCTGATCTCGCGGTCGGTCCACACCCAGACGTCAACGGCCTGTTTCGGGTTGGCGAGCAGGGCCAGCTGGTCGGTGAGCTCGCTGTCGGCCTTGGTGCCCTTGGCCAGGCCGCGCTCGCCGAGGGTCGCCCATGCCTGGGCTTCGAGTTTGGCGCGCTCGGAGTGCGTCCCACCCGGGCTCGGCACGTCCAGCACGACGTGCCGGCGGGGGAAACGCTGGCCGGCCCACAGTACGTCGAACTCCAGCGCGGAGAGGACCACGCTGCTCGGCAGGCTCACCCTGGTTACGCGTCCTGTTCGTCATCGTCGTCATCGGCCCGGTCGCGGTGGTCGCTGCCGCCGAGTACGTCGGGAATGACCATCCGACCGTCGTCGAAGAACTCATCGTCCAGCACGCCGAAGCTGTTGCGGTGGTCGGCGTCGGAGTCTCGCCTGCCGAGCGCGGGTTCGAGCAGACCTGGCCCGGCCTGCTCGGTCGCGGACAGCTCGGCGTTGAGTCGCGCGGCGGCGGCCTGCTCCTCGTCGACCTCGCCGAGGGCGGTGGTGGTCGGCAGGAAGTCGTCCTCGTCGTCGGCGAAGCCGCCGGGCTCGTTGTCCTGGCCGCCCTTGACCACCTGGTCGCCCTTGCTGTTGGCGCCGACGATGCCGACGGCCGCCGTGCCGCCCGCGACCGCGGCACCCGCCGCGATCTCGCCGATGTCCTCGCCGAAGCCTGCGGTGCCGGCCGACAGTGGGCCGCCCGCCGCGCGCGGGGTGGGCACGCCGGTGGTCGGGCCGATGCCGCTGACCGGGCCGGGGGCGAGTGGGCCGGTGCCGGAACCGCCGCCGGGTACACCGCCACTACCGCCGGGCATGCCGGGGACGCTGCCGCCGCCAGCGGACCCGCCACCGCCGGGCACCCCGGTGACCGGGAACGAGCCGCCGCCGGGTACGCCGAGACCGCCTGGCACGCCGCCCGGGACGGAACCGCCACCGGGCGTGCCGAGCGTGGGGATGCCGGTGACCGGGCCGGTGCCGGTGACGGGCACGCCGCCACCGCCGCCCATCGGCGTGCCGGGCAGGCTCGGCGGGAGGGTGCCGGTGCCGCCGCCTCCCCCGCCACCGCCGACGACCGGCATTCCCGGGCTGCTGGGGCCGGGGTAGCCGGCGGTGGAGGTGCCGGTGCTGGGTCCGGAGGGCTGCGGGTTGAGGCCGATCGCGGGTGGCGCGGCCGGGGCGGTGTAGCCGCCCAGGTTGGACTGGCTGGAGTTGGTGTAGTTGTTCAGCGCGTCGACTGCCTGGTTGCGGGCCGCGTTGGCCTGCGCGACCTGCTGGGCGTGATCGTTGCCGTGACCGGTGAACGGCGAGTTGCCGCCGGCCATCGCGGCATTGTTGGACTGGGTGTCACCGGTGAGCGAGTGCGGCTGCGGCGCGGCGTTGCGCGCGGTCGCGTACGCCTCGGCCTGCTGGTTGATCGCGGTGGAGCTCTGCCCGCCCTGGTCGGTGACGGTGCCGCCGTACGCGGCGGAGGCGCCGATCATCTGATCTGCCAGGTCCGAGGCGCTCTGGCTCTGCCAGTTCACGCCGATCGCCTGCAACTGGGTCTGGAGCGTCTGGTTGATCTGGGACAGGTCGGCGGCGACGTTGGCCAGCGCGTCCGCGGCGGTGGTCATCGCCGCGCCGCCCGCGCCGCTGTTGAGCTGCTGGACCGCCGAGGCCAACTGGTCGTTGGACATGCCCTCCCAGCGCAGGTCCGCGAGCGGGGTGTCGGTGCTGGGTGCGGCGGTCGCGTGGACGAACTGCTCGGCCGCCGCGATGCCGGCCTGTCCGCTGGCCTGCTGGGCCTGCTGCACGGCTCCGTCGATACCACCGGTGTTGCCCATGTGTGCCCCTCAGTTCGCGGTCTGCAGGGTCGCGACGGCTGCCGCGGCGACCTTGTCGGTGTCGGTGCAGGACTGGGTCGCGGTCAGTCCGGTCGGCGGGAAGTCCAACTGCACGATCAGCATCTGTCCGTCGGCGACGCTGACCACGGTCTGGCAGCCGTTCGCCGCGGCTGCCTTGCTGGTCACGTCGACGGCCGGGAAGCCGGCGATGCTCACCGGTTTCGTGTTGTTCGCCAGCAGCGGGTTGAGCCAGAACTGGATACCCGTGGATGTCACGGTCTGCACGTTGTAGCTGGGCAGCGTGCCCGGGTTGACGAGTTGGAAGCCGCACTGCGGGTCGTGCCAGTTGACGTCCGGCTGGCCTTCGACACCCGGGTCGACGCCGAGGGTGGTGCGCTGGGCGCTGGTCAGCAGCGCGCACGGGTCGATGCCGGTGAGCGGGAGGGTGCGCGGGCGCGGCGGCAGCGTGATGGTGTCCCGCACGGCGGGCGGGGCGCCGCTGTCCGAGGCGGGTGCGGCGACTGGCTGGCCGGTCTGCGTGTTGGCGCAGGCCGCGAGTAGCGCGACGACGAGCAGGCCGATGGGGGCCCACCCCCACCGGAGCAGCGTCGCGGCCTCAGGCACCCGGGCCACCGGGCGTGGACGTCTGCCGGAAGGCGGCCGCGACCTGGTCTTCCGTGTAGCCGTAGTTCAGCGCGGTGGCGGCCAGGTTGTCCGCGACCTGCTGGAGGCTCTGCAGGTACTGGTTCACCCGGTTGGCGTAGGAGTCGGGGTCGGTGACGAGCCGCGCGTTCCACTGCACGGCCGCCTGCACGCTGACCACGTCCTGCGCCGGGGGCGCGACCGAGAGCCTGGAGAGGTTCTGCTGGATGTTGCGGCCCTCGTTGTTCAGCACGTCGTTGATGATCTTCGCGGCCTGCAGCACGTTGTCGTGGTTGACGGTGATGCTGGCCGCGGTCTGCGGAATGCTGGCCAGCTCGCCGGACAGGCCGCTCGGGCTGGCCGCGGTGTGCAGCGCAACGTCGTCCGTCGCCATGAGCGACCCACCCCCGTCGTCCGTGTAACCGTCGTCTCCGTTGCAGGCTACCAATCCGGACCTGCCCGGCACTGCCCTTGGACGAACCCGATCGACGGATGGTTCCCCGGTCAGGCCGGAACTTCGACGAGACCTTCCTCGGCGCGCAGCGCGATGTCGGTGCGGTGGTGCGAGCCCGCGAGGTGCACGCCGGCCAGCCGTCGGTAGGCGTCGGCGCGGGCCGCGGCGAGGTCGGTTCCGGTACCGACGACGGAGAGCACCCGGCCGCCCGCCGACACGATCGCGCCATCCTCGCGGCGGCGGGTGCCGGCGTGCAGCACGCCCTCGGCCTCGGCGCCGATGATCACGTCGCCGGTGCGCGGCCGGCCGGGGTAGCCCTCGGCCGCGACAACCACGGTGACCGCGGCGCCCGGCTGCCAGTCCAGCGGCGGCTGCTGCGCGAGCGTGCCGGTCGCCGCCGCGCTGAGCAGGCCGGCGAGCGGGGTGTTCAGCAGCGCGAGTACGGCCTGGATCTCGGGGTCGCCGAAGCGCGCGTTGAACTCGATGACCTGCGGGCCCGCCGAGGTGAGCGCGAGACCGGCGTAGAGCACGCCGGTGAACGGGCAGTCGCGCGCGGCGAGTTCGGCGACGACCGGGCCGACGATCCGCTCGACCACGTCCTGCGCCAGGTTCGCGGGGGCCCAGGGCAGCGGGGTGTAGGCGCCCATGCCGCCGGTGTTCGGGCCGTGGTCGCCGTCGCCGACCCGCTTGAAGTCCTGCGCGGGCAGCAGCGGCACCACAGTGGTCCCGTCGACCAGGCAGAACAGCGACACCTCCGGCCCGTCCAGGAACGACTCGAGCAGGACCGGGTGACCGCCGTCGAGCAGCGTCATGGCGTGCGCGCGGGCGACGTCGAAGTCCTCGGTGACCACGACGCCCTTGCCGGCGGCCAGGCCGTCGTCCTTGACCACGTAGGTCGGGCCGAACCGGTGCAGCGCCGCGTCCAGGTGACCGGGGTTGTCCACCACCTCGGAGCGGGCGGTGGGCACGCCCGCGGCCTGCATGACGTCCTTGGCGAACGCCTTGGACCCCTCGATCCGGGCGGCCTTGGCGGACGGGCCGAAGCAGGCGATGCCGGCCGCGCGGACCGCGTCGGCGACCCCGGCAACCAGCGGCGCCTCCGGCCCGATCACCACGAGGTCGGCGCCGAACTCCTTCGCCAGCGCGGTCACCGCGGCCGGGTCGGTGGGTTCGACGCCGTGGGTCTCGGCGACGCCAGCGGTCCCGGCGTTACCCGGTGCCGCGGCCAGCGCGGTCACCGCAACGTCGTGGGACAGCGCCAGCAGAAGGGCATGTTCTCGGGCGCCCGACCCGATTACCAGCACGCGCACAGGGCGCGAGTTTACGTCCAGCCCACATCGGCGCTCCGAACGGGCGTGTCAGACCAACCGGTGGTCCAGATAGCACCAGCGCCAGTCCTCGCCGGGCTCGAAGGACTGGATCACCGGGTGGTCGGAGCCGGTCGCGTGCGCGGTCGCGTGTTTGTGCGGGCTGGAGTCGCAGCAGCCGACGTGCCCGCAGCTCAGGCACAGCCGCAGGTGCACGAAGGTCGCTTCGTCGAGCGCGAGGCAGTCCTCGCAGCCCTCGGTGGTGGATGGGGTGACCGTGACGTTCTCGATCAGTGCGACGTGCTCACAGGTCACGCGGTCACCTCCGGTGCCGTCGGGAGTTCGTCAGGTGTCTCGATACGCCACCGGTCATCGCGGACCGGGGTTATCCGGGTACCGATTGTCATCTCCTGTGCCATTTGCGGATTCCTGCGTCCCCATCATGACCCAGTCGCGAAGTGCGCGACGCACCGCTGCGCCATTCGGCGATCGACTTTCTTCCCTACCCGACACGACTTGACCAACTGAGACCCGGACTAACCGGTGCGCCGGGCGCGATCCGGCGCGAACCGCACAATGGCGCTGGTTGATCTCATCCGATCAAGGGGCGCATGGTGTCGGAAATCGAGCAGTTGGTCCTGGTGGTCGGGTCGCTCGCGGTCTCGGCGGTGGCGCGGCGGCTGCGGCTGTCCGCGCCGTTGGTGCTGGTCGCGGTCGGTCTGGTGGTGTCCTACCTGCCGGGTGTGCCGGACATCCAGATCAATCCGCAGCTGGTGTTGGTGCTGTTCATGCCGCCGCTGCTGTACTCGGCCTCGCTGGGCAGCTCCTATCTGGGCTTCCGGGCGAACGTGCGGCCGATCGCGCTGCTGTCCGTCGGGCTGGTGCTGGCCACCACCGTGTGCGTGGGTTTCGTCGCGCACCTGCTGATCCCGGCCCTGCCGTTGACCTCGGCGCTGGTGCTGGGCGCGGTGGTGGCGCCGCCGGACGCGGTGGCCGCGGTCGCGATCGGTCGCAGGCTCGGGCTGCCGCGCAAGCTGATGATCCTGATGACCGGGGAGAGCCTGGTCAACGACGCGACCGCGTTGACCGCGTTCAAGGTCGCGGTGGCCGCCGCGCTGGGCATGGGCGCGAGTTGGGGCGCGGGGCTGCGCACGTTCGTGGTGGCCTCGGTCGGTGGCGTGGTGATCGGGTTGGCACTGGGCATGCTGGTGCACGCGATCCGGATGCGGTTGCACGACAGCGTGGTGGAGAGCGCGCTGGGCATGGTGGTGCCCTTCGCCGCGTACCTGATCGCGGAGATACCGGCGATCGGCGCGTCCGGGGTGCTCGCGGTCGTCACCGCCGGGCTGTATCTGGGGCACAACGCGCCGAACGCGGGCTATGCCACCCGGTTGCAGGAGGACGCGGTGTGGCGGGCGGTCGACGTGCTGCTGGAGTCGCTGGTGTTCGGGCTGATCGGGCTGAACCTGCGGTTCGTGCTGCACCAGGTGAACAGCGCGGGGCACAGCACGCTCGCGCTGTTCGGAGCGGCCATCGGCGTGCTGGCCGCGGCGATCGGAGTGCGCATCGCGTGGATGTACCCGGCGACGTATCTGCCGAGATGGCTGGCGCAGCTGTTCGGCCGGGGCAGCGATCCGCCGCCGACCTGGCAGAGCGTCGCGGTGTTGTCGTGGAGCGGGATGCGCGGGGTGGTGTCGCTGGCCGCGGCCGCTTCGGTGCCGGCCGAGGTGCCGGGCCGGGATCTGATCCTGCTGCTCGCGTTCGCCGTCACCGTGGGCACGCTGCTGATCCAGGGGTTGAGCCTGCCGTGGCTGATCCGCAGGCTGGGTGTGCACGGCAACGAGGACTTCGCGGACACACTGGCCGAGGCGCAGGCCGCGCACAACGCCTCGCTTGCCGCGGTGAGCAGGCTGGACGAGCTGGTCAACGACGAGGAGGACACCACGCCCGCGCACGTGGTGCAGAAGCTGCGGGCGATGGGCGAGAACAGCGGCAACGCCGCGTGGGAGCGGCTGGGCCGGCAGGACATCGAGAGCCCGGCCGCCTCGTTCCGCAGGCTGCGGCTGGAGATGCTGGACGCGCAGCGCGGGGTCTACCTGGACGCGCGCAATTCGGGCGAGATCGACGACGAGGTGCTGCGCAAGGTGCTCCGCGAACTCGATCTGGAACAGGCGAGGCTGGACGCGCGGGACTGAACGGGGCGAGGATTCGCACATGTCGCCAGACGAACTGGATCGCGCCAAGGCGGTGCTGCGGGAGAGCGAGAACCGGCCCTCCGAGGCCCGGGTCTACGACTACTTCCTCGGTGGCGCCGCGAACTTCGAGGTGGACCGGGAGTTCGCGGAGGCGCAGATCGCGAAGTACCCGGACATGCCGATGATCGCCTCGGAGAACCGGCGCTTCCTGCACCGGGCCGTGCGCTACCTGGCCGAACACGGCATCCGCCAGTTCGTCGACGTCGGCTCCGGCGTGCCGACCGAGGGCAACGTGCACCAGATCGCCGAGGAGGTGCTGCCCGGCCAGTGCCGGGTGGTCTATGTCGACCGCGACCCGATCGCGCACGCACACGCCCAGTTGCTGCTGCGCGAGGACGGCGACCCGGCCCGCCACCGAGCGCTGCGCGCGGACCTGCTGGAGACCCACGACCTGTGGCGACAGGTGGGCGAGACCGGGCTGATCGACTTCGACGAGCCGGTCGCCCTGCTGATCGTGGCCGTGCTGCACTTCATCAAGAACGAGCGGGAACCGGACAAGGCGGTGGAGTTCCTGCGCTCGAAGCTGGCCTCCGGCTCGTACCTGGTGATCTCGCACGCCAGCGGTGAGGGCCTGTCGGCCGGTCAGCAGAACGCGGCCGAGCGGGTCCGGTCGGACTACGAGAGCCAGGCGGCGAACCCGGGCGTGTTCCGCAAGCACGATCAGATCGAGGAGTTCTTCGGCGGCTGGCCGCTGGTGCCGCCCGGTCTGGTGTGGACGCCGGAGTGGCACGACGAGAACTTCGTGTCCGGGTTCACCGAGGACCCGGCGCGCGCGTTCATCATGGCCGGGGTCGCGCGCAAACCCTGAGTCCCACCTGGCCGCTTACTTGGCCGCGACGCGGATCCGGTAGGTCCACCACCAGGTGGTGGACTCGGTCATGCGCGCGGTGGCGATCTCGCGCAGCGCGGTCAGGCCGATCTCGTCCTCGGTGTGTCCCTTGGTGAGCACCGCGGCGATGCCGCTCTGGCTGCGCATCAGGTCGACGAGGCGCTCCGGTCCGCCGGTGTCGCGCGAGTGCAGGCAGATCTCACGGGCGTAGGAGAACAGGCCGGACTCGACCATCCGGGCCAGGTGGCCGGCCTTGCCCCAGCGCCGGGTCTCGTCCTCGGTTTCCCGCGGGAGTGCGGCGATCCGCCGGTTGACCTCGTTGTAGGCCGCGTCGACCGCCTCGTCGATCGCGGGTGGCCAGTCGACGTCGTAGGCCGCGAACACACCGCCGGGACGGAGCAGCCGGGCGACCTCGGGCAGCAGTTCGGCCGGGTCGAACCAGTGCATGGCCTGGCTGGCGGTGACGATGTCCACGCACTCGTCGGGCAGGCCGGTCTGCTCGGCGGTCGCGTTGATCACCTTGAACACCGTCGGGCTCGCCGACAGCTCGGCGAAGCGCTGTTTGGCGATGGCGCGCATGTCCTCGCCCGGTTCGAGCGCGAGCGCGTGCTGGGCACGTCCTGCCCAGACCACTGTGGACAGTCCGGTGCCTGCGCCGATGTCCAGGACATCCGGCTCGGCGACCCCGCTCCACTGGGTCAGCAGGTCGACCAGGTCGGCAGGCGGCCGGGGGCGGGCCCGGTCGTAGGTAGCTGCGAACCCGTTGAACCGGGACACGGAGTCGACCATGGAGCCAGACTAGCCGCGCGCGGCTCAGGACGCCGCGAGCAGACCGCGCCGGGCCAGCTCGGGCCGCACCCCCTCGCCGAACCAGTACGCCTCCTCCAGGTGCGGGTAGCCGGAGAGGACGAACTCCTCGATGCCGATCTCGTGGTACTCGACCATCAGGTCCGCGACCTCGGCATGACTGCCCACGAACGCGGTGCCCGCGCCGCCGCGGACCAGGCCGACGCCCGCCCACAGTCCCGGATGGACCTCCAGCGAGTGGGCGTCGGCATCGAACCGTCCGCCGTGCAGCTGCGCCATCCGCCGCTGGCCGACCGAGTCGCCGGCCGCGAACTTGGCCTGCGCCGCGGCGACCGCGTCCGGGTCGAACTGGTCCTGCAACTTCTGCGCGACCGCCCACGCGTCGGCCGAGGTGTCCCTGCTGATCGTGTGCGCCCGCAGGCCGAAGCGCAGTTCGCGGCCCTCCTCGGCGGCCAGCTTGCGCAGCCGCGCCACCTTCTCCGCGACCAGCGCGGGCGGCTCGCCCCAGGTCAGGTGGACGTCGGCCCGGCGCGCCGCGACCGGAAGGGCCGCGTCCGAGCTGCCGCCGAAGTACAGCGGCGGTACCGGGTTGGGTACCGCGACCGCCCTGGCGTCGCTGACCTGGTAGTACGTACCGTCGAAATCGACCCCGCCGCCCTCGAAGATCCGCCGCATGATGGCCATGAACTCGTCGGTGCGCGCGTAGCGCTCGTCGTGGCTCAGGTGGTCGCCGAATCGCGCCTGCTCGACCGGGTCGCCGCCGGTGACGATGTTGAGCATCAGCCTGCCGCCGGAAACCCGCTGGTAGGTGACGGCCAGCTGGGCGGCCAGGGTCGGCGAGAGCGAACCGGGCCGGAAGGCAACCAGGAACTTGATGGTCCTCGTCCTGGCGAGTAGTGCCGCCGTGGTCAGCCAGGCGTCCTGGCACCAGGTGCCGGTCGGGGTGAGCATGCCGGTGAACCCGACGTGCTCGGCCGCCGCGGCGACCTGTGCGAGGTAGTCGATGTCCGGCTCGCGGCCGATCCCGGTGTCCACAGGAGACTGTCCAGGCTGGTCCACAATGGAGCGACCGTCGCCGTGGGTGGGCAGGAACCAGTGCAGCGTGATGCTCATCGGGCGCCGGCCAGGTAGGTCTTGATCTCGGTGTCGTAGCGGTGGTCGACGAAGTCGCTGAAGGTGATCTTGCCGGGGATCTGGTTGGCCGACGCGAACTCGTCGGCCAGGTGCTGCTCGGAGCTGACCAGCGGGTCGTCCAGCGGCACCGGGTGCAGCACGATGTCGGCGGCGGCCGCCTGGGTGACGGCAGGCGGCAGGCCGGTCTCCTGCGACCACAGTTGCGCGAACTGCGACTGGTGCGTCCTGGCCCAGGCGTACGCCTTGGCCACACGCACGACGTAGTCGGCGATGGCCGCGTTCTTCCCCGCGTCGGCCAGCGCGGCGCGGCTGGCGACCTCGACGCTGTAGCCGTTGGACAGGTGCTCGGACAGGGACTGCTGGCCGGTGACCAACGGCCGCGCGCCGTCCTGCTGGATCGCCTCGGCGACGTAGGGCTGCCACACCACCCAGGCGTCCACCTGGTGCTGCGCGAACGCGGTCAGCGCGTTGCCCGGTTGCAGGAAGGCGAGCTTCACGTCGGACGGGGTCAGGCCGGCCTTGGTCAGCGTGTTCAGCAGCGTGCCGTTCGCCGAGGAGCCCTGCGCGACCGCGATCGTCTTGCCCCTGAGGTCGGCGATGGCGTGGATGGGCGAGTTGGCCGGCACCAGGACCACGTCGCCGACCGGGGACTGCTCGGCCGCGACCACGTCGATCTTGTCCTTGGCGGCCGCCGCGAAGATCGGCGGCGTGTTGCCGACCTGACCGATGTCGAGGGCGCCCGCCGCGTCCGCCTGCAACATCGGTGGGCCGGAGGTGAAGGTCGCCCACTGGATCGTGTACGGCAGGTTGTCGAGTTGGCCGGAGGCGTGCAGCAGCGCCTGTGCGCTGTTGCCGGACTGGTCACCGACCCGCAGCGTCACGTTCTTGAGCTGGGCGGCGCTGACCGTGCTCGGCACGGGCGCCGAGGATGACGACGCGGACGCACCGCCGCCACAGGCGGTCAGGCCGAGCAGCGCGACGGCCAGCAGGCTAAGCGCTGTGTACTGGTACTTCACTCTCGTTCACTCCCAGGTCGGCGAGTACTTCGGTGCGCAGCCGCTGGTGCGGCTCGGCGACGACGTGTTCGGCCACGATGCGGCCGGAATCGAGCACGAGGATCCGGTCGGCCAGCGCGAGCGCCTCGTCCACGTCGTGCGTGACCAGCAGCACGGCCGGCCGGTGCGCGACCCACAGCTGTTTGACAAGGCGGTGCATGGCCAGCCGGGTCAGCGCGTCGAGCGCGGCGAACGGTTCGTCGAGCAGCAGCAGATCCGGTTCCCGGACCAGCGCCCTGGCCAGCGAGACGCGCTGCGCCTCGCCACCAGAGAGGGTGCGCGGCCACGCATCGGCCCGATCGCTGAGCTGCACCTCGGCCAGCGCGCGCTGCGCGGTGGCACGCGGATCCGGAGCTTTCAGGCCCAGCACCACGTTGCGCCAGACCTTGCGCCAGTCCAGCAGGCGCGGCTGCTGGAACGCGACCGACACCGTTCCGTCTACTGTGGACTCTCCGGTGTGGTCGGCGTCCAGTCCGGACAGGACGCGCAGCAGCGTCGACTTGCCCGAGCCGCTGCGGCCGAGCAGCGCGACGAACTCGCCCTTGCGCACCGCGAGATCCAGCCCGTCCAACACGCGCCGGTCGCCGAACTCCTTGACCAGGCCCCGAACATGCACAGTCAGCTCGTTCGCCACCGCAGCAGCCTCCGTTCGAGCAGTCGGACGATGCCGTCGGTGAGCAGGCCGAGGATCGCGTAGACCAGCAATGCGACCAGCACGATGTCGTTGCGGCCGAACTCGCTGGCATTGTTGATCATGTAGCCGAGGCCGGCGCTCGCGTTGATCTGCTCCCCGACCACCAGCGACAGCCAGGCCGCTGCCAACCCCAGCCGCAACCCGACCAGGCTGTTCGGCACGGCGGACGGGAGCACCACGTGCCGGATCCGTTCCCAGCGGGAGAAACCGAGCACGGTGGTTGCCTCGACCAGTCGCTGGTCCGCGTCCCTGATGCCCGCGTGCACGTTCACGTACAGCGGAAACGCGGTGCCCAGCGCGACCAGTGCGACCTTGGGCGCCTCGCCGATGCCGAACCAGATGATGAACAGCGGAATCAGGCCGAGGAACGGCAGCGTGCGCAGCATCTGCATGGGCGGATCGATCAGCAGATCGCTCCACCGCGACAAGCCGGCCGCGATGCCGATGACCGCGCCGACCACCAGCCCGATCGCGAAACCGAGCGCGACCCGGCGCACCGAGACCAGCAGGGCGTCGCCGAGTTCACCGCTGGAGATCAGCTGCGCGGCGGTGCGGCCGATGGTCAGCGGCGAGGACAGCTTGTCCTCCGAGATCACGCCGACGCTGCTCAGCAGTTGCCACAGCAGCACCAGCCCGACCGGGCTGATCAGCCGCAGCAGCGCGGAGACTCGCCAGCGCCCGACCCGGCGTGGCGCGCGATCCGCGCGTGGCACGGCGCGCTCGCGCGCTCGGCCGAGCAGTTCCGAACCGGATGTGGACACGACGGGCAGTCTCGTGCGGCCCGACGAGGCCGTCAACGCGCGGAACCGCGCTCCCAGATCTCGGAAATCGTTCTGTCGCAGACAGAAGCGCTTTTATAGGTCCGTTGTGGACTGTCCGTCAGGACAGCAGCTCGTGCCGGACGATGGTCTGGTCGCGCCCCGGCCCGACACCGATCACCGAGATCCGCGCGCCGGACAGTTCCTCCAGCCGGAGCACATACGCCTGCGCGTTCGCGGGCAGTTCCTCGAACCTGCGGCAGCCGCTGATGTCCTCGAACCAGCCCGGCATTTCCTCGTAGACCGGCACGGCGTGGTGCACGTCGGTCTGCGTCATCGGCATGTCCTCGGCGCGGAAGCCGTCGATCTCGTAGGCCACGCAGATCGGCACCTTCGGCAGGCTGGACAACACGTCCAGCTTGGTCAGGAAGAAGTCGGTGAAGCCGTTGACCCTGGTCGCGTAGCGGGCGATCACCGCGTCGAACCAGCCGGTGCGCCGGTCACGGCCGGTGTTCACACCGACCTCGCCGCCGACCTTGCGCAGGTACTCGCCCATCTCGTCGTGCAGCTCGGTCGGGAACGGCCCGGAGCCGACCCGTGTCGTGTACGCCTTGAGAATGCCCAGCACCACGTTGATCCGGCCGGGCCCGATGCCGCTGCCGGCGACCGCGCCGCCCGAGGTCGGGTTCGAGGAGGTGACGAACGGGTAGGTGCCGTGGTCGACGTCGAGCATGGTGCCCTGCGAGCCCTCCAGCAGGACCGTCTCGCCGCGTTCCAGCGCCTGGTTGAGCAGCAGCCGGGTGTCCGCGATGCGGTCCGCGAACTGCTCGACCTGCGCGAGCGTGGTCTCCGCCACCTCGTCGGCGTCCAGCGCCTTGCGGTTGTACACCTTCACCAGGATCTGGTTCTTGATGTCGAGCGCGGCCTCGACCTTCTGCCGGAAGATCTTCTCGTCGAGCACGTCCTGGAACCGCACGCCGACCCGCGCCACCTTGTCCTGGTAGCAGGGCCCGATGCCCCGACCGGTGGTGCCGATCTTGGCCTTGCCGAGGTAACGCTCGGTCACTTTGTCGATGGCCACGTGGTAGGGCATGATCAGGTGCGCGTCCGCGGAAACCAGCAGGCCGGCGGTGTCGACGCCGCGTTCCTGCAGGCCGTTCAGCTCCTCCAGCAGCGCGCCCGGGTTCACGACAACGCCGTTGCCGATCACGTTGGTCACCCCCGGAGTGAGAATGCCGGAGGGGATCAGCTTGGTCGCGAACTTCTGGCCGTCCGGGAGCACGACGGTGTGTCCGGCGTTGTTGCCACCCTGGTAGCGCACGACCCACTTGAGCCGCTCGCCAAGCAGGTCAGCGGCCTTGCCCTTCCCCTCGTCGCCCCACTGGGCGCCGATGACCACGATGGCAGGCATGTAAGACTCCCCGAAAGGTTCGACGGCGATTGCCGAGAGGTCAGACTAGTGCAGGAGTGATGGTGGCGGCGGTTGTACTGGCCTGTGTGCTTGATCCGATCGCGCAGCGTGACGATGTCGTCATTCACCGGCTGCCGGCGCGGCCGGGCAAGGACGACGTCGACCCGATCCTCGCCGACCTCGGCGACCGCAGGCTGATCGTGTCCGGATCGGACGCCGACCTGGCCGCCGTCGTGCTGCGCCTGCTGCGCACCGAACGCGTCGACGCCGTGGACATCGGCTACCTGCCCGCCTCGGCCGACTCGGTGACCGCGCTCCTGTGGCAGCTGCCCCAGGAGCCGGCCAAGGCCCTCGACCTCGCCCTGCACGCGCAGGTCCGCCCGGTGCCGCTGGTGCGCGACGACAACGGCGGCGTGCTGCTCGGCGCCGGCACCATCACTGCGTTCGACGGCGTCGTCTACTGCGACGACACCAGGGTCTCCGGCGGCCCGACCAAACAGCTCCGCGTCACGCCCGACCCGGCCGGCGTGCGGGTCACCGTGGCGCACAAGGGAATCCTGCGCCGCACCGGCCCGGCCGTCACCGGCCGGGCCTGCCAGATCGGCGGCGAACTACCCGACGTGGTCAGCGACGGCGTCCCGCACGGCCGGCCCATGCCGCGCTGGACCTGGTACCGGCACACCGAGGACCTGCGCCTGATCCGTCAGTAGCAGGTCGGGCAGTGGTGTCTGGGCGCGGATGGTTGTACGACCCGCGCGTACACCACTGTGCTCCCGCTGGCAGTGTTGCCCGCCACATCGGTGACGGTCACGGTGACCTTGTGGGGGCCCGTCGCGAAAAAGTGCTCGCAGGCCACGCCCGCGCCGACCGATTCGACGGCTGACCCGTCACCGAAGTCGCAGGTGGCGCTCTCGAGGTTCCAGCTGTCCGTGCTGTTCTGCCAGTTGATGTAGTAGACGGGGTTGATGCCCGGGGCGTGCGAGACCGACAACACCGGCACCAACGGAGCGGGTGGCACGATCTGCACGCCGTCGAAGTACCCCTCGGCATCGGTAGTCGTGTTGCCGAGACTGTCCGTCACCGTCGCCGTGATCGGGTACGGCGCGTCCCGGGTCGCGGCGTAGACGTGACTGATCGTCGGCGAACTGCTGCTGGTCGGCGGGGTGCCGTCACCGAAGTCCACGGTGTAGCCGGTGATCGGCGCCCAACCCTGATAGCCCTTCACGGTGGCCACCACAGTCCCACCGGTCGGCGCCTTCTTCGTGTTCAGCGACACCGACACGCCCATGGGATCCTGCAGCTCGGTCGCACCGCGATCCACGTAGCCGACCCCGGTTCCTGTGTTCGGCGTCGACGGATCATCCACTCGGGCATCGCCGTCGAAATCGGTGGGGAGGATTCCTGGCGCGTTCGCGTCGGCCGAGTCGACCGCGGGGCCGGTCGCTGTCCACGGATTCATCGACGCGAAGACGTTCGTGTCGTGCGTGGCCTGGCCGGTGGCCGCTGCCAAACTCGTTGCCGTGCCGTAGGACACACCGCCCCACGAGTACAGGGCATCGTTCAGGTTGTCGTAGAGCGAGTTGTAGTCCGCCCTCGTGGTCGCGGTCGCGGTCGGATCGACCGTGATCAGCGGCGAACCCGTCGTGCACCCTGCCAGCAGAACGTTGTTCTCCAACGACGTCCCGGTCGCCCCGCCCATCACCGTGAATACCGAGTTCGGGCAGAGAGCGAACTGGAACACCGCGGTGTTGTTGACGACATCGGTGTTCGCGGCGCCGTCGACCAGCACGTCGTCACGGTAGGTGTTGCTCGCATAGACGTAGGTGATGTTCTCGGCGACATCCGCGCCGGTCACACCCGGACCGATCGAGATGTTGGTGGCGTTGGTGTCCACGAGGCTTCGGCTGATCGTGACATTGCTGCTGGTCCCCGAGACGTCGATGCCATCAGCCGTGCTGGTCGGGGTGTAGACCTGGACGTTGTCGTGGTCGAGGGTGATGTCGCTCGAGTTCGAGACCACGATGCCGGTCGACGTGGTGTCCTTGACGCCGAAGCCGCGGATCGTGACATCGTGGACGCCGTCCAGCACGAAGCCGTTCGTGCCGCCGTCGAGGAAGACGGAGTTCCTGATCTCGGTTCGTGGAGCGAAACCACCGGTCTCGAATACGATTGGCGCATCGGGCGTGCCCGATCTGGTGATGTGGATGTCGCCACCGATTTCGTCCTGGGTGATGGTGGAGTCGACGTTCACGACCACGGTCTGGCCGGGCACGACGACGTTCGCCGCGGCCTGGACCGTGCACAGCGGGTCGCTGTAGGTTCCCGGTCCGGCGTTGCTGCATGCCTGGCTTCCCGGCGCGGCACTGCTGACGAACAGCGTCGGCGGCGGCGCGGTGTCGGCGGCGGCCGGAACCACCAACGACAGGGCCAACACGACCGGCGCGGCGCAGGCCACTAATCGACTGATACGCATTTTCGTTCCCCTGAATGGCTAGTAGCAGGCGCCGCAGTACCTGGGCTGTCCCGGTTGGACGACCGGCAGCGGCCGGATGGTCAGGAATTGACTGCCGCTCGCGGTGTTGCCGCCGGCATCGGTGACGGTCATGGTGACCCGATAGAGGCCGGCGGCCTGATAGGTGTGATCGCAGCCGAGGTTGGTATCGGCCGGGTGGACTCCGGTGCCGTCACCGAAGTCGCACGTCGCGCTCGTCAGCGTCCAGCTGTCCTGGCTGGCGATGGCGTCGGCGTAGACGTGCAGTGGCGTGTCCTCGCTGGCCTGCCACGCGGACACCACGGGCACCAGCGGAGCGGGCGGAACGACGTAGACGCCGTCGTAGAGCGGTGGAACCGTGTACACGTGGCTGACCGGCGGCGAGGTGCTGCTGGTCGGTCCGGTGCCGTCGCCGAAGTCCACTGTGTACCCGGTGCTCGGCGCCCATCCCTGCCTCGCCTGCAACGTGGCGATCACGGTGTCACCGGTCGGCGGCCGCTGCGCGTTCAGCGACACCGGCGAGGTCATCGGGTCCTGCATTTCGACCGCGCCGCGATCCAGACAACCGACGCCGGTGCCGGTGTTCGCGACCAGCGGGTCGTCCAGCGGCGGGCTGCCGTTGAAGTCGGTGGGCTGCACACCGTGCGCGTGCGCGTCCGCCGAGTCGACCGCCGGGCTGCCCTCCTCGGGCATGTCGCCGCTGCTCAACGGCTGGTCGCCGATCAGGTAGTGGGTGCCCTGACCGGTCGCTGCGGCCAGGGTCGTTGCGGACGCGTGGCCGGTGCCGCCCCAGGAGTAGGTCTCCAGATCGCCCTGCGCGTGCACGACGTTGTAGTCCGACTTCGTGCCCGCCATCGAGTCCGCGGCCACGGTGAGCAACGGCGATGCCGCCGGACAGGTCGCCAGCAGGACGTTGTTCTCCACCGACGGCCCGGTCGCGGCGCCGGCCACCGTGAACACCGAGTCCGGGCAGTAGCCGACGGTCGCGGTGTTGTTGACGAGGTCGGTGTTCACGGCGCCGGTGACCGACACCGCGTTGCCGGTGGCGAAGAGGTTCGCGGCGACGTCGGTCCCGCTCACCCCGCACCCACCGACCCCTGGGTGCCGTCGGCGCCGAAGTCACCGCGGCTGACCGCCACGTTCGAACTGGTGCCGGTGACGTCGATGCCGTCGACCCTCGGCCCGTCGACGCCCGGACCGGCCACCAGGAAATCGTGGTTGATCGTGATGTCGCCCGAGTTCGACACCACGATGCCGGTCGAGGTGGTGTTCCGGATGCCGAAGCCGTCGATCGTCACGTCGTGCACGCCGGCCAGCACGAACCCGTTGGTGCCACCGCTGATCGTGACGGAGGAAGGGTTGCCCGTGTACGCCGGCACGACACCGGTCTTGAACACGATCGGCGCTCCCGGCGTCCCGGACCCGGTGTCGCTGCAGTTGTTCCCGCCCGCGTTGCCGGTCACATACAACGTCGGCGGCGGGTCCACGGCGGCCGGCACCACCAGCGACGCGACACAGAAGACGGACGCGGCGAACACCGACAACGGACCGATCCGCATCGTCCCCCCTGAAGCCCCCACGCGTTCGTTTCATCGAACTCGCGGGGTATCGCGCGACGCGGTCGCGTCGTTACCGGGAGTCGGTCAGTCGACGCCGAGAGCAGCGGCGGCCTGCGGGTCGGCGTCGGCGAGGAACTCCTTGCAGCGCTGGTATTCCTCGTCCTCGCCGATTGCCTGCGCGGCCCTGGCCAACGCGCCGAGCGCGCGCAGGAACCCTTGGTTGGGCACGTGCGACCAGGGGATCGGGCCGAAGCCCTTCCACCCGGAACGGCGCAGCTGGTCCAGCCCGCGGTGGTAGCCGGTGCGCGCGTAGGCGTATGCGGTCACGGGCTCGTCGGCCGCGAGGCAGCGTTCGGCAAGAGCCGCCCAGGCCGCGCTGAAGTCCGGGTAAGTCCTGGCGATCTCGATCGGATCGGTGCCGTCGGCGAGCGCGGCCTGCGGCTGCGGACGCTCCGGGAGCAGGGCCGGGGCCGGTCCGCCGAGCAGGTTCTCATTCAGGCTCATGACCTCATCCTGCCCCGCGCCGCGAGGCCGCCCACCAGCGGCTGGTCAGCCGAGCACGCTGAGTACAACGCCGGTCATGGCGAGCACGATGGCGGCGACGATCACGGAGGCGATAACGCGCTTGGGCATCACGGCGAGCCACCATGCCCGGAATGGCCGCCGATCGCAACGATCGTCACCCGGACGTGTGGTGCATATCGTTTTCCGTCATTTTTACGACGACGCGCCGACATTTCGTTGACCGGCTCTTCGCCTTGGCAGTCAACACGTGTATTGTCGGTCCCGCACTTGGCGCCGCCCCCCTGGCGCCAAGTGCCCTTTTATTTTGCGGACAATTTCCGACTGCGTATTTGTGGGTAATTTTCCCGGCGCGACCGGGAATTTGCCATCCTTCGTCAGGTATCGAACACAGCAAAGCCGGCGCCCCCGTTCCCGGGGCGCCGGCAGTGATCAGGCTGGTCGCGCTACTTGCCGGCCGCGGTGCCCGCGGAGAGCAGGTCCTCGCAGGCGTGCGTGACGCGCGCGGCCATGCCCAGCTCGGCGGCCTTGAGGTAGCTGCGCGGGTCGTAGGTCTTCTTGTTGCCGACCTCGCCGTCGATCTTGAGCACGCCGTCGTAGTTGGTGAACATGTGCCCGACGACCGGGCGGGTGAACGCGTACTGGGTGTCGGTGTCGACGTTCATCTTCACCACGCCGTAGGACAGCGCCTCGCGGATCTCGGCCAGCTCCGAACCGGAGCCGCCGTGGAAGACCAGGTCGAACGGCTTGCTCCCGGCGGGCAGGCCCAGCTTGGCGGCAGCGACCTCCTGGCCTTTCCGCAACACCTCCGGGCGCAGCTTCACGTTGCCCGGCTTGTACACGCCGTGCACGTTGCCGAAGGTCGCGGCCAGCAGGTAGCGGCCCTTCTCGCCGCTGCCCAGCGCGTCGATGGTCTGCTCGAAGTCGGCGTCGGAGGTGTAGAGCTTCTCGTTGATCTCGTTCGCGACGCCGTCCTCCTCGCCGCCGACGACGCCGATCTCGACCTCAAGGATGATCTGCGCCTTGTTCGCCAGTTCGAGCAGCTCAGCGGCGATCGTGAGGTTCTCGGTCAGCTCGATCGCGGAGCCGTCCCACATGTGTGACTGGAACAGCGGGGCCAGGCCGCGGCCGACGCGCTCGGCGCTGATGGCCAGCAGCGGGCGGACGTAGCTGTCCAGCTTGTCCTTGGGGCAGTGGTCGGTGTGCAGCGCGACGTTGATCGGGTACTTCTCGGCGACCACGTGCGCGTACTCGGCGAGCGCGACCGCGCCGGTGACCATGTCCTTGACCCGGGTGCCGGAGGCGAACTCGGCGCCGCCGGTGGAGACCTGCACGATGCCGTCGCTGCCGGCCTCGGCGAATCCACGCAGCGCCGCGTTCAACGTCTCCGAGGAGGTCACGTTGATGGCCGGGTAGGCGAACTGGTTCGCCTTGGCCCGGTCAAGCATCTCCCGGTAGACCTCGGGGCTCGCGATGGGCATTGCTTCCTCCTCGTTCGAACTGCTGAGCTCGCAACAGCATGGTAGGTGCGCCGCCGAGACGCCTCGCACGCGAGGTCAGAGACTACTCAACCGATCAAGCACATCGCCCCGCACATCAGGTCCATGTGAAGTCGATCAACAGGCCTGTGGCACAAACTCCAAGTGATGGACCACACTTGTGATTATGGCAATTGCGCGACTCAACGGCGAGGTCATCGCGGAAAGCACGGACACCGTGCTGATCGAAGGAAACCGCTACTTCCCAGCACATTCGGTCCGGGCGGAACTACTGCGGCCCACGGTCGCACGCGACGATCGGCAGTACTACTCGATCATCGTGCACAACGTCCCGGTTCAGGATCACGCATGGACCGTGGCCGGCGCCTCGATCCCCGACCCCCGACTCGCCGAGTACGTGGCGTTCGACGGTCCGGTCGAGATCGAGGACTGATCAACGGCTGATCCGGCCACGGAAGTTCATCCACAGGTAGCGAAACGTTGACCCCAGGACGACATGTCGTCCTGGGGTCAGTCGCATTCAGGGTGAGGTCAGCCGAACAGATCGTCGGCCAGCAGCGCCAGGTGGTCGCCGACTGTCCCCGGCGCGGCGCCCAGCACCTGCACCGCGACCTGGTCGGCGCCCGCGTCGAGGTGCTCACGGACCCGCGCCGCCGCCTGCGCCGGGCTGCCGATCGCGACCAGCGTCTCGACCAGCCGGTCGCTGCCGCCGTTCGCGAAGTCGTCGTCGGTGAAGCCCGCGCGGCGGAAGCTGTTCACGTAGTTGGGCAGCTCCAGGTAGAACTTGACGGTGTTGCGGGCGACCTCCCGCGCCTTGGCCAGGTCGGTATCGATGACCACCTTCTGCTCCGGCACGATCAGCGGCCCCGCGCCGAGGATCTCCCGCGCGCCCCGGGTGTGCGCGGGCGTGGTCAGGTATGGGTGGATGCCGGCCGCGTGCTCACCGGCCAGTGTGATCATCTTGGGTCCGAGCGCGGCCAGCAGCCGCACCCGCCGGGGCACCTCGACCTCGTCCAGTTCGTCGAGGTAGGCAGCCATCTTCTGGTACGGCCGCTGGTAGTCGGCGACCTGCTGGGCGTGGCCGACGCCGAGCCCGAGCAGGAACCGGCCGGGAAAGTCGGTGTCCAGCGCGCGCCAGACCGGCGCGAGTTCGGCCGCGCTCGAATCCCAGACCCGGAAGATCCCGGTGCCGACCGTGATCGTCTCGGTGGCGTCGAGCGCGGATCGCACCGCGTCCAGCGGCAACTGCTGGCTCCCGCCGAGCCACAGCGCGCCGTACCCGTGCTTCTCCGCCTCGACCGCGAGTGGCGCGATCGTCTCTCCCGGCATGCCGAAGTGACCTATCCAGACCCCGACGCGCCCGATGTCGATTGCCACGAAATACCTCCCGAATGCCGTTGGCTCCTAGAAGTGTTCTATCACCATCGAACACTCTTGGCCATCGACATCATTACCAACTCGCGAGTAGCTTACTAACGGTAAGTTGAGTTACGGCGGGCGCCGAGAGGCTAGGAGGCCACTATGGGCACGTTCAGCGATCGGGCAGGCTCGAGCAGGCTCGCCGGGAAGGTCGTGCTGATCACCGGCGCCGCCCGCGGCATCGGCGCGGGCGTGGCCCGCAAGCTCGCCCGGTCCGGCGCCACGCTCGCCCTGGTCGGCCTGGAGGCGGGGGCTCTGCGCGCGGTCGCCGAGGAATGCGGGCCGGACGCGTCCGCCTGGGACGCCGACGTCACCGACTGGGCCCAACTGGAGGCCGCGGTCGCCGGCATCGTCGAGCGCTACGGCCGCATCGACGTGGTGATGGCCAACGCGGGCATCGCGGCAGCCGGCTTCGTCCGGTCCATCGACCCGGCCGCGTTCGAGAAGGTCATCGAGGTCGACCTGCTCGGCGTGTGGCGCACCGTGCGGGTGGCCCTGCCGCACCTGATCGCCTCGCGCGGCTACTGCCTGATCGTCTCCTCCATGGCCGCCGTCGTGCACATCCCCGGCAACGCCCCGTACAACGCGGCCAAGGCCGGCGTCGAGGCGTTCGGCAACACGCTGCGCGCCGAGGTCAAGCACTTCGGCGTGGGAGTCGGCGTCGCGCACCCGACCTGGATCTCCACCGACATGGTCAACAGCGCGGATGAGCACCCGGTGTTCGGCCCGCTGCGCGGCGCCATGCCCGGCCCGCTCGGCCGCACCTATCCGCTGTCGGTCGCGGTCGACGCGTTCGTGTCCGGCATCGCCCGGCGCGCCAGGACCATCCACATCCCGGCCGGTCTGCTGGCCGTCAAGCTGATCCGCGCGCTGCTGCCGCCGCTGGTCGAGGCGTCCTCCCGACGACTGCTGCCCAAGGCGGATGCCGCCGCGCTGGCCGACGTCAAGGAGCGCGGCGCCGCCGCATCCGCGCCGGTCGGACCCGGTGGCGCGGCCGCGATGCGGGCGCGGCACGAGGAGGTCAACTGAACGAGTGTCATCGATGACACGAACTTCCCATGGTCGACGCATGGCATAGCGGATATATCAGACACATTCCGACCGACCGCCGCTGCTCGCGCGGGAGCCACCCGGTACGGTTTCCGTGGAGGGAGGCTCCTTGTCGAACATCGATGAAACCCCAGCCGGCACCGGGATCACCGGGCGCGCCATGCGCAGCGTCGAACAAACGCTCGGACACCTGCGCGTTCTCGATGGCGGCGCCACTCGGGAGCCGACCGCGCCGCTGAGCCTGGAAGATCTGTACAAGACCCAGCGGATGCGGCTGATCCGGCTCGCGCTGCTGCTCGTCGACGAGCCGGCGACCGCCGAGGACGTGGTGCAGGAGGCGTTCACCGCGCTGCACCGCAACTGGCGCAACCTGCGCGACGCGGCCGCAGCCGTCGGCTACCTGCGCACCTCCGTGGTCAACGGTTCGCGCAGCGTGCTGCGCAGGCGCAAGACCGCCCGCGAGTACACCCCGCCGCACGTGGCGAACGCCAGGTCGGCGGAGAGCATGGCGATGCTCACGGCCGAGCACCAGGCAGTGGTGAAAGCGCTGTCCCAGCTGCCGCCGAGGCAGCGTGAAGTGCTGGTGCTGCGCTACTACGGCAATCTGACCGAGACCGAGATCGCGGAGGCGACCGGCATCTCCAAGGGCACGGTGAAATCCACCGCGAGCCGCGCGCTGGAAGCCCTGCAGAAGATCATGTCGAACCAGTCCTGAAACTGGTTCGGGTTTTGCGCGCGCTTGACCACTCCTGCTCGATTGCGCGCGGTTGAGCACTTGTTCACACAGTGTCGAACTGTCCTGGTCCGGCACTGCTCACCATGTTCGACACCCGGACAGATTGCGCCATTGGTATAGACCAGGTCGGGTTTGATGGCGCAAGATCTGTAGTCGTGGCGAGCAAGGGGACCCTGCTGGCGGTCGACGTCGGCGGCACGGACATCAAGAGCGCCCTGCTGAGCGTGGACGCGGCGCGGCCGGGAGACCTGAGTGTGCTCACCCGGCTGCGCAGGCCGACACCGCGCGGGGCCGACGGTGACGCGACCGCGCAAGGCATCGTGCGCACCGTCGCCGACCTGGTCGGCGAACTCGGCGAGCAGAGTCCGACCGGCGGCATCGACGCGGTCGGCGTCGTCGTGCCCGGGGTCGTCGACGCGGGCGTCGGCGTGTTCTCCGCCAACCTGGGCTGGCGCGACTTCCCGTTTGCCGCCGCGCTCGGCGAAGCCATCGACCTGCTCGTCGTGTTCGGCCACGACGTCGCCTCCGGCGGGCTCGCCGAACACCGGATGGGCGCCGCGGTCGGCTGTCGCAACGCGGTCGTCATGCCGATCGGCACCGGCATCGCGGCCGCGCTGATCATCGACGGCGAACTGCGCACCGGCGGCGGCTACGCAGGCGAGGTCGGCCACGTCGACATCGGACACGGCGAACCGTGCGGCTGCGGCGCGCGCGGCTGCCTTGAGGCGATCGCCTCCACCGGCGCGATCGCCCGCCGCTACGGCCAGCGCGTCGGCCGCCAGGTCGCCGGCGCCGCCGAGGTGCTCGCCGCGGCGCGCGAGGGTGATGCGGACGCGCAGGCGGTGTGGACGGACGCGCTCGACGGCCTTGCCAAGGGCATCGCGGTGCTGGCCAGCGTGCTCGGCCCGGAACGGGTGGTGCTCGGCGGCGGCCTCGCCATGGCCGGTCGCGAACTCACCGACCCGCTCGCGGCCCGCATCGACGGCCTGCTGACCTTCCAGCGCAGACCCGAACTGCGGATCGCGGAACTGGGTGACGAAGCGGGTTGTCTTGGCGCGGGATTCCTTGCGCTGCAACGGTGGACGGCGGAGGTAGCGGGATGAGTCTTGTGCTGCGCGGTGGCCGGGTCGTGACCGGCGACGGGGTGCTGACCGACGGCTGGGTCGAGGTCGCCGAGGACGGCACCATCGAGTCGGTCGGCACCGGCACACCGGATGTCCTGGCTGGCTCGGACGAGGTCGACCTGGCGGGCGACTGGCTGGTCCCCGGCTTCGTGGACATCCACTGCCACGGTGGCGGCGGCGCCAGCTACACCGAGGTCGCGGCCGACCGGGTCGAGGCGGCCGCGCTCGCGCACCGCAAGCACGGCACCACCACGACCATGGCCAGCCTGGTGTCCAGGCCGATCCCGGTGCTGCTCGACCAGGTCAGCGCGCTCGCCGAGGTCGCCAAGGACGGCGTCGTGGCCGGCATCCACCTGGAGGGCCCGTTCATCTCTGCCGCCCGCTGCGGCGCGCACGACCCGGCCGTACTCACCCCGCCGGACCGCGAGTCCGTGCGCAAGCTGCTGGAGGCGGGCGACGGCCAGATCCGGATGGTCACCCTCGCGCCCGAACTCGACGGCGCCATCGACGCGGTCCGCGAGTTCACCGAGGCAGGCGTGATCGTCGCGATCGGCCACACCGACGCCACCGAGGCGCAGGTTCGCCCCGCCGTGGACGCGGGTGCGACCGTGGCAACACACCTGTTCAACGGCATGCGCCCGCTGCACCACCGCGAGCCCGGCCCGATCGGCGCGCTGCTCGACGACGAGCGGGTGACGGTCGAGCTGATCTGCGACCTCGTGCACCTGCACCCCACCGCCGTTCGACTGGCCGCCCGGCACGCCGGCACCGGCCGAACCGTGCTCGTCACCGACGCGATGGCCGCGGCCGGCGTCGGCGACGGGATCTACGAGGTCGGCGGCCTACGGGTCACCGTCCGCGACGGAGTGCCCACATTGGACGGTGCAGGTTCGCTCGCCGCGAGCACGCTCACCCTGGACAAGGCCGTGCGCAACTTCGTGCAGGGCTGCAACATGACGATGGAAGAAGCCGTCGCCGCGGTCTCGACCCGCCCCGCGCAACTACTCGGCCTGGCCGGACCCGGCGTGAAAACCCCGATCGGCGTGATCGAACCGGGCGCGGCGGCCGACCTCGTCGTCATCGACGACCAACTCCGCACCACCCGAGTCCTGCACCACGGCGTCTGGGTCTAGCCAACACTCTCTACCCATTTCCCAATACAACCCAATAAACCCGCATGACCACTCAGAGAAGGTCGCGAAGTTCGTCAACGCTCATGCCTACGTCTGCGTAGGATGCCCGCGTAGCGTGCCTTTTGCCACGTCGCGGCCGGGGTGGACCGGAACGGTGGTACCGCGCCCGTCAGGGTGGCGCATGATGTGGTGGCTACCGGCGACGCGCGCAATCTTGAAGCCGGCCCGCTCCAACGACGCTGACGACCCGGTCGCCCCGCACGGCGGGGACCGGCGGCATCAGGCGACGTCCAGCGTGAGGGTCAGCTCCTGAGGCACGCCGAACTCAGCGATCAGCCCGCTCAGAGCCTCACGGAGGTCCATCACGGCCTCATCTGGAGTAACACCCTCGCCGTGTGCACCGACGTGGGGTTGCAGCTGCGCGTGAGCGCACCACACACCGTCCTCGTCCTGTTCGAGAACGTAAGGAATGTGCACCTCGCGCGTGGTGAGCATATCTCCATCCTAGAGCGGTCGGTAACGACAATCAGAGTGAACAGCGCCGGTCATCGGCAACCGCCCAGGACAGCCCTCTCCCGGCCCGGGGGGAGCGCCCTGCGTCCAGCCTATTGGGGGTGGTGGGGGCGGGGCAAAAGGCTACGGGCGCGGCTGTGGACAACTCGCGGGCTGTGGACAACTGGGTAATTGCGCAGGTCGGGGCGTCGAGTCTGCCCGGTCGCGCAAATGGGGGAAGCAGGTCGGATAGCGTAGACGGGTGACCGATGGCCCGGACCCGGAACGGCTGCTCGCGGAAGCCTTGCGCGCCCAGGCGGTCAGGACGCCGATGCCGCCGCCGAGTCCACTGTCCATCGAGGATCCGTCGAAGGACGGGCCAGTCGTCGATGAGCCGGCTACCGACGAGAGTCCGACCACCGATGTGCCGGCCGACGCGGAGCCGGTCGGCGACGCGCGGCTGGTCGAATTGCTCTCCGGCGCCGGTCACGGGCTGCTGTCCGGGCGCGATCCGGGCACCGTCAACCTTCCTTACGTTGGCGTGCCGACGGATCGGACCGGGCCGGTCGGCACGACCAAGCTGAACCCGGGGCGACCGCAGCTGGCCTGGTGGTGGATGTTGCTACTGGCCATCGTGCTGGGACTGGCCGCGGGGGCGGTCGCCGGCGTGTTGACGCTGGTCTGAGGCGCATCCGCGCGGAGGGGCCGCGCAAAGCGGATACAAAACTTTGCCCTGTACCGTTGACTACGTGCTGCACGCCATCGCGACCACTACCGTTGCCCTCGGCCCGAAATGGATCGACCCCAATTACCTGCTCAGCACCCTGGGCAGTTATTTGCTGTTGGTCATCGCGATCATCATTTTCGCCGAGTGCGGCCTGTTGATCGGATTCCTCCTACCCGGCGACACCCTGCTGTTCCCGCTCGGTCTCTACATCGCCAAGGGCACCGTGCACACACCGTTGTGGCTGGCCTGCTTGATCATGAGCGCCTGCGCGGTGGTCGGCAACGCCCTCGGCTACTGGATCGGGCGCGCGGTCGGGCCGAAGTTGTTCAACAAACCGGATTCGCGGTTGTTCAAGCGCGAATACGTCGACAAAACGCACGCTTTCTTTGAACGGTACGGCGGCCGGGCGATCTTCCTCGCACGGTTCGTACCGATCATTCGAACCTTCATCACCGCTGTTGCCGGCGTCGGCAAGATGGACGCTCGGCGATACATGACCATTTCACTGTTCGGCGGTGTGGCGTGGGCCTCCGGCATCACGGTGGCCGGCTACTTCCTCGGCCAGATCAACTTCATCGCCAACCATCTGGACCTGGTGCTGTTCGTGATCGTGGTGCTCTCCGTGATCCCGATGATCATCGAGTGGGCACGCAGCCGTCGGGCGAACAAGGACGCGGCCGCGGGCGACGCGGACGCCACGCAGGTCATCGACGTCGAGTCGACGCAGGTCATCAAGCGCGGAGCCAGTTGGCCGAACTGAGCGGCTGATCGAACGAAGAACCCCGGCCTGATGCAGGTCGGGGTTTTTTCATGCCTCTGGACACCTCTTATTTATATACAGTACTGTTCTGTATATAAATAAGAGGGAGGTTGTCATGACGGTTTTGGTGGTGGGAGCCGGGCCGACGGGGCTGGTGGCGGCGTGCTGCCTGCGACTGCACGGGGCGAACGTGCGGATCGTGGACCGGGCGAGCGGACCGGCGACGACGTCGCGCGCGCTGGGTCTGCAACCGAGGGGCGTCGAGGTGCTCGGCCGGGTCGGCGCGCTCGGTGACCTGCCGGAACGCGCTCTGGACCTGGCGGACCTCACGTTCTACGCGAACGGCCGGATGCTCGGCCGGGTCCGCGTCACCGCTGTGCAGGGGGCGAGCAGGCCGCTGGTGATCGGGCAGACCGAGATCGAGGCGGCGCTGCGCGCGCGGCTGGCCGAACTGGACGGGACGGTCGAATGGGGCGCGGAGGTCCGCACGCTCGCCGAGGGTCCGGATGGGGTGACGGCGACGCTTGCCGACGGGTCGACGATCCAGGCGGACTGGGTGCTGGGCTGCGACGGGTCGCACAGCGTCGTGCGCGAGCAGGCCGGGATCGAGTTCCCCGGTGTGCCGGTGGCCGAGCGGTTCCTGCTCGCGGACGTGGCCGCCGACCTGCCCCGGCCGCACACCGGCAGCGCGACCTGGCTGCACGCCGACGGCATGTTCGTCGCCATTCCGCTGCCCGACCCCGGGCCCGCGCCGATCTGGCGGTTCATGGCCGACGTACCGCTGGCCGAGTCGGACGAACCGACCGAGGACACGATCGTGGCGCACTTGCGTCATGCGGCCGCGATCAGGGCGGGACTGACCGAACCGGGGATCAAGCAGGTGCGCTGGACCTCGGCGTTTCGGATCAACCGACGGCTGGCGAGCGACTACCGGCGCGGCAGGCTGCTGATCGCCGGCGACGCGGCGCACGTGCACAGCCCGTTCGGCGGGCAGGGCATGAACACCGGGATCGGCGACGCCGAGAATGTCGCGTGGAAGCTCGCGATGGTGGTCGGTGGCCGGGCCGACGAGTCGCTGTTGGACAGCTACGTGGCCGAGCGACGGCCGGTCGCGAGCGACGTGCTCGACAGCACGACGCTGACGACCAGGATGCTGCTCTCCGGCCAACCGGTGGTGCGCGCGATCCGGGACCGGATCGTGCTGCCGCTGCTGGCCACCGATCGGGCGCAGGCGCGGGTGGTGGCGAAGGCCTCGCAGCTGGGCGTGAGCTATCGGCGCGGACCGTTGGGCGGACGGGGCGGCATCGGCGATCGGGTGCCTCCGCCGCACAACGGGCCGCACAACGGTCGGTGGACGCTGACGGTGCCGGCGGCTGGCGCGGCGGAGTGCGTCGCGATCGCACGGGCTCGGCTGGGCGAGGGGCTGGTGGTGCTGGTCGGCGACGGGCCGCAGGCACGGCTGGTGCGGCCGGACGCGCACCTGGCTTGGCGGGGTTCGACGGAGGGGACGAAGCTGAGCCGGTGGTTGAGCAGGGCGCTGGGACCGGGGGCACCGCGGAGCGCCGAGACGACGCGGGTGCGGCGATAGACGGGGGTGCGCGGCCGAGAGGGCGGCCGCGGGATCCGGCCGTTGACGACGCGATTCTGCGGGCGGCCATGGAGTTGTTCGTGGCCAACGGGTTCGCGGACACCAGTATCGACGCGGTGGCCAAGCGCGCGGGCGTGACCCGGGTGACGGTGTACCGGCGGTTCGCCAGCAAGGAGGAGCTGCTGGCCAAGGCGCTCGAACAGGTGCGCGGCGACCTGGACTCGGCGGAGGTCCGGCGGCTGGGCGAGGACGGCGAGTTGGCGAAGCCGGTGATCGAGCGGCTGGTCGACATCTGGGTCGAGCTGACCGGGCGGGAGGAGTTCCGGGTGCTGTTGGCGCGGCTGATCGGGTCGGTGCCGGATCAGCCGGAGCTGATGCGGATCTACTGGGACCGTCATCTGCTGCCGCGCCGCGAAGCGGCCAAGCCGGCGATGCGGGCCCTGCGCGCGGCGGGTGTGCTGCCCGCCGACGGCGATGACGACGTGCTGCTGGACGTGGTGGCCGGCGCGGTGCTCTACCGGATGCTGGTGCATCCGGATCCGCCGACCGAGCAGGAGCTGCGTGCGCACATTCGGGCGCTGATGACGGTCGTCGGCGTACGGATTCCGGCTGACTAGACGTTTCCGACGGCGAGGCCGATGCCGAGGGCGATCAGCACGGTGCCGGTGGTGCGTTCCAGCCTGCGGCGGATCTTGGCCCTGCTGAAGAACTTCCGCGGCGGCCGGAAGTGGGAGCCCGTTCCCGGTGGCTGGACGGCGCCGGCCACCGGGAGTCAGCGGCTGATCAGGTGTGCTTCCAGGTCATGCTGAAGTGGTCGCCGTTCAGGGCGCCAGTTGTGACCTGCGTGGTGTTGGAGTTGTTGGCGAGCACGTACTGGTCCGTCGAGGAGTTGCCGAACGGGCTGCCGTCCAGCTCGCAGTTGGTGAAGCTCATGCTGCCGAAATTGTCGATGCCGTCGGTGAGCCGCTCCATGATCACCTCGGCGGTCGCGTCCTGCGCCCCGCTGAGCGAGGAGTTGAAGGTGCGCGACCACTTCTGCGTCGGGTCGGCGAGGGTGAGCGTGTACTTGGTGCCGCTGTCGTGCACGACGGTCGCGGTCATCGAGTCGCCTGCCTTGGTGGGCTCGTTGAAGTAGACCGAGTTGCGCGGGTACATCTCGTACCAGGGGTTGTACTGGACGGTGCCGGACGAGCAGTCGAGGTCGATGCCGATCTGTTCGACCGTGTCGCTGATGCCCGCGCCGTCGAAACCGGCCCACAGCGAGTTGTCGCCATCGACGCTGCACTTCACGCTCGGGTTGACCCAGCTGGCGGTGACCTTGGTGCCGCCGTGCTGGATCGAGTAGCCGCCCCAGAAGTCGCCGGCATGCCGGCCGTGCGGGAGGTGGACGGGGGCGTGCGCGGGCGCCGGTGCGGCGTTGGCCGGGACGGCGACGACCAGCGCGGCCAGGCCGGCGGCGGCGAGAATGGCACTGCGTAACAGAGAGCGGGACATCGAGGATGGCCTCCAACCGCGACGAGGTCGGCCGGGGCAGGGATTGCCGGCCGTGCGCGGGATCGTGACCGATGCGACAAGACGCCCGACAGCGCCGAAAGTCGCGGCGCCGCCCAGGAGAATTTAACCGTTGACGCTGCTCAGGACATGGCGAACATGGAGCCGGGGTTGAAAAGGTTGTGCGGATCCAGCGCCGCCTTCAGCGTCCGGTGCACGCGCATGCCGACGGGACCGATCTCGGTTTCCAGCCATTCGCGCTTGATCTTGCCGATGCCGTGCTCGCCGGTGACCGTGCCGCCTAGGCGCAGGCCGAGCGCGAGGATCGCGTCGAAGGCGATGCGGGCGCGGGCGAACTCGTCCTCGGAGTCGGCGTCGTAGACGATCGTCGGGTGCATGTTGCCGTCGCCGGCATGGCCGACGACGGCGATGCGCAACCCGCATTCGTCGCTGATTCGCTCGCAGCCCGCGATGAGTTCGGCGATCCGGGTGCGCGGCACGCAGACGTCGTCGGTGAGCCAGGCGCCGTAGGTCTCCAGCGCCATCAGCACGACCCGGCGGGCCTGCAACAGCATCCGGCCCTCGGCGAGGTCGGTGGTCGAGTAGGCCATGGTGGCGCCTGCGTCCACGCAGATGGTCTCGATGGCGGCGAGTTCGCGCGCGGCCACCTCACCGCCCGCGTCGGACTGGCAGAGCAGCAGGGCCGCGCAGTCGTCGCCGGGGCCGATCTCGGTCTTCAGGTACGCCTCGGACGCCTTGATCGACGACGAGTCCATGATCTCCATCAGCGAGGGCACCAGACCTTCGCGGATGACCCTGGTGACCGCGGTGCCGGCCGCGTCGGCGTGGTCGAAGGTGGCGACCAGGGTGGCGGGGGCCTGCGGAAGGGGGCGCAGCGCGAGGGTCGCCCTGGTGATCACGCCGAGGGTGCCTTCGCTGCCGACGAACAGCTTGGTCAGGTCGTAGCCCGCGACGCCCTTCACCGTCCTGCGACCGGTGTGCAGGAGTTCGCCGTCGGCGAGGACGACGTCAAGGCCCAGCACCGAATCGGTGGTGACGCCGTACTTGACGCAGCACAGGCCGCCCGCGTTGGTGGACAGGTTGCCGCCGATGGTGCACCAGTCGTAACTGGAGGGATCGGGCGGATAGAACAGGCCGTGCTTTTCCACGGCATTGCGGAAATCGAGGTTGACGACGCCGGGTTCGACGACGGCGAGCCGGTTGTCGGCGTCGATCTCGACGATCTCGTTCATCTTGGTCATGGCGAGCACGACGCAGCCCTCGATCGCGTTGGCCGCGCCGGACAGTCCGCTGCCGGCGCCGCGCGGCACGATCGGCACGCCCGTCGCCGCGCAGGCGCGCACGGTCGCCTGCACGCCCGCCGTGTCGACCGGGAAGACGACGGCCAGCGGGTTGCCGTGCGGGGCGAGCGGCATCATGTCGCGGCGGTAGCTCGCGGTGACGTCGGTGTCGGTGAGCACCGCGTCCTGGCCGAGCTTGGCGCGCAGTTCAACGAGCAGGCTGTCCGTGCTGTCCATACTGTCGACGGTAGACCTCAGGCCAGCCGGGATGCGAGCAGTTCAGCCAGGTGACGGCCGCGTCGGTCGGACAGTTCGGCGAGCTGGGTGCGGCAGGAGAAACCGTCGGCGAGCACCTCGGTTGCCGGGCTCGCGGCGCGGACCGCGGGCAGCAGGGTGTGTTCGGCCACGGCGACGGACACTTCGTAGTGGCCGCGTTCGACGCCGAAGTTGCCGGCCAGGCCGCAACATCCGCCCAGTGCGGTCAGGTGCGCGCCGGCCGAGGACAGCAGCGCCTGGTCCGGACCGAAGCCGAGCACGGCGTGTTGGTGACAGTGCGGTTGGGCGAGCACGTCGAGGCCGGACAGGTCCGGCGGGCTCCAATGTGGACGGCTGGCGAGAATTTCGGCCAGCGTGGACACGCGCGGTATTGCCGTGTCGAGGAGTTCCGGTGCCTCCGAGCGGAAAACGGCCGTGCAGGACGGTTCCAGGCTCACGATGGGCATGTCGAACGGGAGCGCCTCGACCGTCTCGCCGAGGATGCGACGGGCGGTGTCGAGCTGGCCGGTGGAGATCCAGGTAAGACCGCAGCACAGGCCCATTTTCGGGATGCGCACGGAGAATCCGGCGGATTCGAGCACGCGCACCGCGGCGACGCCGACCTCCGGGGTGAAGTGGTTGGTGAAGGTGTCAACCCAGAGCATGATCGGCTCGCCCTGGGTCGGCGGGTGCTGTTCGAAGAGCTGACGGAACGTGCGCCGCGCGAAGCGGGGCAGTTCGCGGCGGGTGTCCACGCCGGCCAGGCGTTTGCCGAACGTGGCAAGACCGGGGATGCGCAGGACGGCGTTGGCCAGGGTCGGTGCGCCGGAGGCGAGGCGGGCCCAGCGGGGCAGCGCGCCGAGCGTGTAGTGCGACATCGGCCGGAGGCGATGCCGGTAGGCGTGGTGCAGCACTTCGGTCTTGTACGCGGCCATGTCGGTGCCGGTCGGACAGTCGCTCGCGCATCCCTTGCAGGACAGGCACAGATCCAGCGCCTGGCGCACCTCGCGTGAGCGCCAGCCCTTGCGCACCAGCGAGCCGTTGAGCATTTCCTGCAACACCCTGGCCCGGCCGCGCGTGCTGTCCTTCTCGTCGCGGGTGGCCAGGTAGGACGGGCACATCAGGCCGCCGGTCGCGGTGTTGTCCGCGCGGCACTTGCCGACTCCGGTGCAGCGGTGCACCGCCGCGTTGAAGTCGCCGTTGTCGTGCGCGAAGCGCAGGGTGAGCGGACCGGACGGGCGACGGGCGGCCGGAATGCGCAGGTGCGCGTCGACCGCGTCGGGCCGCACGATGACGCCCGGGTTGAGCAGGTTACCCGGGTCGAAGATGGCCTTGACGCGGGCGAACAGATCGATGGCCGCGGGCGAGTACATCAGCGGGAGCAGTTCGCTGCGGGCGCGGCCGTCGCCGTGTTCGCCGGAACAGGAACCGCCGTAGCGGGCGACGAGTTTCGTCGCGTCGATGAGGAAGTCGCGGAAGACCGGGGTGCCCAGCGGAAAGTCGATCCTGATGTGCACGCAGCCGTCGCCGAAGTGGCCGTAAGGCGTGCCGGTCAGCCGGTACGCGGCCAGCAGCGACTCGAATTCGCGCAGGTAGGCGCCGAGCCGCTCGGGCGGGACGGCCGCGTCCTCCCAGCCGGCGTGGCCGCTGTTGGCGCGGGCGGCGAGGCCGGCGCCGTCCTCCCGGATCCGCCACAGCGCCGCGGCTTCGGCCGGGTTGGCGACGACTCGGGCCGAGGGCGTGCCGGCGTCGGCGAGAACGGCTTCCACGGCGTCGCGGGAGGTGGTGGTGTCGAGTTCGACGAACAGCCAGCCCGCGCCGAGCGGGAGTTCGGGGATGGCGGCGCGGTTGGGCAGCACGCGGAGCATGCGGGAGTCCAGGCCCTCCATGGCGATCGGGCGATGCGGCAGCAGGGCAGGGACCGCGTCGGCGGCGGAGGCCATGTCGGGGTAGCCGAGCACGACGAGCGCGGTACTGGCCGGGGTGCGGCGGAGTTTCACCGTCGCGCCGAGCAGCACGCCGCAGGTGCCCTCGGTGCCGACCAGGGCGGCCGGCACGTCGAAGCCGCGTTCGGGCAACAGGTGTTCCAGGCTGTAGCCGGAGACCTGACGGGAGAACCGGCCGAGTTCGGTGCGGATCAGCGCCAGTTCGGATCCGACGAGATCGCGCAGGGCGTGCAGAGTGCGGGAGTTGGTGGCGCCGGGGACGGCGTTGATGCGTTCGCCGTTGCCGGCGACCAGATCCAGCGCGGACACGTTGTCGGCGGTGCGGCCGTAGCCCAGCGCGCGCGAGCCGCAGGCGTTGTTGCCGATCATGCCGCCGAGCGTGCAGCGGCTGTGCGTGGACGGGTCCGGGCCGAAGCGCAGGCCGTGCGGGGCGGCCGCGCGTTGCAGGTCGTCCAGCACGACACCGGGCTGGACGGTCGCGGTGCCGGCTTCCGGGTCGAGCGCGGTGATCCGGTTGAGGTGCCGGGAGAAGTCCAGCACCAGGCCGGGGCCGACGGCGTTGCCGGCGATGGACGTGCCGGCGCCGCGCGCGGTCAGCGGCACGCCGTTGGCGCGGCACACGGACAGTGCCGCCAGCACCTCGTCGGTCGAGCGGGGGAAGGCGACCGCGGTCGGCGCGAGCCGGTAGAGCGAGGCATCACCGGAGTACTCCGCGCGCCGCCGAGTCGATATGTCCACTTCGGACAGTCCGGCGACGCGGAGTTCGGTGAGCAGCGCGGATGGGTCCATGGCCAGAGGATAAGCCCCGGAAACCGGCGGTTTCCGGGGCCTGCCCCTCGGGTGCTACTCGTGCTCGGTCACTGCTTGTCGAGCTGCTTGACCAGCGCCGGCACGAACGCCTTCGGGTCGACGGTGCCCCAGCCGGAGGCGATGTCGAAGCCCTTGCCCGCGCCGAAGCCGGGCACGCCGTACTGGGTGTCGTTGCCTGTGGTGATGTCCACGATGCCGGCCTTGGCGCCCTTCGGGCCGAGCTGGTAGAGCGCGGGGTTGATGAAGCCGAGCGGGCCGCCGTGCAGCTGGGTGGCCAGCGCGAGCACCGCCCCGAACAGCGGCGTCGCCTGCGAGGTGCCCTCGACGCCCTGCATGGCGATGTCCGGCAGGGAGCGCTGGGTGCTCCGCGTGATCGACGCGACGCCGTTCTGCCAGGACGGGCGGGCGTAGGTCTTGGACAGACCGGCGCCCGAGTCCGGCCACAGGGTCGCCGGGCTGGCCTGCAGACCGCTGGAGTTGAGGTGCAGCACGCTGCCGCCGACCGCGGTGACCAGCGAGTCGGAGCCGGGCCAGCTGGTCACCCGGTACGGGAAGACAGCGCCGCACTGGGTGGTCGAGGCGTTGGTGTTGTCGGTCGCGCCGCAGTCACCGGTGGCCGCGACCACCGGGATGCCGGCGGCCTTGGCGTCGCGGAAGGCGTAGTCGAGCTGCTTCGGGCTGTCCAGAGTCGGGAAGTCGTCCTCGGGCGTGCCGAAGCTCAGCGAGATCACGTCGGCGATGTGGTGCTTGGCCATGTAGTCGATGGCGGTCATCATCTCGGGCAGGCCGGTGAAGCCCTCGGTCTCGTTCACCGGGGTCGCCGCGATCACGATGTGCGCCTCGGGCGCGATCGCGTGGACCATGGTGATGTCGAGGTCGGTCTCGCCGATCCAGTCGTAGCAGCCGATCTGCTGTTCGAGCTGCGGGGTGCAGACCGGGATCGGGCCCGCGGGCGCGATGACCGAGAGGTCGGCGGGCGGCAGGCCGTGCGCCTGCGAATAGGAGTCCAGGACCTGCGCCGCGTTCGGGTCGCCGAAGGAGTCGACGACGGCGACGGTGGTGCCGGCGCCGGTGATGCCCGCGTTCCACAGGTCGGGCACGCCGTAGGCGGTGGTCACGTCGGGCAGGGTGGCGGCCGCCGCGTCGATGGCCGCGACCCGGCCCGCGACGGTCGGGTTGGCGCCGATCCGGGCAGCCGCGGCGCCCAGGTGCGGCCGGATCATGGTGGTCGACGGCGCGGCGGTGCTGGCGCTCGCGGCCGGTACGACGGCCGCGGACAACGCGACCGCGAGCGCGGCGGTCCCTAACACGCCGGCTAAACGATGATGGTGCTGCAACGGAGCCTCCCAAATATCCCTCGCGGTCCCTCCTGCTCACGGAGGAACCCGCTGACCTTAGGAAGCGTCTCGGTCGCGGAACCAGCCCCGAAAGTCGGGTGGCGCACCGTAGTCGAGTGTGCTGACCTCCGCGTTTCCCCGCACGCCACCGGGAAGTGGGAGGCTTTGCCGCATGAGCGTCCTGGAGGTCCCCGGCGCGCGACTGAGCTATCAGGTGCGCGGTTCCGGTCCCGTGTTGCTGCTGATTCCGGGTGGCCCGGCCGACGGTTCGAACTTCGACAGCGTGGCCCCGCTGCTCGCCGAGAACCACACCGTGCTCACCTACGACCCGCGCGGCCTGTCCGCGTCCACCGCCGACGACCCGACCGCCGACATCACCGTCGAGATCCAGGCGGACGACGCGCACCGGCTGTTGGACGCGGTGACCGACGAACCCGCGTACGTGTTCGGCAGCAGCGGCGGCGCCATCACCGGTCTGGTGCTCGCGACCGCCCATCCGGAGCAGGTCGCCACGCTGGTCGCGCACGAGCCGCCGATCATCGAACTGCTGCCCGACCGGGAGGAGCGGCGCGCGCACAACGAGGACGTCTACCGGACCGCGCGCACCCTCGGCATTGGCGCGGCGATGGGCAAGTTCATGGCGGGCGCCGGTTTCGACATTCCCGACGACGACGCGGACGACGACAGCGACGATGACGACGGCGAGCCGGACGCGGAGTCGTTGGCCGCGCTGGCGCGGATGCAGGCGAACCTGGAGGTGTTCTTCGGTCCGATGTGGCGGGCGCTCGGCGACTACACGCCGGATCTGGCCGCGCTGCGGGCCACACCCTCGCGCGTGGTGATCGGCGTGGGCAGCACGTCGCCCGGCCAGCTCGCGTATCGAACCGGGATGCGGCTCGCCGAGCAACTGGGCCAGGAGCCCTCGGTGTTCCCCGGCGACCATCTCGGCATGCTGACCAGGCAGGCGGAATTCGCCGCTCGACTGGTGACGGTGCTCGGCGCGACCGGGTGAGTCGATATCCACTGTGGACTTCTGGTCGGGTCCGACTGACGGACCCGACCCGCGGGCGTGGCTGGCATTCCGCGCGGGTTTCTGAGTAGATGGCAGGAACGGGATTCATCGGGGGTTCGGTGCGGGTCGATCTGCGATTGTTGGGGCCGTTCACCGTGACCGTCGCCGCCGAGCAGGGCGATCGACCGGTCACCGTGGGGCCGCGCCAACAACGCCTGGTGCTGGCCGTGCTGGCGTGGGAGGCGAACCGGCTGGTCCCGGTGGAGCGACTGGTCGAATGGCTGTGGCCGGACGAACCGCCCAAACGGGCGACGCACGCGATCCGGGTCCACGTGTCCAACCTGCGCGCGGCGCTCACCGAGGCTGGCATCGAGGCGAGCCAGCTGGCGCTGGTCACGCAGGGGCCGGGCTACCTGTTGCGGATCGATCCGGAGCGGGTCGACGTGCACCGGTTCCAGCGGCTGATCGGCGCGGCGCGCTCCGCGCCGGACGACGAGGCCGAGGTGGCGCTGCTGGAGGAGGCACTGGCGTTGTGGCGCGGGCCCGCGCTGGTGGACACGGCGACCCCGGAGGTGGCCGAGCGGCTGAGCGCGCGGCTGGTCGAGGCACGCGAACTGGCCATGGAGGATCGGTTCGACGCGCTGCTGCGACTCGGGCGCGGCACCGAACTGCTCGGCGAACTGGCCGGCGCGGTCGACGAGGCGCCGAGCCGGGAGCGGCTGGTCGGCCAGTGGGTGCTCGCGCTGTACCGCAGCGGCCAGCGGGACCGGGCGCTGGCCGAGTTCCGCCGGACCAGGGCGCTGCTGGCCGACGAACTGGGCGTCGATCCCGGGCCGGAACTGCGCGAACTGGAGTTGGCGATCCTGCGCGACGATCCGGCCCTGCGCGTGCCGTCCCCCGCGCAGGCACGGGCGCAGCGACCGGTGGTGCCGGCGATGCTGCCGGCGAGCGTCGCGGACTTCACCGGTCGGACGGACCAACTGGCCGCGCTGGACGCGCTGCTGGCGCGGCCGGATCGGCCGATGGCGGTGGTGATCAGCGCGATCTCCGGTACGGCCGGGGTTGGCAAGACCGCGTTGGCGGTCCGCTGGGCGCACGCGGCACGGGAGCGGTTCCCGGACGGCCAGCTGTACGTGAACCTGGACGGGTACGCGGTCGGTCCGCCGCTGCGGCCGGACCAGGTGCTGGCCCAGTTCCTGCGCGCGCTGGGCGTGCCGGCCGAGCGGGTGCCGGTGGAACCGGCCGAGGCGGGCGGCATGTATCGCACACTGCTGGCCGACCGGCGGATGCTGGTGGTGCTGGACAACGCGGCGGATGCGGACCAGGTGCGGCCGCTGCTGCCGGCCGGCGCGGGCTGTTTCGTGCTGGTGACCAGCAGGCAGCGGCTGGACGGGTTGATCGCGATGGACGCGGCCCGGCGGATCACGCTGGACGTGCTCGACATCGGCGAGGCGGTCGCGCTGCTCGGCCGGATCATCGGCGAGGACCGGATCCTGGCCGAGCCGCAGGCGGCGTTCGAGCTGGCGCGGGCGGACGCGTGCCTGCCGCTGGCGCTGCGCATCTCGGCGGCGCAGCTGATCATCGAGCCGGACACGTCGATCGCGGACTACCTCGTCCAGTTGCGCGAACGCGGCATGCTGACCGGGTTGGCCATCGCGGACGACGAGCGCCGGGCCGTGCGGGCCGCGTTCGACCTGTCCTACGCGGCGCTCAAACCCGATGTGCGGCAGGCGTTCCGGCTGCTCGGCCTGGTGCCAGGGCCGACGGTCACCGCCGGTTCGCTGGCGCCGATGGCGAACTGCACGCTCGGCCAGGCCGAGTCGCTGCTCGACCAGTTGGCCGCCGCGCACCTGGTGGAGGAGGGCGCGCCGGGCCGGTTCGGCTGCCACGACCTGCTGCGCGAGTACGCCAGGGAAACCGCTCTGGAGACCGATCCGGCGCAGGCGCGCGAGACCGCGTTGGCGAGCCTGTTCGACCACTACCTGTGGACGGCGCTCGCCGCGGTGGAACGGCTGTTCCCGGCCAACGCGCGGGTACTCGAGTCGAGCGGGGACTCGGACGCCTTCCCCGACAACGACTCCGCGATCACCTGGCTGCACGCGGAGCGGCCGAACCTGGTCGCGGCCATCCGGTACACGGCGAGGGCCGGGCCGAAGCGGATCGCCTGGAAGCTCTGCGACACGTTGCGCGGCTACTTCGGCAACTGCGGGTTCTACGTGGACTGGTTCATCGCCGTGCGCGCCGCACTGGCCGCGACCGACCCGGCGGCCGAGCCGCTCGCGCATGCCAGCGCGCGGTTTGGCCTGGCCCACGCGCACATGAACCGCAACCAGTACGCCGAGGCGATCGTGAACTACCACGAGGCCCTCGCGTTGTACCGGCGCAGCGGGTGGGTCCGCGGTGAGGCGGCCACCCACATCAATCTCGGGTTCGTGGACGAGGAGCTCGGCCGTCTGAAGAGTGCGGCCGAGCATCAGTCCAAGGCCCTGGAGTTGATGACGGCGATCGGCTCGACCCAGGGTGAGGCGATCACGCTGGGCAACCTGGGCACGCTGAGCCTGGCCCGCGGCGACCTCGCCGCCGCGGTCGACTACTACGAGCGGTCCAGGGCCATCCATGCCGCGGATGGCTCCGAGGTGGGCGTCGCCGACGCCCTGCGCCACCTCGGCCTGCTCGCCCACCTGCGCGGCCGGTACGCCGATGCCGAACGGGACCTGCGGAGCTCGGCCGACCTGTTCGCGCGGGTCAGCTCGCCGGGCGACGAGACAACCGCCCTGGTCCGGCTGTCCGGAGTGCTGGTGTCGACCGGGCGGCTGGACGAGGCCACGCGGGTGGCGAGCCACGCGGTCGAGCGGGCCGCGCTGTACCCGAACCGGCGGTTGGACGCGAGGGCGCGCAACGCGCTCGGTCGCGCGAACGGCGCGGCGGGCCGAGCGCGGGACGCGATCGAGCAGTACGAGCTGGCGCTGGTGCTGGCCGAGGAGTTCGGCCTGCGGGAGGAGCAGTGCGCCGCCCTGCTCGGGCTGGCCGCGAGCCGGATCGCGCTGGGCGCGCGGGCGGCCGGCGTGGCCACGGCCGAGCAAGCGCTGGAGCTGGCACGGTCACGCGGCTACCAGTTGCTGGAGGGCGAGGCGCTGGCGCTGCTGGTCGAGGCGGTCGGCTGAGCGCCGCCCGTTTTTGTCAGGGGTCCTGGCTATCGTTCGTCCTACTCCTCGCCTGCTCGATCACGTTGGGCTGACCAGCGGTAACGCGATGAAATCAGGCGAAACCGGCGGGCTGGGACGAGGGTCACAGGTATTTTAGTTGCATGAGACACCTATCCAGATGCATGCTTGTAGTCGGCAACTAATTGCATGGGTAACACAAGCAGAGGAGCGGCGGGCGATGGTAACCGAAACTCGCTCGACACCGGCGCTCACGATCACCGAGGATCGCGTCCGGCCGCCGGAACCAACCGACGACGAGCACTACGAGAAGACCGAGGCCATTCTCAACCAGCTCGTCCGGTTCATGCGGCTGAGCAAGCGCGCCGCCAGCCGGTTCACCTCACTGCACAGCGACGGGATCGAGCAGGCTGCCTACCTGATCCTGTACGTGCTGGTCAGCGAGGGGGCCCGGCGAACGACGGCGCTTGCCGAAGCGGTCCACTCGGACACCTCGACGGTCAGCCGACAGGTGGGGTCCCTTGTGCGGCACGGACTCGTCGAACGACAGGCCGATCCGGCTGACGGCCGGGCCTGCCTGCTCGCCGCGACACCGCGCGGGATCGAGTGCTTCGAGGCGCACCGCAGGGCACGCACCGCGGACATGATCCAGGTGCTCGCCAACTGGTCCGTCGATGACCTGCGGGACGGCGCCCAACTGCTCGATCGGCTCAACGGAGAGCTCGAACGCTACGAGAACGAACAACACGGAAACACGATCACCGCTCCGTTGAAGGGGGGAAACCGATGACCAGCACGATGCGTGCGCCGGCCAAGAACACCAAGGCCACGGCGCCCACCGGACAAGCTTCCGGCGGGGGCATGTCCCACCGCCAGATCATGACCATCCTGGTCGGCCTGATGCTCGGCATGTTCCTGGCCGCGCTCGACCAGACCATCGTCGGTACGGCGATGCCGAAAATCGCCAACGACCTGCACGGCCTGAACATCCAGGCGTGGGTCACCACCGCCTACCTGATCACCTCGACGATTTCCACACCGCTGTACGGCAAGCTGTCCGACATCTACGGGCGCAAGCCGTTCTACCTGGTGGCGATCTCGATCTTCGTGGTCGGTTCGGCGGCATCAGCCTTCGCCAGTTCGATGTACATGCTCGCCGCGTTCCGCGCCTTCCAGGGCATCGGCGCCGGTGGCCTGATGTCGCTGGCCTTCACGATCATGGGCGACATCATCGCGCCGCGTCAGCGGGCCAGGTACATGGGCTACTTCATGGCCGTGTTCGGCATGTCCAGCGTGCTCGGCCCGGTGGTCGGCGGCGCCCTCGCCGGGGCGAACTCCATCATCGGCCTGGCCGGCTGGCGCTGGGTGTTCTTCGTGAACGTGCCGATCGGCATCATCGCGCTCGTCGTCGTGGCCCGGGTGCTCAACGTCCCGCACAACAGCGTCCGGCAGCGGATCGACTGGTGGGGTGCGTCCACGCTGATCATCGGCATCGTGCCGATCCTCGTCGCGGCCGAACAGGGCCAGACCTGGGGCTGGGGCGACATCAAGACCATCGTCTGCTACGTCGTGGGCGCGGTCGGCATCGCCGCCTTCATCCTGGTGGAAGCGCTGATGAAGGACGCCGCGCTGATTCCGCTGCGGCTGTTCAAGAACCGGACGTTCAGCCTGGTCATCGTGGCCGGTGTCATCGTCGGTGTGGCCATGTTCGGTGGCATCACGCTGATCCCGCAGTACCTGCAGATCGTCAAGGGCTCCTCGCCGACGGTCTCCGGTCTGCAGACCCTGCCGCTGATGGTCGGCCTGATGGGCGCCTCGCTCGGCTCCGGTCAGATCACCGCCCGCACCGGTCGGTACAAGATCTTCCCGATCATCGGTTCGCTGCTGATCGTGGCCGGATCGCTGCTGTTCACGCAGCTGCACTGGGACTCGCCGCTGTGGCAGCCGATGGCGTACATGTTCGTGATCGGTGCCGGTGTCGGTCTGTGCATGCAGACGCTGAACCTGGCCGCGCAGAACGCGGCGCCCGCCAAGGACATGGGCGTCTCGACCTCGTCGGCCACGTTCTTCCGGCAGATGGGCGGCACGCTCGGTGTCGCGGTGTTCCTGTCGATCCTGTTCAGCACGGTCGGCAACAAGATCGTCACCGCGATCACGAACAGCTTCCACAACCCGGCGTTCGTCGCCGCGCTGCACAACCCGGCGCTGCAGCACGACCCGGTGAACGGCCCGATCATCCACGGGCTGACCACCGGCCAGGGAGTGGGCGGCGCGCTCACGGACGCCTCGTTCATCTCGCAGATCAACCCGGTGCTCGGCGAGCCGTTCAAGGTCGGCTTCACCAACTCCATCGACCTGGTGTTCTGGGTCGCGGCCGCGGTCGGCGTGCTCGCCTTCCTGGTCGCCCTGTTCATCAAGGAGATTCCGCTGCGCACCCAGTCGGGTATGCAGTCGATGATGGAGGGTGCCGAGGCGATCGGCGAGTCCGAGAACTTCGCGCCGCCGGAGATCGCCCCGGTCGCCGAGGAGGTGCTCGCCGACACCAACGGCAGGCACGCCCTCGACGATGACTTCGCCACCATGCGGTTGCCGGTGGCGTTGGACGATCGGAGCGGCACGATGATCGCGGGCTACGTCCACCGGGCGGACCGCTCGCCGGTGGCGGGCGCGGTGCTCACGCTGATCAACCACAGCGGCCAGCAGGTCGCCAGGACGATCAGCGAGATGGACGGCAGCTACCAGCTCTCCGCCGCACTCGACGGGGTGTACGTGCTGATCGCCTCCTCCAACGGGCACCAGCCGCAGGCCTCCACGCTGCGGGCGGCGGGCGAGCCGATCTCGGTCGACGTCACGCTCAACGGCACGGCACGAGCCACCGGTGTGGTGCGGGCCAGGGGCGGCGCGGGCATCGCGAACGCGACCGTCACCCTGACCGACCTCAACGGTGAGGTGGTCGGCGCGACCACCACCGGGCCGGACGGGCGCTACGGGTTCAACGAGCTGATCGGTGGCACCTACACGCTGGTCGCCAGCGCGTCGGGCGCCCGGCCGACGGCGCTCGCGATGAGCGTCCCGGAGACCGGCGACACCGTCACCGACGTGGAACTGTCCGGGGCGGCCAGCCTGAGCGGCGTCGCTCGGGGCGGGTCGCACGACAACCCGGTGCCGGACGCGCGGGTGACCCTGGTCGACGCGGACGGGCACGTGGTCGCGATGACCAACACCGACGCCGGCGGCGGGTACTCCTTCCCGGAGATCCCGGAGGGCCAGTACACGGTGATCGCCAGCGGGTACCCGCCGGTGACCAGCCACCGCCAGGTCCACTCCGGTGAGGACGGCCAGCACGACGTGGTGCTCAGCCACTCGGATATCTGAGTCCGATTCATCGACTGATGGCCGGTTTCCCATTCGGGAAACCGGCCATCGGCGTGTCCGAGTCAGTACAGCCGGTGAGATACCGGACCAAATCGGATGGAATTCTTCGGACCCTCGGTGTTGCCCGGATGTGACCACGTAGGCTGGTTTGGTGCCATCGGCCCACGGACACCACCACTTCGCCTTCGGTCTCGGGACCGCGGGTCCCATTCTGGTGTGGGTGATCGTGCTGAGCTTCGTGTTCGTCGAATGCGCGTTCATCCTCGGTCTGTTCCTGCCCGGCGACTCGCTGCTGTTCACCGCGGGGCTGGTGCTGGCCGACCGGGACAACCTCGCGAGCGCGATCGGCCTGGCCATCGCCGCCGTGGTGGTGGCGACCGTCGGCAACCAGCTCGGCTACTACATCTCGCGAAAAGCCTCGACCAAGCTGCTCGGCAGGCGAGGCGCGCGGATCATCACCCAGGAACGCCTCGCCCGGGCCGGCGAGTTCCTCGACCGACACGGCTGGTGGTCGGTCGTGCTCGCCCGCTGGATCCCCTGGATCCGCACGCTCGCCCCGATCGTCGCCGGCGCGACCCGGATGAACCCGCGCAAGTACCTGCTCGGCACCGCGATCGGCGCGGTGGTCTGGGTGCCCGTGCTGGTCATCGGCGGCTACTACGGCGCCGGCATCCTGGACCGGATGCCGTGGCTCAAGGAGTCGGTCACGGGCCTGGCCATCGTCTTCTTCGTGGTCGGCACCGTCTACGGCGCGTGGCGCTACCGCAAGGAGATGGCCAAGCTCCGCGCGAAGGAAACCGAAGAGGCCGGCCAACCGGAGCCCGCCGCCCAGGCCACCACTTCCCCCGTCGTGCAGACTCCCCGTCCGACCACCAGTCTCAAGCCCGCGGTCAAAACCCAGGGATGACCCGATCGGCCCGCAGCGCCGTGGCCGCGACCGTGTTCGCGTTGCGCTGATCCGAACCGAGCGCCCGTTCCTTCGCCGCGGCCAGGCTGCGCCCGTAGGCCCGGTGCCTGTCCACCAGCCTGCGCACCCGCTCGTCCTCGGCAGGTCGCAGGAACCACGCCTCGTCCAGCAGCGGCCGCACCTCGTGCCAGGGCGGCGTGTCCAGCAGCAGGTAGTTGCCCTCGGTGACGACCAGCGGGACCTCCGGTGGCACCGGCACGGCGCTACCGATCGGCTCCTCGATCTCCCGGCGGAACTCCGGCGCGTAGACCACCTCCGGCCCGGCGGCGCGCAGCCGGCGCAGCAGCGCGACGTAGCCGGCCGCGTCGAAGGTGTCCGGGGCGCCCTTGCGCTCGGCGCGGCCGAGCCGGGCCAGTTCGGTGTTGGCGAAGTGGAACCCGTCCATGCCGACCAGTACCGCGCGCCCGTCCAGCGCCTCGACCAGCTTCGCGGCCAGCGTCGACTTGCCGGCCCCGGGCGCGCCCACGATGCCCAGGATCCGCCGCTGCGGTCCGGCCGCCAGCACGGTCGCGGCGGCCAGTAACTCCTCGAACGTGGTCATGACCGCAGCTCCGCGAGCCAGGCGCGGGCGCCGGGAGTGGCCACCCGCAGCGCGGCGATCCGATTGGCCGCGTCGATCAGCTCGGGCAGGTCGTCCTCGGTGGGCACCTGGCCGAGTTCGGCGATCCGCCGGGCCAGCGCGCCGTGCCAGACGTCGCCCGCGGCCAGCGTGTCCCTGGCCGGCACCTGTGGCGGGCTGACCGAGCCGCCGACCGTGCGTCCCTGCGCCGTGCGGACCGACCAGCGCACCGGTCCGGCGCCGTTGGTCCTGATCACCACCGGCACGCCGAGTTCGTGGATCGCCCGCTCGGTCGCGCGCTGGCCGGACCGGCCGAGCCGGAAGTCCGCCGAGCAGGCGCAGACGTCGACCAGCGGAAGCAGCTGGGAGAGCACGGGTTTGTCGCTGCCCGCGTCGAGCATCACCGGGATGTCCCGGCCGCGCGCGGCCCGCGCCGCCGACACGGCCAGCGCCGGATGGTGCCCGTCCACGAGCAGGGCGCCCGCCCCGGCCAGCAGGCTCGGCCAGGAGGGCTGGGTGAGCAGGTCGGGCATGCCGGCCGCGTTGTGCGCGACCACGACCCGTTCGCCGTCGCCCGCGCGCACCGCGACCGAGGAGACCGGCGGCGGACCGGGGAAGCTGGCGAACGCGTCGAACACCCGCACCTGGCACTCGCGCAGGTCGTCCCGGACGACGTCGGCCAGGGGATGCGCGCCGAGCGCGGTCAGCAGGCGGGCCGTGCCACCCAGTGCGGCGACGGTGACCGCTGCGTTGGTCGCCGGGCCGCCCGCCACCAGCTCGACCGAGTCGGACTGGATCTTCTGCCCGGCCTCGGGCAGCTCCCGCACTCGTTGTACGAGGTCAACCGTGCATAGGCCGACCAGCACCACGGTCGGCCCGGTTCCTGCTCTGCCGCCCGTCACATGCTCCTCAGCTCGTCACCCGGCACCCCGAGCCGCAATTATGTCGGTGCGGTGCATTACCGTCGGTCCTCGTCCCCGCGTGCCGAGCACCTTTCAGGTGATCAACAGCCTAGTCTCAACACGTACGGGACGAGATCTTGTTGGCGGGCCATCGACCGGGTGAACCTGGTCCTGATTGGCGGGATCCGGGCCTGATCGATAGTCTCGGCAAGCGTTTGCGCAAACGTTTGCCGCCACCATTGGAGTGACATGATAACGATGCGTGATGTCGCCGATCTGGCTGGCGTCTCCATCACCACGGTGTCTCACGTGGTCAACGGCACCCGCGCCGTGGCGGCGAGCACCAAGGACCGGGTGCTCGCCGCGGTCGCGCAGACCGGTTACACCGGCGACGCCATCGCCCGCTCGCTGGTCACCGGTGGCACCCGCTCGCTCGGTCTGGCCCTGCCGGTCGGCAACAACCCGCACTTCGCCGGTCTGACCAGCGCGGTCGAGGCAGCGGCGACCGAGGCGGGCTACGCGTTGATCCTGTCCGACACGCACGACGAGGACGAAGCCGAACGGGCCGCGATCCGGGTGTTGCGCTCCCGGCGCGTCGACGGCGTGCTGCTCACCCCGTCCGCCGACGCGCCCACCTCGGTCCTGCCCGAGCTGCGCAGGCTCGGCGTGCCGGTCGTGCTGGTCGACCGGGTGCCCGAGCACACGGGCGTCGACCAGGTCGGCCCGGAGAACGTGCAGGCCACCTCCGACCTGGTGCGGCACCTCGGCGACCTCGGCCACCGGCGGATCGCGATGATCAGCGGCCCGCAGTCGGTCAGCACGTCGGCGGAGCGCGTGCTCGGCTACCGACTCGGCCTCGGCCGCGCCAAACTCGTCTGGGACCAGGCCCTCGTGCGCTCCGTCGCGCCCGGCGAGGCAGGCGCCGCGCTCACCGAACTGCTCAACGGCCCGGACGCGCCGACCGCGGTTGTCGCAGGCGACAACAACGCGCTGGTCGAGGTGTTGCGGGTCGCGCGCGAACGCGGCATGACGATCGGCAAGGACCTCGCGATCGTCGCCCACGACGACGCCGACTGGACCGCGCTCGTCGAACCGGCCATCACCACCACCGCGCAGCCCGTCGCCGAAATGGGCGCGACCGCGGTGCGCATGCTGTTGGAGCGGATCGCCGACCCGAGCAAGGAAGCCAGCACCGTGCGTATCGCGCCGAAGCTGATGCACCGCCAGTCCTGCGGCTGCCACTAGAAAACACCGCACTGCCCGTCGGGACGTGCCCCCGCGTCCCGAATGGACGCCGCCTCTCGTGCCGAACATCGTTATCGCCCAACGGATTCCGTTCGTTACCCGTGATCGGCCGGACGAGTGATCGGCGTTGGCTCGCGGCGATTCAGGCAACCCGGACACACCGGCAACGTCTCTGTGGGCAGGCGGATCTCGCCGGCTTCACCACGAATCCACAGGGGGAACAACCATGCCCAGAAATGGCCGATACCGGTTACTCGCCGGTGCCGCGCTCGTCGCCGGAGTGGCCGCCACCGCGACACCAGCGACCGCGGCCCAACCCGCCGATCCGAGCCACGGCAACACGATCGCCATGAACCTGCCCAAGCTCGGCGCCCGTTCAGCGCCGTTCAGCGCGGCAACCAGAACTGCCGACATCGCCGCCACCCCATGGGTCGTCGGCATCCTGTTCGGCAATGACCCCACCGCGGTCAACTACTGCACCGGCACGATCGTCAGCCCGACCAAGGTGGTCACCTCGGCGAGCTGCAGCGTGCCGCGCGTGCAGAACACGGTGGAGGTGGTGGCGGGCCGGAACAACCTGGCCGATGACTCGGTCGGTTACGCGGACGCGGTCACCTCGACCATGATGACCGTCGACTGGAACGGCTACCTGAAGGTGTACAGCGCCAACGGCACGGGCGGCTGGATCAACGGCAACGGAACGTTGATCGGCGCCGGTTTCTCCAGCATGCGCTCGGTTTTCTAAACCAAAGAACAATCCTCGCGGCTCGTGCCGGCCTTTCGGTCGGCACGAGATCCGCGCGCCCAAAAACAATTCAATGACGCACGTGAATTCTTCCAGCGAATCCGGGAAATTTCAGGCAACCTAAGCACACCGCCGACGTCATTATCTGCGAAGTTGCCAATTCAGGCGCAATTCTGAGGGGATTTGCATGAACAAGAAAATCAGAACGAGGGCATCCCGCCGGGTGGTCGCGTCGACCGTGCTCGGTGCCGCCCTGGCCGCGGGGGTGATCGCCGGCGGGATGCCGGCGATGGCTGCCCAGCCCACCACTCCGGCGGGCCACAGCCACCCCGGCAAGCTGCCGAAGATCGGTCCCCGCAAGACGCCGTTCAGCCCGAGGACGGCCACCTCGGCGACTACGTCCAAGGGCGTCACCCCGGCGGACGCGGCCGACCACCCGTGGTTGGTCGGCATCATGGTCAACCAAGGGAGCGGTACCGCGATCACCTGCACCGGCACGATCATCAGTCCGACCAAGGTGCTGACCTCGGCGCGCTGCGACAGCTCGTACAGCGCGTCGGATGTCGCGGTGATCGCTGGACGGGACAACCTGCTCGACGACACGGTCGGCTTCGTGGACGGGGTCGCCTCCACCTGGACCGACCCGAACTTCACGCGCGGCGCGAACGGCAACGGCATGGGTTCGGACGTCCAGGTGCTGACGCTGACGCAGGCACTGCCCAGCGTCTACACCCCGATCTCGTTGAGCGCGCAGGGCGACGAATCTCCCTACTCCATCGGCAGTTCGGCCACGACCTACGGCTACCAGTGGACCGCTACGAGCAGTCCGAACTACCCGTACCTGGTCCAGTCCCCGGTGATCTTCCAAGGTCCGTCGGGCTGTCAGGCGGTGAACGGGAACTATCCGGACAGCGAGGAGTCCTGCGCCGGATTCGCGGACGGTAGCCAGCACGACTCCAACGCGTTCAACGCGGGTTCGCCGCTGATCGCCGCCAACGGCCAGCAGATCGGCGTCGGCGACCAGCTCACCAACCAAGCGAGCACGGTGACCGCGTTCGAGCACATGAGCGTCTACCACGACAGCATCACCGCCGACCTGAGCCGACCCGTGCCGAACAACGCGGACTGGACGGGGGACGGCAACAGCGACGTGGTCGGTGAGGACTTCAACGGCAACCTGACCCTCTACCAGGGCTACGGCGCGAACCCCGCGCTCAATCCCGGATTCGTTCAGCAGGAGCCGCTGGGCTCCTACGACTGGAACACCCTCGCCAACAAGTTGATGCGGGTCAGCGACTTCGACGGCACCGGCGACAAGGGCCTGCTCGCGATCCAGAACGACGGCACCCTCGTCTACTACCCGAACGACCAGTACGGCAACGTGGACCCCAGCAACCCGCAGACCGTCGGCTCCGGCTGGGACCAGTTCAGCAACGTCATCGCCATCAACAACTTCACCGGTGACGGCAACCTGGCGCTGATCGGTGCGGAGCCGGGTGGCCAACTGTTCCTCTACGAACACGGCAAGAACGGCTGGATCGACGGCAACGGCAAGGAAATCGGCGTCGGCTTCAACCAGTTCACCACACTGATGCCCTTCCAGTGGACCAATGACGGCCACGTCGGCCTGCTCGGCGTCACGCCCAACGGCGACCTGACGTTCTACGGCGTCGACGGGAACGGCAACTGGACCAACGGCAACGGCGTGGCCATCGGCGGCGGCTTCGCCGGCTTCACCACGGAGTTCAGCGTCGGCTCGTTCGGCGGCAGCGACACCGGTTCCTTCATGACCGTGGATCAGTCCGGCATCCTCCGGGTCTACCAGGCCAACGGCACCGGCGGCTGGCTGACCGGCAACGGCGTGCAGATCGGCGTCGGCTTCCAGACCGTGAAGCAACTCTTCTGATCCGATTCGTAGCGGAATGTGCCGGTAACGCTTCGCCGTTGCCGGCACGTTTCGTTGTCTCATTAGGCCGTTCGGGCGACATCTGGCAACCAGGACAACCCAACGACGTCCACGGGCCAGAACCACCGAACCCCGAGGAGACGCCATGGACGCAGCACACAGACCCGGGCGGCAACGCAGGCTGATCATCACGGTCGCGCTGCTCGCCGCGTCTCTCCTCACCGGCATCATCGTCACGCCCACCAGCGCGGCCACCACCCCGCCACCACTGCCGAAGATCGGACCGCGCGCGGCGCCGTTCAGCCCCCGCACGCACACCGGGCCGCCGAGCACGACGCAATCCTCCGATGTGGACGCTGCGGCCTATCCGTGGATCGTCGCCATCCAGAGCTACTACGAGACCGGCTCGGAATTCTGTGTCGGGGATATCCTCAGCCCCACCAAAGTGCTCACCGCGGCCGCCTGCGACGTTCCGCCCACACTCGGCAGGATGGCCGTGATCGCGGGCCGGAACGAACCCACCGACGACTCGGTCGGTTTCGTCGACGGCGTCGCCTCCGTGTGGACCGACATCGGTTACATCCCCAACGACGAGGACGTCAACGACCGCCCGTCGGACGTGCAGGTGCTGACCCTCACGCTGCCGCTGCCCGGCGTCTACCCGCCGATCGCGATGAGCCCGGCGGGCGCCCCGCCACCTTTCACGGTGGGCATCACCGGGTACACCCTGAGCTATGGCACCAGTCCGCTGGTTCCGGGCGACGAACTCGTCGAAACCCCGACCACGACCATCTCCACGAACTTGTGCAACTCCGAGTTCCCGCTCGAACTGTGCGTGGGCTTTCCCGGCGACGGCCAGGCCGCGAGCGCGCTGCGCAATGCCGGTGATCCGCTGGTCGTCGGCGGCCAACTCGTCGGGGTCGGCGACAAGTACGAATACACCGCCGACGTGAACGAGTACCTGGGATTCGAGCCGATCACCTACGTCCACGACGCGATCACCGCCGACCTGGCCAGGACGAATCCGGGCACCAAGGACTGGACCGGCGACGGCATCAGCGACGTGCTCGGCGAGGGCCGCAACGGTCAACTCACCTACTACGAGGGCTTCGGCGCCTACCCCGGCAACCTACCCACGCCAGGCTTCGCCACCCAGGCCCCGGTCGATGCGACCGACTGGAACGCGGACCAGCAGCTGTTGCGGGTGAACAACTGGACCTATGACGGCACCGAGGGCCTGCTCACCGTCGCCTCGAACGGCGTGCTGAGCTTCTACCCCAACAACGGCTTGGACGGCATCGACTACGCGAACGCGGCGGTGGTCGGCGCGGCTGGAACCAGTTCGGTTTCATCGTGCCCACCAACAACTTCACCGGCGACGGCCGACCCGACCTGCTCGCCGTCCGCCCGGACGGCACCCTGTGGCTCTACGAACGCACCGGCAACAGCTGGGTCAACGGCAGCGGCGTCCAGATCGGCAGCGGCTTCAACGAGTTCAGCTACCTGATGCCGTTCCAGTGGACCGACACCGGCCACATCGGACTGCTCGGCGTGACGCCGAACGGCGATCTTCGCTTCTACGGCACCGACGGCGGCGGCCACTGGGTCAACGGCGGCGGCGCGGTGATCGGCACCGGATTCACCGGTTTCCGCACCGTGTTCAGCGTCGGCTCGTTCGGCGGCACGGACACCGGTTCGGTGCTGACCGTCGACCAGGCCGGCGATCTCAAGGTCTACTTCGCCGACGGCACGGGCGGCTGGCTGGCCGGCAACGGCATCCAGATCGGCGTCGGCTTCCAGACCCTGAAGGAGATCTTCTGACCGAACACCCCGGCGCGGTACGCGTCAGCGCAGGGCCTTGAGCTTGCTCACGACGTACGCGCTGAGCTTGGTCGCGTCCGTCGCGCCGTTCTTGGGACCGCTGGTCGAGTAGACGAACACGATGTCGCTGCCGACCTTGCTCGCCTGCAGCGTGCTGCCGCTCTGCCAGGCCGAGTCGGTCAGCGTGATCGTGTAGCCGGCCTCGCCAAGGCCGCTGGCGGCGGCCTCGGTCACCTTCACCGGGCTGTGCGTCTGCGCGTCGGTGTAGGTCGGGCAGGTCTTGGCGATCGAGCCGACGGCGCTGAGTTCGGCCGTCGCGGAGTCACCGGAGTAGGCGAAGATCTCCTCGTCCTGCTCGGCGCTGGTGGCCTTGTCGACGTAAGTGGCCTTCGCGAAGGAGACCCCGCTGATGCCGGAGATGGTGAACCAGCCGGTCCCGCCGAGCAGCGTGCAGTCCGGCTTCGCCGGCGCGGTCGTGGTCTGCTGCTGGTAGGCGTCGCCGGTGTCCCGGGTCGCGCTCGCCTCCTGCGCGAAGCCGGTCGGGAAGTAGGCATGCTGGGCGAGCGCGGCCTTGAGCTGGGTGCCGGTCGCCAGGCCCGCGTCGGGATCGGCACTGGTCGGCGCGGCCGCGGTCGACGACGCGCCGGTGGCCGGCGCGGCGGACGGGCCGCTCGCACAGCCGAGGACGGCGAGCGGGAGCAGGGCCGCGAACACGACGGCCGTGGGCAGGGATAAGCGCATGAGTCGGATCACTTCGCGTGGGAGGCAGGCCGCGGGCGCGGCGGTGCGACCCGCGCGGGTCCGGCGACCGTGCCGAATCCGCCCGTACCTTAGCCGTCCGTTCCCGACCGGACTGCGCCCGGTGCCCGGTTTCGTTCCAGGGTCGCGGCGGCCTCCAGCAGCATCCACGCGCCCACTTGTACGGACAGATCCCGCTCGGGCAGATGCCCCTCCGCCTTCGTGCGCTGCCGGGGCAGCACCGCCGGTTTCGTCCAGTCCGGGCCGAACAGCGGGCCGCCCGGCGCGATGGTCCGGTTGCGCCAGGCGGCCTCCGCAGAGGTGAGCACCACCTCGGCCGCGAGCCGCGCCGGCTCGGTGAGATTCGGGTCGAGGCCGGGCAGCACGTTGGCGGCGAGTGCGAGATAGCGGGCCAGGATGCCGCCGAACAGTCCGCCGTCCCCGCCTCCCTGACCGCGGATCACCGGTCCGCCGCTGGACCCGTCCGGCACGGTGACCCGCTGCGCCACCGCGTCGATGGTGCGCACGGCCCGCGCGGCCCAGCCGCTCGCCGGTCCGTCGCGCTCGGCGAGTTCCACGCAGGCACCGAGGAACACGCCCTGGCAGTAGCTGTAGATCGCCTTCTCGACGTCGCGCACAGTGCCGTCCGGGTTGGCGTGCAGGCCGTCCCAGACCAGACCGGTTTCCCGGTCGAGCAGGTTCTCCTCGATCCAGTCCACAGTGGACCTCGCGCGCTGCCGGTCGACCCGGTCGCCGGCACCCGTGATGTCCAGGTCGGACAGTCGCGCGAACAGGATCGCGGCGGGCCCGTTGGCCGGCACGTTCTTGAAGTCGACGCCGACCCGCCACCAGATCCCGCCCCCGGAATGGTCCGTCCATCCCGACCGCAGGCGCCCTGCGATCTCCGCGAGTGCGGGGGCGTTGAGCACCAGACCCGCGCGATGCGCGCGTGCCAGCGAGATGCCGAGCCAGGCGACGTCGTCGTAGAAGGAGTTGAGCCAGCTGCCCAGGTTGCGTCGGTGGATGCCGGCGATCACCCGACGGACGCTGTCCACCCTGCCCGCCCTGGGTTCGCGCTGCACCGCGTCGATCAGGCAGTCCAGCAGATGCGCCTGCCACCAGTAGTTCCAGTGCCCGAAACCGCGCTGCTCGGCCGTTGCCGGCCAGCCGACCACGCCGAGCATGGTGCCGGGCAGCGCCCAGAGCCGACGCAGGTGCCGGGCGTACACGGCCCGCTCGGCCACTGCCGCCCGCGCCGCCCACAGCGCGGGGCTGCTGCGCTGCGTGTCCCGCTCGGTCACCGGTCCATAGTGGCTGCTGAATCGTTCAGGAGGTACCGCTGAAAGCGGCTGGGTCACCAGGCCGTGTTCAGATCCGCGTGCTGACGCACCCAGCTGTGCATGACGATCCCGGCCGCCACGCCCGCGTTGATCGACCGCGTAGACCCGAACTGCGCGATCGACACCACCAGCTCGGCGCCCTGTTTCGCGGCCGGCGAGAGGCCCGGTCCCTCCTGGCCGAACAGCAGCACGCAGCGCCGCGGCAGCGCCGTCGTCTCGATCCGCACCGACCCGGGCGTGTTGTCCACCGCCACCACGACGAGACCCTCGGTGTTCGCGTAGTCGGCGAGCGCCGCGAAATCGGGTTGGTGAAACACATGCTGGTAACGGTCCGTCACCATCGCGCCGCGCCGGTTCCACTGCTTGCGCCCCACGATGTGCACCGCCCGCGCGCCGAACGCGTTCGCGGTGCGCACCACGGTGCCGATGTTGGCGTCGTGCTGGAAGTTCTCGATCGCGACGTGGAAGGCGTGCCGCCGGGTGTCCAGCTCGGCGACGATCGCTTCCCGCCGCCAGTAGCGGAACGCGTCCACCACGTTGCGGCGATCGCCCTCGGCGAGCAGTTCTGGGTCGTAGTGGGGATCCGTCGGCGGCTCACCCGGCCACGGACCCACCCCCACCGGCTCGCCGAACACCCATTCGGTCGGGCCCGGTTCCTGCGTGTGCGTCACCCGGCAACGGTAAACCGCCGGCTCAGCCGGCCACCTTGGTGAGGTGCTTGGCGTGGCGGGCGCGGTTGCGCAGCAGGAAGAAGCCGATCCACGAACCGAGCACCAGCAGCGCGACGATGACCTGCACGAGATGCACGTCGTTGGTCGGGTAGAGCACGCCGGTGATGTAGGTGTCGATGAACCCGCCGTTGAGCTGCGGTAGGCCACCGAGCTGGCGGAAGTAGTTCTCGGCCAGCGTCAGCGGGCAGTTCGCCCATGGGAAGACCAGCGTGATCACGGCCCAGCAGATGAACAGCCCGTGTGTCACGATCGTCCACCGCCAGCGCCAGGCGAGGAAGCCACCGAAGACGATGTAGGCCATTACCAGGTAGTGGACTGCCACCGTGAGGTCGTCGAGCAATCGGAAGACCATGGCCACCTCCCCACACCAGGCTAGAACCCCGGCACCGATTCAGCGACCACCATTTGTGGCGATGATCCTCACCCGATACCCGGGAACTAATTCATGCCCAATGCGGTTGGCAAACTACCCCGGCGTCGCCCGTGGGAGTGAAATTCGACGTCTCCCAGGTGCTGTTCATCCCCGGTTTCAGCCCGCGCGGCCGTCCCGTTCGCCCGTTCATCCACAGCCCGCGAGTTGTCCACAATCCCGCCGCCCACCTTTTGGCCCGGCGCCCCCACGCCCCATAGGCTCGACGCGGGGCGCCGCCCCCGGGCTGGGAGGGGGGTAGGTTGGGGGCGGAAATTTGTCCGGTTTTTGAGCGGGTCAGAGGCCGAGGTCTTCGCGGTCCAGCAGGTAGCGGTACTGGAGGCCGGCCTCGGCGATGGCCTCGCGGGCGCCGGTGTCCCGGTCGACGACGGTGGCCACGCCGATGACGTTCGCGCCCGCTTCGCGGAGGGCCTCGACGGCGGCGAGCACGCTGGCCCCGGTGGTGGACGTGTCGTCGACGGCGAGCACGGGCTGACCGCTGACCTCGATGCCCTCGATCCGGCGCTGCATGCCGTGTTCCTTCTGCGCCTTGCGCACCACGAACGCGTCGAGCACCTCGCCTGCCGCCGATGCGGCGTGCATCATCGCGCAGGCGACCGGGTCGGCGCCGAGGGTGAGGCCGCCGGCCGCGACGTAGCTCCAGTCGGCGGTGAGCTGGCGCAGCAGGGTGCCGATCAGCGGAGCGGCGGCATGATGCAGGGTGGCGCGGCGGAGGTCGACGTAGTAGTCGGCTTCCTTGCCCGAGGAGAGGGTGACTTTGCCGTGTACGACGGCGAGTTCACTGACCAGACGGGCAAGTTCGGATTTCGCGGCCTGATCGATGCGGACGCCGCTCGGCGTATTGGTGGGCACGGGCGCATAGCCTGGCACGTTGCCCGCCGCTGGTCAGCCAGGCAGGCCGGAAGTGGCCGAAAACACCGGGACCGCCTCACGTTCGGCGCTGGCCGCCGGAGAGCTTGCGCAGCACGCCGCGCGGGACGAACCGGGCCAGGCCGACGACGGCCTTGTAGTGCGCGCCGGGCACCGAGATGACCCGGCCGCGGTGTAAGTCGGCCAGGCAGTCGCCGACGACGCGGTCGGCGTCGAGCCAGAACGCGGGCGGGGCGGGCGGCACGCTGATGTTGGCGCGTTCGTGGAACTCGGTCCTGGTGTAGCCGGGGCACAGCGCGAGCACGCGCACGCGGGTGCCGACCAGCGACGCGGCGATGCCTTCGGTGAACGAGGTTACCCAGGACTTGCTGGCCGTGTAGGTCGAGCCGCGGCCGGGCAGGAAGCCAGCGACGCTGGACACGTTGATCACCGCGCCGCGGTCGCGATCGATCATGCCGGGCAGGACGGCCCTGGTCAGCCGGAGCACGCTGGTCACGTTGACGTCGAGCTGTGCTTGCAGGTCGGCAAGGCCCGCGGTCCAGAACTCGCCGGACAGCGCGAATCCCGCGTTGTTGACCAGCAGGTCGATGGGCCGGTCGGGGTCGGTGAGCCGTTCCTCGACGGCGGCCCGGCCGCGCTCCCGCGCGAGATCGGCCGACAGCACTTCCGCGTCGATGCCGCACTGCCGGTGCAGTTGCGCGCCGATCTCGTCGAGCCGCTCGGTGTTGCGGGCGACGAGGACGAGGTCGTACCCGTCGGCGGCGAGTTTGCGGGCGAAGGCGGCGCCGATTCCGGCGGTCGCGCCGGTGACGAGCGCGGTGGGCATGAGTTGCACGCTAGGGCGTTGGCGCTGCGTAGTCGCGGCGCCCAGGCCCGTCAGTTGCCGGCGGCCTTGCCCAGGTGCGGGTGGGCGCCGGGGCCGACGTCGAGCGGGTCGACGACGTCGGCGAGTTCGCCGAGATCGCGCAGGAGTCGTTCGAGGCGGGCCGGGCTGGAGTGCGGCGGGGCCGCGGCGAGCACCCAGTCCTCTTCGAGCCAGAGCACGGTCACGTCGCCGCCGATCTCCTCGGCCGCGTCGACCATGTCGGGGGTGATCAGCGCGCGGGCGGCGGCGAGGTCGGACACGAAGGCGTAGCGGGGGCCGACCGGTCCGAGCAGGTCGGGCATTTGTTCGCGCTGGAACGGGACGCTGGGCAGCCACAGTTCGATCAACACGCCGATGGGCCGCCGGCACTGCACGCCGACCAGCACGGAATTGATCTTTCCACCGGTTTCGTGGTCCGCGACGTGTACTTTGCGCCTGCCGTCGGCGGTGAAGGTCGAGCCGGTGACCACGTCGCGGGCGGTGCCGGTGCCGTAGTAAGCGATGGTGCCGCCGTGCCAGCGGGTGGTCAGCACATGATCGGTTTCCGCGAACTGCCAGCCGCGCAGGGCCGCCCACCTGCGGCGTTCCCGGTTGCGGGCGGTGCGTTTGGCGCGGTCGCCGGCGAGCAGCGTGATACCTCCGGCCAGCGCGACGGCCGCGATGGCGAAGAAGATCCACGGCGAAATGCTGCTCACGGGTTGAGGGTAGCGGTGAATCGGTTCCGGGCGAAGATCAATTTCGGGTCAGTTCCGCGACGGGGACCAACTCGTGATGTGGTACGGACCATTCGGCCGGTTATCCGCCCGCCGAATGGAGGTAGCCGAGATCACCTCGATTAACACGAAAGATCTTTATGTTTACCCTGTGAACAGAACGGCCGTAACCATATGCGGCACAGCGTCACCGCGACAGGTCCGATCGGGCGATGCCCATGATCCATCGCGGTGACGCTGAGTTGATCAATATGTCTGACCAGCGGAAATGCCGGCCATTGTTCAGCCCTTGAGCACGATCAGGCCGCTGTTGTCGTCCAACACGTCGACCTTCACCAGATCACCGTCCTGGATGTCGCCGGCCAGCAGGCTCTTGGCCAGCTGGTCGCCGATCGCGGAGGACACCAGCCTGCGCAGCGGCCGCGCCCCGTACACCGGGTCGAAACCGTTGATCGCCAGCCAGTCCCGCGCGGCCGGGGTGACTTCCAGGGTCAGCCTGCGCTGGTTGAGCCGCTTGGCCAACCGCGCGACCTGGATGTCCACGATCGACGTCAGCTCGGCGGTGGTCAGCGCGTGGAAGACCACGATGTCGTCCAGCCGGTTCAGGAACTCCGGCTTGAACTGCTTCTGCACCAACGCCAGCACTGCGTCCTTGCGCTGCCGCTCGTCGAACGCCGGGTCCGCGATGATCTGCGACCCGATGTTGGACGTGAGGATCAGGATCGTGTTGCGGAAGTCGACCGTGCGGCCCTGGCCGTCGGTCAGCCTGCCGTCGTCGAGCACCTGCAACAACACGTCGAACACGTCGGGGTGGGCCTTCTCCACCTCGTCGAGCAGCACCACCGAGTACGGCCTGCGGCGCACCGACTCGGTCAGCTGACCACCCTGGTCGTAGCCGACGTAGCCGGGCGGGGCGCCGACGAGCCGGGCGACCGAGTGCTTCTCGCCGTACTCGCTCATGTCGATCCGGATCATCGCCCGCTCGTCGTCGAACAGGAACGTGGCGAGCGCCTTGGCCAGCTCGGTCTTGCCGACACCGGTCGGGCCGAGGAACAGGAACGAACCGGTCGGCCGGTCGGGATCGGCGACGCCGGCCCGGCTGCGGCGCACCGCGTCGGACACCGCGCGCACCGCCTCGGCCTGGCCGACGACGTTGGCGCCGAGCTCGTCCTCCATGCGCAGCAGCTTGGCGGTCTCGCCCTCCAGCAGCCTGCCCGCCGGAATGCCGGTCCACGCGGACACGACGTCGGCGACGTCGTCCGGGCCGACCTCCTCCTTGAGCATGAGCTGGCCGTTGTCGGCGAGGCCGGAGGACTCGGTCTTGGCCGCGAGTTCCTTCTCCAGCGCGGGAATCCGGCCGTAGCGCAGCTCGGCGGTGCGGCCGAGGTCGCCGTCGCGCTCGGCCCGTTCGGCCTCGCCGCGCAGCGCCTCCAGCTGCTCCTTGACCTCGCGCACGCCCTCGATCGCCGACTTCTCGTTCTGCCAGCGCACGGTCAGCGCGGAGAGTTCTTCCTTCTTCTCGGCCAGTTCGGCGCGCAGCGCGGCCAGCCTGGTCTGCGAAGCCGGGTCGGTTTCCTTGGCCAGCGCCATTTCCTCGATCTCGAGGCGACGCACGGAGCGTTCCACTCCGTCGATCTCGACCGGCCGCGAGTCGATCTCCATCCGCAGCCGGGACGCGGCCTCGTCGACGAGGTCGATCGCCTTGTCCGGCAGGAAGCGGGCGGTGATGTAGCGGTCGGAGAGGGTGGCCGCGGCGACCAGGGCGGCGTCGGTGATCCGGACACCGTGGTGCACCTCGTAGCGGTCCTTGAGGCCGCGCAGGATGCCGATGGTGTCCTCGACACTCGGCTCGCCCACCATGACCTGCTGGAACCGCCGCTCCAGCGCGGCGTCCTTCTCGATGTGCTCGCGGTACTCGTCCAGCGTGGTCGCGCCGACCATGCGCAGCTCGCCGCGGGCCAGCATCGGCTTGATCATGTTGCCGGCGTCCATCGCGCCCTCGCCGGTCGCGCCCGCACCGACGATGGTGTGCAGCTCGTCGATGAAGGTGATCACCTCTCCGTCGGAGGAGGTGATCTCCTTGAGCACGGCCTTCAACCGCTCCTCGAACTCACCGCGGTACTTGGCGCCCGCGACCATCGAACCGAGGTCGAGCGCGACGACCCGCTTGCCGCGCAACGATTCCGGCACGTCGCCGGCGATGATGCGCTGGGCGAGGCCCTCGACGATCGCGGTCTTGCCGACACCGGGCTCGCCGATGAGCACCGGGTTGTTCTTGGTGCGCCGGGAGAGCACCTGGACCACGCGGCGGATCTCCGCGTCGCGGCCGATCACCGGGTCCAGCTCGCCCTTGCGGGCGCGGTCGGTCAGGTCGACGCCGTACTTCTCCAGCGCCTGGTAGGTGCTTTCCGGGTCGGGCGTTGTCACCCGCGCGGAGCCGCGCACCTTGGTGAACGCCTCGCGCAGCGCGTCCTCGGACGCACCGTGGCGGCGCAGCAGATCGGCCACCGGGCCGCCCTCGGCGGCGAGGCCGGCGAGCAGATGCTCGGTCGAGACGTACTCGTCGCCCATCTCGGTGGCCAGCCGCTGCGCGTGCGTCAGCGAGCGGACCGCGGGCGGCGAGAACTGCGGCGCGGACACGGTCGCCCCGGTTGCCGAGGGCAGGGAGTGCGAGAGCCGCTCCAGGTCAGCGCGAATCGCGGCGGGGTCGGCCCCGACCGCGGTGAGCAGCGGCACGGTCAGCCCGTCCGCCTGAGCCAGCAGCGCACCGAACAGATGCACCGGCCCGACATCCGGGTTGCCGGCGACCGTTGCGGCCTGCACTGCCGACGAAATCACCTGCTGTGTTTTGGTCGTCGGATTGAAAGCGTCCATCCCTCACCCTCAGTTGTGAAACCCACGTCGTCTACCCAAGACAACGTCACCAAAGTTGAGTCTGTTCCGCTCAACCCTGACTATTTTCGCTCGGGCGAAGTATGGCGCGGCGAACCGCCCGGCGCTGTGGATACGTCGGGTGTTGGCAACTTGAACGCTGGGCCTGGGTCAGGCCGACGATCATCGCTGGTTGTCCACAGGTGCGTCGAGTTGTGCACAAATCCCAGGCAGGTTGTCCACAGGCTTGCCCACACTCGGACGAGTCAGGCGGGCCGGCCACCGACGGGGATCGGTCCGGTCGGGTCCTTGAGCGGCTGCCAGGGGCGTTCGACGCCTTTGGCGCGGAAGTAGTCGCCGCCCTTGGCGATCGGTTCGTCCGTGCCCCAGGCCCTGGTCCGGTCCGGCACCGCGACCAGCCTCGGGATGTGCTTGCGGCAGTGGATGTAGGCCTCCACGACGTCGATCTTCACCCAGCGCTGCGGGGTGCGACCGCGCTCGTCGTCGACCGAGATGTCCGGATGGTCGGCGCGCAGCCGCGCGTCCTCGACGATCGCGGCGTGCCCGTTGATGTGCAGGCCGATCAGGTCGGTGACGAAGTCGATGAGCAACACGCCGATCCTGGGGTTCTCGCTGATGTTGCCGAGGCTGGCCAGCACGCCGTTGCCCCGGTACTCGGGGTAGGCGATCGTCCGCTCGTCGATCACCTGGAGGAACCCGGGCGGGCCCGCGCGCAGCGACGAGTCGCACTCGCCGCTCGCGTCGGAGGTGGCGATGAAGGCCATCTCCATCCGGCCGACGAACTCGATCATCGCCTCGTTGAGGTGGTCGAGCACCTGGTCGTCGTAGAACTTCTCGGCGCGCTGCGCGGTGCCGTAGGCGCACTGGAGCAGGTGTTCACCGCGCGACCCGGGCAGCTCGCGGTCCCGCTGCGCGGCGAGCGGATCCGCCGGCCCACCGTCGGCGGACACTGTGTCCGAAATCACACTCGATGCGTCCGAGGTGGTTTCGGCGGGAATGCCGGAATGGCCGCTGACCGGGCGACGAATACTCTCCGTGGTTTCGTCGGCGGTCGCGGTATATCCGGAGGGTGGCGTCGGCGAGCCGTGCTCGGCGAGCTCGAACGACAGCAGGTCGTCTCCGGCTGTCCCGGTTGGGGCAGGTAACGGAAAAGTCACGGCGACGTGCTTACACGCTCATCCATGATCATTTCGACCACTGGGGGCGAGGTTCGTCCATTGGGGTCAAGCGTGTTGGACCGAACGTGACCGTGAACCACTCGAACGTGCACTCAAGGCTGCCATTTCGGCAATGTCGAGCTACTGTCCTTCCGTCGGGGGACAAGCCGAACCAACAGACGGCGTCTTGTGGGCGCCCCGCATGAAGGTAGAGACTTCGCCCCGACCATGACTGCGAACGCCGTAATCAACCCCATCCCACCCCAGCCAGGGCGAAGCGCCCCACCGGCGGGAGCCTCCGCCATGGTTCGGCAGGTCCGGGAGAGCTGGGCGCTGATCGAGGCCCAGCACGAGGACGTCGCGCAGTTCTTCTACGGCATGCTGTTCAGCATCGCGCCGGTGACCAGGGAACTGTTCCCGATCAACATGCAGGTGCAGCGCAGCCGCATCATGCGCGCGATCGTGCACCTCGTCCAGATGATCGACCGGCCGGACGAGCTCATGCCGTTCCTGCGGCAACTGGGCCGCGACCACCGCAAGTTCGGCGTGGTCGCCAACCAGTACGAGGCGGTCGGCACGGCGCTGCTCTCCGCGATCAAGCGCTACTCGGGCAGCAACTGGACGCCCAGCGTCGAGCGTGCCTGGGCCGAGGCGTACACGATCATGGCCCGCACCATGCTGGAGGCCGCCGCGGCCGACGAGGGCCCGGCCTGGTGGTCCGCCGAGGTCGTGGACCACCACCGGATCAGCTGGAACCTGGCCACCGTCCGGGTGCAGCCGGACTACCCGGTGCCCTACCAGGCCGGCCAGTACCTGAGCGTGACCGTTCCGCAGCGTGACCGGCTGTGGCGCTACCTGACGCCTGCCAACGCGCCGCGCGAGGACGGCAGCGTGGAGTTCCACATCCGCGCCGTCGAGGGCGGCTGGGTGTCCCGCGCCCTGGTCAACCACACCAACTTCGGCGACGTATGGCGGCTCGGGCCGCCGCTGGGCCGGATGAGCGTCGACCGCGAATCAGGCTCCGACGTGCTGATGGTCGCCGGCGGCACCGGCATCTCCACGATGACCGCGCTGATCGAGGACCTTGCCCAGTACGGGGAGAACCCGAGGGTGCACCTGTTCTACGGCGGGCGCACCGAGGACGACCTGTTCGCCCTCGACGACCTGCGCAGCCTGGCCAGCATCAACCCGTGGCTGACCGTGGTGCCGGTGCTGGAGAACAACCCGGGCGCGCGCAACGCCGAACACGGCACGCTGGCCGACATCGTCACCAAGTACGGCTCGTGGGCCGAACGGGACGTGCTGGTCGCCGGATCACCGGCGATGATCCGCTCCACCGTGTCGCGGATGCTGGTCGCCGGTACCCCGCTCGATCGGATCTCCTACGACCCGTTCACCATCGACTGACCGACCTTCACAAGACAGCTCAGCGGTTGCGGCGACGCTCCGGCCGCCACACCACCAGCGCGGTCTCGGGCCGGCGCACCGGCACCAGGTCCCTGCGGTAGGAGGCGTGCACGGCGGCCGCCGCCTGGTCGGCCGCGACGTGCGCGGCAGCCAGCTCGGTCATGAGTTGCTTGACCTGCCCGCGCAGTGCGTCGACCTCGTTCTCCAGCTCGATGATCCGCTTGATGCCGGCCAGGTTGACGCCGTCCTCCTGGGACAGGCGCTGCACCTCGCGCAGCACCGCGATGTCCCGCGCCGAATAGCGCCGGCCACCGCCGGTGGCTCGGCCCGGGGTCACCAGGCCGAGCCGGTCGTAGCTGCGCAGCGTCTGCGCGTGCAGGCCGGACAGTTGTGCGGCGACCGAGATGACGAACACCGGGGTGTCCTCGTCGGCGCCGACCGGGAACGGTGATCGGGCGTTCGGGTTGATCATGACGTCTCTCCCGAGCCGAGCAGTGCGTTCAGTTCAGACCGCGGGTCCTGTCCCGAGGTCGCGTCCGCGTAGGAGGCCAGGGCCGCCTTCGCCTTGTCGTCCAGCTTCGCCGGCACCGCGAGCTGCAGAGTCACCAGCAGGTCACCGGTCTTGCCGTCGCGCTTGGTGATGCCCTTCTTGCGCGCCCGCAGCGTCCGCCCGGTCGGAGTACCCGGCGCCACTTTCAGCGACACCTTCCCGTCCAGGGTCGGCACGGTCAGCGTGGTGCCCATGACCAGCTCCGGGAAGGTCACCGGGACGGTGATGGTCAGATCGTCGCCGTTGCGGCCGAACACCGGGTGCGGGTTGACGTGCACCCGGACGTAGAGGTCCCCGTTCGGGCCGCCGCTGACACCAGGTTCGCCCTTGCCGGCGATCCTGATCCGCTGCGCGTCGTTGACGCCCGGCGGGATGCGCACGGTCATCGTCCTGATCTTGGTCGAGGTGCCGCTGCCGAGACATTCCGGGCAGGGGTTGTCGACCAGCCGACCGGTGCCCCGGCAGTCCGCGCACGGCTCGCTGAACGCGAACGCGCCCTGGCTGCGGGTCACCAGACCGGCCCCGTTGCACGTCGGACAGGTGCGCGGCGAGGTGCCCGGCTTGGCGCCCGACCCGTGGCACATGTCGCATGTGGACGGACTGGACAGTTGCAGCGGCACGGTCACCCCGCGCACGGCCTCGGCGAAGTCGATCCGGATGTCCGTCTCGACATCCGAGCCACGCCTGCCCCGGGTGGCGCCGCCGGTGTTGCCACCGCCGCGCCGATTGCCGAACAGGTTGCCGAAGATGTCGCCGATACCGCCGCTACCACCGGAACCGGCGGCGTTCTGCTGAGTCGCCTGACCGAACAGGTCGCCCAGGTCGAACCCGCCCGCGCCCGGCGTGAAACCGCCGAACCCGCCACTGCCGCTGCCCGGCCGGAACGCGCCCGAGCCGAACAGGCTGCGCTGCTCGTCGTACTGCTTGCGCTTGTCCGCGTCGCCCAGCACGCCGTATGCCTCGGAGACGGCCTTGAACCGCGCCTCGGCCTTGGCGTCACCCGGGTTGGCGTCCGGGTGCAGTTCCCTGGCCAGCTTGCGGTAGGCCTTCTTGATCTCGTCGGCCTGGGCATCGGAGGAGACGCCCAGTTCGCGGTAGAAGTCCTTCTCGATCCAGTCCCTAGAGCTCACCGGACGTCTCCTCCTCTCCCGTCAGCGCTGGTCAATCCTGCTCGGTTCCGGCCGATTCGCTGACCTCGTCCGAAGCACCGGCAGGCGCCTCGTAGTCGGTCACCGCGACAAGCGCGGCGCGAACCACCCGGTCACCGAAGCGGTAGCCGCGGCGCAACACCGCGGACACCGTCGGACCCGCCACGTCCGGGGACGTGTCGTGCTGGACAGCCTCGTGCACCGAGGGGTCGAACGGCTCGTCCGGCTCGCCGAACGCGGTCAGCCCGGAGCGCTGCAAGGTCGCGGCCAGCTTGTCCGCGACCGTCTTGAACGCACCGGTCAGGTCGCCGTGCGCGTCGGCCCGCTCGATGTCGTCGAGCACCGAGAGCAGCTGACCGACCAGCATCGCCTTGGCGTTGCCGGCGGCCAGCTCTCGGTCCCGCTCGACCCGCTTGCGGTAGTTCGCGTACTCCGCGGTCAGCCGCTGCAGATCGGCGGTGCGCTCTTCGAGCTGCTTGCGCACGTCGTCTTCGCTGCCGGCGTCGTCGGCAGGCGCGGCCGCCGGGGACTCGCCATCCTCGGCGGCGTGCCGCCCGGTCGACGACTCCTCGTCGTCGACCTCGGGCGGGCGCACCTCACCGGTCTGCGGATCGATCCGCCGCCGGTCCCTGACCACCACGTGCGGCTCCTCGCCGCCGTGCTCACTCATGACGTCTCCTCGCTGGAAAGGACCCGGACCGTGCGTCACTTGTCCTCGTCGACGATTTCGGCGTCGACCACGTCGTCCGCACCGCCGGACTCACCAGCCGGGGCACCGCCGGGCGCACCAGCGCCCGCGGCAGCGGAATCCGCACCAGCGGCGGCGTACATGGCCGAACCCATCGCCTGCGATTCGGTCGCCAGCTTCTCAACGGCGGACTTGATCGCGTTGATGTCCTCGCCCTTGAGCGCCTCGTTCGCGTCCTTCAGCGCGGCGTTGACCTTGTCCTTGGTCTCGGCCGGGAGCTTCTCGTCGTTGTCCTTGACGAACTTCTCGGTCTGGTAGACCAGCGACTCGGCCTGGTTGCGGACGTCGGCCTCCTCGCGGCGGCGCTTGTCCTCCTCGGCGTGCGCCTCGGCGTCCTTGACCATCCGCTCGATGTCGTCCTTGGGCAGCGCGGAACCACCGGTGATGGTCATGCCCTGCTCTTTGCCCGTCGCCATGTCCTTGGCGTTGACGTGCACGATGCCGTTGGCGTCGATGTCGAAGGTGACCTCGACCTGCGGCACGCCGCGCGGTGCCGGCGGAATGCCGGTCAGCTCGAACATGCCGAGCTTCTTGTTGTACGCCGCGAACTCGCGCTCGCCCTGGTAGACCTGGATCTGCACGGACGGCTGGTTGTCGTCGGCCGTCGTGAAGATCTCCGAGCGCTTGGTCGGGATCGTGGTGTTGCGCTCGATCAGCTTGGTCATCACGCCGCCCTTGGTCTCGATACCGAGGGACAGCGGAGTGACGTCCAGCAGCAGGACGTCCTTGACCTCACCCTTGAGCACACCGGCCTGCAGCGCCGCGCCGACCGCGACGACCTCGTCCGGGTTCACGCCCTTGTTCGGCTCGCGCCCGCCGGTCAGCTCCTTGACCAGTTCGGTGACGGCCGGCATGCGGGTCGAACCACCGACCAGCACGACGTGGTTCATGTCGCCGATCTTGATGCCGGCGTCGCGGATCACGTTGTTGAACGGGGCCCGGCAGCGGTCCAGCAGGTCGGAGGTGATCCGCTGGAACTCGGCGCGGGACAGGGTCTCGTCCAGGAACAGCGGGTTCTTGTCCGAGTCCACCGTGACGTAGGGCAGGTTGATGTTCGCGCTGGACGAGCTGGACAGCTCGATCTTGGCCTTCTCAGCGGCCTCACGGATCCGCTGCATGGCCATCTTGTCCTTGGTCAGGTCGATGCCGTTGGCAGCCTTGAACTTCTCCACCAGCCAGTCGACGATGCGCTGGTCCCAGTCGTCACCACCGAGGTGGTTGTCACCACTGGTCGCGCGAACCTCGACGACGCCGTCGCCGATCTCCAGCAGCGACACGTCGAAGGTGCCACCACCGAGGTCGAAGACCAGAATGGTCTGTTCCTTCTCGCCCTTGTCCAGGCCGTAGGCCAGGGCTGCCGCGGTCGGCTCGTTCACGATCCGCAGCACGTTCAGGCCGGCGATCTGCCCGGCCTCCTTGGTGGCCTGCCGCTGCGCGTCCTCGAAGTAGGCGGGGACGGTGATCACCGCGTCGGTGACGTCCTCACCGAGGTAGGCCTCGGCATCCCGCTTGAGCTTCATCAGCACGCGGGCGCTGATCTCCTGCGGGGTGTACTTCTTGCCGTCGATCTCCGTGGTCCAGCTGGTGCCCATGTGCCGCTTGACCGACCGGATAGTCCGGTCCACGTTGGTCACGGCCTGGTTCTTCGCTGGCTGCCCGGTGAGCACGTCGCCGTTCTTGGCGAAGGCGACGACGGACGGGGTCGTCCGCGAACCCTCGGAGTTGGCGATCACCGTCGGCTCACCGCCCTCAAGGACGGCGACGACGGAGTTGGTCGTCCCCAGGTCGATGCCGACCGCTCGCGCCATGGAATTCCTCCTGTGCAATCTTGCTGTTCGGGTCTTCTGTTCGGTCTCGGCTGAGCCGCGTGGACTTGAGCCTACCGCGCTCAACCTTCCTGCCCGTACAACGGGCGAGGTCGCCGCCCTGTTCCCGGCCGCGGAGCGTCATCGCCTGTGCTTGCGGTCACACCGGCACGGACACGCCTCGGGCCAGGTCGCGGACGGCGACCTGGCCCGAGGGTGCTGATCAGCTATTTCGCGGTGATCCGCACGTCGCCACTGCTCGCCGTGGCGCTGATCGAATGCTGGGCGGAGGAGTCGTTCGCGATCCCGGACCGGACACCACCCGAATCCGTTCCGGTGGTCACCCGGTAGCTGCCGTTCGGCACGGTGATCGTCACGTCGCCACTGGAGGTCTGCACATCGACGTCCTGGACCACGTCGGCGGTCACCGTGACGTTCCCGGAGGACGCGTGCGCCGTCGTCTGCGCCCCGCTCAGCCCGCTCGCCGCGATCCGGCCCGACTGCGACACCAACGTCACCGCGCCCTTCACCCCGTTCACCGTGATGTCGCCCGAGTCCGAGTGCGCCTGCAGATCGGACCCCGCCGAGGCGGCCTTGATGTCACCGGACGAGGTGGTCACGCTCACCTGACCGGTCGCCCCCGCGACCGACACGTTGCCCGAACTCGCCTGCACGGCCACGCTCGACGCGCCGGCGATCGTGATGTCCCCCGACGAGGTCGACCCGTCGATCTTGGCCGCCGCCGGCACCGTCACCAGGTAGTCCACCGTGCAGTCCTGGCCACAGTCGTTGAGCGTCAGCACCCCGTTCGCCACCGTCGTGCTCGGCCCCGGCTTGTTGTTGTCGTAGTGCAGTTCCCGATGCACCGAAGCCCTCGACCCGACCTGGATGCTCACGTTGCCGGCCCCACTGGCCACCTGCACCGCGGTGATGGCCTGCGTCAACGTCGTGTCGTCGGTCGCCTCGCTGCTCTGCGCGTTGAAGCCGTAGCGGCAACCGCTCGCCAACGCTCCCACCGCGAGAACCGTCCCCGCCAGAACCAGCAGACGCCCCCTGATCACCATCGCCCCATTGCCCCGTTCCATGCCCGATTTCGACGTATCGGCGACGAGGCTACGGGCTGGCGGGAGCGTGCACAGTGGGGGAAACCCCCGAAAACGTCCCAGGGTCACACTGAGATCGACCCTCCGGGAGCCGGCTCAGTCCTTGTCCGACCTGCTGGTGTCGAACCGCTGGAAGTTCAGGTACGCGCGCGACGGCGTCGGCCCCCGCTGCCCCTGATACCGCGACCCGGCCTGCGCCGACCCGTACGGATGCTCCGCCGCGCTGCTCAGCCGGAACAGGCACAGTTGGCCGATCTTCATGCCCGGCCACAGCGTGATCGGCAGATTCGCGACGTTCGACAGTTCCAGCGTGATGTGCCCGGTGAAACCCGGGTCGATGAAGCCAGCGGTCGAGTGCGTCAGCAGACCCAGCCGCCCCAGCGACGACTTGCCCTCCAGCCGGCCCGCGAGATCATCCGGCAACGACACCATCTCGAACGTCGACCCCAGCACGAACTCGCCGGGATGCAGCACGAACGGCTCGTCGTCGTTCTTCTTCTCCACCAGCGACGTCAACTCGTCCTGCTGGATCGACGGGTCGATGTGCGTGTACTTGCTGTTGTCGAAGACCCGGAAATACCGGTCGAGGCGCACGTCGATGCTCGACGGCTGGAGCAGGGCCGGATCATAGGGATCGAGCACCAGCCGCCCAGCCTCGAGTTCCTTGCTCAGGTCCCGATCGCTCAACAACACGCGAACCACCCTAGCCGGGCGGTGTTACTCTGCGCCTGGCGACCAGGTAGGCTTGGCTCGCTTCGCGGATGTAGTTTAATGGTAGAACATCAGCTTCCCAAGCTGAGAACGCGGGTTCGATTCCCGTCATCCGCTCGCTTATACGTTGGCCCAGGTCAGGAAGTGTCTACTTCGGACCTGGGCTTTCGTCGTTCCTAGATCATCTTGCGGATGGTTGCTTTCGGGGCGTAGCAGGCGACGGTCTCGGTGAGGCGGTCGACGTCGACGTGCCAGTCGATCATGGGGAAGTAGCGGCGCGGCTCCTCGGGGCCGGACTCGGTGACGACGCCGATGGTGTCGACGCGGCGGGTGTGCCGAACGAGCCAGACGGCGTGCAGTTCCGACCAGGGCACCAGCACGGTGGGTTTGCGGGCGGTGCTCTTGGTCAGCGCGATGCCGTGTTCGTCCATGCGCAGCGCGACCGGCTTGCGGACGCCGCCGTCGACGACCGCGACCAGGCCGGCCAGCAGAAAAGCCACGAAGAACATGCCGATCCAGCCACCGGAGATGCCGAACAGCACGGCCAGCGCGACGTCGAGCAGGCACATGATCACCAGCGTGACGACGTTGCGGGTGGTCCAGCCGCGGCGTTCCTCGTAGACCGGGGATTGTTCGGACACAACCCCGATGGTCCCACTCGACGCCTTCGGTCATGGTGGATCTTGTGCGTGCAACCGGAAGCCGGAGAACGTGTGATGCGGGAAGGTCGCGTGGAAATCCTGCGCCGTGCCGGTGAGCAGATCGAGTGGGCGGCACCGCCGGGCAGGTGCGACGGCGCGAAAGGGACAACGTGCATGCGTCGCTAGTGCGGGAAGGAGCCGGGGTCGACGCCGCTCTCGGTGGCGTTGCCGTCCGCGACCGGGGTCAGCGTGATCGTGTAGGTCGTGTACTGGCTGGACGTGGTGGTGAAGTCCATGGTCTGGTCGAACTGCTGGAACTGGCAGCCGCGGCTGAACAGCCGCGCGCCGGCATCCCAGTCGGCGCCGCTGGTCACGTAGATCGTGTAAGTGCCGTCGGCGATGTGGCGCAGCGTGTAGCTCCCGCCCTGGCCGACGTACACGGTGACGACCGGCGCACCGCCGCCCGCGACCAGGCCGACGGTGGCGTCGGCGGTGCCGCCGTTGCTGATGGTCAACTCGCCGAGGCCATGGTGCACGGCGCCGGCGACGATGCTGCCGGTGTTGGCGGAGCGGCTGCCGTCCTGGGTGACCGGGGGCAGGGTGGCGCCGAACTGGTAGGCCAGGCCGCCGGTGGTGAGGTTGGCGATCGCGGTCCGCAGCTGGGCGAGGCTGTCCGAGCGGCTGAGCAGGGCGGTCGCGGCCGGGCCGAGGCAGACCTGGTCGCTGGACGCCGCGCTGCCGACCGAGCTGAGGTCGCCGCCGGTCAGGCCCTGCAACGCGGACATCAGCGCCGTGTTGGCGGCCTCGGTGTCGACCGGCGGGACGCCGCCCAAGGCACCTTCGGCCTGTTGCACGGCGTTGCCGAAGTCGGTGGCCGCGGTGGAGATCGCCTGCGGGGTCTGTGCGTTGTTCAGCTCGGTGAGGCCGTTGGTCAGCGCGGTGGCCAGGCCGTTGAGCGCCTGTTGGTAGGTGGCCGCGGATTCCGGGGGCGCGGTGGTCGTGGTCGGCGCGGGTGGTGCGGCCTGCTGCGAGCCCTGGTTGTCGGTCGAGCCGCCGCCGGAGTTGGCGGTGATCAGCGCGACGACGACCACGACCACCGCGGCCGCGGCGCCGGTGAGCAGCACGAGCCTGCGACGGGATCGGGCCGGCGGCTGGTACGGGCTGTACGGGCGATAGGTCGGGGGCGGGGCAGCCGAAAAGCCGGTCGCGGCGGGGGGCGGGGCAGCCGAGAAGGTGGGTGTGGCTGAGGCTGTGGGTGCGGCGGGGATGGTGGTGATGCGGAAGTGGACGTCGCCGCCGGGGGCGGGGACGCGCAGCAGGGTGCCGTCCTGGACACCGGGTGGGATGCGGACCTGCACGATCCGGGTGGTCTGGCCGTCGCCGGGCAGGCTGACCGACTTGATCGTGCCGGTGGCGAGTTCGCTCTCGGTCAACTGGAGCACGGTCACGTCGTCCGACATCGGTGCGCCTCCCCTGATCTCGGTCACCCGCGTCATCATCGACGGGCAGGCCGGGACCCCTCCCCGGTACGGCAGGTTTCTGCCAAAAGGAAAGTGTCGCGCACGAAAGCCACCGGATGGCTGTCAGCCTCGGCGCGGCGGAAGTCCCACGACGAAGTACTGGCGGGCGGTGCCGTGCAGTTCCGCGCCCGCGGCGATGGAGTGCCGGATGCCGTTGTACAGGTAGTCCCAGACCCGCCGGTCGCGTTGTAGGGCGGCGAAGTCGGCTTCCACGCTGCGGCCGCCGGAGTCGGTCAGGGACAGCATGATCTGACCCTCGACGGACTGGGTGCGCACGTTGGTGAGTTCGTAGGTCTTGACCCAGCCGCCTCGGTATAACAGCCAGTCCGCGCCGACGACGCAGCGGCCGGCGCGCCAGTTGAGTCGGTACCAGACGAGCGCGGGGCCGTGTTCGGGCGGTGCGCTGGGCTTGCGGGTGAGCACGCCCGCCGATTCGCGGTCGGCTGCCTTGGCGGCGGGGTCGCCGCCGAACCCTGGGGCGTGCGGCGGACGCGGGAGGCCGGTGTGGGTGTCCGGCCGGGGCGGCAGCGACCGGTTGGCGTCGAGTTCAGGCATGGGCTGGTTCGGTGGTTCGGCGCTCAGCCGGCTCGGACGGACGTGGGGGCGGCGGCGCGATCGGGCACCGGACAAGCCTGCCACAGGAGGGTGCCGTTGCCGGGGAGGACACAACCGCCGACCAGGGTCAATTACGACCACACCCGGCGGCCTGGAATCGACAAGGCCGCCGGGTGGGCAAGATCGAGTCAGCTGACGCCGAGCAGGTCGACGACGAAGATCAGGGTCTCGTTGGGCTTGATCACGCCGCCCGCGCCGCGCGAGCCGTAGCCCTGGTCCGGCGGAATGACCAGCCTGCGCCGGCCGCCGACCTTCATGCCGGCGACGCCCTGGTCCCAGCCGGAGATGACCTGGCCGGCGCCCAGCTTGAAGCTGAAGGTGTCGCCGCGGTTCCAGGAGGCGTCGAACTCCTCGCCGGTCGAGTGCGCGACACCGACGTAATGCACGGTCACGGTGTTGCCGGAGGTGGCCTCGGGGCCGTCGCCAACGGTCAGGTCGTGGGCTTCCAGGTCGGTCGGCGCATCGCCCTCGATCGGGTCGACGTCGGGCTTCTGCAGAGCCATGCGGACGGGCCTCCTGCGTTGGTTGGTTGCTTCGGTGCGGTCGATCGAGTCAAACATGGTCACCGGCCACCGGCTCGGCCAGGGCGGGCGTGTCCTTTACTACCTGTGTCCCGACCGTTACTTAACTCGCGAGTAACCACCCCTGAGGGTGAGTTTTCCGGTCATTTGGCCTCGGTTTCCGCTGCATTCCGTCACGCCGCCGCGTTGGCTACGTCCCCAACCCGTCGACAACAGGAATGGAGCATCGATGCCCAACAGCGTCGACCCGACCAAGGGCCGACCCGTCGGGGTGGTGGTGATCGATCCCGTCCCGCTGTTCCGGGACGGACTCGGCGCACTGCTCGCCCGCACCAACGGGGTGCGGTTGCTCGGTATGACCGGCAACCTGCACGCCGCCATCGTGCTGTGCGAACGCACCCGACCCGATGTGGTGCTGGTGGACGCGATGCTGGATCCGCGCTGCCATCTCGGCTCTCTGCTACAGAGCAGTGACATCAGTCTCGCGCTGCTCAGCGTGGTGCGTGAGCCGCTGCGCACCGCGCGCTACCTGAACACCGCGATCACCGCGGGCGTGCAGGGCGTGATCCTGCGCACGGCTGAGCCGCCCGCGTTCGTCGAGGCGATCCGGCGGACGTTCACCGAGCGCCGCTATCTCGATCCCGAACTGGGCGTGCTCGCCAACGGACTGGGCGTCCGGGCCTCGGTGACCGCACGCCAGCCGCTGTCCCGGCGCGAGTACCAGGTGTTGCAGCTGATCTCGGACGGGCTGGAGAACTCGGCGATCGCGAAGGCGCTGTTCGTGTCGATCGAGACGATCCGCACGCACGTGAAGAACATCCTGCGCAAGCTGCACGCGCGGGATCGGGCACACGCGGTCGCGGTGGCGTTCCGGCTCGGCCTGCTGGTCGTGCACCGGGACAGTCCGTTCCCGACGGTGTCCGGCACGGACGGCCAGGCCCCCGGCATGCCACTGCCCCCACCACCGTCGGGCGCGCCGGCACGTCGCGCGAACGGGTTTCCGCCCGTTCAGTGATTCCGCCCGACACCGCCTTGCCCGTGTTACTCCGCGGTAATAGACTGTATGTTACCGGTGAGTAGCGGCATCCCACCTGATGTCGCGGCACGACAGGGGAGCAGCGACGATGGGCCACTACAAGAGCAACGTCCGTGACCTCGAATTCAACCTGTTCGAGGTGTTCAACGTGCAGCAGCGGCTGGGCACGGGCCCCTTCGAGGAGGCCGACGAGGACACCGCTCGTGGCGTGCTGGCCGAACTGAACAACCTGGCGACCGGACCGCTCGGCGAGTCCTTCGCCGAGGGCGACCGGATCGGCACCACGTTCGACCCGAAGACCCACTCGGTGACCTTGCCCGAGGGGTTCAAGAAGTCCTACCAGGCACTCTGGGACGGCGAGTGGTGGCGGCTCGGCCTGCCCAACCACCTCGGCGGCCTGGGTATCCCGCCCACCGTGCAGTGGACCGCGGCCGAGCTGATCCTCGGCGCGAACCCGGCGGTCTTCATGTACCTCGCGGGCCCGAACTTCGCCACGATCGTGGACAAGAACGGCACCGAGGAGCAGAAGCACTGGGCGCAGCTGATGATCGACCGCGGCTGGGGCGCGACCATGGTGCTCACCGAGCCGGACGCCGGTTCCGACGTCGGCGCGGGCCGGACCAAGGCGATTCAGCAGGAGGACGGCAGCTGGCACCTGGACGGTGTCAAGCGCTTCATCACCTCCGGTGACCAGGACATCACCGAGAACATAATGCATCTGGTGCTGGCGCGGCCCGAGGGCCCCGGCATCGAGACCAGGCCCGGCACCAAGGGCCTGAGCCTGTTCCTGGTGCCGAAGTTCCTGTTCGACACCAAGACCGGCGAACCGGGCGAGCGCAACGGCGCCTACGTCACCAACGTCGAGCACAAGATGGGCCTGAACGCCTCCGCGACCTGCGAGGTCACCTTCGGCCAGCACGACATCCCGGCCAAGGGCTGGCTGCTCGGTGACGTGCACGACGGCATCGCGCAGATGTTCCAGGTCATCGAGTACGCCCGGATGATGGTCGGCACCAAGGCCATCGGCACGCTGTCCACCGGCTACCTCAACGCGCGCGACTACGCCAAGGAGCGCGTGCAGGGCGCGGACCTGCCGAAGATGGCGGACAAGACCGCGCCGAGGGTGACCATCACGCACCACCCGGAC
>DASZJG010000088.1:0-96308 GCA_035948315.1 Pseudonocardiaceae bacterium | reverse complement strand
GTGCTGCCGCCGGTGGTGGCGAACTGCGGGTAGGCGCTCATGGCCGAGACGAGGCCGGCGTAGGTGTAGAAGGAGTTCCGATTCGGGAACATCTGGCCGAACTGGGCTTCGCTGACCACGAACCCGCCCGTGCCACCACCGCCGCCACCGCCGCCACCGCAGGCGCCGTCGTCGGTCCACACGCCGCTGGTGCCGGGCGGTTGCTCGCCCTGGGTCCACCATTTCGCGGTGTAGTTCTCGCTGTTGAGGGACACCTCCATGCCGGCGGTGTAGACCGAGCTCGCGTCCCAGCCTGCGGCGCAGGCCGTGTCGGCGGATGCGGGTGTTGCGGGAACGACCAGGGTCATCGCGACCGCGACGGCGGCCGAGGCGAGGCCGGCCAGAACCAATCGGAGGGACATGTGCGCTCCTCTGTGCTGGCAAGGGGTCCATCTGCTGTTCTGCCACTGAACCTCTTTGGTCTAAACCAGTCAAGATTAATGGGCAAATGTCAAAAACACGCTGTGCCGCGAGGAGCAACGCCACAGTGGACAGTCTCTGATCGTGGCGCGGCGGTGTTGCCAGAGTGCTGCGCCGCACGGGCGTCAATTGTGAAAAAACTCCCAGCTGTTTGCCAGGTTGACATCGTAAAGGTTCCTAACGATTATGGGAGACAGCGCGCCGACCAGCTTTTGCTTGTGCCATCAGGAAACGACGGGAGTAGCTCTATGCCCAGCAGGTTCGTCGCATTGACCGCGGTGCTGCTCGCCGCGGTATTCGCCACCGGCACGGCCGCGACCGCACATGCCTCGACACTGAGCCAGCATCGTTTCGCAAGCGCGGCCGGCGAGGGCGACCTCAACGATCCGCACAAGAAGGAAATCGCGATGGAGCTGGTGTCCAGTGCGGAGAATTCCTCTCTGGACTGGCGAGCGCAGTACTCCTACATCCAGGACATCGGCGACGGGCGCGGATACACCGGCGGCATCATCGGTTTCTGCTCCGGCACCGGCGACATGCTCGACCTGGTGCAGCTCTATACGCAACGAGAACCGGGCAACCTGCTGGCCAAATACCTGCCCGCATTGCAGGCCGACAACGGCAGCGCATCGCACGACGGCCTCGACCCGAACTTCACCTCCGACTGGCAGACCGCCGCTGCCGACCAGGTTTTCCAGCAGGCGCAGGACGACGAGCGCGACCGCGTCTACTTCAATCCAGCGGTCCAGCAGGCGAAACAGGACGGACTCGGCGCACTCGGCCAGTTCATCTACTACGACGCCATCGTCATGCACGGCCCCGGCACCGACCCCGCCTCGTTCGGTGGCATCCGCGCCACCGCGATGAACAACGCGACAACGCCCGCGCAGGGCGGTGACGAGACCACGTATCTCAACGCGTTCCTCGACGCCCGGGTGGCCGTGATGAAATCCGAGCAGGCGCACAGCGATACCAGCAGGGTCGACACCGAGCAACGGGTCTTCCTCAACAACGGCAACCTCGCGCTGGACCCGCCGTTGCAGTGGCAGGTCTACGGCGACCCCTACGAGATCGACTCCTAGCCTGTTGATCTCAGCACGTTCGCGATGGCCGCCGCTGTCCCTGCCAAGTGCAGAGACTCGCCTGACAGTCCTCAACTGGATCGCCGGATCGGTGGCCCTGGACGCCACGGACCCGACACCGCCGGATGCCGGCGGTCACGTCGCTGACCGTGCTGTCCATCGCGATGTCATCTCGGCCAGCGCCTTCGTCGTCGCGGTTTCGGGGGTGCCGCGACGACGAAGCGGTTGGTGCCGGCCGTATCCGACATCGCATGCGGCGGACCCCACAGCGCTGGCGGCGTCCGTGGGGCCCGCCCGCATGATCCACCCCTGAGCCCCCCTCCACGAGATAATGCCGACTCAGAGTGCGGTCCAAGCCGACATCGACCTGAGATCTTCTCTGGCGCAATAGACGCTAGCGTGATTATCAACCTTCGAGAAATGGACCAAACGAGTGAACCTGTGGGAATACGCTCCGTAGTTGAGGCAGGATGAGACCGTTCTACGGTTCCATCCACCGCACGCCGTACGACCCGCCGCCACGGAGCCACCACGGAAGGGCTCGGACACTCCCCATGGCCGCTGTCCGCACAGCCAAGAAGCTGCTGCTTGGTCGAGAGATCGACCACATGATCGCCACCGCCGGCACCAATCAGGCCGAAGCCGCGAAGATCATCGACACCAGCCAGGGTCGCATCGCCGGGCTGATCAGCGGCCAGGGCAGCATCACCATCGGTGACCTCGAACGCCTGGCGACCAAGCTCGGGTTCACCGACCACGGATACCTCGACGCCCTGTTCGACCTCCGCCGGGACAACCACAAGCGCGGTTTCTGGACCACCGGCCACATGCGCACCTACCACGAAGACGTGCGCCTGCTGGTCGACCTCGAACGCCATGCCGACCTGCTCCGGGTGGTGCAGTGCGAGATCATGCCGGGCCTGGTGCAGTGCGAGGCGTACCTGCGGGCGGTGCACGAGGGCAACTGGCCGGAGACCGAATCGATCAGTCCGGAGGTGACGGTCGAGCAAGCCGTCGAAGCGCGGCTGGCCCGGCAGGAGGTCCTGGTCAAGGCCGGCCCTCCCGAGTTCCGCGCGGTGCTCTCCGAGTCCTGCCTACGTCGGGTCTACGGCAACGCCCAGGTGATGCGCGCCCAGATCGCGCATCTGATCACATTGTCCAAGCGGCCCAACATCCTCATCCAGGTCGTGCCCTTCACCGTGACCACCCGACGAGTCAGCATGGCCGACCGATTCACTCTCGTCCGGGTGCCCAGTCCCGGCGTCGCCGGTCCCCTGGAACTGGCCTACGTCGAGGCCGAAGGCGACATTCGCTACCTGGACGACAAGAAGGGATTCTCCGCGCGTGAATCCGTCTGGTCTCGGCTGAGCGCCGCGGCACTGAACGCCGAGGACTCCCGACGGTTCCTGGAATACACCGACGGATTGTTCCGGTGACCCGCCGTTCACCAAACACAGGGGGAAGCCGTATATGACCGACGATGCCAGCGCGCCGGATGGGGCCTCAGCGGGTGACGAGGAGTTCCGGGCCCGCGAGATCAGCATCACCAAGCCCAGTGCCGCCCGCCTCTACGACTGGTACCTCGGCGGCAACCACAACTACGCCATCGACAAGGCGTTCGGCGCACGGATCGTCGAAATCTTTCCGCTGGTCCGGGATTTCGCACGGCACAACCGGGAGTTCCTGGGCCGAGCGGTGCGCTTCTGCGCCGAACAGGGCATCCGCCAGTTCCTGGATATCGGGTCCGGCGTACCCACCGTCGGCAATGTGCACGAGGTGGCCCACGCCATCGACCCGGCCATCCGCGTTGTCTACGTCGACAACGACATGGAAGCCGTGATCTCCAGCGAACAACTGCTCAAAGGCGTGGACACGGCAACCGTCGTCGCCGGCGACCTGTTCCAACCCCGCTCGATCCTCACCCACCCCGAGACACTGCGGCTGATCGACCCGAACGAACCGGTCGCCCTGCTGATCGTCGGCGTGTTGCATTTCGTCCTCGATGACCGTCATCCTCACGAACTGCTCCACCACTACCGCGACTGGCTGCCCTCCGGCAGCTACTTCGTCGCCAGCCACGGCACCGTCGACGAAGCGAGCCCGGTCGTCCGTGCGCAACTGGAAGGCGTCCGGGACGCCTACGCCGACACCGCGAACCCCTCCACCATCCGCACCAAGGACGAGTTCACCCGCTTCTTCGACGGACTGGACCTTGTCGAGCCCGGCGTGGCCTTCGCTGTCGACTGGCGCTCACCCACACCCGTCGACCTCGCTGACCCGGCCCGACCCACGTGGTATTCGGCGGTCGGCCGAAAACCCTGAGCTGCCGGATCCGCACGGGGCTCAGATTCGTACCGGCAACCGGGTCACCGTGTTGCCGGTAAAGCTGACCTGGCGCGGTAGTTCGTCGTCGGGAACCGCGATGTCGAGGTGCGGGAAGCGGGTGAACAGTCGCTCGATCGCCACGCTCGCCTCCAGCCTGGCAAGGGGCGCGCCGAGACAATAGTGCGGGCCGTGGCCGAAGGACAGGTGCCGGCTGCTGTCCCGCGTGAGGTCGAAACTGTCCGCGTCCGCGCCGTATGCGCACTGGTCGCGGCCGGCCGATGCGTAGCCGGCAAGCACCGGCGTGCCGGCCGGGATGGTCACTCCGTCGACCGTGATGTCGCGAGTCGGGTAGCGGAACGGGAAGTAGTTCAGCGGCCCGTCGAACCGCAACGTCTCCTCCACCGCCTGAGTCCAGCTCGCCGTGCCGGCCAGCAGGAGGCCCAACTGGTCGCGGCGCGCGCACAGGGCCCGCACCGCGTTGGTGATCAGGTTGAACGTGGTCTCATGACCGGCGATGATCACGATCTGCATGATCCCGATCAGCTCCGCGTCGGTGAGCCGATCACCATCGGCCTCCCGCGCCGCAATCAACGAGCTGGTCAGATCGTCGCCAGGATGCTTCCTGCGCTCGGCCGCGACCTCGGCCAACAACGCGGGCAGCTCCTGCCCCGCGGCCACGACCTCCTCCGGCGTGGCGAACGCACCGATCACCACGTTCGACAACCGGTGCAGCGGCGCGCGATAGCGCTCATCGACACCCAGAAGTTCGGAAATCACGTTCAACGGCAACGGCAACGCGACCTGCCTGCGCAGATCGGCGACGCCACCCTCGCGCGCGGCCGCGTCGGCGAGGTCATCGAGCAAGGCGTCGGTCAGCTCGATCACCCTCGGCCGCAGCGCCTCGACCCGCCGCGCGGTGATCACCTGCGAGACCAGTCCACGCAGCCTGCGCAGATCCGCGCCATCCGCGGTAGTCATCCCTGGCACCACGGCGAACCCGATCAGCGGCCACCCAGCCGGGATGTCGCCCCGGCGCAAGGCCGCGAAATTCGCGGGCGCCTTGCTCACATCGGGATCGGTGAGAAAGTCCCTGAGCTGCTCATGGCGGGTGATCACGAAGCCATCCACACCACCGGGCAGCAGCACCGGCACGGCGGCGCCGCGTTCCCGTAGCTGGGCGTTGACCTGGTGAGTACGACCACGGACATCCGTCATGCGGTACGGCACGGCCATCAACCGAGCTTACTGGCGGCTTGTAACAGCCTGACCACAGCGCGCGATACCCACTGGGTCGATCAGGCGGACCTGTGGGGATTTCAGGGGGAACGAATGCGCATCGCTCGATTGATCACGACTGTGGTTGTGCGGCGTTGGATCGGTGGGCTGCTGGCCGGCGTGCTGGTCGCGGCGCTGTGCGTACTCGTCACGCAGCCGGCGCAAGCGTTGCCGCCGACGTGTTCGGTAGCCAGCGACAGGGTGTTCGGCGTGCAAGCCAACGGCAATCTGTGGGACTACGAGTACGGCGCACCCGGTACCGGTGACTACGACTGGCAGTCGGCCAGCATGGTGGGCACCGGCTTCGTCGGGCGCGTGCTGACCGCCGGCGGCTTCGGGGACACCTTCCTGATCACCCCGAGTGGCGACATGCGCATCTACATGTACGACGGTAGTGGCCAGTGGAGCCCCTTTTCCGGCGGCACCATCGGGAATGGCTTCCAACGCTACGTCACCAACCCGAATCTGATCACCATGGCTGACCGAGGCGATTTCTTCGCCGTCGATGCCTCCGGGAACCTTCGCCACTATCAGTGGAACCAGACCGGAGGTCTACCGAGCACCGGCTACTGGAACAACGGGCTCGGCGACGTCATCGGCACCGGCTGGGGCAAGTACCGCGTGATCACGAGTACCAGCGACGCAGTGTGGGCAGTCGACTATCAGGGCAACGTGTTTCGCTATCCCTATCAGAGCGGATCGAACTGGACCGGCCAGCAGGTGGCCAGCGGCTGGAACAACTACACCGCGTTGACATCTGCGGGTGGGGGCGTCGTCTACGCGGTAGATGGCACCACCGGCAATCTGTACTGGTACCACTACGACTCCTTCAGCAACACCTTCGACAACTACGGCCATCCGCGACTGATCGGCGTGGGCTTCACCAGCAGTACGTTCGCGCAGTTGAGCGCGGACGATGAGGCGTGCTTCGGTTGGGCGCAGGAGACCGGCGGCGCGGTCGGTTGCAGTCCGACGGCAACGGTGCTCGATGCCCGTCCCAACGGGGATTTGTGGGAATACAACCAGACCAGTCCCGACCAGCGCGGGTTCACCTGGAGCAGCTCCGCGCAGATCGGCGGCGGGTTCGGGCCGAGGATCATCGGCGGTCCGGACGGCGCCATCTATCTGATCACCTCCAGTGGCGATCTACGCCTGTACGTCCATGACGACGAACCCGGTTGGCTCAATGGCGGCACCACGATCGGTAACGGATTCCAGCGCTGGGCGGCGAACCCGAACCTGATCACCAGCGACGGCTTCGGCCACATCTTCGTCGTCGATGCCACCGGCGCACTGCGGTCATTCCGGTACGACGCGTCGACCGGAACGTGGGACAACGGGGTCGGTACGGTTCTGGACACCGGCTGGGACAAGTACCGACTGATCTTCGCCACCGACGACAACCAGATCTACGGCATCGACAGTCAGAACAACGTCTACTGGTACAGCTACGACGACGCCACCCAGCAATGGGCTCAACACGCCAAACCGATTGCCAGCGGCTGGCAGTACAGCTCGGTGTTCTCCCCGGGCGGTGGCCTGTTCTACGCGATCGACGGCAGCAGCGGCAACATGTATTCGTTGCAGTTCAACGAAAGTCTCGGTACCTGGTCCACACCCACCGCCGCGCTGGTCGGCAACGGCTGGACCGCGTCGGCACACTCGGACGTGACAGCGGTGACCAACGGCTGCGCCGCGCCGGTCGCGCTGCCGGTCTCCAGCACAGCCGCCACGGGGACCTCGTGTCCGGGCAACATCTCGATCTTCGACGCTCGCACCAATGGCGACCTGTGGCTCTACCAGCACACCCCACCCACGACCGCGGCCGACAGCTACACCGCGATCCCCCGCCAGATCGGCTCAGGTTTCACCGGCCACACCCTCGCCGGTGGACAGGGCGACCTGTTCAACATCACCCCGACCGGCGATCTGCGCCTGTACCACTTCGACGGCACCCAACTGGCCAACAACGGTGCCTACCAGACGATCGGCACTGGCTGGGGTGCCTATGTCAGCGGCACATCGCGTGGCCAGATCACTGTCGACCCCGACAACGACATCTGGGCCATTGACGCAACCGGCGTGCTGAAGATGTTCCACTACAACGAGACCACGCAAACCTGGGACAATCCCAGCGGCACGGTCATCGCTCAACAGATGGGTAAGTTCTCGCAGCTCGTTGCCACGGCGCCGGGCGTGTTCTACGCCTATGGCACCGACGGCAACGGCTATCCGCAGGTGGTGCGCTTCCAGTACGACAGTGCGACGCAGCAGCTGACCGAGTCGTACCCCCAGGGGGTCGCTCCGGGCGGCGAGCCGATGTTCTCTGCCGGCGGCGGCATCGTGTACCAGGTCGCAGCGGGCGTGTTGTCGTGGTACCACGAGGAGCCCACTCCCCCGAGTACGACGGTGTGGTCGAGCAATCGGGTGGATGTCGGCTGGGTCGCTGATCAACACCAGGACCTCGTCGCCAGCATGGACGGCTGCTCCGCACCGGCTTAGCGCTCCGGCCGGGCCGACGCGCAGCCGTCACCGTGGACGGCCCTCGCGGCCGCTCACCGTGTGCGCGGTCTCAGCCGCGGGCCTCGATACGCGCCAGCACCTCGGGCCGTCGCAACGGAGGGACGGACTTCGGCGGCACCTTGCGCTCGGGCAGGTCGGCCAGCAGCCGAGTGGTGGCCGCCGCGATCTCGGCGACCGCGACCTCCACTGCGGACCGATTCGCCGGGGAGATACTCGACAGGCCGCCGACCTTGCGCACGTACTGCAGCGCCGCCGCCTGAATCTCCTCCGGTGTCGCCGCAGGCTCCAGCCCCCGCAGGGCGGTGATATTTCTGCACATGCTCTCGAGCGTAGCCGCCGGGTCGGACATGGTCACCGGGCCGCGTAGGCGCCGCCGTTGACGTGGATCACCTGGCCGGTCAGGTGGCCGGAATCGGCCCTGCCGAGGAAGAAGATCGCCTCCGCGATCTCGGTCGGGGTGCCGGGTCGGCGGTTGAACGCGGCCGACACCCGGGCCGCGACCCAGTCCTCGGACACCGTGCCGGCGAAGAACTCGGTGTCCAGCGTGACGCCCGGGGCCACGACGTTGGCGGTGATACCGCGGGAACCCAGCGTCCTCGCGATCTCGACGTTCCACGCCTCCAGGGCGGCCTTGGCCCCGCCGTATGAACCGGATCCCTGCTTGGCAGCCACCGAACCCACGCTGACGATGCGTGCCCCGTCCGCCAATCGCGGTTTGAGGGCCTCGGTGACCAGGACCGTGGCGAGCACGTTGGCCTCGAAGTTGGCCCGCCAGGCGTCGGCCACGCCGGCGAGGTCGCCTGGCGCGACTGGCGGACGGCGCCGGTCGGTGTTGCCGCCCGCGTTGTTGACCAACACGTCGATGGTGGTCGGCAGCCGGTCGAGCGCGGCCTGTACCGCGGCCGGGTCGGCGGCGTCGAAGGCGGCGTGGGCCACCCCCAGTCGGTCGGCGGTGGCGGCCAGCACGTCCTCGCGTCGGCCGGTGATCGTGACGTCGTGCCCGGTCTTGGCGAACAGTTCCGCGGTCGCGGCGCCGATGCCGGTCCCGCCACCGGTGATGACGACACTGCGCTTCGTCGTAGAGGTCATGGGCCAGAAGTGTCGACGCTCGATGTTCGAGGTGTCAATAGATATTCGAAAATCTAGAATGATGTCGAAGTTGTGTATTCTGCCGTCCATGTCCACCAGCGCGAAGACCCGCACGGACGAGGTGCACGCCCGGCTGCGGGCCGACATCCTCGGCGGACGCTTCGCACCGGGCGAGCGGCTCAAGTTCACGCCGCTGTGCCAGTCCTACGACGCCAGCGTCGGGCTGATCCGGGAGGTGCTGAGCCGGCTGGCCGAGCAAGGACTCGTGCTGGCCAACCCGCAGGTCGGCTTCCAGGTCACACCGATCTCCGTCGATGACCTGCTCGATCTGACCCGGACGCGGACGGACATCGAGTGTCTGGCTCTGCGGCGCGGCATCGAGCGGGGCGACATGGCCTGGCGGGCCCGGCTCGTGGCGACCCACTTCGTCCTTGCCGACACGCCCCGCCGCGACACGTCCACGCCGACCCGCGTCACTCCGGCCTGGGAAGCCGCCCACGCGGACTTCCACGACGCCCTGCTCGCCGGGTGCGGCAGCCCTCGGCTCCACGCCATCGCGACGACGCTTCGGGACAGCGCCTGCCTCTACCGCCGCTGGTCGGAAGCGATCGACCCAGCCGACGCCACGCGCGATCCGGCCGGGGAACACGCCGCCATCTTTCAGTACGCGATCGACGGCGACGTCGAGTCCGCCGTGACCGCGCTGGCGGCGCACATCGAGTTGACCACAACGTTGATCGTGGCCTCGCGCGCCGGCCAACCGGAGTGAGGAGCGGAGGTGGCCGGTTGGTGACAGCGCGGGCCGCACGCCTTCGCGCGTGCCTAGCGCCGACCAGCAGGCCGCGGGTGTGCTGCACGAATTCCATTGGGAGACAAAGTAGGCGTGGCGTCTGTTCACTCGCGGAATCGGGTGCTGACGACCGCGCAGGCCAGCGCCGCGCCGGACATGGCCAGCCAGGCGATTCGGAAGCCGGGCAGGGCCTGCGCGCCGAGGATCGCGGTGAGCACGGCGATACCCAGCGCTGAGGAGATCTGCCGGGACATCATCAGGGCGGCGGTAGCCAGCGAGGTCCGGTTCGGCGGCAGGGTGGCCGCCGAGCCGAACAGCGGCGGCTGCAACAGGGCGGTGCTGATGCCGGCGAGGATCGCGCCGGGTAGGAAGACGGCGAGGTACCGGGGGTGGTCCGTGGCGGTCAGGGCCCACCAGGCGCAGCCCGCGGCGAGGGCGAGGCCGCCCAGCGCGGCCGAGGTTCGGGCGCCGACGCGGGCGACGATCCGGCCAGAGAACAGGGCGGTCGTCATGGTGCTGGCCGGCATCGGGGCGATGCTCAGCGCGGCGGCCACCACCGAGTAGTGCCAGCGGCCGGTGAGGAACAGGGTGGCGGCCAGGATCATCGCGGCGAAGGCCAGGTAGTACAGAAAGATTCCGCTGATCGCGACGCTGAAGCGGCGATGCCGGAACAGTTCGAGGCTGATCACCGGATCGGGGGCGCGGCGCAGGTGGCGGACGGTCAGTACGGCCAGGGCAACGGTCGCGAGGGCGCATCCGATGACCGCCGGGGATGCATAGCCCCATCCGGGGGCCTGGGTGAAGACGGTGGTCAGGCCGGCGGCGGTGAGCAGGACCAGGGCAGCGCCCCGCAGATCCAGGGGTTTGCGGGTGCCGCGCGGGGAGGGCGGGAGCACTCGGCGGCCTGCGAGGACCGCGACCGCGACGACCGGGATGTTGATGAGGAAGATCCAGCGCCAGCCCGCTGCGAGCAGCAGTCCGCCGGCCACCGGGCCGGATCCGGCGCCCGCGGCGGCGACCGCGGTCCAGATGCCCATCACTTTGGCGTGTTCGTGTTGGGGGAACGCGGGCAGCGCAAGGCCCAGCGAGGTCGGGATGAGGATGGCGCCTGCCACTGCCTGCACCACGCGGGCAGCGATCAACACGGGCAGTGCCGGGGCGACGGCGCAGCCGAGCGAGGCCAGCCCGAACAGCGTCATGCCGACCAGGAACGCGGGTTTGCGGCCGATGTCGTCGGCCAGCCGCCCCGCCGGGACCAGCATGGCCGCGAGCACGATCGTGTAGGCGTTGAGCACCCAGGACACGCCGGCGAGGTCGGCGCCGGTGAAGGTTCGCTCCAGCGCGGGAAAGGCGACGTTGACCGCGAACAGGTCCAGGATGGCGAGGAACTGCGCGGCCGACGCGACCGCGAGGATCCGCCATCGCCTGGGGTCAGCCCGCACGAGGGCGGGCGACTCCGGGAGGTGGGCTGTCATGTTTGGTCACCGTACCGAGCCGCGTTGATCATCACGAGTGGCGTGTTCGCCATCATTCGATAGTTTTGTGCCATGAGCAGAGTTCCGGGCTCCCTGGCCGTTCTGTTGCTGGATCAGCAGGCCGCGATCGAGGTCGCGATCGCCTGCCAGGCGTTCGGCACCCCGCCGGAGCGGCATGCCGGCGACTGGTACGACCTGCGGTTGTGCGCGATCGACGGCGCGGGCGCGATGGTGGGTCTGCGCGCCTGGTTCGACCACCAGGGCCCGGCAGGCGTGTTCGGCTCGCGCGCCGACCATGGGCTGGACGACCTGGTGAGCGCGGACACGGTCGTCGTCCCGGGGACGGGAGACGTGCACGGCGATCCACCTGCCGAGGCGCTGGCCGCGGTGCGTGCCGCGCATGCGCGCGGCGCCCGGATGGTCTCGTTGTGCTCGGGCGCTTTCGTGCTCGCCGCGGCCGGGGTGCTCGACGGCAGAACAGCCACCTGCCATTGGACGCACGCGGACATCCTGGCCGACCGGTTTCCCGCCGTGACGGTGGATCCGAACATTCTCTACACCCATGATCCGGACGTGCTGACCAGCGCGGGGCTGATGGCCGGCATCGACCTGTGCCTGCACCTGCTGCGCGAGGATCTCGGTGCCGGCGTCGCCAATGCCGTGGCGCGCCGGATGATCGTGCCGCCGCATCGGGCCGGTGGACAGGCGCAGTACATGGAATCGCCGATGTCGTTGCCGCGCAGCGGTTCCGGCCTCGGCGAGGTGCTGGACTGGACCATGGCGCGGCTGGAATCGCCGATCGGCGTCGGCGACATCGCGGCACGGGCGGGGGTTTCGGTCCGCACCCTGATCCGCCGGTTCCAGGCGGAGCTGGGCAGCACGCCCAGCCGCTGGCTCATCGTCCAGCGGCTGGCTCGGGCACGCGAACTGCTGGAACGCACTCCTCTGCCGGTCGATCTGGTCGCGGCGCGGAGCGGGCTGGGCTCCGCGCCCAACCTCCGCGCGCATTTCGCCCGCGAATTCGGGGTCTCGCCGACCCGGTACCGGCGCGATCACAGCCACTCGCTCGCCGCCCACTGACCTCATGTGAGGAGTTCGACCAGGCGGTCCCGCACGGGTGACGGCCGGGCGAAGAGGTAGTCGTGGCCGCCGGCCCAGGACCGGATCTCGCAGTCGGCCGTGGTCAGTTTCGACCAGGCCGCCAGTTCGCCTTCGGCCATCAGATCGCGGTCGCCGCACCACGCGGTCACCGGACAGTCCAGCACCGCCTCGGTGGGGACCGGCAGTTCCGCGGACAGTGCCAGGTCCGCGAACCACCGCTGGGTCAGCGGTTCCCGGAAATCCTCCGGGAGGCGCTGCCAGTCCGGCACCGGAATTCCACTCAGTTCGGCGAACTGGGGCAGGTCGATCGCGTCGATCGTGCCCTTCGGAAAGACGCGCGAGAAGCGGCTCTCGGCCGGGTCGGGCCGGTAGGAGCTGACGATCAGGCGCCGGACTTCTCGGTGCGGGGCCAGCCAGGTCGCGATGTGCGTGCCGATCAGGCTGCCCATGCTGTGGCCCAGCACCACATAGGGCAGGTCCGGCAGTTCGGGCAGCGCGCGCTCGACCGCCTCGCGCAGCTCATCGAGCGTCCAGCAGGCCGGCTCGGCGTAGCGATCCTCCCGGCCGGGCGGCTGCACCACGAGCAGATCCACGTTGTCCGGCAGCCATTGCGTCCAGGTCCAGTACGCGCTCGCGGCGCCACCTGCCGGCGGGACGCAGACCAGGCAGACCTGGGCAGGCGCGGTGCCGGCGAGGCCGTGTTGCAGCCACGGCGACGGGTTGTGCATCGACCGCTGACCCATGATGTTCACTACCTCAGATTCGTCGGTTGGGCGGAAGTACGAACCGGCGGAAGACCAGTTCACGCAGTACGTCATCGCCTGCCTCGACGATGGTCACCGCCCGGATGTCGCGCAGGTACTTGGCGATGGGCAACTCGTTGGTGTAGCCGAGGCCACCGAACATCTCCGAGCCGACGGTCGCGATCTGCCAGCCGATCTGGCCGCAGAACATCTTGGTGGTCAACGAGGAGCGCAGCGCGCCGCGCCGGAGGAACTCGGCGGGCGGGTCGGGCATCGCCATCACCTCGTCGTAGTCGCGCGCGGCCGCGAGGCACTGGTTGCGCATGACCTCGATCTGCATCTCCATCTGGCCCAGCTTGCTCGCGAAAACCGCGTTCTCGATGAGCTTGTGGCCGGCCAGCGGTTTCTTGATCGCGTAGTCGAGGCAGACGTCGCGGATCCGCCGTGACACGCCGAGCGCGATGGCGCCGATCAGGATCCGGCTGGAGTTGAGGCCAACCTCGATGATCTTGAGGCCGGGACCGTCGAGCACGTTGCCGGCGGGCACCACGCAGTCGGTGAAGGACACCTGATAGGTACCGGCCGAGCGCAGGCCGATCATGTCCCACCGCTTGACCACGCGCGCGCCGGGTGTGTCGCGGGGAACCAGGACGGCGTGGAAGGTGGCGGCGCGCTCGCTGGCACCCTCGGACCTGGCGAACACGACCAGGTAGTCGGCGAAACCGGAGTTGGTGGAGAACATCTTCTCGCCGTTGAGCACCACATCGTCGCCGCGTCGCCGCAGCGTGGTGGTGAGGTTGATCAGCTCACTGCCGGCATCCTGCTCGCTGCCCAGCGCCGAGGCGTAGCCGCCGTCGCGGGTCATCGCGGTGAGATACTCCTTCTTCAGTTCCGGCGAACCGTAGAGCGACACCATGGAGCTGCCGAGGATGGAGATCAGCAACGTGAAGGCGGATCCGGCGTCCGCGTAGGCCAGTTCGGACACGATGTCGACGCTGTCGGCCAGGTTCAGGCCCGCGCCACCGTATTCCTCTGGCAGCCACCAGTTCAGCAACCCCTGCTCGTGCAACGGCTGATACAGCGCCAAAGGCGGCTCCGCACCCGAATCGAACTCGGCGTCGTGGCCGAGCAGCGTGGTGCGGGCGAACTCGCGGAACGCGCGCAGCGCCTCGTCTGCATGCATGGTGACAGTCCTCTCAGGACACTGGAGGCGGGAAGGTGCGCCGGAAGGTGAAGGCGTCCTCGGTCGCGCCCTTGGCGTTGAGCATGCCGAGCCGGGCCATGCTCTGCTCGACATCGGGCAGGCTGCCGACGGGCAACCACCACAGCACCGAAGGGGCACCGCGCGGCGGCTTGAACCATTGCCTGCGGATCTTGAGGGAGTCGGCGTGTTCGCCTCGGTAGGTGAACTCGCGCACCGCCGCCAGGCTCTCCCACACCGAGATGTTGAGCACGTACGGGTCCTCGGGCAGATCGAAAAGGGACTCAAGGCGGAAGACGAAACCCGGTGACTTGCGGGCCAGCTTGTCGATGTCCAGGGCCAGCTCGTGGAAGCTGGCCAGGGTCTCGGACTTCAGCGAGTCGACCGCGTAGAGGATGTTGGCCTGGGCGAGGTGGTAGTTGCCGGTCATCGGCTGGCAGCCTCCTGGGGAGCCGGCAGGTAGCCGGTCTCGATGAAGTAGTCGATGGTGGCGGCGAGCAGCTCGGCGGTGATCGGTGGGCTGGACATGCCGATCGCGGCGAGGGCGTCGCGGGTTGCCGAGTTGTCGTCGGGTTCGTCGGTCAGCTCGGTGAAGGCGTCGAGTACCGGGTAGGCGGCGTTGTCGGGGTCGCCGCCGACGATGTCGGCCCAGAGGCCCTGGGGCAGCTCGGCCAGCCCGTAGCCGCGTTCGGTGAGGGCGACGACGACCGACGCGAACGGCACGCGGTCCGAATTGGACAGTCGGAACGTGCCGCCGAGCGACCGCCCGTCGCAGGCCAGTGCGGCAACGGCCGCGGCTGCGTGGTCGATCGGGACGATGTCGCTGGTCAGCTCGGTCAGCGGGGCCGATCCGGCCTGGACGCAACCCAGCACGACCTGCCAGAGCAGCTCGAACATCCGGGGGAGCTGGTAGGTCGAGACGGGCAGTCCGCGTTCGCGGGCCAACTCGACCAAACCCTCCCCCTGTTGCGCCGCGATCCGGTGCAGCGGCACGGTCCGGTGCAGAGCGGCCAGCCGCAGCACATCCTCGGTCCGGCCGCCGTCCGCGAACACGCCGTCGACGGTGCGGGCCAAGGCGTCGAACGCCTGCTCGGTCAGGCCGAGCCGGGGCTCGGCGGGATCGCCGGGTACCGCGACCAGCCGGTCGGCCAGGTCGTCCGCGCGCAGCCGGTAGCCGCGCATGGTCTCGCGCAACCGTTGCACGCCTTCGGTTTCGGTGACCAGGCAGTGCAGGGTGGCCGAGGTCCGGTCCAGCAGTTCGCGCAGCAGGAACGCGCCGAACAAACCGGTCGCGCCGATGACGAACAGGTGCTCGGCCTCGGCCAGCGCGGCCGGCGCGAGCACCGCAGCGGGCACGATGTCTTCAGCGAGCTGGACCTGCGCTGCTGCTGGTGCCGGGGTTTCGTGCTCGTCGGCCAGGATGGTGGCGATCCGGGCGGCGAGTCCGCTGGGCGTCGGGGTCTGGTAGACGGCGTTGGTGGACAGCAGACCGGTCAGGCCGAGTTGGTGAACGAGGCGGTTGCGCAGTTCCAGCGATGCCAGTGAGTCGAAGCCGAGCGACATCAGCGGCAGATCCGGGGCGACGTCCTCGGCCGAGGCGAGGTTGGCCACCTGGGCGGCGTGCTGGGCGATGATGCGGATCAGTTCGGCCTGGCGCTGCTCGGTGGGGAGGCCGATGAGCAACGCGCGCAGCCGTTCACGTTCCTGGCCGCTGTCGTCGACCTTCACCGTGCTCTTGGCCTTGTGCAGACGGGCAGCGTCCCGGACCATGTCGCGCAGCATCGCCGGCACGAGCGCGGCGTCCAGCGCCCGCCTCGGCTGGATCCGGCAGAGGACCGCCAGCGCACTGCCGGCCGCCGTGGCCGCGTCGAACAGCGCGTTGCCGTCCTGGGCGTCCAGCGGCAGCAGCCCCCACCGGCCGAGCCGGGCATGATCGACGTCGGTCAGGCCCTCGGTCATGCCGGTCTCGATCTCCCACGGCCCCCAGGCCAGCGAGCTGCCCGGCAGACCGTGCGCCCTGCGGTGGTGCACCAGCGCGTCCAGGAAGGCGTTGCCCGCCGCGTAGTTGGCCTGGCCGGGTGTGCCGAGCACGCCCGCCACCGACGAATACATGACGAACCCGGACAGCTCGCGGTCCCTGGTCAGCAGGTGCAGGTTCACCGCACCGTCCACTTTGGCGCGCATGACGCGCTCGATCTGCGCGTCGGTGAGCGTTTCGATGGTCCCGTCGTCCAGCACGCCCGCCGCGTGCACGACCGCGCCGAGCGGCCGGTCGGCGGGGATGCCGTTCAGCAGTGCGGCAACCGCGTCGTGGTCGGCGACGTCGCAGGTCGCGATCGTCGCGGACGCCCCGAGTTCGGCCAGTTCGGCGACGAGTTCACGGGCGCCCGGCGCGCTCTCGCCGCGCCTGCTGGCCAGTATCAGGTGCCGGATGCCGTGCTCAGCGACGAGATGGCGGGCAAGCAGGCCGCCGAGGCCGCCGGTGCCACCGGTGATCAGCACGGTCCGGTCCGGGCCTGCCAGCGGCACGCCTGCCTGCTCGGTGCGCAGCGGACCGATCCTCGGGGTGCTCAGGTGACCGTCGCGGATGGCGATCTGGTCCTCCGCGGTCTGCAACGCCAGGGGCAGCGCCGCGACCGAGGACGCCTCGTCGTCGGTGTCGAGGAGGACGAACCGGCCCGGATACTCGGCCTGAGCGGTCCGCACCAGGCCCCACACCGAGGCACCGGCCAGATCGGCGACGTCCTCATCGGGCACGGTGCCGACCGCACGGTGCGTGATCACCGCGAGCCGGGTCGACGCGTCGGTGTTGGCGCCCAGCCACTCCCTGATCCGGGCGAGCACCTGTCGGACGTTGTCCACAGTGGACCTCGCCAGGTCGGTGCCGGTGGTCCGCGGGACGTCCAGCAGATCCGGCTGTCGGCCGGGTTGGGCGTCGGCGGGCAGGGCGAGCGAGGTCCAACGGACCGTGGACAGCGACTGGGTCGTCCCGGCGGGCCGGAAGGTCAGCGCGCCGATCCGACCGACCGCGGCGCCCTGCTCGTCGGCCAGGTCGACGCTGAATTCGGCGTCACCACTTGGCTTGATGTGCGCACGGACGGCGCGGGCGCCGAGTTCGTAGAGCCCGACCCCGGTCCAGGTGAACGGGAGCATCGCGGCCTTGCTCGCCATCGCGGCGAGGCAGCCGTGCAGGACCGCGTCGGTCAGCGCGGGATGCAGGCCGTATTCCGGCGCGTCCGAGTCGGCCGGCTCGGGCAGGCGGGCTTCGGCGAAGAATTCCGCGCCGCGCCGCCACAACCGATGCAGGCCGCGGAAGATCGGGCCGTAGTTCAGTCCGGCCCGCTCGGCCAGGTCGTAGACGGCGTCCACGTCCACCGGCTCGGCGTCCGGCGGCGGCCATTCGGCGGCGAACCCGTCCTCCGGCGGCTCCCACGACGGGGACAGCACGCCGGTCGCATGACGGGTCCAGTCGCCGATGCCACCGAGCCGGGAGTGCACGCTGACCCTGCGCGTGCCCTGCTCGTCGTCGACGGCGCCCACGGTCAACTGGACCTGGACGGGGGCGTCGGCGGGCAGCACCAACGGGGCTTCGAGCACCAGCTCGTCCACCCATTCGGCGCCCACCTGCTCCCCCGCCCGCAACGCGAGTTCCAGGATGGCGGTGCCGGGCAGCACCACCTCGTCGCCGACCGCGTGATCGGCCAGCCACGGCAGGGCGTCCAGCGAGAGGCGGGCGGTGAACAGGTGGCCGTCGGTGTCCGCGAGCTGCACACCGGCACCGATCAGCGGATGCGCCGGGCGTTCCAGTCCGGCGCCGGCGAGATCGGTCGGCACGGTGCGCGGAGCATCGTCGAGCCAGTAGCGCCGGCTCTGGAACGGGTAGGTGGGCAGCGGGACGCGCTTGGGCCGGGCCGGCGCGAGATGGGCGTTCCAGTCGACCGGCACGCCGTGCACGTGCGCCTGGGCCAGGGAGGTCGTCAGCCGGTCGAGGCCGCCCTCGTCGCGGCGCAGAGTCGGCACGACCGTCGCTGCCGCGCTCCTCGCCTCGATGGTGCCTTCCAGGCCGAACGCCAGCACCGGGTGCGGACTGATCTCGATGAACACGTGGTGGTCCGAACCGAGCAGATTGGCCGATGCCGCCTCGAATTCCACCGGACTGCGCAGGTTGCGCCACCAGTATCGGGCGTCGAGTTCCCGGTGGTCGACGAGTTCGCCGGTGACCGTCGAGATCATCGGCACCGATCCCGGCCGCGGCCGGATCTCGCCGAGCGCGTCGAGCAGTTCGCGTTCGACCGGGTCGACCCGGTCGCTGTGCGATGCGTAGTCGACGTTGATGACGCGGGCACGGATGCCCGCTGCCTCGCATTCGGCCGCCAGCTCGGCAACCGCTTCCGGCGCACCGGACACCGTCACCGATTCCGCGCCGTTGACCGCGGCCACCGACAGCCTGCTGCCCCACCGCGCGATCCGTTCCCGGGTCGCCGCCGCGCCCAGCCCCAGTCCGACCATGGCGCCACTGCCGGACAACGGCACCAGCAGCCTGCTGCGCACCGCGACGATCCGCGCTCCGTCCGAAAGCGACAGTGCGCCCGCGACGCAGGCCGCGGCGATCTCGCCCTGCGAGTGGCCCACGACGGCCGAGGGCGTCACGCCGTGGTCCTGCCACACCCGGGCCAACGACACCATGACCGCCCAGAGCACCGGCTGCACCACGTCGACCCGGTCCAGGCTCGGCGCGCCCGGCGCACCCGCCAGTACCTCCGACAGCGACCAGGACACGTGCGGAGCCAGGGCCGCGCCACACTCCGCAAGCGATTGCGCGAACACCGGGGACGACTCGGCCAGCGCCGTTGCCATGCCCGGCCACTGGCCTCCTTGGCCGGGGAACACGAACACCGGCCGTGGCTCGCTCCACGCGGTTCCGCGCACCACCTGTGCGGCCGATTCGCCCCGCGCGAGCGCCGCCAGCCCGGGGATCAGTTCGTCCCGTCCCGAACCCGTGATCACCGCACGGTGGTCGAACCGCGACCGGGTGACCGCGAGCGAGAACCCGATGTCCTGTGCTCGCGCGGTTTCCGCGTACGGAATCAGCCGAGCCGCCTGGTCGCGCAGGGCGGCCTCGTCGCGCGCGGAGAGGACCCAGGGCAGCACGCCGACCTCGGCCGCGTCCTCGGTCTCCGGCGTTTCCCTCGGCGCCTCTTCCACGATCACGTGTGCGTTGGTCCCGCTGATGCCGAACGAGGACACGCCGCACCGCCGTGGCCGGTCGCCGCGCGGCCAGTCCACCTGCTTCGCCAGCGGGGCGACGCCGCTCGCCGTCCAGTCCACATGACGTGACGGTGCGGAGAAGTGCACCAACGCGGGCAGTGTCTCGTGTTGCAGCGCGAGCACCATCTTGATCACCCCGGCCACGCCCGCCGCGGCCTGCGGATGACCGATGTTCGACTTGACGCTGCCCACCCACAGCGGAGCGGCGTCCCCGGCGCGATCGGCGCCGTAGGTCGCGATGAGCGCGCCAGCTTCGATCGGGTCACCCAGCGTGGTGCCGGTGCCGTGTGCCTCCACCGCGTCCACGTCGGCGGGCGCGAGGCCGGCCGCGCGCAGCGCGTCGCGGATGACCCGTTGCTGCGAGGGCCCGTTGGGCGCGGTCAGGCCGTTGCTCGCGCCGTCGGAGTTGACCGCGGAGCCTCGGACGACGGCGAGCACCCGGTGCCCGTTCGCCTTGGCGTCGGAGAGCCGCTCCAGCAGGAGCATGCCGACGCCCTCGCCCCAGCCCGCGCCGTCCGCGTTGTCGGAGAACGGTTTGGAGCGGCCGTCCGGAGCCAGCCCGCCCTGCTTGGACATCTCGGTGATCACCCTCGGCTGGCACATCACGGTCGCGCCGCCCGCGAGCGCGAGCGAAGACTCGCCGCGACGCAGCGATTCGGCCGCCGAGTGGAGCGCGACCAGCGACGAGGAGCAGGCCGTGTCAAGGGTGATCGCCGGTCCCTGCAAGCCGAGCGTGTAGGCGATCCGGCCGGACGCGACGCTGCCCAGCTCTCCGGTCAACAGGTACCCCTCGGCGTCGCTCGGCGGGGTCCGCAACGGCAGGCTGTAGTCCTGGTAGATCACCCCGGCGAACACGCCGGTGCGGCTGCCGACCAGGGTGGCCGGGTCGATACCGGCCCGCTCGAAGGACTCCCACGCGCATTCCAGCAGCAGCCGCTGCTGCGGGTTGATCGCGGTCGCCTCGCGGGGCGTGATCCCGAAGAACGCGGCGTCGAAATCGGCGGCGTCGTGCAGGAATCCGCCCTCGCGCACGTAGGTCGTGCCGGGGTGGTCCGGATCGGGGTGGTAGAGGCGATCGGTGTCCCAGCCGCGGTCGACCGGGAAGGACCCGATCGCGTCGCCGTCGGCCGCCACCAGGTCCCAGAGGTCCTGCGGCGAGCGCACCCCACCGGGGAACCGACAGGCCATCCCGATGATCGCGATCGGTTCGGTGAACTGCGCCCTGAGTCGCTCGTTCTCCTTCAGCGACTCGCGCAGCGCCTGGACCAGCTCGTCGACCGACGTGTTCAATGTTCCCCCAACAGTTTTCGTGGCAGCGGGTCAGTCGAGATCGTTGGAGCGCTTGCCGCGCAACGCCAGCCGGACGAGTTCGGCACCGTCCATGTCGTCGAACGAGCGCTCACCGCGCGCGGCCGGCACGGCAGCCTCGTGGCCGGCCAGGTCGGGCTCGGCCGGGTCCAGCTCGGCGCGCAGGTAGTCGGCGAGTTCACGCGGGGACGGGTAGTCGTAGACCAGGGTGGTCGGCAGCCGGAGTCCGGTCGCGGCGGACAGCCGGTTGCGCAGTTCGACGCTGGTCATCGACTCGAATCCCAGCGCCTTGAAGGAAAGGTCGACCGCGATCCGGCTGGACGAGTCAAGGCCGAGCACGGCGGCGATCTCGCCGGAGAGCAACTCCCGCACGTCGGCAGTGGCCGCGACCGGCGCACTGCTCGCGGCAGGCGGCGCGGGTGCTTCGTCAATCGCGGGCAGGCCGGGTGCGGTGAGCCAGTAACGGCTGCGCTGGAAGGGATACGTCGGCAGCGCGATCCGGCGCGCCGGGGTGAAGCAGCCTGCCCAGTCGACCGGTACACCGTGCACGTGCGCCTGCGCGACCGAGGTCAGCATGCGATCGAGGCCGCCGTCGTCGCGCCGCAGGGTGCCGACCACCGCGGCACTCGCGTCCTGCGCCTCGAACGTCGTTTCCAGCCCGAACGCGAGGACCGGATGCGGACTGATCTCGATGAACACGTGATGGCCCTCGGCCAGCAGGCTGCGCGAGGCCGCCTCGAACTCGACGGTCCGACGCAGGTTGCGCCACCAGTACTCGGCGTCGAGCTGTTCGTGGGCGATGAGTCCGCCGGTCACCGTCGAGATCATCGGCACGTCGCCGGATCGCGGCCGCACACCGACCAACGCGTCCAGCAGCTCGTCCCTGATCGGTTCGACCTGGCTGCTGTGCGAGGCGTAGTCCGCGTTGACGGCGCGGGCCCGGATGTCCTCGGCCTCGCACTCGGCCTGCAACTCGGCGATCGCGTCCGGTTCGCCGGACACCACCACCGAGCCGGGCCCGTTCACCGCGGCGACCGACAACCGGCTGCCCCAGCGCGCCATCCGCGTGCGCGCCTGCTCGGCGCCCAGTCCCAGCGACAACATGGCTCCGCTGCCGGACAGTGGCACCACCAGCTGGCTGCGTCGGGCGACCACCCGCGCGCCGTCGTTCAGCGACAACGCGCCTGCCACGCACGCCGCCGCGATCTCGCCCTGTGAATGGCCCACCACCGCGGCAGGCTCGACGCCGAAATCGCGCCACACCCGCGCCAGCGACACCATCACCGCCCACAGCACCGGCTGCACGACGTCGACCCGGTCGAGCCCGGGTGCGCCCGGCGCGCCGGCCAGCACGTCCTCCAGCGACCACGGCACGTACGGCGCGAGCGCCTCGCCGCATTCGGTCAGGGATTTGGCGAACGCGGGCGAGGACCGCGTCAGTTCCGCCGCCATGGCCGGCCATTGCCCGCCCTGCCCGGGAAACACGAAGACCGGTTTGGCATCCGCCCAGGCCGTCCCGGCCACCACCCGCGGCGACGATTCCCCACGGGACAGCGAGATCAGGCCGGACACCAGTTCGGCCCGCCCACGACCCAGCACCACGGCCCGGTGCTCGAACCGCGATCGGGTCACGGCCAGCGAGAACCCGACGTTCTCCGGCAGCTCCGTCTCCGCGACCGCGACCAGTCCGGCTGCCTGCGCCCGCAATCCGGGTTCGTCGCGCGCGGACACCACGAAGGGCAGCACGCCGGCCACATCGGAACCGTCCGACTCCGACACCGCTTCGGTGGCTTCTTCGATGATCACGTGCGCGTTCGTGCCGGCCACCCCGAACGAGGACACTCCGGCGCGGCGCGGCCGGTCTCCAGCCGGCCACGCCGCAGCCGCCCCCAGCGGCAACACCCCACCCCCAGACCAATCCACGTCGGTCCAGTCCACTTCGGTCGAGGGCGAGGAGAAGTTCGACAGTCCGGGCAGCACCGCATGCCGCAACGCCATGACCGTCTTGATCACACCGGCCACACCGGCCGCGGCCTGCGCATGACCGAGATTCGACTTGACGCTGCCGACCAGCAGCGGTCGTCCGGCCGGACGGTCGGCGCCATAGGTTGCGATCAGGGCCGTCGCCTCGGCCCGGTCACCGGCCGTCGTCCCCGATCCGTGCGCTTCCACCGCGTCGACCTCGGCAGCGGACAGACCGGCGTTGGCCAGCGCGCGCACGATCAGCCGTTCCTGCGCGGCGGCACTGGGCACGGTGAGACCTTCGGTCGCGCCATCGGAATTGATCGCCGAACCGCGGATCACCGCAAGCACCCGCTGTCCGTTGGCGTGCGCGTCGCCGAGCCGGGCCAACATGATCATGCCCGCCCCTTCGGACCAGACCGTGCCGTCGGCGTCGGCGGAGAACGGCCTCGCCCTGCCGTCCGGGCTGAGCCCGTGCTGCCTGGTGAATTCGGTGAAGAACCCGGGGGTCGGCATGACCGAGACGCCGCCGGCCAGCGCGAGATCACACTCGCCCGCGCGAAGTGCCTGCACGGCAAGGTGAATCGCGACCAGCGAGCCCGAGGACGCGGTGTCGACCGTGATCGCGGGCCCGACAACGCCCAGCGTGTAGGCGATCCGGCCGCTGATCGCGCTGGGAATGTTCCCGGTGAGCATCAGTCCCGCCGAGCCTTCCGGCGCCAGATGCATCGGCGGCCCGTATTCGGTCGAGAGCCGCGCCGCGAAAACACCGGTGTTCGTGCCACTCAACGAGCGCGGGTCCAGCATCGCGCGTTCGCACGCCTCCCACGACACTTCGAGCAGGATGCGCTGCTCAGGATGCATGGCAAGGGCCTCACGCGGCGATATGCCGAAGAATCCGGCATCGAATTCGGCCGCGTCCAGAAAACCACCGCGCTGCACCGAACTGGACCCGGCATTGTCAGGATCCGAGCGGAGCCGGTCGAGATCCCAGCCACGGTCAGCGGGAAAATCGGTGATGGCGGTCGAGTCGGTGGCAAGGAATTCCCAGAGTTCCTCGGGCGATGCCAGTCCTCCCGGGTACCGGCACGCCATCCCGATGATCGCGATCGGTTCCGCTGTTGTGTCGCTCGCCATGCTTCCCCCCAAACGCGGACGTGCCGAAAACGCCGCTCAGACGCGGTGGCTCCGTTGCCGTGTTGCCTGCCGCGAACGCGGCCAGGTCCCCCAAACGCCGTATCGGCCGTGGACTGCCGACTACGCCCCATTTCAGCGATAAATCCGAGATTAGGTTTGGTAGTTCCGAAGGTCAAGCCCGTTGCCGCGCCGAAACGCCGCCCGCGAGACCGGCGCGCCCACGCCCACCAGCAACGAGAAAAGTGAGGGTGACCTCGCTCACGATTCGCGTCACGTGGAATCCCGGCTGCCAAGGGAAATTGTCCCGGCCGCGCCGGGAATCAAGGTGTGATCAAGACTTTCAGGCCAGTACGCCGTTGCGCGACCTCGAACGCCTCCGGCGCCTGCGCCAGGGAGAACCTGGACGACACCAATGGATCCAGCGCGACAACGCCGCGTGTCGCCAGATCGATGGTGCGCGGATACACCTCACCCATTCGGCGCACCATCGCGATGGTCAACTCCTTGCGGCGGGCAACCGAAGCACGGAACGTGGTCGTGTCCGAGCCAGGAATACCGCCCAGCACCACCCGCCCACCTGGTCGTATCGACTCCATGGCGATACGCACCGCGTCGTCGTTGCCCGCCATCTCGAACGCCACGTCCACACCGCACGAGGAAAAGTCCTCGGCCGGGTCGAGGACGTCGTCGGCGCCGCAGGTGGCCGCGGCGTCCCTGCGGTGCGGCAGCGGCTCGACCGCGATCAGCCTGGACACGCCCGCGGCCCGCAGCAACTGGATCAGCAGCAGTCCCACCGGTCCGCAGCCGACGACCGCGGCCGAGCCGCCGAAGGGCAGGTGACCGAGGTCCAACGACCACAGTGCGACGCCGAGCGGCTCCAACATCGCGCCCGCCGCGTCGGACACGTTGTCGGGCAGCGGGTGCAGGCGATGCGAGGGCCACGGCATGATCTCGCGCAGCATGCCGTCGGTCCGGCCGTGCCCGGAGAACACGATGTCGTAGCAGAGGTTCTGGGCACCGTCGCGGCAGGCCCGGCACTTCTCGCACGGGATCGCCGGATCGATCGCGACCCGCTCCCCTCCCCGCGGCCCGGACACGATCTCGCCCGCACCTTCATGTCCCGGGACGACCGGGACTTCGAGTTTCGCGTCGCCGATCGCACCGTCCTCGTACCAGTGCAGGTCCGATCCGCAGATCCCCACCGCCCGCACCCGCACCAGGCTTTCCCCCGCGCCGGCACTCGGCTCCTGTTCGTCCCCGACCCGCAGGTCAGCGGTTCCGTGCAGTCTCGCTGTTCGCATTTTCCCGACTATATAGCGGGTTCTGGTGAAGTGTCCATTTTCGCGGTAGCTTGGCCCCATGACCGCATTGCCCGGCGATATCGCCCCGTTCCTGGTCAGCATCCCGGAAACCGTGATCGCCGACACGCGCGATCGACTGAGCCGGACTCGTTGGCCCGAAACGGAAACCGTCGACGACTGGTCGCAGGGCACGCCGCTGGCCTACGTTCGCGAGCTGTGCCGGTACTGGCTGGCCGAGTACGACTGGCCCGCCGCACAGGAAAGGCTGAACCGGTTCTCCCAGTTCACCACAGAGATCGACGGGCTGCGCATCCATTTCCTGCACGTCCGGTCAGCGAATCCGGATGCGGTGCCGCTGCTGATCACGCACGGCTGGCCCGGTTCGGTTCGCGAATTCCACAAGGTGATCGGTCCGCTCACCGATCCGGTCGCGTTCGGCGGCAACGCGGCCGACGCCTTCCACGTGGTGTGTCCGTCCCTGCCGGGCTATGGGTTCAGCGAGAAACCCACGCGGACCGGTTGGGGCACCGAACGGATCGCGGACGCGTGGCACGAGCTGATGGGCCGACTCGGCTACCCGCGTTACGGCGCCCAGGGCGGCGACTGGGGCGCCCGGATCACCATGACACTGGCCAGGCGGCAGCCGGACGACCTGATCGGCATCCACCTGAACATGGTGCCGTTCCCGGTACCGGAGAACACCGACGACCTCACCGACCGGGAGCGTTCGGCGCTGACGCGACTGGCCCGGCACCGTGCGACGGGGTCGGCCTACGCGGCCGTCCACGCGACCCGACCGCAGAGCATCGGCTACGGCCTGACCGACTCGCCTGCCGCGCTCGCCGCGTGGCTCACCGACAAGTTCGAGGCGTGGAGCGACTGCGACGGCGACCCGGGCACGGCGTTCACCAATGACGAACTCATCGACAACCTGCTGCTGTACTGGCTGCCCGCGACCGGCGCCTCGGCGGCGCGCCTCTACTGGGAAAGCTTTGCCAGTGCCACCGGCGATGAGCCGCCGGTCCCGGTACCGGTCGGGTGTTCGGTTTTCCCCGCGGACTACTACCAGCCATCGCGTCGGCTGGCGCAGCCGCAGTTTCCGGATCTGCGGCACTGGCACGAACTCGACAAGGGCGGGCACTTTCCCGCCCTCGAACAACCGGCCGCGTTCGTCGAGGAGATCAGGTCGGCGTTCCGGCTGTTTCGCTGACCTCGGTGTGCAGGTGCGGACGGTCGCGTTCGGCCCATCTGACAATCGGGGGGACGGCCAGACCCGTCAGGGCGAACATGGCGCCGACGACCCACCAGCCCGGGACTCCCCACTCGATGCACAAGGCGATCAGCAGGGCGGGGCCGAGGGTGATCCCCAGACCGAGGCCCATGCCGAACAGGCCCTGATACTGGCCGACAGCATCGCGCGGAGCCAGCGCGAAGGACAGTTCGAAGCCGGCCGCGGCCTGCCAGAGCTCGCCGACCGTGTGGACGATCACCGCCATCGGCAGCAACACCAGGACGAGCCACACCGGAACGTCCACCATGAGCGAGATCATCACGGCGGCGACCAGGAACGCGAAGCCCGCGCGGCGAAACGCACGCCCGCCCGCGGCCGGGACGGTGATGCCGCGGCTGACCCGAACCTGGAACAGCACGACGATGGCGGTGTTGACCAGCATCACCACCGACACCGACCACCCCGGCGCCATGATCCGGTCCACCAGCCACAGCGGCACGGCCGCGGTCAGCACGCGGTACTGGATCGCCATCACGCCATCCAGCAACGTCAGGACGATGTAGGGACGGTCCCGCAGCGCCCCCCATCGCGGTCCGGCGCGCGAGGGCGTCGGCGCCAGGTGGGGCAGGAACAGCACGACCATCGCCGACACCGCGTAGGTCACGGCGCTGCCCGCGATCAGCAGCACGTAGGCGAAGCGCGTGTCGACCGCGACCCCCCAGCCCGCGAGCAGCGCACCCACCGAGATGCCGACGTTGGAAATCGAGCGCAGGTAGCCGCGGTACTCGGCGGGCCGTTCGCCGCCGTACTTCTGGATGAGCGGGCTGCGCGCGGCCTGCGCCGCCGACTGCGCGACGGCGCCGAGGCTCGCGAACACCAGGAACGTCCAGAAGTCGTGGGCGAAGCACAGGCCGACCATCGACACCATGCCCAGCCCCAGCACCTGCGCGTAGACCGAACGCGCGCCGCGCCGGTCGGCCAGGTGGCCGAACGGTATCCCGACCGCCAGTGCCACGGCCCCCGCCACGGTCAGGCCGACACCCACCTGGCCGGCGGGCAGGTGCACCGCCCTGGTGAAGTACAGCACCCCGGCGGTCAGGTAGACGCCGTAGCCGGTCTGGCTCGCCAACGTGGCCAACGCGAGCAGCCGCGCGGGGCGACCGCCCTGCGGAAGTAGGCCCGCGGTCCATCGGCGAACGCTGGTGCCAAGGATCATTCCCCCGCCAAACCCTTCACCATGACGTCATCGGCCGCGGTGACGAACCGCACCGACGAGACCAGCTCCTCGGCGAGTTCGCGTGCCCGCGTCGAGGTTTCCGCTCCGACGACGATCAGCCCCACCCTGTCTCCGGAGCAGCGTAGCGGGGGGATCTCGGCGCCGGGGCCGATCGAGAGTTCCGCGTGCAGCACGGCCGGGTCGGCGCGGACCTCGTCCCAGCCCTCGACCGAGACGACCCGGCCCGGCGGCGGGGTCAGGTAGCGCACCGCAGCGCCGCGGCTGGGCTCAAGCGGTCCGGGTGTGCCCGGCAGGCCGAGCAGGTCGTCGATGATCAGCCCGAACAGCTCGATACCGGGGATGGCGTACTCGAGCATCTTGTGGATCCAGTCGCCGCCGAAACGGCTGTGCACCTCGCCGAGCACGACGCCGGTCGGCGTCAGCCAGATCTCGACGTGGAAGGCCCCGCTGCGCAGCCCCAGGGTGAGCAGCGCGGCGGACACCGTTTCCTCGATCTCCCGCCGCTGCGACTCGGGCAGCGGCGCGGGCAGGGTGTGTGCGGTCTCGACGAACAGCGGCGGTGGGACCGTCTCCTTCGCGGTGACGGCCAGCACGGTGGGCCTGCCGCCCTGGAAGATCCCCTCGACGCTGAACTCCGGCCCGAACACGAACTCCTCGACCAGGAACCTGCCCGCGTCGGGCAACAGCGCCAGCGCCGCAGGCAGTTCGGCGGCCGAGGAAACCTGACTCACGCCGGTGCTGCCCATGGCGTCACGCGGTTTGACGATCCACGGTCCGGTGGTCTCGTGCAGAAAGGCCGCCGCGTCGGCCGCGCTCGCGCACAGCCGGACGGCGGGCTGGGCGAATCCCGCCGCGGCCAGGGCCGCCCGGCAGGCATCCTTGGTGCGGATCCGCCGGACCACCTCCGGCGGGTTGCCCGGCACACCAATGGCTTCCGCCGTCTCCGCCGCCGCTACCTGGGCCATCTCCAACTGCGCGAGCACCGCCGTGATGGGCTCACCCGCCGCGACGTGCTCCCGCGCCCACCGCGCGGTCTCCCCCGGCTCGGTGAACCCGACGGCCGCGACCTCGTCGGCCGAGGCCACGATCGACGGCGTGTCCGCGAGTGCTCGCGCGGTGGTCGTGACCAGCGTGCGGACGCCACGCGCGGCGGCCTGCGCGAGCACCGCCTCGGTCAGGTCCACGCTGAAGGCGAGCGGACGGCCACCACCGACGAGCATCAGGGTCGGCTTCACTCCCCCGCACCCGCCGCGACCGGCTCCCGCTGGGACAACTTGTTGACCAGCGTGCAGAATTCCTCGATCTCCGCGGCCGACATGTTGGCACGCAACATCACGCGCAGGCCCGCCCGGCCGCGGCCGATGATCGGGAAGAAGACCGGCGGCACGAAGAAGCCGGCGCGCAGCAGGTCCTGCGCGAGCCTGACGGTCCCGTCCTCGGAGCCGACCTCGACGAACCGGATCGGCAGGCCGTCACCGCGCTCCGCGGTGTCCACCAGGCTGTCGAAGAGATCGATGTTGGCCTGCAACCGGTTCTGCAGTTCGATCAGCTCGGCGGAGCCGTGCAGGTGCGCCGACGCGAGCACGGCGCCGAGGCCCGCGGTGTTGATCCGCTGCGACCACATCAGCGGAGCCGCGCTGCGCTGTGCGATGTCGACCCGATCCTTCGACCCCCGGCGGCCGAGGAAGATCGCGCCACCGGAGGCACCGAAGCCCTTGTTCAACGAGGTGATGATCACGGTGCGGTCGTTGATCTCACCCATCGCCTCCAGTACGACGCCGCGCCCGTTCTTCCCGACGGTCGAGATGCTGTGCGCCTCGTCGAGCAGCAGGAACAGGCCGTACTTGTCCTGAAGGCGCAGGAGTTCCGCGATCGGGGCCCGGCCGCCGGTGCTGTACACCCCGTCGCTCACGTACGCGACCTGCCGGTGCTGCTTGCACAGGTCCTCCAGCGCCTCGACGTCGTTGTGCCGGATCGTGACGATCTCCGCCTCGTCCGCCACATTCGGCTTCATCGCGTTCATGCAGAAGTGCGCGTGCTTGTCGAACACCATCAGCGGCGGGACGCCGTCGGTGAACACGCCCGAGGCGACCAGCGGCAGGCTCGTCCAGGCCGCGGTGGCACAGGAGTTGAGGGTGACCGCCTCGACGTTGAACAGCTCCGACAACGCGGCTTCGGCGTCCTCGAGCACGCCGAACCTCAGCCGCATACGCGAGGCCGAGGTGTTGAGCGCTCCTTCGGAGAGCACGGCGTCGGCCGCGGCCCGGACCAGTCGCGGGTGCGTGTCGAGTCCGAGGTAGGAGTAGGACGCCATGTTGACGAACTCGTGGCCGTCGGCGAGCACGCGGTGCCGGCCATCGCCGAGTCCGGCGACCGGGACGCCGAACAGGCCCGCGTTCTTGGTGACCTCCCAGAAGTCGGTGCAGATACTCACGGACTTCTTGATGTTGAGGTACTGGTGCATGGTGAGCTTGATCTCCTTGGCTGGTAAGAACATCGTCGCGCGGTCGCGGGTGGTCAGGCCGACATGGCCACGGGCTGCTGCCGGGCTTCGGTCACGGTGGGCTGCCGAGTGGTGTGGTGCTTGCCGGCGCTGCGGTAGAGGGTGTCGTGGATTCCGTCCGCGATCAGCAGCGCGCCAAGGTCGCGGCGGGCCTTGGCGATCGGCGAGTCGGCCTGGTACCCGAAGGCCCCCATCAGTTGGGCGAGTTCGGTTGCGGCCTGGTGGGCGGTGTCGACGCCGTGCGCCTTCAGCTCCCAGCCCCACTGTTCGGCCCGGTCGAACCCGGTGTCGGCCAGTTGTGCGGCCACGGCGGTGCCCAGCACCGCGGTCGTCAGCTGAGCGTGGGTTCGGCCGAACGTGACCAGCGCGGTGTCGCGCAGCCGGGCCAGATCCCCGCTGGTCTGCCGGCGCGTGAGATGGGCGTTGGCGGCGTCGAACACGGCCGCCGCCGCGCCGAGCGCGGTGGCCGTGACGAGGGGCCGGTAGGCGGTGAAATGCTTGCGCAGCAAGGACATTCCGTGACCGATCAGGACATCTCGCGCGGGATCGACCGGCACGGCGTCGAGGTCGAGCACTCCCCAGGTCCACCCGGCCAGGCCGGCGGGCGAGATCGGCTCGCGGTACAGACCCGGCTCGGCGGCGTCGATCGCCGCAGCGGCCAGGTTGCCGTCCGGGTCCTGGAAGAACACGACGAACACCGCGGCCTCGGTGAGCCGGCTGATCCACTTCTTGCGGCCGCTCACCAACCAGATCCCGTCCGGACCGATCGTGGCGCGGGTACGCGCGGCGACGGTACGGGAACCGCCGTGCGGTTCGGTGGTGGCAAGGCCGACGAGTTCACCGGCCGCCATGCGCGATGCCCACCGCTCGCGAAGCGCCGGGTGTCCGTGCTGGTTGATCAGCCTGCCGTGGCCGAGGGTCACCGCGTCGCGCAGGTCGACATCCCGGTAGCCGCAGACGAACTGTGCCAGCACCCCGTACAACGGCGAGCCGGTCATCGTGTCCAGGAAGCCGCGTTCGACCATCTCCAGTCGAACATCCTTGAGCCTGCGCGAGCGCTCGGCCCCGTCCGGCAGGTCGATCGGGTGCGCGGCGAGCACCCTGTCCAATTCGGTCGCCATGGCGGTCAACCGGTCCCAGTCGACTTCGTTGGCGGAATCGAGGACCGGGCGCATCGGCCGAAGCCAGTTGTCGATCGCGTCACCAGTCATGGTTTTTGACATGTCTGTATTACCGACCTTCGCATTGTCAATGTGTGTCGGATCTCGACCGGCGCGCGCGTGACAGGGCGTCGCAGCCTGGCCGATGCGTGCACAGCACAAATCGTCGTGGCGGCCGTTTACCGCCACGAATGTCGTGTGCTTACAACGCTTTCGGATTTCAGTCGCGCGCCGTCATCGATGACGGTAGACGCGCGGTGATCGACTAGGCCACAGCCTCGGCGTACATGCTCAATCCCCCCAGATTCTTCCCCAGTGCCGCCTTGAGTATTGAGAACTCAAGCGACTTCCCCACATAAACGATGTTACAATCAGAACACGCGCCTGTCAAATGCTAAAACTAAAAGACGACAAGATGGCAACAAGACGACCCGCAGTTGACCGGCGAGCCACTGACCAGCGACAACAGATTGTCGCATCTCGGGTAGGGATTGGGTTTCCGTTGAGCAATCCGCCATGTGGCGGTGCTTTGGTGAATCTTTGGCCATTGCCGAAAGTAACAGGGCGCACAATACCCGTGACGCCGGCCGCACCGGTCGCACCGTGACCGTGATGTTCAGCATGTCGACGCCGGCCGGTCGCCGACCTGCCGCCGACCACCGACGCGCCAAACGTGATGCCGACCTCGGACTAGGACGAACCTAGGACGGCCCAAGGACCCGCGTCCCTAGCGTCTCCGCGGCCCGGCTCACCGAAGACCGGTGGCCGGGCGGCCCACACCTGAACGGAGAACGCCATGTCCGGTTGGACCGGAGGCATCACGGCCCTCGTCGTCGCGACCACCGCGACCTCAGCCCTGCTGGCACCGACCGCCAGCGCCCAAGCGCGGCCCAGTGGCTCGTGCGACCCCGTCCAGGTCGGTGACGCCCAGACCTACACCTACTCCACGGGCGAGAACGTCGGAACGATCACCCAGTTCTACGAGCCCTGCAGCGCCGACGGTCTGGGCGACACCGTCGCGAAATGGACCTGGAACGTCGACTTCGCCGACAATCACCCCTCCTCCTACGTCCACTTCGGTTTCGGCTCGGTGGGCCTCAACAAGGGAGTTCCGGACTTCTCGTCGTCCTCGAACGCCGGCACCTCGGCCAGCACCGGGCAGTACGCCTGGTATTACGCGCGACCCCACGGGGACGCGAAGCCCGACTCCTGGCGGGCCGGCGCCGAACTCGACTCCAGCGGCTGCGCCGCGTGGACGTCGCAGCACTACTACGCCATCGGCGGGGAAACCGCGGGCCCCTACGCAGGCTGCAACGACACCGGCAACGTGAGCCAGATCCCCTGGACACAGCCCTAGCAAAAACTCGTCAGCCCAACGCTCACCGTCACCAGCCGCCGGACGCGGGCCCATTCGGCGGTACGCGTTGCCCTGAACAGCGGGTAACGGACCCCCATGTCGCACTGCCACACTCCGTTTGGTCTAGCCGATTGACGTTCGGGGCAGCAGACATGCATGGTGATCGGCCATCCCATCCCGGCGCGGTTCGTCGCTGGTGGTGGCGCAGTTCGCAACGCCAACGACTGGCGACGGCGGGTTCGGCGACCGTACTGGGCCTCGTCGTCCTGGGCGTGGCACTGGCGAGCGTGGAGACCGCGCCCGCATCCAGCGCCGCCGATCCCGCCGTGCCACGACCGTCCGCCGTCGGCGGCGACCCAGTGTCCACGACCCCGTCCAGCGACCTGTCAGGTCCGGTCATCTTGCTGACCACGACGGCAGCGCCGACCGTCACGGCCGTGCCGGTCACATCGACGTCGCGGCGGGCCGGCGTGAGCACGAACCAGCCACCGTCGCTCTGGCCCGGCCCGCCGACCCTCCCCATCCCGACCTGGCTCCCGCCCACGAGCTGGCCGGTGATCACCCCGATACTGCCGATCACGCCGACCTCCCCACCCGGTGGTGGCGTCCAGCGCGGTGCGCGCATCGGCGAACCCTGCTCGCCGGAAGGCGCGCGGGGCATCACCGACCAGGGCGAATTCCTGACGTGCGAACCGGCGAATCTCGGCCCGAGGGGTCCCGCGGACGTGTGGCGGCAGGAGTGACCGACCCCGAGGAGCGCGACGCGGGCATGGACCTGTTCGCGACGCCTGCCGAACGCGAACCCGGTCTGCTCACCGCCGACGACCTCGTTGATCAGCCACAACTGGATGGCGGCGGCGTGCCGCGCGGACTGCTGGCCGACGGCTTCGTCCGCACCACCGGCTGGTTGCAGTTCGGCGCGCACCCGATCGGCACCGGAGTCGTGACCGCGATCATCGGCCTGCTCGTGGGCGTGCTGGTCGCGATCGCGATCTGGTCGGTCGGTCCCGCCGTCTCCGCGCTTGCCGTACTGCTGTTTCCCGGCGCGGGTTACGGGGCCTGGTGGCTGCTGAGCCGGTTCAGGCCGGCCTCCGTCGCACGCGACCTGGACGTCGTGCCCGTGACCGACCTGCGGACCAACGACTGGATCCGGGCCTACGGTTCGATTGGCCCGGTCGCGCAGGTCGCCTCGGTCGCGCCTGCGGCGGACGGCGCGGCCGTGATCAGGTTCTTCGGCGGCACGACCGTGACCTGGCCCCTCGATCGCCGAGTACGACGGGTCGAACTATCCGAAGTGGATACTCAGGCTCGGCCGCGCGGACAATCGTAACGAAACGATCATCAAAGTCGGGCGGCAACGCCGCAACCAGCATTTCTGGTGTTCCTAGATCACCCTCGATAAGGTGGCTCGGCCAACGGAGCCGAAAGACTCGTTGAGGCACCGCCGAAACATGCGCCGGTGGCGAGAGGGGTCACTCGCCCAGGTCCGTCGAAGATTCGTGGAGAGTCGTGAAGATTCGCAGCGTTCGCAGCGGGAAACCGAAAGCGCAGCGGTCCATTGCCGGGCGGCTGACCGGTGCCGTGCTCATTCCGAGCGTGGCGCTGCTGGTGATGTGGCTGGCTGTTTCCGCTTACCTGTTATATGACGGCTTCTACGCGAGAGCGGTCGCCTCCTCCGTGCGCCAGGTGTCGATTCCCGCGGTCAACGGGCTCGCCTCGGCCCAGCAGGAACGCCAGCTCAGCATGGCCTACCTCGGCCAGCCCTCGGTCGGCACGCAACAGTTGCACGAACAGGAAAAACAGACCGACGACGGTCTGGCCGCGATGAAGACCGCGGCAACGTCGGCGCTGGCCAACGCGCCGCAGGCCATCCTCACCCGGTTCAACACGCTCAACGGCTACGTGAACCAGTTGACCGGGATCCGCGCCCAGGTCGACGCGAGAACCATTGGCGTGCAGCAGGTCTACGACTTCTACAACGGCCTCCTCGACGCCGCGACCAACCTGTTCGACACGCAGGCGCGGGTCGTGCCCGACGTGAACGCGGCGCAGGGCGGCATCGAGGCGACCTCGCTGTTCCGCGCGACCGACGAGATGTCCCGCGCCGCTTCGCTGATCTCCACCGCGCTGGCGACCGGCAGCCTCTCGCCCGAGAACCATCTCGCCTTCGTCAACCTGGTCGGCGCCTACCACGGCGAGCTGACCAAGACCGTGCCGTTCCTGGAGCCGGACGTCGCAGGCGAATACCAGCAGCTGACCACAACCGACGCGTGGAAGGGCCTGGTCAACGCCGAGAACGGTTTCATCGAGCGCGGTCCGTGGTCCTCGGCCGATTCCGGGTTGCCGACCGACGCGGATCAGTGGCAGGACCTGTCGAATCAGGTCACCGCGCAGCTGATCAAGCTGAGCAAGCAGCAGGCCGACGAGGTGTCGGCGCAGGCCCTGTCCAGCGCGAACTCGACGTTCATCGGCGTCGCCATCGGCAGCCTGGTCGCGCTGATCGCGGCCATCACCGCGATCGTGGTGGCCCGCAGGGTGTCCCGCACCCTGGTCGACCGCGCGCTGGTCACCCGGCTGGCGCGGCTGCGGGACGAGGCGCTGGAACTGGCCCACCGCAGGCTGCCGACCATCGTGGCGCGACTGCGCGACGGCGAGCCGGTGGACGTCGGCACCGACCTGCCCGACCTGCACTTCGGCGCGGACGAGATCGGCGAGGTCGCGGACGCGTTCAACGCCGCGCAGCACGCCGCGGTATCCGCCACGGTCCAGGAGGCCCAGGCGCGCGACGGCGTGCACAACGTGTTCCTCGGCATCGCCCGCCGCGACCAGGGACTGGTCCACCGCCTGCTCAAGCTGCTGGAAACGATGGAGCGCGAGGAGGACCAGCCGCAGCGGCTGGAACGGCTGTTCCAGTTGGATCACCTGGCGACCCGGGCCCGGCGCAACGCGGAGAACCTGATCATCCTCGGCGGCGAGCTGCCCGGCAGGCGTTGGCGGCGGCCGGTGGCGCTGATCGACGTGCTGCGCGCCGGGGTCGCGGAAACCGAGCAGTACCGGCGGGTCAAGGTCGAGCACGTCCCGGAGGTGTCGATCGCCGGCACCGCGGTGGCCGACATCATCCACCTGGTCGCCGAACTCGTGGACAACGCGACCGCGTTCTCCCCGCCCCGCTCGCTGGTGCACGTGAACGCCACGGTGGTCGCCAAGGGCGTGGTGATCGAGGTCGAGGACCAGGGCCTCGGCATGGACGCCGAGACCCAGGAGCGGGCCAACGCGATCATGGCCGCCCCGCCCGACTTCGAGGCCATGGCCGCGCGCGGCGAGACCCGGCTCGGCCTGTTCGTGATCGCGCGGCTGGCCGCGCGCAACAGCATCGCGGTCGAGTTCCGCACCTCCCCGTACGGCGGGACAAGGGCGATCGTGCTCGTGCACGCCAAGGTCCTGGCCGGCATGCAGGAGGAGGACATGACGCTGGCCCTGCCCCAGCCGAGCCGGCCGGAACTGGTCGGGGCGGAGACGGGGCGGCACAACGGAGCCCGGATGTCGACGGCCATCGAGTTCGGACCGGACGGCCCCCTGGAGATCGATCCGGTGCAGGGCAGGCCGAGGACGTTCGGTGAACAGAGCGGGGACATCGGGGGAATCGGGGACATCGACGTGCGCTGGCCGGGTGAGGACGAGGACGCCGACGACGAACGCGGGCCCGCGCACGCGGCGCCGGACCCGCGCGAGGCCACGCCATTACCGCAGTTACCCCAGCGCAGGCCGCAGGACCATCTCGTCCCGCAGTTGCGCAACGACGCGGTCCTGGAGACATCGGGACCGGAGGTAGCGGGATCCGAGGGTGACGAACTCTCCGCCGAGGAGATGCGCAGCCGGATAGCGGCCTTCCAGCGGGGATCCATGGAGGCCCGGAGCTCCGGTTGGGACATCGAGCAATGAACCGGGGAACGGACAAGAAAGTCGGCTTCATGAACGAGAACGCCCATTCCGGAGCGGATCTGAACTGGTTGCTCGACGACCTCGTCGAACGTGTCGTCGGCGCCCAGCACGCGGTCGTACTGTCGGCCGACGGTCTGCTCATCGGCAAATCGGCCGCACTGTCCAAAGACGACTCCGACCAGCTTTCCGCGATGGCGTCGGCATTCCAGAGTCTCGCGCGTGGCACCGGAAAGCATTTCGGCGGCGGCAACGTGCGCCAGACGATCGTCGAGATGGAACACGCCTACCTCTTCGTCACCGCGGCAGGCCGGGGCGCCTGTCTCGCGGTGCTCGCCGAGGAGCTCGCGGACATGGGCATGATCGCCTACGAGATGAACCTGCTGGTCAAGAGAGTCGGCGTCTACCTCAGCTCCGCGCCACGCACGGCCCACGCGGCCGACTTCGGCAGCGGCCACATGGTGCAGTGATGGCGGACAATCTGGACGACCAATGGTGGGACGAGGCAGCCGGTCCGGTGGTCCGCCCGTTCGCGGTCACCGGCGGACGCACCCGCGCCACGCCCGCGCTGCTGGACGTCGCGACCCAGGTCATGGCGGCGTACCCGCTCGCGGACCGGATCGGGCTCGAACCGGAGCACATCGCGATCCTGGACCTGTGTCAGCACCCGCAGTCGGTCGCGGAGCTGGCGGCGTACGTCAACCTGCCGCTGATGGTGATCAAGGTCCTGCTCAGCGACCTGATCGACCGCGGTGACGTGGTGATCGGCTCGCCTGCCCAGGCCTTCGAAACGCCCGACCGCGACATCCTGCAAGCGGTCCTCGACGGTATTCGCGCTCTCTAGCTCTGGAAGGCATGCACTGTGATCCCGCAGTCGGTAAAGATCCTCGTCGCAGGCGGCTTCGGGGTCGGCAAAACCACGATGGTCGGTTCGGTGAGCGAGATCCCGCCACTGACCACCGAGGAGCTGCTGACCGAGGCCGGTGAGAGTGTGGACAACCTCGCCGGCATCGAGGGCAAGACCACGACCACGGTCGCGTTGGACTTCGGACGTATCACCATCAGCCCGCGGATCGTGCTGTACCTGTTCGGTACCCCGGGCCAGGACCGGTTCTGGTTCATGTGGGACGAACTCGCCCGAGGCGCGGTCGGCGCGATCGTGCTGATCGACACCCGGAGGCTGGACATCAGCTTCGCCTCCGTTGACTTCTTCGAGCGCCGCCGCATCCCGTTCGTCATCGGCCTGAACTGCTTCGATGGCCAACGGCTGCACGAGGTCGAGGAGATCCGCACGGCGCTGGCGATCGACAGGTCGGTGCCGATCGTCCGGTGTGACGCACGAGACAAGGAATCCAGCAAACTGCTGCTCATCAAGTTCCTGGAGCACGCCATGAGCCGCCTGCCGGCCAAGGTGGACGCTGCGTCATGATCGGATGACTCGGCAACTCATATGGCGCAATTGGTTGGACCATCCGGGTACAGCCGCTTATCGCCGGACGATCGCCCGGATAACATTTGCAGCCATGATCAGTCGCGAGAGGTCGTTGTCTGATTACGCGTGCACAGCACGGCTGTCGAGATGAGTGTCTCACGATACGGGATCTATCCCGTGCGGGGCCAGCGATTAGGCGAGTTCCTTTGTGGACTGTGGGGCACCGCGTGCGAAGCGCTGGCCATGCCCGTCGAGTTCGCCGCCCGGACCAGCCACATGCTGCGCGGGCTGCTTCCCGCGTGGGCGGGTGAGCGGATCGCAGCGACACCACGGCACCCGTCCTACGTGGCCGAAGACGGCTTCCCGGCGGAGATGTCGGTGAACTGGTCAGGAGAGCGACCAGAGTTACGGGTGCTGTTCGACGCCGTCCCCGCCGCCCGGGGCGGACCCGACCGGCATTCGGCCAACCGCTGGACCGGTGCCGGCTCGTCCGCGCGGCTCGCGTCGCGCCGGTTCCGGCGGGTCAGCGAGATCTTCACGCCCCGGGCCGGACGGCCATCCAGCGCCCCGCTGTGGCACTCGATGGCCTGGCGAGCGCCGGACCGCGTTGTCCACAAGACATATTTCGGACTGTACGCGTGGCCGCACGCGGAGCGTGAGATCGCGGTCGGCCAGGCGATGGAGCGGCTCGGCATGGCCGCGGCCTGGGAGGACGCGCGCAGGCGCGTGGCGCGGGACGCGGGTCGCGGCGGTGGTCGGGAGATCGAGTTCTTCGCGCTCGACCTGGCCAGCACCGCCGGTGCGCGGGCCAAGATCTACTACCGCAACCACGACGCGGACGTCCACGAATTGAATCGAATGGCGTCCGTCGCGCTCACCCATGATCCGGCCAAGGGCCTTGCCGCGTACGAGACCCTCGCAGGCGCGGCCGCCGACGCCGGCGAGGAGGCGTTGACCTGCCTCGCCTTCCACGCGGGCCGCAACCATGCCGCCGAGGCCACCACCTACCTGCGCATGTCCAGCCTGGCCTCGTCGGACCGGGAAGCGGTCGACCGCACCATGGCGTTGCTGCGCAACGAACATGTGGACCCCGGGCCATTCGAAGCACTCGCCACGGCGCTGGCACCCGGGCGACTCGAGGACAGCCTGGGCATGCTCGAACTGGTCAGTCACCGCACCGCACGCGGGCGCGGCGACATCACCACCTACTTCCGCTTCTCCGTCTACGACGAACCCGCGCCGCTTCCGATCCCGCCAGTCGACCCCGCGCACAGTCGCCGGAAGGAGTCCGCCGTGAACCAGTCCGACCTGGATCGTGTCGCTCGTTACAACGAGCACAGGCAGTCGGAGTACGCGTCGTCCGAACTGATCCGGTTGCTGGTCGACGAGCAGACGCCGGACGAGACGAAGAAGGCGGTCCTCGCCTACCTCCAGCCCTGGTCGAACGCGTTCCAGCGGATGATCAGCGCCCGGGTCGTCTACGAGACCGATCCGGACCTGCGCGCGCTCGCGCTGGAACACCAGCAGGAGGAGTTCGGCCACGACACCGTCCTGGCCGACACTCGTGGCAGCGACCAGCGGGTGATCTGGGATCCGGTGATCGAGGCGGGCGCGGCCTGGTTCGTCGACCAGTTCGCCACCCTCCCCGGCGTGCAGCGGGCCGTCCTCGCCCACCTGGCTCTGGAAGCCGGCAGTCTCGAACTGAGCAAGGCCGGCGTCCGGGCCTTCCCCGACGACCCGTACTTCGCGCTGCACGACGAGGCCGACGTCGAGCACCTGGACATGGGCTACCAGGTGCTGCGGCAGCGCAGCGACTGGAACGCGGACACGATCATCACCGTGCTCGACCGCGCGTGGCAGGTCATCACCGTGGTGTCCGACCGGATCGCCGAGTGCGCCCTACGCGACACCGAGGAGGTCGTGGCCGCGTGAGCAGCCCCGACCCGAGCGCCGCGGCCCGAGCCGTGGCGCTCCAGGCCGCGCAGGCGTATCGGGCGGCCTTCGCCGATCGCCTGCTGGCCGCGTACGCCCTCGGCAGCGTCGCGCACGGCGGGTACGCGGAGGCGGTCAGCGACATCGATCTGGCCCTTGTCCTGCGCGAAACCCGCGATGGCGATGCCGAGATCGTGGACACCACGCGCGAGTCCCTGCACCCGCGCGGCCGACTGCACCGAAAACTCTCCGTGTTCTGGGGCTCGTCGACCGCGCTGAGCCGCGGCGAGGAGGACGGCCGCTTCCCCGCCATCGACCGCCTGGACCTGCACGATCACGGCGAACTCCTGCTCGGCGCCGAGGTCGCCGGGGAGGTGGCCGTCCCCACTCCCGACGAACTTCTCCTGGACAGCGCCGACTTCGCCGCCAGAATCCTCGCCTCCGACGCCATGATCGCCGAATGCCACCAGCCGCGCAGGCTACTGGAGGACACGGTCTGGTTCACCAAGGCGGTGCTGTTTCCGGTCCGCTTCCTCTACACCGACGCGAAAACGACCGGCTCCGCCGCGCCCAACGACGAAGCCATCGCCTGGTACCTGGCCGAACCCGACGCGATCGCACCGGCGCTGGTCCGGCTGGCCGCCCAGGTCCGACACGGCCGTCCCCTCGACCCGGCCGAGGTCGCCCCCCTGCTCGCCGAGGGCTTGATCCCTCTCTACGAGCACTACATCGAGGACCACACCCAGCGCCTGCGCGACGCAGGCGCACCCGCGAACCTCATCGACGCCTTCACCCGCTGGCGCGAACAACTGGCCGGCCCGGCCGGCTAGGCCACGCCCGCGAGTTAGGCCACGCCCGCGAGGTCGCGATGCCGATCGCCGATGTCGCGCCACACGCTGCCGAAACTCTTGCGCTTCACCGAAGGCACGGCCTGACACAGCCGGAGCCAGTTCTTCATCATCGCCCGCGCGAGCGGGTTGCCGGAGATCGCCATGTCGGTGTACTTCGCCGCCGCCTGTACCGCGCCGAAACCGTAGCCGCGCATGCGCGTCTCGTACTCGGCGATCGCCGAGACCAGGTCGGTTTCGCCTCGGTGCGCGGCGGCCAGCGTCGCGGAGAGTTCGGCCGCATCGCGTAGCGCCGTGTTCGCGCCGAGTCCCATGACGGGCGGCATGTTGTGCACCGCGTCGCCGATCAGGGTCACGGGCGTGGCCGTCCAGGCGTAGTCGGTGGTGGATCGCTTGAACCGCATGGTGCCGACCTCCGCCGCGTCGGTCTCCGCCATGATCCGGCGCAGCGTCGGGTGCCAGTCCCTGGTCTTCCCGTCGACGAGCCGTTTCAGCTCCGCACCGTCCAATGCGGACATGTTCGCGGGCGTCCTGGATCGGTGCGTGATGAAGGCCCACAACACGTAGTCCGACACCTCGTCAAGCAACTGTTCCGGACGCAGTCCGACGGCGGTCGGATCGTAGCCGTGTTCGAGCGCACCGGACATCGTGCGCCTACCGTCGAATGCCGAGGTGAAAAGGAAACTGCCGGCGGCCGGAATGATGGAATTCATGCCGGCCGAAATCGTGTCCGGCAACCAGGCCAGCGTCTCCCGGTTCAGGGGCAACCGACCGGCGATCGACACCGCGTCCGTGTCGGTCCGCGCCGCGTCCGGCAGATACTGCTTACGCAGCAGCGAATTCGCGCCATCTGCACCGACAAGGACATCGCCGGTCACGGTCGAGCCGTCGGCGAAGTACGCGGTCACCCGGCCGTCGGCGCGCCGTTCGTAACGCTGGAACGTCTTGCCGTACCGGACAAGGGGCTCCATTCCGGCGAGCAACAGGTTGCGCAGCACCGTACGGCTCACCGCGTAGTGCTGGTCGGCCGGATCGGTCGAGCCCCCTGTCATGACCGACCGTTCGACGACCACCAGGTCCTTCAGTCCTTCGGTGCGGAACGCGATCCCCGCACCCGGATCGACGGACGTCGCGACGAAGGCGTCCCACAACGGTCCTGGCAGGCACAGATGCAGCGATCGGCTGCCGACCTGGTTGATGTTGAGCCGATAACCGGCGGGCCAGCGGCTCGCGTCCGGCGCCCGTTCGAAGATCTCAACGTCGACACCGGCCCCGACCAATGCCTGGCCGAGCGCGAGACCGCCGATACCCGCGCCGATCACGATGACGGTGAATGGTGTGGTGGTACTCATTCGATGATGTCCTTCTGCTCGTTGTCGGGGAGCAGCTTCGGCAGATCCCGCAGCACGAGATCGTGCCAGGCCAGCTCGGTTTCCAGCCGCATCAGCCGATGCTGAAATCCGAGGGGTTCGATCCCGGTCAGGAAGGGCGCGGCGGTCTCCAGCAGGTGCCGCCAGGACCGCAACTCCGCTTCCAGCGCCGCGCGCCGATCCTCGATCGCGCCGAACAACTCGGCTCGCGGCATGTCCTGGCTGGTCTGGAGGGCAAGGTCGACCGGGTCGGCCCGCAGCCGGGTGTCCCGCAACAGCGCGGCGCGCAGCGTGGACAACTCAAGGCGACCCTCGTCGGTGATCGCGTACACGGTGCGGGCCGGGAGGTTGCCCTCCTGCTCGACGCGCACCGCCTCGATGACCCCCTCGGCCGCCATCCGGCCCAGCGCACCGTAGAGCGAGCCGACGCGGACGTCGGACCACAGTTCGGTCCGGTCGACCTGCGCGTTGCGCCGGATCTGGTGCCCATGCATCGGCCCGCTCTTGGCCAGCGCGCCCAGGATGAACAACCGAACACTACTCATAGGAGTACTCTCACACGAGTACCCAAATTAGTCAAGCGCGAGTACTCACATACGAGTAGGGCGGCACCTGGGTAACGACGTGACCGCGTTGCGCGATACCTCGCGGTTCGCTCAGACGAACTCATGGGGATCAGGGGAAACGAATGCCGACAGGTCCGTTATCGGAGCGTGCTTCGCAGGCCGCGGAAGAGTTGAAGACGACCTGGGAAAGCCTCGGCCGGGTCGATCCCCTCTGGGCCGTGATGAGCACGCCCGAACACCGACACGGCGGCTGGGACCTGGACGACTTCATGGCCACCGGCCGCGAATCCGTCCGCTACCTCACCGAACTCGCCCAGTCCCACGCGATGCCCCTCGACGGCCGAGTGCTCGATTTCGGGTGCGGCGTCGGGCGGATGAGCAACGCGCTCGCCGAACACGGCCTCCAAGTGGTCGGCGTCGACATCGCCGCATCCATGGTCGACCGTGCCCAGGAACTCAACGCCCATCGCGATTGCCTCACCTTCGTCGCCTACGACGGGGGCGAGTTGCCGTTCCCGGACAACTCCTTCGACGCGGCGGTCACCCTGATCGTCTTGCAGCACTGCCCGCCCCGGGTCCAGGTCGCCGCGCTCCTGCAGCTACAGCGCGTCGTCCGGCCGGGCGGAGTGCTCGTCTTCCAGGTACCCAGCCGGCCCGTGCCCATCACGGCGCTGGACGTACCGGCTCGCCGTGCCGCCATCGAATGGCTCTCCGATCTGCCGGAGTTGCCGGTCGGCGGCAGTGGCACGGTCACCGCGCGGGTGACCAACCAGAGCGAGAGCGTGTGGCCGGCCGGCAGCATGGTCAAACTGGCGAACCACTGGTATCGCTACACCGACGTGGTGACGTGGGATGACGGCCGGGCCGACCTGCCCCACGACGTGGCGCCCGGCGAGTCCGTCGAGCTGGCCCTCCCGGTGAACGCCCCAACGGCGGCGGGCGAGTACCGGCTGGAGCTGGACATGGTGCAGGAGTTCGTCGCCTGGTGGTCGGAGTCGGGCACCCGACCGGTCTCGCGCGAGATCCGCGTGCACGAGACGCCCGCGGCGCCCGGCGCTCAACACGAAACCCACGCGACAGCGGTCGCCGGCGGCATCGAGATGCACGGCATGCCGATCGAGCCGGTCACGGCCTTGCTCACCCACTGCGGCCATGAGGTGATCGCCGCGGTCCCGGACACGTTGTCCGGGACGGAATGGGAAAGCTTCACCTATCTCGTGCGGATCGGTTCCTGAAACAGTTCCTCAGCCAATCCCCTGTGCTCCGCCAAGGCAAATCTCAGGTTCGGTTGGTTAGTTGGTCCTAGGACAGCGATGCGAATGTGGACCATTGGGGAGCAGCGATGAGCGAGTTCGATCCGAACTGGTCGGGCGGTCGCCCTGGTGCGGGGCAGCCGCATCAGCCTGGGCCGGGCGCCCCTGGCGGTGACGCCGCGTACAACCAGCCGACGGTGGGCTTTTCGCCTACTGCCGGCGTCGGGGGCGGCTATCCGGGCGGGCCGTGGGGTCCGCAGTACGCGGCGGCGCCGGTTCCGCTTCGTCGTCGGCACCGGGGTCGCACGGTCGGGATCGCGGCGGGCGTGGCCGCGCTGTCGGTGGCGGCGGGGATCGGCATCGCTCGGTTCGCGTGGTCCGGGAACGACGCCAACCAGGCGTTCGGCTCGGCGGCCAGTGTCACCGGCGGTACCGGCGGCTCGATCGACACGGCGGCGGTCGCGCAGAAGGTCGATCCCGGTCTGGTGGACATCAACACCGTGCTCGGTTACCAGGGCAAACAGGCGGCCGGGACGGGCATCGTGCTCACCTCGAACGGCGAGATCCTGACCAACAATCACGTGGTCGAGGGCGCGACCAGCATCAAGGTGACCGACCTCGGCAACGGCAGCAGCTACACCGCCACGGTGGTCGGGTACGACCGGACCAAGGACGTCGCGGTCCTCCAGTTGCAGGGGGCGTCCGGATTGCAGACAGCCACTCTTGGCGATTCGTCGAAGGTCACCACGGGTCAGGCTGTCGCCGGTATCGGCAACGCGGGCGGGGTTGGTGGGACGCCGAGCGTCGCCGCGGGCACGGTGACCGCGTTGAACCAGGCGATCACGGCTCAGGACGACTCGGGCAGTTCATCGGAGCAGCTCTCCGGCTTGATCGAGACGAACGCGAACATCCAGCCGGGTGACTCGGGCGGTGCGCTGGTGAACAGTGCGGGCCAGGTGATCGGGATGGACACGGCGGCTTCGGCCAGTTCGCAGAACGGGCAGGGGTTCCAGAGCAGCTACGGGCAGAGTCAGGGGTCTGGTACTGGTGCTGCCACGCAGGGGTACGCGATTCCGATCAACGAGGCGATCTCGTTGGCGCACCAGATCATCAGCGGCAAAGATTCCAGCACGGTCCATATCGGACAGAGCGCGTTCCTTGGTGTTTCGGTGAGTGACGCGGGGCAGGCACAGCAGTCCGGTCAGGGCTCGCAGTCGGGTGCGGCGATTGTCGGGGAACTCGCCAGCGGGGCGGCGGCGCAGGCCGGCCTCGTGTCTGGTGATGTGATCACCTCGGTGAACGGCACCGCTGTCGGCTCGGCCAACACGCTGACCAACCTGATGGACACCTTCCACCCCGGCCAGCAGTTGACCGTCGGCTACACCGACACCGCCGGCCAACAGCACACCGTCACCGTGACCCCGGCCAGCGGACCGGTTGGCTGATTCAGGACGAACTTTCACTCCACAGAGGTGGCCCAGCCCGGGGTGGTTGGGCCACTGGCCTTTGTCGCGACGACGACGTGAATTCTAATCGCGAGATCCTGGTTGCCCGGGAACATGAACGACCGGCTCCGGCTCGGAAAATGTTTCATCGAGAACCGCACGCGCGGCGGTGTGGATCCGTTCGATCTCGGCTTTCGCGTCCGCAACGGCCTGATCCAGCCAAGACAACGCCGGCGGCGGCGGAGACGGCGCCTTTTCCTCTGACACAATTCAAACCCTAGACCGTTCGGGTGTATCCGCGAGTAATGACACCTCCCCCTGCCGGGGTATTTTCGCCGACCGGCCACGCCCGAATTGTTAGTCGCGGGAAAGCCGAGGCGTGAGGTTCTCGAGGTCGTCGATGCTGCCGGACATGATGGCGCACACGTGTTCGGTGAGGTGCCCAAGCGGCCAGTCCCACCAGGCCAGGGCGAGCAGGCGGTCGACGTCGGCGTCGCTGTACCGGCGGCGGATGAGCTTGGCCGGGTTCCCGCCGACGATGCCGTAGTCGGGGACATCGTCGACGACGACGGCACCGGACGCGATGATCGCGCCGTGGCCGATCCGGACACCGGGCATCACCATGGCCCGGTAGCCGAACCAGACGTCATTGCCCACCACGGTGTCGCCTCGGCCGGGCAGGCCGGTGATGAGATCGAAATGCTCGCTCCAGGAACCGCCCATGATCGGGAACGGAAACGTCGAGGGGCCGTCCATGCGGTGGTTGGCGCCGTTCATGATGAACCGCACGCCCTCGCCCAGCGCGCAGAACTTCCCGATGACCAGCCTTTCCGGCCCGTAGTGGTACAGCACGTTGCGGGTCTGAAAGGCCGTCGGCTCGTCGGGATCGTCGTAGTAGGAGAACTCCCCCACGTCGATCAGCGGCGAGGTGACCAGCGGTTTCAGCAGCACCACCCGCGATTGTCCGGGCATCGGGTGTAGGACGGTCGGGTCGGCCGGCGGCACTGGTCATTCCCCCGTTGATCGGACAACTGTGACATCAGGGTCAGATCATGCCATGGGCGGCGAGGGACTGATGGGTCTGCTCGATCTGGTCGGTAGACCGAGCGATGGATTCGGGGATGATCCCGCTCCTGCCGACCTTGCGGACCTGCCACGTCTGGAGGATCTTGAAGAACGTGTCGCGGAAGGTACGCCGGTAGGCGATCGGTCAGACGATGCCGATGTACCAACGATCCTCTTGCGGGCTTCGACCGAACGGCGACCACGGCTGGATCGGTTCACAGACCGCGACCAGTATCTGGCCACCTTTCAGTTCGACATCACGCTCGAAGACGCTCGACGATGCCGTTCGGGTGGCGATGAATCGAAGCCGATGCCGTCCTGGCGACAGGTTCGCCCACTTGGCCGATCTCGCATGGGCGCTGACCATGCCCAACTCCTTGGCACCTTCGTCGATGCCGACCACGGCCTGGCGCCCCAGCAGACTGCGCGTTCCCGTTCTGATGATGCCCTGCAATACCACGCCGGTCCGACCCTTTCGCTGAGCTCGGCGCAATTTTCGGCGAGCCGAAAAGGACAGCGTGACATCGGCGAGAGCGAGAACAGAATAGGGTGAGCTTTCAGCCATCGTCCGAATCTCGCTCTCTGCCGAATACAAACTCTAGCGGTGGTTGAGATTGTCACCAGCCGCCGTCGAAGCGATACCCACAGCCACCGACGTGCCGCAGCACCGTGGCGACACCGGCGACGAGCGCGGTCAATCCGGCGCGAGGAACCCTGACATCGATCACAAACAGGCGGCGTGCTCGAACGTAGCCAAACGCCTCGGATGTCAGTTCGTCGGCAGGAGGCCGAGTCCGAAGACGATGACCACGATCACCAGCAGGCTCACCCAGTGCAGCTCGAAGCGCCGGGTGCGCTGCGCGTTCTCGTCATCCGAGCGCTGCCGTCGCTCGGCCTCCAGCGCCTGCACGGCGCCGCGCTGGTGACGGTTGCCCAAGATGATCGTCCCGGCCGGTGAACCCAACAGAGACAGCGGCCTGACGTGCGCCCCGTCCTTGAGTCGCAGCACCACGTCCACGGCCGAGTCCGCGACCGCGATCGACGACCAGGGCAGCCAGTGGTGGACGAATCCGTTGACGACGTCCACGCCGTCACTCCACACGCCGACGCTGGAACGCACCGCGATGTTCCAGACCAGCCAGGCGAAAACCGCCAGACCCGCGCCGAGCGCGACACTACTGGCCTGCCACTGGTGGTCTCGCGCCGTCGAGAGCGCGAAACCACCACCCAGCGTGGCCACCGCCGTCGCCAGCACGCCGACCACCATGTCCGGTCGGCGGCGGATGATCCGGAGGCGTTCGCCTCGACTATCCTGGCGGGGAACGTTGCCAAGCATGCTGGTCCTCATCGTCGGTTGCGTTGTGAGCCCCACCACGCGAGCACGTTCAACCCTACTCCGAACGCCGAGCCGATCGCGTTCTTGCCGATGTTGACGGCCGTCGCCTCCAGATCCACGGCGGCGCGATGCAGTCCGCCTCGCGCGGAGTTGGACAGTCGCCCGATCATCTCCGAGGCGGACTTCGCCTGGCCACCGTACCTGACGGTGACCGCCGCACCCCTGAGCTCCGCGATGTCGGCACCCGCGCGTTCGACATTGGCCGCCCGCCAGGCGCCGGAGAGGAATCTGCCGCCGCCGAATCCCAATACGTCCCCGGCGACGTTCTGGACCAGGTTTCCCACATTCAAGTGCCCGGTTTCCGCGACCTGGCCCCAGGTTTCGATGCCGGTCCCGACTGCACTCAATATGCCACATCCGATCACGGTCAACACGAGACAGGACGCACCCACGATGATCGATTCGACGATCGGATGATCGTTGACCCACTTGGCGACCGATGTCGCGGCGTGCCACACGCAGCCCCAGAAACCGCTGCACGACGGCTTCTGCACGACCGGCGGGTGTGCGCGCAGGTAGGCGTAGTCGCGGGCATCCTTGGCGTACTGCGCGTCCTGCCGGCGTTGCTGGGCCAGCGCGGCGGGCGTGTTCATCTCGGCCCAGGCCGCCATGTTCTTGCCACCGGACTGTTCCCAGGCCGCCAGGCCGGGAGTGCCGTCGGCGTATGGGTCGCGCTCGCCGGTCGGGTCGCTCTGGGTGGTCGGGTTGTTGTCGGCGTAGGCGTAGCCGGTCAACGACTGGGGGTCCGACGGGTTGAGCTGCGGGTCCAGGGAGATGAAGCGCCCGGTGGTCGCGTCGTACTGGCGAGCGCCGATGTCGGTGAGGCCGGTTGAGGTGTCGACCGGATCGTTGAGGAATCCGCGCTGATCCGGCCAGGCGCCCGGGGTGGTCGTGCCGCTGCTGCTGGTCGCGGTCACCGGGCCGACCTCGTTGCCGTACGGGTCGAGCGTGCGGCGGGTGACGCTGCCGTTGTCCGGGTTGTAGACGACCTGCATGTTGCTGTGCTCGTCGCCGTCGAGGAACACCGCGTCGGCCTTGTCGGTCCGCTCCGCGATGGTCTGGTTGTTGACCGAGTAGTACCGGGTGCCACTGACGGTCTGGCTGGCCGTGGAGTAGGTCAGCTGCTCGTCCGGGAGGTAGAGCGTGGTCGACGTCGGGTCCTCGGTGAGGAGCTGGCTCCCGTCGGCGTCGTAGATGTAGGTGCTCTGGCCCGCGGAAGTGGTGTCGGTGGCGAGGTGGTTCTCCGCGTCCCAGGTCAGCGTCTGCTGGCTGCCGGCCAGGTCGCGGCCGGTGGTGTTGCCGGCCGCGTCGTAGCCGTAGGTCGAGGTGCTGGTGCCGTTCGGCCCGGAGGTCGTCGCCGAGGTCAGCGTGTCGGCTTGGGCGGTGCCGGGGGTTGGATACGTGTAGGTGGTCGTGGTGTCGCCGCCGGTGGCGCCGGGCAGCGCGTGCTGGACCTGGGCGGTGCGCAGGCCGGTGGGATCGATGGTCCAGGATTGCCAGTACGGATTCGGGCCGCCGATATTGGCCGAACCGGCCGCGGTGGTGGGTGCGGCGGCGCAGTTGTCGGTCGCCGTCCATGCCTGGTTCAGCCGATCGAGCGCGTCGTAGGTGTAGCACTGGGTTTCGGTGGGCGAGCCGGCCGGCCCCTGGACGTCGACGCTGCTGGTGACGTTGCCGTAGAGGTCGTAGCCGTAGGTGTTGTTGTCCACCTGCGGAATGGCCACGTTGGCATTCAGGCTGATGTTGGTTATCCGGTGGGTCTGGGCGTCGTGCGTGTAGCTCAGCGAAGCCTGGCCGCCCGAGCCGGACAGGCCGAGGATGTACTGGGCGGGTTCGTTGTACGGGGTGTAGGAGGCGCCGTTGAGGTAGACGCCCGAGTTGCTGGAACTGCCGGTCTGGTTGCCGAGCGGGTCGTAGGAGTTGACGATGTTCTCGCCCGGCAGGCCGCCGCCGTCGGCCGGCGTCAGCTGGGAGACCAGGTCGGTCGCGGTGTAGGAGTAGTTGGTCTGGTAGTAACCGCCGAGGCCGGTGACCGAGCTGGGTATTTCGACGCCGTACTGGGCCGGGTTGCCGTCCGCGTCGTACTCACCGACGCCGACCACGAAGTTTCCCTGCGGTGTGTACCGGGTTGAGGAGCTCAGCTTGCCCTTCTGCACGGTGTCGTAGATCCAGGACGCCAGTTGTGTACCGGAGGTGGATCCGGAGTACTCGCCGATCTTGCGGTTGAGTGGGTCGTAGGTGTAGGCGAGGGTCTGGCCGCGCGCGTCGGTCGAGGTGAGCAGATTGCCGGTCAGGTCGTAGGTGTAGGTCATCTTCCCGTTGTCGGGGTCGTCCGACTCGATCTTGTTGCCCTGCGGGTCGTAGGTGAAGTTCCACTTGTTGCCGTCGGCGTCGGTGATCTGGTTCTGCTGGCCGAGCGGCGTGTAGCCATAGCTGGTCGCGGTGTAGGTGCCGCCGGACACGACGTTGCCACTGACCGTGGGTGGTGCCGTGTACTGCCAGACCGCGCTGGTTCGGCCGAGCACGTCGGTCAGGGTGGTTTTGGTGACGCCGCCGGTCGGTGGGATGACCGTGGTCCGGTCGCCGCCATAGACGGTCTGAGTGTTGTCGGTTGCGGTCAGCCCGTTGTAGCTGGATTCCACCAGGGCTCGGCCGGTGCCGTCGTAGCTGGTGACCGTGCGGTCGTTGACCGCCTCCTCGGCGACCGTGATCAGCGTCGTCGACGGTGCGCCGTCGGTGTTGTACTCGTTGTTGCTGTGCCGCACCCAGCCGTGCGAGTCGTAGAAGGTGTCGGTCACGGACCGGCCGCCGGTCTCCGCCTCGGTCTGGGTCTGCACCTTCTGCCCGATCGAGTCGTACAGGTCGATCGAGGTCTTGTAGTCGGTGCCGGCGCCGGTGTCGACCAGGGTGTTGGTGGTGACGGCGAGCGGTGCGTTCTGCTGCAACAGATAGCTGTAGGTCTCGGAGGGTTGTGCGCCGGTGGCCTTGCTCTCCTTGGGCAGCCATTCCGCGGTCAACCGTCCGAGGGCGTCAAAGGTGCCATCGGTGATGTGCCCGGCGACGTCGACGGACTCGGTGGTGGTGCCCCGGCCAGGATCGACGGTGACCGACGAGTTCTGCCCCTTGGCGTTCGTGGTCACCGTGGTGGTGAGGTTGCCACCGTCCGCTGGCGTGTAGGCCATGCTGGTGGTGTTGCCCTTGCCCCCCGGCGTTTCATGGTCCGTTTTGGACAGAATACGGCCGGAGGCGTCGTAGGTCGACGTGCTGATGGTCGCGACGGTGAGCGAACCGTTGTTGTTCGCGGTCGCGACATCCTGGCGGGTGGGGTCGCCGGTGGTGACGGCACCGAGCGTGCTGGAACCGTCGTAGTAGGTCAGGTCCTCGGACTGGATCGAGGAGAGCTGCGCGCCCTGGGCCGGGCAGACCTGTTGGGAGACAACGGTTTCGTCGACCTTGTCGCGCACCCAGGTGCTGGCGTTGTCCGCATAGCTGGTCGTGGTGCACACGTCGGGCACGCCGTCGCCGGACTCGGTCTTCTGCACGACGCGGCCGAGGCTGTCGTAGCCGTAGGTCGTCGTCTTGGTACGGACGCCGCCCGCGGCGAGATCGGTGAGGTCGCGGGTTTTCGTGTCGCTGACGGCGGTCGCGGTGAGCGCGGGCAGGCCGGATCTGGCGCGGGTGGCCGTGGTGGCGAGCACCTGGGGGTTGGTGATGGTGGCGCTCACTTCCGGCCCGTTGATGCCGCCCAGCACCTGCGACTCGTAGGCGGTGTCGGCGAAGAAGTTGTTGTCCGGCACGGTTTCGCCGAGCGAGTTGGTGACCGTGACCGAGCGGGTCTTGCCGCCGGGCAGCGTGTCGCCGTCCATGCCGCGGAAGTAGGTGGTCTTCGTTTCGGTCTGCTGGTCCGGAACCTGCTGGTAGCTGTTGGTCGGGTTGCCGGTGATGACGTCGACCTCACCGAAGCCGCGGAACTGACCGTAGGTGCGGTTGGCCGGCTTGACGACCTCGTTGTCGTCGAAGTGCCAGGCAGGCGTGCCGTCGTAGTGGTAGACGGTCTGCTGGGACGGGGAGACCTTGGCGCCGTCCTCGACCTCGACCTCGGTGGTCACGTACTTCTGGAAGTAGTCCAGCACCTGTGCGCTGTCGTCGTCCGGTATCCAGTTGACCGGGAAGCACAGCATGCCGTCGGTGGACGGATCGGCCGGCACGTTCGTCGTGGTACAGGTCGGCACGCTCGGCGTGGAGTCCGCGTAGCTGACGTTGATCTTCTCGCCGGTTTCGGCGGTGACGTTGGTCAACCGGTAGCGCGCCATCGAGGTGAGGTTGTGGTAGCCGGGGACGCGGTTGTCGAGCATCTGGCCCTGGAACGTGACCGCGGGCAGGGCGATCGTGGTGCCGTCGGGCGCGTGTCCGGTTCTGGTGATCGAGTCGAGCCACATCGCGTTGTCGCCGTCGTTCGGGAAGTGCTGGGCGAGCGCGTAGGAGTCGACCGGGACGTAGCCGCCGGAACCGTTGGCGTACTGGGTGGTGATGGTGCTCAGGCGTTGGGTCGACCAGAAGCTGGGCGAGTGGTTGTTGCACACCGCGCCGGACAGGCACTGCTGGTCCTGCGGGGTGTCCGGCCAGTTCTTCGCGTTGGTGGCGTTGAACTGGGACGGGTCGCAGTTGACCGTCGAACTCGGCGTGCAGCGCTCGGTCGTGCCGAACACGACCTGGTCCGGCGTGGGCGAGGCGTAGACGGTGCCGTTCTCGTCGCGCATGCCGTAGTCGATGTGCGCCAGCGTGCCGCCCATCGTGTACCGCACGCCCGTGGTGAGGTTGTTCTCGCCGTAGTAGTTGGTTTCCGGCGAGTAGTAGTACATGGCGACATTGCCGGAGGCGTCTTCGACGTAGTCGAGGTTCCAGCGCCAACCCTGCTGGCAGACCGACTGGGCGAACCCGGCCGCGTTGTAGCACGGGTCGGCCGGGGTGCTCCCCTGCGCGGCGTGCGGACCGAAGACCGGTTCGGTCCAGGTGGAGTTGGTGGTGGCCTGGCTGCCATGGCCGGGGCCGGCGTTGCGGCCGAAGAAGTAGTGGGTGCCGTCGGTGGTGGTGACTTCCCAGTACTCGCCATTGAGCGCGCCGTTGTTCGAGCCGAACAGCTGCGAGACCTGGTCGCCGTCGTCGGACTGGGCCTTCCAGGTCTTCGAGGTGTCGTCGAGGACCAGCGATGTCGTCTGTCCGCCCAGATCCATGGTGACGACCTGGCCGGCCCAGCACAGGTCACCGGTCTGGTCGGCCTTGGGCAGGGTGGTGTCGTCGGAGCAGCTTCGGTAGGTGCGCTCGATGTAGCCGGGCTGGTAGTCCCAGCCCTCGCCGATCCACGAGGTCTGGGTGTTCGTGCCGGCCGTTTCACCGTCGACGGACTGGGAGTCGTAGGACAGCGCGACCTTCGGCGCGACGTCTCCTGCCGAGGCGGGCGGCGCCTGGATCGGGTACTGCCAGGTGAAGTCGCCCGCGGCGCCGGAAACCGACCAGCTGCCGGAGGGCTTGAGCGAACTGGCCTGGAAGGTTCCCTGCGAACCGGCCGGATTGGCGACCGTGGCCAGCACCTCGGTGCCGTTGGCCTGCTGCGTTCCAGTGTCGCCGTTGGGCTTCGCGTCATGCGTGGCCGGCGCGGAGCTGAGGTCGATGTCGGCCGAGACCACGTCGGACCGGGTGTTGTTCACCGAGGACGGCACCGGGGTCTGGACCTGGCAGGCTCGCACGCTCGGCGTGGTCAACGCGCAGGCGGGCAGCTCGACCAGGTGCAGTCGGGTGCTCCAGTCGGCGCCGCCCGCGTTCGTGAAGGCCGAGTAGTCGATACCGACCGAAACACCGGCGCTCGTGCCGGCCGTGCTCGGCGCCACCGAGAACAGGACGCCGTCCACACCGGCCTTGTGCGCGTCGGCCTGGTCGGCGACGTGCACGTGGACCGAGGTCGGGCCCGCCTGGGCGGTCATCGCCTTGTTCTGGGTCGAGTTCGCCCTGCCGAGCAGGATCGGCAACTGTCCGGCTCGGACGGTCGGCGGACTGGCCGATGGCGTGGCGGGAACGGCCGCGGCGGCGCCGGCCGCCAGCGTGACGTCGACATCTCCGGCAGCGGGCCAGGTCACCGGTTTGCTGGGCGGCTGCGGTGCCTTGAGCCGGGCGGGCGGGCTGGGCGGCACGAAGTCGCGGTGCGGGATGGACGCGGTCTTGGGCGCGGCGGGCAGGTGATTCGGCTGGCTCGCCGCGGGACTGGCGCCGGCAGGCGTCACGAAACCGAACAACGAGGTGGACAGCGCCACCATCGTGAACGGGATCAGTAAGCGACGCGAAAGCGCGGTCCAGTTTCTGTGCGCGCGCGAACGACTCAACTGGCGCATTGTTCCCCCCTATGGCCATCGCCGATCCGCGTTGGCCTGCGCACGGAACGGTAAGCAGCCGATCCCCGCCAAGGGAAGTACCCGAACGGCCCAATTTCGGAAAAGAAAATCATGCCGGCGACTGTGTAACGGAAAGGCGTTCCGCCGCGATCACGCGCCCATACAAGCGCAGTGCGGATAGATCATGAATTCGGAGATCTTCCTGGTGCGCTTCGATTCAGGCCCGAATCGCCTCTATGCAAAAGCACGGCGGCGTGGTTACTCTCCACGCGCCGTTATCGCGGGCTATCCGTGATCGTGTTTCAGGGGGGAGCAATCGGCATGCGCACGCGCCGAAGAATCGCATCAAAACGCCCATCGGTGACTTCTAATCACAAATCGCTCGGCCCGTGGTGTCGGGTGGGGATCGCCGGTGTCGCGATGCTCGCCGTCCTCGGCCTCGCCGTCCCCACCGCGACCAGCGCACAGGCGGCGCCTGCGAAGCAGGCCGCGAAGTCCGCTCCGCCGCACGCGGGCCCCGGCCTGCCCCCGCATCAACGTCCGGTGAATCCACCCGTCGTCAGCGCGCCGAAACCCGGTAAGCAGGCCACGCCGAAAGCCGCGCCGGTGACCGAGCCCGCCGCCCAGGCGCAGGCGAAAGCGACCGGGAAACCCGTTGTGGTGACGTCGAAAACCACCGACAACAGCGAGGTGGAGGCCAATCCGGACGGCACCTTCACCATGCACTCCACCCTGACGGCGACCAGGACGCAGGTCAACGGGCAGTGGGTGGCCATCGACCCGACCCTGCACGCCAATGCCGACGGCACCCTCAGCCCGAACGCGACGACGCTGGGTCTCACCTTCTCCGGCGGCGGCACCGCGCCGATGGTCACCATGACCCAGGGCAGCGACCGGCTGACCCTGAGTTGGCCGACCCCCCTGCCGAAGCCGCAGGTCAGCGGGTCAACGGCGACCTATCCCGAGGTGCTGCCCGGAGTCGACCTGCGACTGACCGCGGATGCCTCGGACTACCAGGAGATCCTGGTCGTGCACGACGCGGCCGCTGCCGCGAATCCGGCTCTCGCCGCGATCCGTCTCAACGCGACGGCCACCGGACTGACCCTGCACGCGGACGCGAACAACCTGCTGACCGCGACCGACATCGCCACCGGCGCGCAGGTCTTCCACGGCTCGACACCGGTGATGTGGGACTCCACCACCAATCCGGCCAGGGGCACCGCCCCGTCCGCGAGCGACCCCGGCACCGGGCACGTCAGCCAGCTCACCGTGACCGCGTCGGCGGCGACGACGGTCCACGCCATGAACCAGTCCGGCGACTTGGCGTCCATATCGGACAGTCAGGTCACCATCACGCCGCCCACCACCGCGTTGCATGGTCCCGGCGTGAACTACCCGCTGTTCATCGACCCCCAGATGGGTTCCGGCTCGCAGAACTGGGTCGAGGTCACCGCAAACGGTTACCACTACTACGATCCGGCCGCCGACGCGCAGGTCGGTGACTGCGGCAGCTGGCCGGGCTGCGGCGCGCTGACCGTCGCCCGCTCGTACTTCACCATGCCGACGCCGGACCTGGACGACCCGAACATCGCCAACCCGTCCGCAGTCGCGCAGGTGTTCTCGGCGAACTTCACCATCAACGAACAGTGGAGCGCCTCGGGTTGCACCCAGGAGCCGGTGCAGCTCGACGAGGCGGGCGTGGTCGACGCTAACACCCGCTGGCCCGGCCCGGACGCCAGTGAGCTGGGCACCTCCTCCTCGGCCGCGGGGAGCAACTGCGGCAGCGCCGGCAACATTCCCGCGATCGACGTGACCGGCTTCGCGCAGACGGCGGCCAACAACCACTGGCCGAACCTGACCTTCGCGCTGCGCGCCCCGAACGAGAGCGACCAGTACCAGTGGAAGCAGTTCTTCGTCGGCTCGATGACTCCCGAGCTGACGATCATCTACAACTACGCGCCGAACGTGGCCACCGGACTGACCGCGACCACCGCCGTCACCTGCAACGGCACCAACTACGTGCCGGACGGCCAGGTGACGCTGACCGCGGCCGCGACCGACAACAACCCCTCGCCGGAGAACCTCAGCCTGTTCTTCCAGGCGTCCAGCGACAACTACAACACCATCGCGGCGCAGAACACCAACGGCGTCGTCATCGCCTCCGGCACGACCGGGCAATGGCCGGTGTCACCGGATATCGGCGCGGGGGTCTACCAGTCGCGCGTCGCGGTGGAGAACAACGATCCACTCGACTCCAGCCACGACCGGTGGGCCGGCATCTGGGACAACTACTCGTTCACGAAGCTGGCGCCGCCGAGCGGCGCGCCGATCATCAGCACCGGACAGTATCCCGCCGGGTACTGGGGTGAACCGACCAACGAACCCGGCGGTTTCGGCCTCTACGACCCGGGCGCGGCCAACATCGCCGGCTACAGCTGGACCCTCGCGGGACCCGGCAGCGAACCGATTCCCGACACCGCCGAGTGCAACTACAGCCAGACCTTCACCGGCCCGGACGGCGCGGTCGCGGGCGGCTACGTGCCCAACAGCGCGGCGGACAACGCCAGCTTCGACGTCCCGGCCGGGTTGAGCGTCGGCTACCACGTGATGTACGTGCGCGCGTTCGACTTCGCGCACAACATGTCGCCGGAGTCGCAGGCGTACACCTTCTACGTCAGCCCGGCCCTGAGCGCGACCACCGACAGCCACTGGTCGGAAGCCGAAGCCGCAGGCGGCTACTCCCAGCCGGCCGGCCAGAACGTCGTGCCGGCCCCGCAGGCCAACTGCTGCGGCGTGACCTGGAACGGCGGCGCCCAGCTGCTGTTCGAGGGCACGGCACAGGGGCAGAGCTTCACCATCAACATCAACTCGACCCTGACCACCACCTACGAGGTGGACACCAACCTGACCAAGGGACCGGACTACGGCATCATCACGATGGCCCTGGACGGCGTGCCCGTCGACATCGACGGCAGCCCACAGTTCGACGGGTACAGTCCCACCGTCACGACCAGCTACAACGGCCTCGGCGGGTTCTACCTGACCAAGGGCACACACACGATCACCGTCACGCTGGTCGGCACCAACCCGGCGTCGCTCGCGAACCACTACGTGGCCGGGGTCGACGGTTTCTGGTTGCAGGCGATGGACCAGATGGTCAACATCCAGCCGGTCGCCCAGCCGAACACCAGCGCCACCACACCGAGCCCGCTGGGCGTGCAGGCCAGCAACAGCCCGAATTCGACCGGCGCGGTCACGCCCGCGGTCGAGCAGAACGACAACGGCATGGGTTTCCCCAACGGCGCCCAGCTGCTCTACCCCGCCACCGGGGCGGGCCAGGCCCTCACGCTGACCTTCAACACCGCCGTCGAGGCCGACTACGCGCTCGGGCTCGCGCTGACCATGAAATCCAATTACGGCAAGCTCGAATTCTCGGTCGACCAGCAGACACCGGGCACCGGAACCATTCTGGAGAACTCGCACAACGTTCCCTTCGACGCCTACACCCCGGTCGAGTACAACTCCTATCTGCCACTGGGCGGTATTCATCTCGCTCCGGGCGTGCACACGCTGACCATCACGGTGGACGGCAAGAACGCCAACTCGACCGGCTTCCAGCTCGGCGTCGAGGAGATGACGATCGTCGCGGTCAACAAGATCACCGCGGACAGCTTCACCGACGCGATGAACAACCGCGGCATCACCACCGACAACGGTGGCCTCGGCGCCGACTTCGACGGCTGGCTCAACGGTTGGTCCTCCGGCGCCATGGCCTCCGCCGGCGTGGCGCCCAGCACCGCGTCGACCCCGTCGACGTTCACCACCGGGGGCGCCACGTTCACCATGCCGGCCGAGGGCACGTCGAGCAGCAACGACAACGTGATCGCCTACGGACAGACCATTCCGCTGGCCAGCAGCCAACAGATCAACGCGAGCGCGATCGGTCTGCTCGCCGCGTCCTCCTGCGGCTGGACACCGGAAGCACGCGCCACCGTCACCTACACGAACGGCACCACGACCACTCCTCTGATGCCTCGGGTACCGGACTGGGTCGGCGGTGATTCAGCCAGCGCCACCGTCACCACCGACCACGTCGACTACAGCGCGGGCTCGCCCGCACTGGCCAGGCAAGGTCACCTGTACGCGGTCTTCCTGCCCACCGACCAGTCCAGGACGCTCAAGTCGATCACGCTCCCGTACACCGGATCGTCGCAATTGGACAACACCTGCAACACCGGCACGACCAGCACCGCGGCGCTGCACATCTTCTCCATCGCGCCCCGCCCGGCGAGCAACGACAATCCGGCCGGCACACACTGGTTCGGGGTGTGGTCCGGTGCCACCGACGCGGCTGTGCTGCCGCCCGGCGGAACGGGGTTGGTCGGCAGGACCATCCGGATGATCGTCCACCCGACCAGCGCGGGCGGCTCGACCAGAATCCGACTGTCCAATATGGATGCTGATCAGCCGGTGACCATCAGCTCGGCGAGCATCGCGGCCCAGGCCGGCACGACCGGTACCGGCGCGGCCACTCTCGCCACACCCACCGGTCTCACCTTCGGCGCGAGCGGCACGTCCGTCGTCCTTCCCGTCGGTGGTGACGTCGTCAGTGCTCCGGTCGCCTTCCCGAGCACGTCCGGCGGCAGCGGCAACCTGATCGTGAGCGTCTACCTCGCCTCGGGCGCGGACAAGGCACCCGTGCACACGACGCCGTCCAAGGGCACGTTCGTCAGCACCAACACCACCGACGACACCGCCAACACCGACGGCAGCACGTTCGGCTCGGCGATCTCCGGCGACTACTTCCTCACCGAGGTGGACGCGAGCGGTCCGCAGACGGTCCAGAACGGCGCCAACACCGGCACGGTCGCGATCCTGGGTGACCAGACCGCGCTCGCCGGCGCCACCGGAGGCAACTGCGGCGGCGGTTCCGGGTATGCCTGTTCGTGGGTCGACGACCTGACCACCACCCCCAACGCGGGTATTCCCGGCACGGTGGTCAACGCGAGCAGGGCGGGCGACGGCGCCCAGGACCGGTGGCAGCTCAACGACGGCTCCGGCACGACGGCCGCCGACACCGGTGGCGCGAATCCGGCGACCGTGTCCGGCGGTGTCACCTGGAACACCGGACCGGACGGCAACAACGGCGATGTGGGCAGCGCGACGTTCGACGGCACCGACGGCTACCTGGCCACCGCCGGTCAGGTGCTCAACACGCACGACAGCTTCACCGTCTCCGCGTGGGTCGATCCGAAGACACTGGGCACCGCGTACCAGACGTTCGTGGTGCAGCAGGGCAAGGTCGGGTCCGGCTTCTACCTCGAATATGACCCGAGCACAGGCAAATGGTCGTTCTCCCGACTCGTGGCGGACGGTACGGACCCGGTCATCGACCGAGCCGAGTCGAGCACGCCCGCGGTCGCCGGCAAGTGGACCAACCTGATCGGCACCTACAGCGAGGCGACCGGCGCGATGACCCTGTACGTGAACGGCGCCTACGCCGGCACCGCGCAGAACGAGACGCCGTTCGCCACGACCGGACCGCTGGTCATCGGACGCGGATTCTTCGACGGCGCGGCCAACAACTACACCAACGGTTCCATCGCCGATGTCCAGGTCTACCAGCGTTACCTCGACCCGCTGGACGTCGTCTCGCTGTACGCACCGCAACCGGCGCCCCAACCGACGCTGAACCCGGGCGTGCCGAGCCCGTACAAGATCGGCTCCGACAACGGCGCCGACACCCAGCAACTGCCCAACAGCCCGTCGACCGCGATCTACCAGACGCTCGGCGACCAACCGAACCTGCGCACGATCATCGTGTCCATCGGCGCCGACGACATTCTCGACGGCGTGCCGGTGGCGACGATCGAGCAGAACCTGACCGACATCGTCGGTGCGGCGCGGGCGTTCGGGCTGGAGAACTTCAACCGGTCCGACGGCGAGCATCCCGTGCACGTCATCCTGACCACGATTCCCCCGCTCGGGTTGGCCGCGTCCGATGGGCGGGAGGCGAACCGCGAACAGCTGAACAAGGACATCAGCCAGTTCGCGACCGCCAACTTCAAGGCGGCGGGCTTGGTCGACCTCAACGCGGCCGTGGTCAGCGCCACCGCCGCCAACCAGGTCGACAGCTCGTGCCTGACCAACGGGTCGCTGAACGCGACGTACTACCAGGATCTGGCCAACGCGGTCGTCGCGGCGGAGAGCACGTTCCCGCCGACCACCCTGTAGACCGTCACCGATCCGCGAGGCGGCCGGGAGCAGCGCGCTCCCGGCCGTTTCGCTGTGTTCGGTCGTCGGGGAGATCGGCGATGCGGGTGGAGAGCCGGCCGAGCAGGTCGAGTTCGGCCGGGTCGAGGTGATCGAGGAAGCGGTCGCGGACCGAGGCGAGGTGCGCGGGCGCCGCCTGTTCGAGGACGGTGTAGCCGGTGTCGGTGAGTTTGAGCAGGCAGCCGCGGGCGTCGGTCGGGTCGGGTTCGCGGTCGATCAGGCCGCGGTCCTGCATGCGGGTGGTGTGGTGGGACAGGCGGCTGCGCGACCATTCCATCTTGGCCGCGAGGTCCTTCAGCGCCCAGCGGCGATCCGGCTTCTCGGACAGCGTGCTGAGCACCTCGTAGTCGGTCATCGACAGGCCGGTGTCGGCCGTCAGGTCTCTGGCCAGGCGCGCGGGCAGGGTGGTCAGCAGGCGGCGGAACGCCCGCCAGGCCAGTTCCTCGTCCGCGCTGAGCCACCTCGTCGCCATGCCGCAAGGCTAACACTTCGTTGACATGTCCATGAAATGTGTGCATCATCGTTGACATGTCACTGAATTTGATGGCCATCGTTGCCAGCACGCGGCCTGGTCGGCTGGGACCGGCCGTCGCGGACTGGTTCGTGGATGCCGTGCGTGAGCAGGCACAACAGCTCGAAATCACGATAGACATCGCTGATCTAGCCGAGATAGGGCTGCCATTGCTCGACGAGCCGGAGCACGCCTCGGCCGGGCACTACGTGCACGAGCACACCCGCGCCTGGAGCAGGCGCGTGGCCGCGGCGGACGCGTTCGTGGTCATCACGCCGGAATACAACTACGGCATGCCGGCCAGCTTCAAGAACGCGATCGACTACCTCTACGCGGAGTGGGCGTGGAAGCCGGTCGGGTTCGTCAGCTACGGCAATACGGCGGCCGGCACGCGCGCGGTGCAGATGGCCAAGCAGGTCGTCACGACCTTGCGGATGATGCCGGTGGGAGCGACCGTCGCGCTGCGGCTGAGCGAGCACGTGGCCGAGGGCGCGGTGCGGGTCGATCCCGCGCTGCGGACCACTGCCAATGCCGTGCTCGCGGAGTTGGCGCGGGTCGCGGATGCGTTGGCGGAGCTGCGGATCGAGGGCGCCGACACGCCCGTTGCCGGGGCTCGTGTCGCGCCGGTTCGGGAGGACGAGTTCGGGGAACTGTTGGTGTTGCAACGGTGCTGCTGGGTGCAGGAGGCCGTCGCCAACGACACCCTGGACATCCCGCCGCTGTACGAAACCGTCGAGGACATCGCCGCGTGGGCGAAGGAATGGCAGACGTGGGGCGTGCGCCGGCACGGGCGCCTGATCGGCGCGGTGCGCGCTCGCGTGTCCGGGTCGATCTGGGAGATCGGGCGGCTGATGGTCGCGCCGGACCAGGCCGGACACGGGCTCGGGCGCTGGCTGTTGGCCTACGCGGAAGGTCAGGCACCCGAGGATATGCACACATTCGCGCTGTTCACCGGGGCACGCAGCGATCGCAACATCACCATGTACCAGCGTGCCGGCTACCGGCTGACCGACGGTGCGTCGCCCGGCACGGTGCATCTGGTCAAGGAGCACGAGCACCATCCGGCCTCCAGCTGAATTCGATCTGGCTCCCCGACGCTGACAAACGAACGCATCCGGCGTTTTCGGACAGATCGATAAGGGGTGGCCATGCCGTTCGCGGCGCTGAACAGGCGGAACCTGATCAAGGCCGGTGCGGTTGCCGGCATCGCCGCCGTTGGCCTGACCGAGATCCCGGCCTCGGCGAGCACCGGTTCCGACGCCGCCGACCCGATCACTCCGCCGCCGTTCACCTCGGCGCTGCCGATACCGGCCGACGCCACGCCGACGCTGCGCACGCCCTGGTACGACTACTACGACTTCACCATGCGCGAGGCGCAGGTGGCGATCGTGCCCGGCCTGAGCACCACCGTCTACGCATTCAACGGCCAGTTCCCCGGGCCGACCATCCGGGCGCGCCAGGGCAGGCCGGTCGTGGTGCGGCAACGCAACCGGCTCTCCGTGCCGACCGCGACCCACCTGCACGGTGGCCACAATCCCTACGTCGACGACGGCTACCCGCTGGACACCGTCGCGCCCGGCGAGGACCGGATCTACACGTACCGCAACCTCAAGCCCGCCGCCAACCTGTGGTACCACGACCACGCCATGGATCACGAGTCCGAGAGCGTCTACCGCGGCCTCGCCGGCCAGTACCTGGTCACCGACGACTACGAACAGCAGCTCTCGCTGCCCAGCGGCGAGTACGACGTGCCGCTGGTCTTCCGCGATGCCAACATCGCAGGCGACGGCACGCTGGTCTACGACCCGACCAATCCCGGGGGCAGCGACCGGACCACCATGCTGGTCAACGGCCGAGCGACGCCCTACTTCGAGGTGGCCGCGCGCAAGTACCGGTTCCGGATGTCCAACTATGCCAACGAGCGCGCGTTCATCCTGCAACTCGCCGACCGCGGTGAGGTCACGCTGATCGGGTCGGACGGTGGTTTCCTGCCCGAGGCGAAGACCGTCAACACGATCAGTATGTGGCCCTCGGAACGCGCGGACGTGATCATCGACTTCTCGCGCTACCCGGTCGGCACGCGACTGGTGTTGCAGAACACCAAGAACTTCCCCGGCGAGACCGGCGAGACCATGCGATTCGACGTGGTGCGCGAGGCGCAGGACGACTCGGTGGTGCCGCAGACCTTCCGGGCCGTCCCGGATTTCGGCACTCCGGTGCAGGAGCGCACGTTCACCCTCAGCTTCGATCCGACGATGAAGATGTTCCTGATCAACGGGAAGATGTTCGACCCGAAGCGGATCGACGCCGAGCCGAAGCTGGGCACGACCGAGGTCTGGTCGATCGTCAACGCGGACAACGGTCAGATCCGTATTCCGCACACCTTCCACACGCACCTTGAGCAGTTCCGCGTGCTGGATCGCAACGGGCAAAGCCCCGCACCGAGCGAGACCGGTCTGAAGGACACGGTGTCCGTGGCACCGGGCGACACGGTGCGCTTCGCGATCCAGTTCACCGACTACACCGGGCTGTTCCCGTTCCACTGTCACATGATGGAGCACGAGAACCACATGATGATGGGCCAGATGAACGTGATCGCCTAGAGCGCCCTGCGTTGTTCGGGGCTCAGTCGATCCGGGCTGATGACGGCCTCGTACGCCCCGTTCGCCCCGTTCGCCGCTCGAACGGTGAACGGATCGGCGATCGTCGGGTGCCGGGAAAGCGCCTCCAGCGCGATGCCGACCCGATCGCCCGGCCAGTCGAGCGCGGTGGCCAGCGTTTCGGCCGTGAGTGGGCGGCCTGCGTGCACGAGCGCGGCCAGCATCGTTCTCGCATCGTCCACGATGGACTCGGCGAGCGGGCTGCCGCTCATGTGCTCGCTAAGCCGGGCGAAGAACCGACCCATTCTGGCCAGCCGCATACCAGCCGCCGTGTCCGCGCCGACGATCTCGACGCCCCGCTGCGCGACGGTGGCGACCGCGCCGTGCGCGCCGGTGTCGGTCTGCCACGCGCGCAGCCAGACGTCGTCGCCGACCACGTACCGCTCCCGCCTACCACCGGAATCCTGTTGGCGGGCAACGAGATCCATGCCCGCCAGGAAACCGATCGACTTCGACACCGACGCCGGGCTCACCCGCAACACGGCCACGATCTCGGCCGAGGTGAGGCCGGTCGCGTCGGCGGTGAGCAGGCAGACGAACACCCGCGCGGTCATCCTGGGCAGGCCCGTCGTCGCCAGCGCGGTCGCGAACTCGGCGACGAACTCGCGCAGGCGTTCGTCGCCGGAGACCGGCTCGGCGAGCCGGGTCGGTTTGCGTCTGCGGGCGCGGCGGCCCGCGGTGTGCTGTGCGCGGTCGGCGAGGTAGGCACCGGACACGCTGTTGCGCCCGACCTCGCGGCTGATCGTGGAGGTCGGGCGACCGAGTCGCCGGGCGATCTCGGCGTAACCGAGGCCCTCCGCCAGCCAACTCGCGATCTGCCGCCGGTCCTCGTGCGTCAGCCTGCCACCGGGCACCGCACCCCTCCTCCACTTGCGTTCATCGACAGTACATTGCAACGACAGTTGCGTTCACTCTCATTCCAGTTGCACCGATTTCCGCGCTGAGCTGGCAGTTTGCTTCTTCCTTCGTTGCCGACGACACAAACGCAACGTAGCTTTTGCTCATCCGGAAAGGAAGGGAAACCTGATGCACGTGCTGGCGATATCGACGGTCTCGGACAATCAGAAGTTCTGGAACGGGCTGAAGCGGGCGCATGCCACGCTCCCCAAGGGCGCGACCTGGACGCTCGCGATGGCGAGTACGGACGGCAGCAGGGCGGTGACCGTCATCGCGCACGAGTCGGTCGACGCCGTGCGCGAGTTCGTCGAGGCGCACGCGGGTGCGCACGCCACGACCGAGTACTTCGAGGCCGACGCGGCGAACGCGGTGGGGCTGCGGCGATGACGATCGACAGTGCCCGGCTGCGCACCAGAGTCGCCGAACTCCTTGCGGAGTACGGAATTCCGAGTGCCGCGATCGGCGTGTCGCGCGACGGCGAGGTGACCGAGTTCGCGGTCGGCGTCCGCGACATCGCGACCGGCGAGCCTGCCACGACCGACACCATCTACCAGATCGGCTCGATGACGAAGACCTGGACCGCGCTGGCCGTCCTGCAACTCGTCGACGAGGGATCGCTCGACCTCGACGAACCGGTGCGCGACTACCTGCCCGGGTTTCGGGTCGGCGATGCCTCGGCAACCGCGACGGTCACCGCGCGACACCTGCTCAACCACACCAACGGCATCGAGGAGGCGTACGGCGATCCGGGTCAGGACGCCGACGTGTACCGGCGCATGGTCGAGAACATCGCCGACGCGCCGCAGGTCTTCCCGGTCGGCCACACGCACGGTTACAGCGCCGCGCTCGGCTACGCGATTCTCGGGCGCATCCTGGAGGTGCGCGACGGCAGGACCTGGGACGACGTCATGCGCGATCGTCTCTTCCTCCCGATGGGCCTGACCAGCACGAGCACCCGACCCGACCAGGTGGACCGAACCCGTGTCGCGCAAGGACATCTGATCCGCTCGCTGGCCGATGGCCCGTTCCGGACGCCGATGGATCACCTGCCGCGCGCCTACGGCCCCGGCGGCAACATCAACTCGACCATCGGCGAGGTACTCGGCCTGGCGCACGTCCTGCTCAACGAGGGCGTGGCAGCCAACGGAAAGCGCGTCGTCTCCGCCGCGAGCATCGAGGAGATGATGCGATCACGGGTGCCGATCCCGGATCCGTACATGTTTGGCCCGGAATGGGCGCTGGGCCTGATCGTGTGCGACTGGCACGGCGAAACCGTGTACGCCAGCGACGGCAGCACGATCGGCCAGAACTCCCGGCTGCGTGTCCTACCGGACTCGAACACCGCGATCGCGATGCTGACCAACGGCGGTCCTCGGGAGAGCCTGTACCGCACCGTGTTCAACGAGATCCTGACCGAACTCGGCGCGGTCACCGTCCCCGAACTACCGACCCCCGATCCCACCCTGCGACTCGACCCGTCCAGGTACGTCGGCGAGTACCGGCGTCCCGGCAACCGGTACGAGGTCTGGACCGAGCAGGGCGCGCTGCGCCTGAGCATGTTCGTCGACCCGATGCAGGCTGCTGTCCTCGGCAAGCCGGACCGGATCGACTACGAGCTGCGTCCGATCAGCGAGACGCATTTCCTGATGCCGCCCACGAATGCGCTGGAGGACCCGCAGACGGTCGCCATCTACGACTTCGCCGACGGGCACGCCCGCTACCTGCACACCAACTGTCGGGTCATCGGTAGATCTTGACCCAGTCGACGTGCACCGTCACGTCGTTCGGCGTGCTCGAGTTGGGCGCCACGATCCAGTTGGCGCCGCCGAAGGGACCCGGCTCCTGCTGGATCACCAGGTGCATGGGCGTGCTCGGGATCACTGGTTGCCGGGTGCTCTGCCTGGTGTCGTAGACCACGGTGCCGTCGATCGCCATGGACACATAGGTCGGCTGCCAGTCCACTGTGTACACATGCCACTTGCTGAAGTCGCCGTACTGCTTGCCGCTCTCCCGGTAGCCGGGCGCGGTGTCGCCCCAGTGCAGGGAGGAGAGCGCGGTGTCGCGGCTGGGCTGCACGCTCTCCACCAGGTCGATCTCGCCGTCGTGCGGCCAGTTGTTGGACTGCGGCCACAGCAGGATCGCCGGTCCGTAGCCGGCACCCGGGTCGAACCGGGCACGCACTGCCCACATGCCGTAGGTCTGGTTTCCCACGCCCAGCGACCAGGACAGCGCGCCGGAGTAGTTGTTGACGCCGGTCGGATCCTTGCCATGGCTGTGGACGCGCAGTTCGCCATCGCCGACCGTGAGTTCGCTGGGGCTCCAGTGCGAGACCTCGTTGGAGGAGTTCTCGTCGTAGGGCACCCAGTTCGCGGTGTTCAGGCTGCTGCCGTCGAAGTCGTCCTCGGCGATCAGCTGCCGAGTCGGCGGTGGCGCCGCTGCCTGACCGGGCGGTGCGCCCAACGTGGGCAGGTAGAGAGCGCTCACCAGTGCGCTCGCCCCGATGATCAGACCGATTCGCCGCCCTTGTGGAAGCACAGAGTGACCGTAGCGCTGCGGAGTGACACGTGCATTTCCTGTGACGTTCACTCCGCGTACTACGCCTGGTGGGAGCGCTGTGTTGACCGATTCACATTGCCGGAGCTGGGCCGTCGTAGCCGCTAGCATGCGGTTTCAACCTGGAGGATACGATTGACAAGTGAGCAAGGAGGAGCGCCCGGCCGTCCAGGACGGCGAGGGCTACGACCCGCACGCCATCGCCGAGAAATGGCTTTCGGCCTGGCAGGACCGGCGTCCGTACGAGGCCGACGGCCTCACCGACGGTGACGACGGGCGCAGGCGCGCCTACATCGTGGGCATGCTCCCCTACCCCTCCGGCGACCTGCACATGGGCCACGCCGAGGTCTACTCCATCGTGGACGCGGTCGCCCGGTACGAGCGGCTCGCCGGCGCCAACGTCCTCAACCCGATCGGCTGGGACTCCTTCGGTCTGCCGGCCGAGAACGCGGCGCTGCGCCGCGACCTCGACCCGAAGGACTGGACCTACGCCAACATCGAGGTACAGGCCGAATCCTTCGGCAAGATGGGCATGTCCTTCGACTGGCGGAGCAGGCTGCACACCTCCGATCCGGAGTACTACCGCTGGAACCAGTGGCTGTTCCTGCGCATGTACCAGCAGGGTCTGGCCTATCGCAAAGCCGCCTCGGTCAACTGGTGCCCGGTCGACCTGACCGTGCTCGCCAACGAGCAGGTGATCCAGGGCCACTGCGAGCGCTGCGGTTCCGAGGTCGTGCAGCGCGTGCTGACCCAGTGGTTCTTCCGCACCACCCAGTACGCGCAGCAACTGCTGGACGACATGGCCCAGCTGGACTGGCCGGACGACATCCTGGCCATGCAGCGCAACTGGATCGGCCGCTCGACCGGTGCCTACATCGACTTCGAGGTCGAGGGCCGGGACGAGCCGGTGCGGGTGTTCAGCACCCGGCCGGACACGCTGTTCGGCGCGACCTTCTTCGTGGTCGCCGCGGACGCCGCGCTGGCCGAAGCGCTGTGCGCGCCCGAGTATCGCCAAGAATTCGAGGCGTACCGGGAGAAGGTCCGCGCCGAGCCGGAGATGGAGCGGCTGGCCGCCGACCGGCCCAAGTCCGGCGTGTTCCTGGGCCGCCACGCGATCAACCCGGTCAACGGCGAGAAGCTGCCGGTCTACGCGTCCGACTACGTGCTGGCGCACTACGGCACCGGCGCGATCATGGCCGTGCCCGCGCACGACCAGCGCGACCTCGACTTCGCCAAGGCGCTGGGCCTGCCGGTGCGGGTGGTCATCTCGACCGATCAGCCCGACCCGGCCGAGACCGGCACCGCGACCAGCGGCAACGGCAAGCTGGTCAACTCCGGCCGGTTCGACGGCATGGCCTCCGCCGAGGCCATCGGCGCGGTCACCGCCGACCTGGCCGAGCGCGGCCTCGGTGAGCAGGCGATCGTCTACCGGCTGCGCGACTGGCTGCTGTCCCGCCAGCGCTACTGGGGCACGCCGATCCCGATCGTGTACTGCGATTCCTGTGGCGAGGTCCCGGTTCCCGAGGACGAGCTGCCGGTGCGGCTGCCCGAGACCGGCTACCAACTGCGCGGTTCGCAGGCGCCGCTGGAGAGCGCGACCGAGTGGGTCAACGTGTCCTGCCCGAAGTGCGGCGGCGCCGCGCGGCGCGACCCCGACACCATGGACACGTTCGTCGACTCGTCCTGGTACTTCTTCCGCTACCCGAACCCGAACTACACGCAGGGCCCGTTCGATCCGGGCGGGATCACCCGCTGGCTGCCGGTGCAGGAGTACATCGGCGGCAAGGAACACGCGACCGGCCACCTGATGTACGCGCGGTTCATCACCAAGGTCCTGCACGACATGGGCCTTGTCGATTTCGTCGAGCCGTTCACCAAACTGACCAACCAGGGTCAGGTCATCATGAACGGCCGGGCGATGAGCAAGACGCTCGGCAACCTGGTCAGCCTCCAGGAGCAGATCGCCCTCTACGGCCCGGACGCGGTGCGCGTCACGATGCTGTTCGCCGGCCCGCCCGAGGACGACATCGACTGGGCCGACGTCTCGCCGACCGGTTCGGTCAAGTGGCTGACCAGGGTCTGGCGGCTGATGGGCGACATCGGCGCGGCCCAGCCGACCGACGCGTTCGCCGACAGCGACTTCGCGAGCGGCAACGAGGCGCTGCGTCGCCGCGTGCACCGGCTGGTTCAGGAAGTCACCGACCTGATGGGCAACCGCAGGCTCAACGTCGCGGTCGCCCGGCTGATGGAGCTGACCTCCACGTTGCGCAAGGCCGTCGACGGGGAGCCGGGCGCCACCGATCCGGCCGTCCGCGAGGGCGCACGGGCGCTGGCCACGATGCTGTCCTGCTTCGCCCCGTTCACCGCCGAGGAGGGTTGGGCCCGTCTGGGCGGCGCCGGCCTCGTCGAGGACAACGGCTGGCCGAGGGCCGACCCCGAACTCGCCGCCGAGGAGACCGTGACCTGCATCATCCAGGTCGGCGGCAAGGTCAGGGACAAGTTCGAGGTGCTGCCCACCATCGGTGAGGACGAGCTCCGCGAGCTGGCCCTGTCCTCCGCCAAGGTCATCGCCGCACTGGACGGTGCGACCATCGGCAAGCTGATCATCAAGCCGCCGCGCCTGGTCAGCGTGGTCCCGGCGAAGTAGCTTCGACCGGCCGCCGCCGGATCGCGGACAGCCCGGCGGCGAGCGCCATGACGGCCATCATCGTGTAGAAGGCGACGCCGAGCCCGCGCGTGAACGCGTCGGCGAGCGCGCCGTGCAACGTGGTGCTGCCGACGAAGATGGCGAAGGCCGTGCCGCGCGACACCGAGTGCGACGCGACCAGAATCGCGGTCGTGAACGAGAACACCATGCCGAGGCTTGCGAACGTGCGCAGCACGCCCGAGGCAATGCCCAGCCGTTCCGGTGGCGACGCTGTCATGACGGCCGCACTGTTGGCCGGATAGAAGAAGCTGCCGCCGATCATGATCACCACATTGCCGATCGCGGTCAGCCACAGGCCGCTGGTGGTGGTCATCTGGGCGAAGATCGCCAGCGCACCAACGGAAATCACCAGCCCGGCCGTTGCCGGCAGGGCGGTGCCGAAGCGGTCGGTGAGCTTGCCGGCCCACGGCCCGACGGCCGCGCCGATCAGGTAGCCGGGCGCCATCAGCAGCGACGCGTCGATCGGGTTCAGTCCGCGCGGGCCTTGCAGGTACATGATCACCAGGAACAGCACGGCGAAGCTGCCCAGCCCCTGCAACAGCGACGCCAGCAGCGCGGGCGCGACCGAGGGCAGCCGGAACAGCGAGAGGTCGACGGTCGGTTCCGGGTGCCGCAGTTCGACGAGCACGAACGCGACCAGCAGCACGACGCCGCCGGCCAGCCAGCCGAGGTCGGCCCCGGTGAACGGTCGCGCGGCCAGGTCGGTCATGGCCCACAGCACGCAGAACAGGCCGAGCCCGAGGGTGATCATGCCGAGCGGGTCGAGCCCGCGCCGGGTCCGTCCGCCGCGCTCGCGCAGCACCCGCGTGGCGAGGAGCAGCGCGAAGATGCCGATCGGCACGTTGATCCAGAAGATCCACCGCCAGGACACGTAGGTGACGATGGCGCCGCCGAGCAGCACGCCGAGCACCGAACCGAGCGACCAGCCGAACGCGTTGACGCCGTAGGCGCGGCCGCGTTCCTCTGGCGGGTACAGCTCGGCGATGACCGCGCCGCTGTTCGCGGCGATCAGCGCGGCGCCGACGCCCTGCACCACGCGGAAACCGATGATCGCGGCCGCGTTCCAGGAGAGCGCGCAGAGCAGCGAGCCGAGCACGAACACGCCGAACCCGATCTCGTACATGCGCACCCGACCGAACATGTCCCCGAGCCTGCCCAGTTGGGTGGCGAGCACGGTGACCACCAGCAGGTAGCCGACGACCACCCACGTCACCGAGGACAGCGACACGTGCAGTTCGCGCTCGATCGTGGGCAGAGCGAGCACGACGATCGTGCCGTCGACCGCGGAGATCAGCACGCCGATCATCACCACGAGCATGCCCAGCCCGCGTCGCGTGGCTGCGGGCGCGGCAGGTTCCGTCATCGTCATGTCTAGAATGCTAGCATGATAGTAACTGGCGCATACCAGTACGATGCGGCCCATGACGTGGTGGCGGCGGAACGCGACGGTCGAGACACCGCCCGAGGAGCCGATTCTCGACTCCTACGTGACGACCGCGCCGTCACCGCAGAACGCGGTGGACATCTTCGCGGGCGAATGGTCCTCCACCCTGCCCGCGCCGCTCACCCACGTGAAAGCGGGTGGCGTTCCGCTGTTCAAGGACGACCGGGTGGACTGGGCGCTCGACGCGCTCGGCGGCGTGTCCGGCCGGTCCGTGCTGGAACTGGGCCCGCTGGAGGGCGGCCACACCTACATGTTGCTGAACGCGGGCGCGACGGTGACCGCGATCGAGGCGCAGACCCGCGCCTACCTGAAATGCCTGATCGCCAAGGAACTGCTCGGCATGACCGGCGCCCGGTTCCTGCTCGGCGACTTCATGGCCCACCTGCGGGAGCGACCCGAGCACGTCGACATCTGCTTCGCGGCAGGCGTGCTCTACCACATGCGCGATCCTGTCGAGACGATCGCGCTGCTCGGCGAGGTCGCCGACCGCCTCTACCTGTGGACCCACCTCTACGACGAGACCGTCATCAGGGCCAGCGAGCTGCTCTCTCCGCGCTTCACCACCAGCGAAAGCGCGCAATACCAAGGCTTCGCGCACACCCTGTACCGCTTCGACTACGCCTCTGCCCTGCACAGCAAGGCTTTCTGCGGCGGCAGCGCCGTGTCCAGCAACTGGCTGAACCGCGCGGATCTGCTCGGCGCGCTCGACCATTTCGGTTGGCGCGTCGACGCGACCGGCTACGACGAGCCGAACCATCCGCACGGTCCGGCCATCGCCATCGTCGCGAGTCGCCGCTGACGCCGGCTACGGCCGCCAGATGTCGACCGCGATCTCCCGCATCCACTCGCTGAATCGTCCGTCCCGCGCGCCCCGGTCCAACAACACGCGCAATTCGGCTTCGAACGCGGCGCGGTCGGCGCCGAACAGATGCGGGGTCGAACCGGACAGCGAGAAAGTCGCGGCCACCACGTCGTCGACGGTCCTGATGACCGGCCAGCCCGGGACCACGAACCGTTCAGGGCCGGCAAAACCCGCGCGCCGGTAGATCCCGGTCTCCTCGCCCGCCGTGCGCTTCGGCGGACTGCTCCGGCCCGCACGCGGCGTCGACCCGAGGTAGCTCCGCACCAGTTCGGTGATCTCCGCGTGCGGCGGCCTCGGATACGGCAGGTCCATATCGGTGTCGACACCCTGATGCGTGATGGCGTGCACGTGCACGCACGCACCGCCCGCGTCGAGCATGCCCCGCACGGTCGCGGCGACCAGGTCGCGGTCGAACCAGTGGAACGACTGCGCGAACGTGACCATCCGAAACATGCCGAGATCGCCCGGCAGTTCCTCGGCCCGCAGGCGCACCCAGGAAACATTCGCCGCGCCGCGCCCCGCGGCCACGTCGAGCATGCCCTGATCCGCGTCCACCCCGACGGCCTGCGCGAAATGGCGGGCCAGCAACAAGGTCAGCGAACCGGGCCCACAACCGACATCGAGCAGCCGGCCAGAACCGTCCAGTCCCAACCGTTCGACCAGCGTGTCCGCCAGCGCCACCGGATAGCCGACGCGGCCGAGCACGTAGTACGGCGCACTGTCCTGGTACAGGGTCGAATCCCACTGCCACTCGGTCATGTGGCGCCACGATACCCATGACACGGCCCCATCCGCGATCGCGAATGGGGCCGTGTTCAGGAGTGGTTCAGCTCAGAACGCGCCGAGACCGTTGGGCGTGCCCAGACCGGTCGGGCCGTCCCAACCCGGGCCCGCGTTGCACACGGACGGGTCGAGGCCGGGGAAGCTCGCGCACTGGTTGCTCTGCTCGTTGTTGCCGGAGGTGATGTCGTTGAAGTCCGACGAGGGGTCCTGGTACAGCGTGTTCGGGCCGAGCAGGCCGCTCGGCACGCCCGCGTTGGCGAACAGGCCGGCGATGAACGGCGCGGACGCGCTGGTGCCACCGACGACGCCCCAGTCAGTGGGCTGGTTGGTGGACGGGGCGTAGCTGTCGTAGACGGCGACACCGGTGTTCGGGTCGGCGTCCGCCGACACGTCCGCGACGGCAAGGTGGTTGGCGCACTTCGCGGTCACCGTCGAGGGCTGGCCGTTGGCCGCGGCGAAGAAGGTCTCACAGCCGCTGCCGCCACCGCTCCACGCGGTCTCGTTGCCCGGCCCGTTGAGGGTCGTCCCGCCGACGCCGATGACGTAGGGCAGGTCCGAGGGCCACGAGGTGTGCGTGCCGCCGTTGAAGCCACTGTCGCCAGTGGACGCTTCGATGGCGACGCCCTGGTGGTTGAAGGCGGCGAGCTGGCTACCGCTGGTGTTGGTGGAGTCGGCGGTGTAGCCGTAGCTGATGCTGACGGCGACCGCGCCGGAGGAGACGGCGGTGTTCACGGCCGTCGAGAAATCACCGGTCGAGGTGTCACCGTCGGTCTCACCGTCCTGCCACGGCACCGAGATCTCCTCGATGTGGCACGACGGGCACGCAGCCGAGGCCATGTCCACGTCGAGGGAGGTCTCCACGCCGATCTGCTCCTCGGCGCTGGCGCCGCTGCCGCTGCTCTGCGGCGCGGGCTGCGCGCCACCGTCGTAGTTCTTCAGCGTCAGGCAGCCGTTGGCCGTCGTGCAGGCCGGCAGGCCGTAGTTGGACCGGTAGGTGCCCAGGTCGGCCTCGAGGTTGCCGTCCACACCAGCGTCGATGATCGCGATGGTGCCGGTCGAGGAGGACGAGGCGGACAGGTTGTACGCGGAGTCCAGGTCACTCGGGCCGTAGCCGGCGGGAGCGGCCGTGCTCAGCGGCTTGGCCGAACCCTTCGCGGTGGTGACCACCTCGGCGTCGCAGGCCGCGCACGCGCGGTGCAGGCCGTGCGTCCTCAGCAGCGTGCCGGTGTGCACCTGCTGGCGAATCTGGCTGGTCAGCGCGGCCGCGCTCGCCGACGCGGTCGTGGTGGTCTGGGCCGGTGACGCGGTCGCGATCGCCGGGATGACGAACGCCGCCGCGGCGACAACGGCGATTGCCGCCCTCGCAGGCCAACGGGATAAAGCAGTCCTTGGCAGGGACACGTTTCCTCCACAGGGTGGGGGTTTTCCGTGGACAGTGCCAGCCTGTCCAGGCTGGCACGTGCTGGCTACCCATCATGTGGAGGTTCATCACCGGACGATGGCAGGTTGTTTTTCACACTTGCCCAGGAACACATGTTGATCTGTTAACCCGCGCCGGGAGTCTGACTCGGACGGTCAGGCCACCGGTCGCGTTCGGTCGCGCGGTCACGGTGCCGCCGTGCGCGGTCGCGATCGAGCGCACGATGGACAGACCCAGTCCGGCGCCGGCGGCCGAACCGGTGCGGTCCGGATGCAACCTGCGGAACGGCTCGAACAGGTCGTCGATGACATCGGCCGCGACCACCGGTCCGGTATTGGTCACCGTGATCCCGGTGCCGGCCACCCGCACGTCCACCCGTCCGTCCGGCTGGTTGTAGCGGATCGCGTTCTGTACCAGGTTGGTCAGCAACTGGCCGAGCAGCACCCCGTCGCCGTCCACGATCACCGGCTCGGTGTCAACGGTCAACCGGACCGTCGCCGCCCGCGCCTCCGCGTGCAACGGCGGCAAGGCATCCGCGACGACCTCCGCGAGATCGACGCGACCGAGCTGGTCGAGCCCACCCTCACCGCGGGCGAGCAGCAGCAGGCCCTCGATCAGCCGTTCGTGCCGCCGGTTCGCGGCCAGCAGTTCCTCGCGCACCGAGACCAGTTCGGACGCGTCGATCGGATACTCGCCGAGTCCTATTTGGATCGTCGCGCGCTGGATGGCAAGCGGGGTGCGCAGCTCGTGCGCGGCATTGGCGACGAAGCGCTGCTGGCTGGCGAAAGCCGCGGCCAGCCGGTCGAGCAGCGCGTTGAAACTCTCGCCGAGGTCGCGCAGTTCGTCCCTGGGCTGGTGCAGCGGCAGTCGCTGGTGCAGGTTCGCCGAGGACAACCTGCGCGCGGCGGCGGCCATCTGATGCACCGGCGCCAGCGCCCGCCCGGCCAGCCACCAGCCGAGCCCGAACGCGAGCAGGATCAGCACGGCCAGCGCGAGCGCCGAGTACAGCAGCATCTGCCGCACCAGCCGGGCGCTGATGGAGCCGCCCAACTGCGTCGCGGACGCCTCCCTGGCCGGAAAGATCTTGCTGGCGCTGACCAGCTCAGCGGCCCTGCCGATGACACAGTCCGGCGGGAGCGGCTTCGTCTCCGCCGGCCCGGCACCGGTATCGGCCTTGCACGGCACCACCACGACCAGATGCTTCGCGGGCGCGAGATCCTTCGCGTTCAGCGCCTCCGCAGGCTCCGCACGCTGCGCGGGGAGCGTCGGGACCGCTGTCCCCTGCCGAACGGTCACCGCGACCCCGGACTGGTCGAGCGCGTCGAGCACGGTCGAGCCGACGTCCTGTTGGATCAGCACACAGATCAGGCCGACCGGCACGATGCCGACCAGCGCGGACACCACGCCGTAGAGCAGCGCCATCCTGGCGCGCACGGTGTAGCGGTTGCGCGGGCGCACGCGCGCAGGTCGCCAGCGGGCCCAGTAGCGGCGCGGATCGGACCGGCGCATCAGATCGTGTACCCGGAGCCGGGCAGGGTCGTGATGACCGCGGGCTCGCCAAGCTTGGCGCGCAGCTTGCTGATGGTCACCCGCACCGCGTTGGTGAACGGGTCCGCGTGCTCGTCCCAGGCTCGGGCCAACAGATCCTCCTGGCTGACCACGGCGCCATCGGCGGCCATCAGCAGTTCGAGCACGGCGAACTCCTTGCGGGACAACGGAACGAACGCGCCGTCCCGGAACACCTGCCGGCGCGCCGGATCCAGCGTGATCCCGGCGCGGTTCAGCGTCGGCGGCAGCGCGGGCTGGGCACGTCTGGCCAGTGCCCTGATCCGCGCGATCAGCTCCGGATACTCGAACGGTTTGCCCAGGTAGTCGTCGGCACCGAGGTCGAGGCCGTCGACCTTGTCGCGCAGCGAACCCGCCGCCGTCAGCATCAGCACCCTGGTCCTGGCCTGCGACGCGACCACCTCCCGGCACACCTCGTCACCGTGCGTGCCGGGCAGATCCCGGTCGAGCACCAGCACGTCGTAGGCGTTGATGGCAAGCAGCTCCAGCGCGGTGTCGCCGGCATAGGCGACGTCGACCGCGAAGGACTGCCTGCGCAGGCCCGTTGCCAGCCGATCGGCCAGCACCTTTTCGTCCTCCGCGACCAATATGCGCATGTCACCTGCCTAACCCATCGCACCTTTCCGGAACGTAAAGAAATTCGGTGACAGCCCGGCAACCCCTCGTCGATTAGACCTGCCTCGTCCCATTTCGGCGTTCGTATCGGCTCGGAAGGAAACCCTGATGGTGATCACTCCCCCCTGGCGGAAACTGGTGGCCGTGGCCGGCCTGGCCATGGCCATCGGCCTGACCGGATGTTCCGGCGGCGGGTCGTCCGCCGGTGGCGTTGCGTCGATCAACGGCGGCGGTTCGAGCACCACGACGACCCCCTCCGGCTCCGGTTCGGGCAGTGCCCAGGGCGACGCCGCCAACCAGGACGCGATGGTGAAGTTCGCGCAGTGCATGCGCCAACACGGCATCGACATGCCCGACCCGACCGCAGGCCCGAACGGCGGCAGCGGCCGGGTGGCGATATCGGCGGGCAAGGCCGGCGACCCGGCCGCCATGCAGAAGATCCAGGCCGCCAGCACCGCCTGCGACAAGCTGCTGCCCAACGGCGGCAAGCCGACCAACCAGGACATCCAGCGCAGCCTGAAGTTCGCCCAGTGCATGCGCGCGCACGGCGTCAACATGCCCGACCCCAACCCGAACGGCGGCAGCACGGGCATCACGATCAACGAGAACGACCCGAAGACCAAAACCGCGCTCAGCGCCTGCATGCCGACGGGTACGACCAAGTGACCGGTGAGCCCGACGAGATCTGGCGCGGCCAGGTCCTGACCGACGACCAACAGCCCGGAGCCTTCCCCGAGGCCAGCACCGGCGAGGAGGAGAGCCGCCCGCCGCGCCGCGGCCGACGCGCCGCGCTGATCGGCGGCCTGATCGGCGCACTGCTGGTCGGCGCGGGCGCCGGGTACGCGTTGACCAGAGGCGGCACTCCACCGCCTGCCGCCAAACCCGAACCGCCCAGCACCGCGACCGTGACCAGGCAGAACCTGGTCAACACCCAGCAGGAGTCCGGCAACCTCGGCTACGCGGGCACCTACACCGTCGTCGGCCAGGCCCCCGGTGTGCTGACCTGGCTCCCCGCCGCGGGCACGACCATCGCCCAGGGCCAGGAGGTGTACGGGGTCGACGGCCACTCGGTTCCGCTGTTCTACGGCTCAACGCCGCTCTACCGGGCCCTGAGCGCGGGCGTCACCGACGGGGCCGACGTGCGCGAACTCAACCAGGACCTGCGCGCGCTCGGCTACCGCTCAGCGCCCACCGGCGACGTGTTCACCGCCGGCACGACCGACGCGATCAAGGCGTGGCAGAAGGCGCTCGGCCTGACCCAGACCGGCATCGTCAACCCCGGCGACGTGGTCGTCGAGCCGAGTTCGGTCGTGGTCAACTCGGTCACCGCGAACCCGGGCGCACCAGCCACCGGTTCGCTGATGACGTTGTCCAGCACGACCAAGGTGGTCACGGTGAACCTGCCGGTCACCGCCGAGGGCCTGGCCGCGGTCGGCGGGGCCGTGCAGATCCAGTTGCCGGACAACTCGACCACCAACGGCCACATCACCTCGGTAGGCACCATCGCCCAGAACCAGAACAGCGGCTCGGGCGGCGGTGGCGGCTCCGGCAGTGGCCCCGGTTCCGGTTCGGGCTCCGGGGGCGGCAACGCGACCATCCCGGTCACCATCTCCCTCGACACCCCGCAATCCGTCGGCAGCCTGACCGGCGCGCCGGTCACGGTGAACTTCACCAGCGCCGAGCACGCCAACGTGCTCGCGGTCCCGGTCGGCGCGCTGCTCGCGCTCGCCGAGGGCGGCTACGCCGTGGACGTCGTCGACCCGAACGGACACACCCACCTCGTCGCCGTCACGCTCGGCATGTTCGCCAACGGGCAGGTCGAGATCTCCGGCCCGGACGTGCGCGAGGGCATGAAGGTCGAGGTGGCCGGGACCGAATGAACGTCATCGAACTGACCTCGGTGTCCAAGACCTACCGCGGCGGCGTGCATGCGGTGCGCGACGTGTCGCTGCGCATCGGTGCTGGCGAACTGGTCGCGATCGTCGGCCCGTCCGGCTCGGGCAAGTCCACCATCCTCAACCTGATGGGCACGCTGGACAAACCGAGCGCCGGCACGGTCCACCTGCTCGGCCACGACATCGCCCGTTTGCGCGACCGACAGTTGTCGACGGTCCGAGCCCGCTGGATCGGCTTCGTGTTCCAGCAGTTCTTCCTCTCCGCGCACCTGTCCGCGGCCGAGAACGTCGCGACCGGCCTGCTCTACCACGGTGTCACCCGCAAACGCAGAATGGAACGGGCCGCGGCCGCACTGCACCGCGTCGGCCTCGGCCACCGCCTGCACCACCGCCCGCACGCCCTCTCCGGCGGCGAGAAGCAACGTGTCGCGATCGCTCGCGCGCTGATCGCCAACCCGGCCATCGTGCTCGCCGACGAGCCGACCGGCGCGCTGGACTCGCGGTCCAGCGCGGGCGTGCTGAACCTGTTGCAGCAGCTCAACTCCGACGGCGTGACCATCGCCGTGATCACCCACGACCGGACGCTCGCCGCGCGGCTGCCGCGCCGCATCGAGTTCCTCGACGGCCAGGTCACCAACGACACCGGAGTCAGCCAGTGACCATTGTGGACAAACCAGGCGAGGACGAGCTGGTCCGCCTGCCCAGGCCGCGCCGCCTGCGCGTGGCCGACCTGATCTCGGTCGGCTTCGGCGGCGTCACCGGACGCCCCGGCCGGGCGATCCTGTCCGCGCTGGGCATCGCCATCGGCATCGCCGCGATGATCGCGGTGGTCGGCATCGGCGCGTCCAGTCAGGCGTCGTTGCAGGCAACGTTGAACGCGTTCGGCACGAACCTGTTGAAGGCCAGCCCGGGCCAGACCCTGTTCGGCGCCAACGCCACCATCCCGGACAACGCCACCGACATGGTCAGGCGCATCGGCCCGGTCCGCTCGGCGTCGGCGACCGGCAGCGTGAACGACACGGTCCGCCGAACGTCGCAAGTGGACAGCGAGGTGACCAACGGCATCGCGCTAGCCGCCACCAAGGACGACCTGCTCGCCACCATCGGCGGCACAGTCGCGAACGGCACGTTCCTCAACGCCGCGACCGACAGGTACCCGGCCGTCGTGCTCGGTTCGGTTGCCGCGCAACGGCTCAGCATCGACCGGCCCGGCAAGCAGGTCTACATCGGCACCCAGTACTTCACCGTCGTCGGCATCCTGAACCCGGTCCCGCTCGCCCCCGAGATCGACCGCTCCGCCCTCGTCGGCTGGCCCGCGGCGCAGGCGTACCTGGGCTTCGACGGCAACCCGACCACGGTCTACGAACGGTCCGACCCGAGCGAGGTCGACGCGGTCTACGGGGTGCTCGCCGACACGGTGAACCCGCAGGACCCCGGCTCGATCCAGGTCACCCGCCCCTCCGACGTGCTCGCCGCACAGTTCGCGGTGAACACCACGTTCACCGGCCTGCTCCTCGGCCTCGGCGCGGTCGCGCTGCTGGTCGGCGGCGTCGGCGTGGCCAACACGATGGTGATCTCGGTACTGGAACGCCGCCAGGAAATCGGCCTCCGGCGCGCGCTCGGCGCATCGCGCGGCCAGATCCGCACCCAGTTCCTGGTCGAGTCCACCGTCCTATCCGGACTGGGCGGCCTCGGCGGCCTGGTGCTCGGCATCGCGATCACCACCGGCTACGCCGCCGTCCGCAACTGGCCCACCGCTTTGCCCGCAGGCGTTCTCGCCGGCGGCGTCGCAGCGTCGATCGTGGTAGGAGCCGTGGTCGGCATCTACCCCGCCTCCCGAGCCGGCCGCCTAACCCCCGTAGAAGCCCTATCCACCGCCTAACCCCAATTTTCCAGCCCGCACATGGAACCGCTCCCGTGGGAACTGCGGACGATCAGACCTCACCCAGCGCGCCAGATCGAACATGTGTTCTAATATGTGAGATGGAAGCGGCTGGGTAGGCAGGGTCGAAAGCTGAAGGTGCTGATCTGGATGCGTCGCTACTTGAACAGAAAAGGTCGTCTGGGTAACCAGGCTACCCAGGCTCTCGCTAGAATCGCATGTCATGCCTCGACCCTTGGAAAGGTCGCCGAAAACACTGAGGCCTCCGAGTGAGCGTGGTCATTCAGGCTTATCGGTTGCACTCGATCCGACGCCAGTACAGGAAGTCGCGCTGCGATCCCATTGCGGCGGGCAGCGATATGCTTATAATTGGGGACTGGCGCGTATCAAAGCCAATCTCGGTCAGCGTGCTGCCGAACAGACGTACGACATGAGCATCGATCAGCTCACACCATCACTGTCTTGGTCGGCCTATAGCATGCGTAAGGATTGGAACCAGGTCAAGGACGACGTCGCTCCCTGGTGGGCCGAGAATTCCAAAGAGGTCTATTCGTCAGGGCTTGCCAACCTTGCCAACGCGTTGACTAACTGGCGCAACTCTCGAATCAAGGTAAGGCGCGGCCCTCGAGCTCGCTTCCCCAGGTTCAAGAACAAGCGGTCCGCGCTGTCATGCCGGTTCACCACAGGCGGCATCGGCGTCACCCAGGATCGCCGGCACGTAAAGCTGCCCTGCCTCGGGACGATCCGCACCTACGAATCCACCCGGAAACTCTCGACGTGTCCAACGCGGCACCGCCCGAATTCGCTCAGCCACTGTCTCCTTCCGATCAGGACGCTGGTTCTGTTCATTCTCGGTCGAGATCATCCGCACGGACCCAACTGGCACTCGATCAGGCACAGTAATCGGGGTGGATCTTGGAATCAGCTCGCTCGCGGTACTGTCAAACGGAGAGATCGTCACCAACCCCAAGCATCTTGAACTGGTGCAGCAGGAACTGCGCCGCCTGCAACGCCAGGCCGCTCGACGTCGGATCCTGGGTCAACGAGCCGGCCAAGGGCCGTCGAACCGATTGCGCCAGACACAGGCCCGGATCGCTTCGCTCCATGCCAGGGTTGCCAACGCTCGCAGAGATGGGCTGCACAAGCTCACGACCAGCCTGGTCCGCCGTTTCGACACTATTGTCATGGAAGACTTGAACGTCTCCGGGATGATGCGAAACCGGCGACTCGCTCGCCATATCGCAGGCGTTGGGATGGGAGAGGTGCGGCGACAGGTCGACTACAAGACCAAGTGGAGCGGCCGGCGGCTGATCGTTGCTGACCGTTGGTACCCGTCCTCGAAAACCTGCTCGGGCTGTGGCGCGGTGAAAGCCAAACTGCCGCTGCATGTCCGAGTGTTCCGCTGCGACGAGTGCGGCTTCGTGCTCGATCGCGATCTCAACGCCGCCCGCAACCTCGCCGCGCTCGTCGAGGTATCTGATGACACGTCCACGGCGAGTTGCGTCGGGACGGTAAACAAGCCCGATGGAAACCCATGTCAGACCCACGCTATGTGGGCAGCGGGTACTGCCACGGGAAGACCCGCGCCTTCCGGTGCGGGCCAACGCCGCCGCCGCAAGGCGACGACTGCCTGAACACCGGTGAAGCCAAACGCATTTACTCTGGTTCAGGTAACGGCCACCCTAATAGCCAGGTCCGGTCCGGTTCGTTCGTGGTTGTGCCCGGTGCGTGAGTCGGGTACGACAGGACCCGTCACGACGGGTTTTTCCAGCGGGTCGGGTAGCGGGCACAGGCCGCTGCCCGGCCCGCGACCAACGGCTCACCAACGGCTCAGGAGGCGAAGGTGTTGCAGGACGCGGGTTTACCGGAGTCGTAGCCGACGGCGAGCCAGTGTTGGCGTTGCGCGGACGAGCCGTGCGTCCACGCTTCCGGTTGGACCGAGCCGGTGGCCGACTGCTGCAGGAAGTCGTCGCCGACGGCCGCGGCCGCGGTGAGGGCTTCCTGGAGATCGCCGGGTTCGAGCAGGCCACGACGATAGGTCGAGTAGGCCCATACACCTGCGTAGCAGTCGGCCTGCAACTCGGTGAGCACGGACAGGTTGTTCGAGTTGGCCGGGAAACGTTGGCGCAGCGCGGCGACCTGGGCAGCGACGCCGGTCAGGTTCTGCACATGGTGGCCGAGTTCGTGGGCGACCACGTACGCCTGGGCGAAATCGCCGCCGACGCCGTAGCGCTGCTGCATCTCGTCGAAGAACGACGTGTCCAGGTACACGGTGCGGTCGGCCGGGCAGTAGAACGGGCCGACCTTGGCGGATTCCGCGCCGCAGGCGGTGTTCACCGCCGAGCTGAACAGCACCAGTCGCGCGGGCTGGTACTGGATGCCGGCCGACGCGAACACCTTGCTCCACTCGTTCTGCGCGTCGGTGAACACCGCCCCGATGAACTGCTGCACCTGGCTGAGCCCGCTGGGCTGCGGCAGCGAGGGAGTTGAGGGCGCGGTCGGGAACTGGGGCAGTTTCTGGGCGCTGCCGTCCGACACGGACGTGGTCGGCGTGGCGGACGTGGACGTGCCGCCGGTTGTCGAACTGGTACCGGTGGAGCAACCGGCGAGGGCCAGCACGGCGACGAACGCGGCCAGTGCCGCGGCGGTTCGGGACATCGGGGCCGCTCCAGCGATATCGGACGGGGATCGCGAATCAGGCTAGCCGAGGGGCCGCCGGCACGCCCGCCAAGCCGAGTCGCGGCCGCCAAGCCGAGTCGTGCCGGCCGAGTCGCGCCCGGCAAGCCTCGCCTGCCGAGTCGTGTCCGGTCCGCCGAGCCGAGACGCGGCCGGTTCACTCGGGGAGGCGCTTCTTCCAGTCGAGCGGTGTGATGTTGATGCGTATCTCGGGCGTGCCGTCCCAGACGACCGGGAGACCTGCCTCGGTGAGCGCAGCCGCGACCTCCCGGCCGATGGCGACGATGTCGTCGTCGGAATCCGAGAAGGTGCCGTAGGCGAGCCAGAGTCCGTGGCCGTCGGCCGCGTTCTCGGCGTCCTGACTGTGGAAGAACACGAAGCCGCGCGAGTCGTCCCGCGCCTCGTCGCCGATTTCGCTGAACCCGCAGTTGCGGCAGCAGGCGAAGTTCTCGCGGGCCACGATGCCGCGCTCGTTGAGCCGGTCGAACACGCTGGTCAACCGGTCCGGGTCGGTGCGTTCGGGCCAGGTTCGGGCTTCGGCGAGGCGTTGCGCCCACAGCCGTCCGACGAGCGCTTCGGCCTCGCCATGGGTGATCGGCTCCTCGCAGTAGCTGACGACGTCATCGATAATGTCGTCCCGCGATCGGTAGCCGGCGTTGACGTGCGTGCGCGCGAACTCCTCGGCTTCGGCCGGTTCGGTCATGATCGCTCGCAGCTGTAGTGGGCGACGACCTTGCCGATCAGGCCGTCGGGGTTGATGAACAGGACTTCGGCGACCATTCGACCGCCGATGCTGCTCATGTAGAAAGTGATGCTGTCCTCGCCGCGCAGCACGTCGTGCACCTCGAACCGCAGCTCGGGGTTGGCCTTGAGCGCTGTGCCGAAGTACTCGCGCAGACCGTCACGGCCGCGCACTACGGCCGAGCCGACCACGTCGCGGGCGAGCGGCGAGGTCAGTTCGACGTCCTCGGCGTACAACGCGACGATCTCGTCGAGGTCGTGGCGGTTCCACACGTCGACGTGGTGATCGACGTACGCGATCGCATCGGCTGGTGTCCATGGCACGCGAACAGGCTATCGATCAGGTCTGACTGAATTCGACGCTTGCCGGCTTCATTCAGGTCTTGACGTAAGTGGTTCGAGTGTGTTGTGTTCTGTTGAAGCATGTCGAATTGATGCGCGATGCTGTGCGAGTAGCCGTCAAGGAGGACTGGTGAAGAGGACATTGCGTGCGCTCGCGGCCGCGGTCGCGGTGTTACCCGTAGTTGGACTGTTTGTTGTCGCGACTACAATCCCGGCAAACGCGGAGAACAACGGCGTGGGCGCCACACCCGCGCTGGGATGGAGCAGTTGGAGCTTCGTCCGCAAGAACCCGACCGCCGCGCTGATCGACGCGCAGGCGGACGCGATGGTCTCCAGCGGGCTGAAGAAGGAAGGCTTCAGCTACGTCAACCTGGACGACTTCTGGTACCAGTGCCCCGGCAGCCAGGGGCCGAACGTGGACGCGTACGGGCGCTGGGTGATCGACCCGGCGAAGTTCCCGTCCTCGGGTTCGGAGAGCGGCATCCAGGCCGTCGCCGATCACGTGCACTCGGACGGGCTGAAATTCGGGCTGTACGTGACGCCCGGCATCTCCGCTCAGGCGGTCGCGCAGAACACCGCGATCGAGGGCACGCCGTACCACGCGGACGACATCGCCGAGCCGAAGTCCAGCGAGGCCAACTACAACTGCGGCGGCATGGTCGGCATCGACTACACCAAGCCCGGCGCACAGGCGTTCATCGACTCGTGGGCCAAGCAGTTCGCGTCCTGGGGCGTTGACTACGTCAAGATCGACGGTGTCGGCAGCACCGACATCCCGGACGTGCAGGCCTGGTCGAACGCGTTGCGTGACACCGGGCGGCCGATCCACCTGGAGCTGTCCAACAACCTGGACATCAACAGCGCGGCGACCTGGCAGCAGTACTCGAACGGCTGGCGCACGGGTGGCGACGTGGAGTGCTACTGCGGCCCGAACGGCGCGAGCTACCCGCTGACCACCTACGGCAGCGTGGCGACCCGGTTCGACCAGGTCGCGGCCTGGCAGCCCTACGGTGGTCCGGGCGCGTTCAACGACTACGACTCGCTGGAGGTGGGCAACGGCGCCAACGACGGCCTCACCCCGGACGAGCGGAAGACCCAGTTCAGCCTGTGGGCGCTGGCGTCCTCGCCGCTGATCCTGGGCACGGATCTCACGCATCTCGACCCCACGGATCTCGGCCTGTTGCGCAACACCGACGTGCTCGGCGTCGACCAGGACGCGATCGACGCGAAACGGCTGGTGAACACGTCCACGGCGCAGGTGTTCGGCAAGGTCGAGGCGAACGGCGACGCGGTCGTCGGGCTGTTCAACACCGGTGACCACTCGGAATCCGTGTCCACCACGGCGGCCGCGCTGGGCCTGGCGAAGAGCCACAACTACCGGTTGGACGAGTTGTGGACGCACCAGACCTACGACTCGGTCGGCGGCGTCGGCGCGACCGTGCCGCCGCACGGTGTCGTGCTGTACCGGGTGACGCCGCAGCGTGGACCGGTGTTCGCGCCGCCCGCCACGTCGTTCGGGCTGACCGGGTTCGACGCGGGCGCGCCGGCCGGCACGTCGTTCACCGCGACCGAGGCGTTCACCGACTACGGCGCGACGCCCGTGGCGAACATCGACCTCGGCCTGCAACCGCCGACGGGCTACACCGTCACGGCGACCTCGCGGACCAACTATCCGATCGTCCGAGGTGGACAGACGGTGACCGCGACGTTCAGCGTGACGACGCCGCCGACCACGCTGTTCGCCAACGCCTCGTTCACCGCGACCGAGACGCAGGGGTTCCAGCACTACTCGTTCAGCTACCCGCTGACCACATATTCGCAGCTCCAGGCGCCGTACAAGTCGTTCAGCTCGACGCAGGGGCTGTACGCGCAGTCCGGCAGCAAGCTCGGCATCGCGGGCCAGGGCGCGGACATCTGGGGCAGCGTCAACGAGTACAGCACCATCTACCTGCCGGGCGCGGCGCACGACGGCACGGTGGCCACGGTCGAACTGACCGCGCAGCAGAACACCGACCAGTGGGCGAAGGCCGGGATCATCATCCGCAACGACGTGACCGGCGCGAACACCTCACCGGGCTATGTGCTGTTGGCGGCGACACCGGGCAACGCCTACATTCTCGATTCCGATGTGGACGGTAATGGCCAGCTGGACACCCAGTCCGGCGCCGGTACCGCGTCGGTGTATCCGAGCTGGTTGAAGCTGGTGCGCTCGGGCACGACCTATACCGGCTACTACTCGACCGACGACGTGAACTGGATCGAGGTCGGTTCGACGACCGTGCCGAGCGCGGCGGCGAACCAGGATGTCGGCATCGCGATGACCTCGCACAGCGCGCATGTCACCGGGGAGGCCGATTTCGACCACTTCAGCGTGACCGGCTGAGGAAGGGCTGGACAAGCTGGGCCGGCCGCGCATGACTGTGCGGCCGGCCCGGGTGTGCGCGGCCCGGTCAGCGCAGGTGCTTGATGACCTCGGCGAAGGCGTCCATGTGCGGGTGGAGAACGCTGATGTAGTTCAGGCCGAACTCCTCGCGGTAGCGCAGCAGCCGTTCCGCGATCTCCTGCGGCGCACCGACCAGCACGCCGGGCTGCTGGAGCAGCAGTTCGTCGTCGAGTCCGCTGGCGGCGCGGACGATCGTGAGGTCGAGTTCGTCGGGGCTGCCGGCGACGGCTGCCACGAACAGGTTCAGTTCGACGTCGCGGTCGCCCGCGGCTTCGCGCAACGTCTTGACCCGGCGGGCGAAGGCGGCCTCGGGTGCGACGCCGGGGGTGATGCCGGCCAGGATGGAGAAGCTGAAGATGTCGGCCTCGCGGCCGGCTAGGGCCAGCATGCGGTCGCCCGCGCCGGAGAGCATGATCGGCGGGATGGGCCGGTCGGGCTGTTCGGCGAGCAGCGCACGCGTCTCGGTCAGGATTTTCGCGAGCTTGCGCACGCGGTCGCCGCCGGTGCCGAACGGCACGCCCACTGCCTCGAACTCAGCCGGAATGTAGCCGGTGCCGAGGCCGAGTTCGAACCGGCCGTCGGTGAGGCGGTGCACGTCGGCGACGTCGCGGGCCAGGTAGGTGGGGTTGAGGATGCCGGCGTTGAGCACGTAGGTGCCGAGCCGGAGGTTCGTCGTCGCGTCGGCGGCGGCCGCCACGAGCGCGAGGAACGGCGAGAGCAGGCCGATGTGGTCGGGTACCTGGAGGACGTCGTAGCCGAGATCTTCCACCTGGCGGACGCTGTCCCGCCAGGCGGCGCGGGAGCCGACGTAGGCCAGGCTGACGCCGAACCGGAACGGGCGATTGGTCATGACACCAGCCTGGCACGGCGGGCGTTGTGCTGTCGTTTCGCGACCCGAGTCCTAGTGGGATTCGCGGTCGACTGTCGAACCGCGTCGGCCGACGAGGAAGTCGAGGTCGGCGCCGCGGTCGGCCTGGAGGACGTGGTCGATGTAGAGCTGGGACCAGCCGCCGACCGGTGCGGCGTAGGCGGCAGCGGCCCCGGCGGAGTTTTCTCGGGCGGCGAGTTCGGCTTCGGGCAGATCGATGTCGATGCGGCGGGCGGCGACGTCGAGGACGATCGGGTCGCCGTCGCGGATGAGCGCGAGCGGACCGCCTGCGGCGGCTTCGGGCGCGACGTGCAGCACGACGGTGCCGTAGGCGGTGCCGCTCATTCGAGCATCGCTGACGCGCACCATGTCGCGCACGCCCTTGGCGAGCAGTTTCGCGGGCAGCGGCAGGTTGCCGACCTCGGGCATGCCCGGATAGCCCTTGGGCCCGCAGCCGCGCAGCACGAGCACGGAGGTTTCGTCGACGTCCAGGTCGGGGTCGTCGAGGCGGGCGTGCAGATCCTCGACGCTGTCGAAGACGACGGCTTTGCCGCGGTGGCGGAGCAGTTCGGCGGAGGCGGCGGCCGGTTTGATCACCGCGCCGTTCGGGGCCAGGTTGCCGCGCAGGACGGCGATGCCGGCATCGGGCAGGAGCGGGTTGGCGCGGGGGCGGATGACCTGCTCGTCGACGATCGGGGTGTCGGCCAGTTCGTCGACGAGCGGGCTGCCGGTGACGGTGATCGCTGCCGGGTCGAGCAGATCCTTGACCTGGTTGAGCACGGCGCGCAGGCCGCCCGCGCGGTGCAGGTCGTCCATCAGGTGCCGGCCGGCCGGTTGGAGGTCGACGAGCAGCGGCACGCCCGCGCCGATCCGGTCGATGTCGTCGAGTTCGAGGTCGACGCCGAGCCTGCCGGCGATGGCGAGCAGGTGCACGACGGCGTTGGTGGATCCGCCGAGCGCGGCCAGCGCGACGATCGCGTTGTGGAAGGAGGCTTTGGTCAGGACCGCGCTGGGGCGACGGTCGGCGGCGACGAGGTCGACGGCGAGGCGGCCGGTTTCGTGTGCGGCGGCGAGCAGCCTGCTGTCCGGGGCGGGTGTGCCGGCGGTGCCGGGGAGGGTCATGCCGAGCGCTTCGGCCAGGCAGCCCATGGTGGACGCGGTGCCCATCGTGTTGCAGTGGCCCTTGCTGCGGATCATCGCGGACTCGGAGTTGAGGAACTCGGCGCGGGACAGCGTGCCGGCGCGGACCTCTTCGCTCAGGCGCCACACGTCCGTGCCGCAGCCGAGTGCGACGCCGCGGAAGTGGCCGCTGAGCATCGGCCCGCCGGGCACGACGACGGCCGGGATGTCGACGGAGGCTGCGGCCATCAGCAGGGCGGGGATGGTTTTGTCGCAGCCGCCGAGCAGCACGACGCCGTCGATCGGGTTGGCGCGCAACTGTTCCTCGATGGCCATGGCGGCGAGGTTGCGGTAGAGCATCGCGGTCGGGCGCATGTTGGTCTCGCCGAGGGAGAAGACCGGCATGTTCAGCGGCACTCCGCCGGCTTCCCACACGCCGTCGCGCACGCTGTTCGCGACCTCGTCCAGGTGCTTGTTGCACGGCGTGAGGTCGGAGGCCGTGTTGGCGATGGCGATCTGCGGGCGGCCGTCGAACGCGTGGTCCGGCACGCCGCGACGCATCCAGGCGCGGTGGATGTAACCGTCGCGGTCCGTGCCGCCGTACCATTGTCCACTTCGGAGTGTCATGGCCGCTGATCCTGCCACGGGTCGACGTGAATCTTGGGGCCCGGTCCGGCATCGGCGGGCCTGCGCCCGCGCAGTACGTCGGCGACCGCGTCGAGGCCGACGGTGGCGGCGACGAGCGGGCGCGGGTCGACCGCGCCGGACGCGTAGCGCTCGATGGCGCCGGGAAGGCCGGGTGACGCGCTGAGCACGCCGACCGCAGTGACGTCCTTGAGGACGAGATCGCGGCTGTCGATGTGACCGGGCCGGCTGGCGAGTCCGATGTAGACGATCCGGCCGCCGGGCTCGATCCGGGCGAGCGCGGACGCCGGGACGGTCGGGTCGTTGGTGGCGTCGATCGCGGCGTCGTAGGGCTGGTCGGGGAGGGTGGCCTCGGTCCAGGTGCCGTGCGCGCCAAGGGTCGCGGCCAGCGCGAGGGAATCCTCGGTGGGGCCGACGACGTGTACTTCGGCGCCGTCGGCGAGGGCGAACAGCGCGACCAGCAGGCCGATGGTGCCGGGGCCGTAGACCAGGATCCGCTGGCCCGGCGCCGCGCCCGCGGCACGAGCCGCGCGCAGGGCGTTGCCGCCGGGTTCGACCAGGGCACCCGCCGTGCTGTCGATGCCGTCCGGGAGTTCGTGCAGCGCGAAGGCGGGCACGGGCAGGGCTTCGGCGAGCGCGCCGGGCCAGCCGCGCCGGATGCCGATCTCGTAGCGCTCCGCGCACAGGTGCTGGCGGCCGCTGGTGCAGCGGTGGCAGTGGCCGCAGCCGAGCATGGTGTCGCCGGTGACCCGCCTGCCGAGCCAGCGCCGGTCGACGCCGTCGCCGATCGCGCTGACCCGGCCGCACCACTCGTGGCCGATCCGCATCGGGTAGCCGGCGTTGTGGTCGGCGAAGTAGGTCATGTCGCCGGTGAACAGTTCGACGTCGGTGCCGCAGATGCCGGCCCGTTCCACGTCGACGACCACCTGGCCGCGGGCGGCTTCGGGCCTCGGCACGTCCTGGACGACGGCGGCGCGCGGGCCGGTGAGCACCAATGCCCTCATGGTCAGGGACCGGGTTTGCGGCCGACGGCGCAGTAGGTCCGCAGGATCGGTTCCGGCTCGGTGTCCGGGCGCCATTCGGTGGTCTGGGTGATGCCGGGCTCGACGATCTCGAAGTCGTCGAACCAGCCTGCGAGCCGGTCGGGGCCGCGGTGGATGAACGGGACCCGGGTGGCGCCGGAGTAGTCCTCGATCATCCTGGCCTGCTCGGAGGGCAGGTCGGTGTCGTCGGCGGCGTGCGAGATGGCCAGGTAGCTGCCGGGAGCGAGGTGCTCGCGGTAGGCGCGGACGATGCCGTCCGGGTCGTCGCGCTCCGGCATGAAGTGCAGGACGGCGATGAGCAGCACGGCGACCGGGCGGGAGAAGTCGAGCAGGCCGGTGATGTCGTCGCGGGCCAGGAGTTCGGCGGGGTTGCGCAGGTCGGCCTGGATGACGCTGGCGTGGTCGTTGCCGGCGAGCAGCCTGCGGCCGTGCGCGACGGCGACCGGCTCGATGTCGACGTAGACGACGCTGGCCAGCGGGTTGGCCGCCTGGGCGATCTCGTGCACGTTGCCGACGGTGGGCACGCCGGAGCCGAGGTCGAGGAACTGGTCGATGCCCTCCTCCTCGACCAGGTAGCGCACGGCCCGGCGCAGGAAGGCGCGGTTGGCCCAGATTGCCGCGCGCAGCGTGGGCATCTCGGCCGCGGCGCGCTCGGCCACGTCGCGGTCGACCGCGAAGTTGTTGCTGCCGCCGAGCCAGTAGTCGTAGATCCGCGCCGGGCTCGGCCGCTTGGGGTCGAACCCGGTCAGGTCGCTCGCCTTGTCCATACCGGCATTGTGCCGTGTTACACGGGGTGCGCGCACATCAACAGTGAATGGAACCGCGCGATCCTGATGGACAATCGATTCTCGCCGTCTGACACGGCGCTTTTCCTTTGTCACAACTGAATCCGCTCGGGAGGCCCCATGCTCGGCGCAGCTGTGCTCACCGGACTGATCGTCGCCGCGACCGCCGCGGCACCCCCGACCATTCCACCTCCGGCCACGCCTCGTGTTACACCAGCGAGCAATACGGTCATCTGCGACAAGTACTGCGACACCCGCGATCCCGCGCTCGCCACCAGCGACCGGATCGGGGTCGCGGTCACCGTGGGAAGTAGACAGTTCCAGTTACACCTCGACGACAACGACGACATGGGCTGGGCCGCGATCACCGGCACCCAGCCGGGCGACCAGTTATGGCTGGACCGCTCGTTCGACGGCGGCGCCACCTGGGACACCGGCAGTAAGCTCGGCGCGACCACCACGCCGTCGGGTTATCCGGGCTGGCGGACGCTGATGTACAACGTCGATGACTGGAACACCGGCGGGGTCGGCCTGCTGCGGGCGTGCGGCGAACCGGTCGGGACGACGGCCATCAGCTGCACGTCCTGGGCGCGCACCACGTGGAACGCGAGCGACCGTAAGCGGGCCGCGGCCACGGCGCTGATGGAGGATTACAACCCGTCGACCGGTTTGTTCAACACGACCGGTTGGTGGAATTCGGCGAACGCGCTCACCGCGATCATCGACAACGTCCGGGTCACCGGCATGGGCAGTTACCAGTACATCATCGCGAACACGTATCAGCAGGCGCGCAACGACCAGAGCGGCGACTTCACCGGCGAGTACCTCGACGACACCGGCTGGTGGGGACTGGCCTGGGTGGACGCCTACGACCTGACCGGTAACAGCGCGTACCTGTCGACCGCCGAGGACGACGCGAACCACATGAACGACTACTGGGACGGCACCTGCGGCGGCGGGATCTGGTGGAGCACCGCGAAGACCTACAAGAACGCGATCGCGAACGCGCTCTACATCGAACTGAACGCGGCCCTGCACAACCGGATCAGCGGTGACGGCACGTATCTGCAACGGGCACAGGCCGGCTGGAACTGGTACGCCGCGTCGGGAATGATCAACAGCTCGAACCTGATCAACGACGGCATCGACCTGAGCACGTGCAGGAACAACGGCGCGCCGGTCTACACCTACAACCAGGGCGTGCCGCTGGCCGCGTTGACCGAGCTGTACAAGGCGACCGGGAACGCGAGCCTGCTCAGCACCGCGCAGACGCTGGCGAACGCGTCCACCACGAGCACGTCGTTGAACGCCAACGGCATCCTGCACGACCCGGGCGAGGTGGCGGGCGGCGGCGGCGCGGACGGGCCGACGTTCAAGGGCGTGTACGCGCGCGACCTCGGCGTGCTCAACGCCGAGCTGAGCAGCCATCCCTATACCGCCTACCTCCAGCGCCAGGCGAACTCGGCCTATGCCAACGACCGGAACTCCGCCGACCAGTACGGCCTGCTGTGGGCCGGGCCGTTCGACCAGACGGACGCGGCACGCCAGCAGTCCGCGGTCGATCTGATGAACGCAGGCGGCTGAGAGAAGAAACCGGGCGACCGGTCGGGTCTGGGGAATTGTCCCGACCGGTCACCCGTGCGCGTCGCCCCGCTGGGCCGGGGCGAGAAAGCTCTCTTCAACTCACGGCGACCATGCTCCGCGCGCCCACGACGCCGCGCGGCGGCACGATCTGTCCGGAAAGGATGGTGTCCGGGCCGACCGTCGCCTCGTCGCCAATGGCGGTGTAGCCGTCGATGTGCACCGGGGCGAGCGCGGTGGACTCCACGCTGGCCATGGTGCCCAGGTAGGTGTCGGCGACCCGCGCGTACGGGCCGATCATGCTGCCGTCCATGCAGGCCACGCCGTTCAGGTGACATCCTTCGCGGATGTCGACGCCGTCCGCGATGTCGGAGGCGACGATCTTCGTGCCCGGCCCGATCTCCACGTCCCGGCCGATGCGCACACTGGGTCCTATGTGGACAGTACCGGTGCTGATGTTCTCGGCGAGCGTGTTGCCGCTGATCGGGTCGAGCCGAGCCAGGGAGGACTCGTGGATCCAGACGCTGTCCGATATCCGGTCGGGCAGCATTCTGGTGAGGTCCGGGTAGTCGCCGGTGAGCACCTCGCGCATGGTGCGCAGGTAGTCCCGGGGCGTGCCGAGGTCGCCGAGCCGTTCGATCGGCCAGTTGAGCACCGGCGCACCGTGCGCGATCAGCCAGGGCAGCAGGTCGCTGCCCCAGTCGAGCCTGCTGGCCAGCATGCTGATCAGACCGCCCATGGCGAAGATCTCCCGGAACCGGGCCACGTCGATCAGGTACAGGCCGGCGTTCACGCAGACCGTGGGGGTGCCGATCGTCGTTCTGATGTTGTCCAGGGACGGCTTCTCCATGAAGCGGGTGGCCCAGCCGTCCTGGTCCGGGGTGAGCACGCCGTACTTGCGCGCGGCCACCTCGGCGGGGCACCGCACCGAGCCGACGGTGAGGATGGCGCCGCTGCCCAGGTGCGCGTCGACCATGGCGTTGAGGTCGAATTCGAAGATGGAGTCGGTCGGGAACACCAGGGCCAGGCCGTTGAGGTCCCAGTATTCGAGGTTGCGCAGCGTCGACTCGCCGGAGCCGGCGTTGATCCGGTCGTGCCGGGGCCGCGAGTAGCGGACCCGGACGTTGAGTGATTCGCCGTAGTTCAGGACTTCCCGGACCTGGAACCGGTTCTCCCGGCCCTTGGCGACCACGCAGAACTCGCCGATGCCCTGGGCGCTCAGCGCGCGAACCTGCCAGTCGATCAGGGGCTTGCCCAGGAACGGCACGGTCGCCTTGCTGCGGATGCTGCCGGGTGTGGTCAATGTCAGGGGCCGGGCGCGCACGCCAAGCCCGCCGGCCAACGCGATACCCACGATGTCAGACACGCGGAACCCCCAAGAGCGTGGCAGACACGGAGCCGGCGTTACCGCCTCGTGGGCCGTAAAGCCGTCCCGTGTCTGCCACGATGATGTATAGAGCTACTTCGCCTGCGGCAGTTTGTCGCTGATCGTCACGCTCTGCTGGAACTCCACGTCCTCGATGGCCGCGCGCACCTCCGCCGACGGCGACACGATCACGATCTCGACCTCGTCGGGCATCTTCTCCCGGCAGAAGGCGAGGCCGCGAAGGCCCGCGGAGGACAGCGTGGTGAGGCCGCTCATCTCCAGCACGAGCGTGGCGAACGAGCCGGAGGCCGCTTCGGCGACCTTGTCCTGGAACTGGCTGGCGCCGGTGTCGTCGAGGTCACCGGCGAGCGTGACGATCGCCATGCCGCCACGGGTGGTCAGGGAAACATCGAAAGCCATCGTGTGCTCCTAAGCGTCGCGGTAGCCGACCATGACGGCCACCGACCTCGGGCCGACCTGGTAGTTCTCCGGGTTGGTCACTGGGGTTTCGGCGCCCGGTTCGCAGGCGTCCGCCGGGCTGTCCAGGCTGGTGTCGGCGAAACGCCGCCAGTGCCAGCCCTCCTCCAACGGAGGCAGTTGGACGTCATGGCCTTCCCAGTGCGTGTTGGCCACGACGTAGACGTAGTCCGGTGAACCGTTCTCGATGTGGTGACCGCACCACATCATGCCGAGCAGGCGGCTGCCCGGCGACCAGTCGGGTTCCCACGCGCGCACGCCGTGCCAGCTGATCTCCGGGTGACCGCAGTCGGTCGCGTCGATGCTGTTCGGGTGGTGCGCGCCGTGCAACACCGGGTGCGCGGCCCGGAACCTGACGACGTTGCTGGTGAAGCGCAGCAGGTCGGCGTTGGTCTCGGTCTGGGTCCAGTCGAACCAGGCCAGTTCCGTGTCGTGGCAGTAGGCGTTGTTGTTGCCGTGCTGGGTCTTGCCGACCTCGTCGCCGGACAGGATCATCGGGATGCCGCGGCTGGTGAGCAGCAACAGCAGGCCGTTGCGGATCTGCCTGGCCCGCAGCCGGTTGACCTCGGGGTCGTCCGTCGGGCCTTCCCAGCCGGAGTTCCAGCTGTTGTTGTCGTTCGCGCCGTCCCGGTTGTCCTCGCCGTTCGCCTCGTTGTGCTTGTCGTTGTAGGCGACCGTGTCCGCGAGGGTGAACCCGTCGTGGCAGGTGAGGAAGTTGATCGAGGCGCGCGCACCGCGGTGCTTGTACAGGTCGGGCGAGCCGACCATGCGGGTGGCGAAGTCGCCGAGCACGCCCTCGTCGCCCTTGAGGAAGCGACGCACGGTGTCCCGGTACTTGCCGTTCCACTCCGACCAGCGGCGGTAGTTGGGGAAACTGCCGACCTGGTAGAGCCCGCCCGCGTCCCAGGCCTCCGCGATCAGCTTGCAGTCGCGCAGGACCGGGTCGTGGGCCAGCGCTTCCAGCAGCGGCGGGTTGTCCAGCGGCACACCGTGTTCGTCGCGGTCCATGATCGCGGCGAGGTCGAACCGGAATCCGTCGATGTGGTACTGGCTGGCCCAGAACCGCAGGCAGGACACGATGAAGTCGCGCACCACCGGGTTGTTGCTGTTGAAGGTGTTCCCGGTGCCACTGAAGTTGTAGTAGTAGCCGTCCGGGGTCATCATGTAGTAGGTGCTGTTGTCAAGGCCACGGAAGGAGATCGAGGGCCCCATCTCGTTGCCCTCGGCGGTGTGGTTGAACACCACGTCCAGGATGATCTCGATGCCGGCCTTGTGCAGCTTCTTGACCAGGTGCTTCAGCTCGTCGCCCTGCATGCCGAACCGGCCGGTCGCGGCATAGCCCGCCTTGGGCGCGAAGAACGAGACCGTGTTGTAGCCCCAGTAGTTGAGCAGGAGCTCACCGGTGTCCTGGTTGAGCCGGGAGTCGCCGAACTCGTCGAACTCGAAGATCGGCAACAGCTCGATGCAGTTGATCCCGAGTTCTTGCAGGTACGGGATCTTCTCCACCAGGCCGGCGTAGGTGCCCGGGTTGGTCACGCCCGACGACGGGTGCCGGGTGAAGCCGCGCACGTGCGTCTCGTAGACGACCAGCTCGTTGGACGGGATGCGCAGCGGCGCGTCGTCCTCCCAGTCGAAGTCGTCGAAGGCCAGCCGGGACCGGTGCGGATAGGCATCGTCCGGGTCCGAGGGCTGACCCCACACCGGGCGCAGCGACATGATCTGCGCGTACGGGTCGGAGAGCACCTTGGTCGCGTCGAACCGGTCGTTGATCTCCGGGTACTCCGGCCCGGTGACCCGGTAGCCGTACTCCAGGTCCTCGTAGTCCAGGCCGAACACGGTGATCGACCAGACCCGGCCGATCCGGAACTCGTCCGGGATCGGGATCTCGGCCATCGGCAGCTTCTCGCCCTGTTTGAACAGCACCACCGTGACGGCCGAGGCGGGACCGGAGAAGACCGAGAAGTTCACCCCACCCGGGACGAGGGTGGCGCCGAA
>DASZJG010000087.1:0-30440 GCA_035948315.1 Pseudonocardiaceae bacterium | reverse complement strand
CACCGATTCCGTGGCGGCCGCCGACCTGACGGCCGCCACGGGCGGTGCGACCACGACAGGTCTGGCCGCACGGACCCGTGGCCTGCGCAAGACCTTCCGGGGCACGGTCGCGGTCGACCGGCTCGACCTGGACGTGCCGGAAGGTTCGGTGCTGGGGATGCTCGGCCCGAACGGGTCCGGCAAGACCACCACGATCAGGATGCTGCTCGGCCTGGTGACGCCCAGCGCGGGCGAGGTCGAACTGCTCGGGCAGAAGCTACCCGGCGGCGCGGCCAAGGCGTTGCCGCAGGTGGGCGCGCTGGTGGAGGGTCCGGGCTTCCACCCGTTCCTCACCGGCCGGGACAACCTGCGCCGGTGCGCGGCGGCCGAACCGCTGCTCGCCTCGCGGGAGGTCACCAAGGCCGTCGACGACGCCCTGGAACAGGTCGGCCTGACCGACGCGCGCAACCGCAAGTACCGCGGCTACTCGCTCGGCATGAAACAGCGGCTCGGCCTGGCCGCCGCGCTGCTGGTGCCGCGCAGGCTGGTCGTGCTCGACGAACCGACGAACGGTCTCGACCCGGGTGGTACCCGCGAGATCCGCCAGGTGATCGCGGACCTGCACGCGGCCGGCACCACGGTCGTCGTGTCCTCGCACCTGCTCTCCGAGGTGCAGGCAACCTGTACCCACGTTGCCGTGCTGCACAAGGGAAACGTGGTCGCGCAGGGCGAACTCGCGCCGCTGCTGGAAGCCGGCAACCCGACGCTGATCGTGCACACGCCGCAGGTCGAACAGGGCGTGCAGGCGTTGCGCGCCAACCGGATCGGCGCCCGCGCGGTCACCGACGGCCTGCTCGTCGACCTCACCGGCACGTCCGCCCCGGTCGTGGTGGAGACCCTGGTCAAGGCGGAAGTCGCGGTGCACGAGGTGATCCGGCAGCGGGCCGACCTCGAGGAACTGTTCGCCCGACTGACCGATTCCGAGCCGAACGGCGCTTCCGCCGTGGCCCCGGCCGAGGAGCAGATCCGATGACCACGATGGCACTACCGTCGGCGTCCGCCGAACTGCGCGCGAGCAAGGCGCCGCTGGGCAGGCTGCTGTGGTCCGAGGTGCGCTGGGTGTTCCGCAGGCCGCGCACCTGGATCTCGCTGATCCTGCTCGCCCTGGTGCCGGTCGTGATCGCCATCGGCATCCAGATCAGCGGCGGCCCCCGTGGATCGCGGGGCGGCTCGATCTACTCGGTGATCGCCGGCAACGGTTTCGTGCTGCCGGTCATCGCCCTGGTCGCCAACCTGACGCTGCTGTTGCCGCTGGTCTCGGCCATGTGGTCGGCGGACGCGATCGCGGGCGAGGCGTCGAACGGCACGTTGCGCGGATTGCTCATCGCGCCGATCAGCCGGGTCCGGCTGCTGGGCGTGAAGGCGTTCGGCGTCGCGGTCGCGGTGCTCGTCGCCTGCGTGCTGATCGTCCTGGTCGGCCTGATCACCGGGCTGATCGTGGTCGGCTCCCAGGGCATGCTGACCATGTCCGGCACGACGCTGAGCACCGGCGCGGCCATCGGCCGGTTGGCCATCGCCGCGGGCTGGGTGGCCGTGCAGGTCTGGGCGGTGGCCGCGATCGCGCTGGCCATCTCGACCTGGACCGAACACCCACTGGTGGTGTTGGCCGCGACGATCGCGGGCGCGATCGTGTTCGGCGTGCTCAGCGCCATCCCGTCGCTGGCCTTCCTGCAGCCGTACCTGCTGACGAACTCGTGGACGGCGCTCACGGACGTGCTGCGCGATCCCATGCCGTTCGACGGGTTGATCCACGGCCTGGAGGAAGCGGGCTGCTATCTGGTCATCGGGCTGTCGGTCGCGGTGGCCCGGATGGTCAGCAGGGACGGCTGAGGTCAAGATGGACCTATGACCGAACTGTTGACTGACGATCAGGTCCAACAAGCTCTTGGCGGTCTTGACGGTTGGCGTCAGGACCGCCGGGAGCTGGTTCGAGTTGTCGAACTGGCCGACTTCCCCACCGCGATCGTGGTGGTCGACCGGGTCGCGGAAGCGGCGGAGGCCGCGGATCACCATCCGGACATCGACATCCGCTGGCGCACGCTCACCTTCCGGCTCAGCACGCACAGCGAAGGCGGGCTGACCGCCAAGGACGTCGAACTGGCCGGCCGGATCGACGCGATCGTCAGCGCACAGCCGCTGGCGTAGCCGCCGGGACCTCGGTCGGCGTCCGCTTCCGCCCCAACAGGACGCCGATGACGATCAGCGTGAGCATCCCGCACACCGGGTAGACCCAGCCGAGCAACGCGGCGTACCAGGGGTGCGGGATGGTCCAGATCGACGGCTGGATGGCCAGCAGGATCGAGATCAGGTAGCTGCCCACCGCGACCAGCCACACCACCGCGGTGACCAGCGCCGTCCGCTGTCCCGCGACCCGCCCGTACAGCAGCCACAGCAGCGCCGGCACCATCCACACCCAGTGGTGGCTCCAGGAGATCGGCGACACCAGCAGCGTGAAGAACTGCACGCACAGCACCCCGGCCAGCACGTCCTTCGCGCGCACCGCTGCTCGCAGCGCGAACACCAGCAGTACCACCGCGACAGCCGCACCGACCAGCCACCACGGCCCCGTGCCCACGTCGTGGCCGACGGTCCTGGACAGCGCGCCGCGCAGCGACTGGTTGATCGCCGAGGCGATCGGCCCGATCCTGGTCGGGTCGTTGATCAGGTGGAACCAGTACAAAGTGGACTGAGTCGGCGACACCGCGTACGCGAGCGCGATCGTCGCTGCGAACGCCACGAACGACCAGATCGCGGCCGCCCACCGCTTCGTGGCCAGGAAATAGATCCCGGACAGCGCGGGTGTCAGCTTGATCCCCGCCGTCACGCCCACGCTCAACCCGGACAGCACCGATCGCGAACTGACCATGCCGGCCAGCACGACCGCGGCCAGCAACAGGTTGATCTGACCGTAGTTGAGGGTGGTCCGCACCGGCTCGAACCACAGCGCGAGCGCCGTCCACAGCATCGCGCGCCGCCGCCACACGTCCTCGTCGAACACCACCGAGTCCGCCCGGTCCCGGGCGATCAGCCGCAGCGAGAGCCGTACCAGCCACCACAGGCAGACCACCGAGACGATCTGCCAGCCGAACTTCACCACGACCCACGGCACCCAGGACAACGGCAGAAAGACCAGGGCCGCGAACGGCGGGTAGGTGAAGGGCAGCGGGAACTGCGCGGAGAACTGCGTCTGCCGCCAGTCGTAGAGGGTGCCGTGCAACAGGAACGGCGACGCGTTGCGGTAGACCATCAGGTCGATCATGGTCATCTGAGTGTTCGTCGCGACGAGCACGAAGTGCGCCAGCACGGAGAGCCCCAGCAGCCACGGCGCCAGCGCCCGGCCCCGGGTCTCGATCACCCGCAACGTGGTCAACACCGCTCCATCCCCCGGCTCATGGCACGCTCGCCAGTTCTCGTTCGTCCGCGTTGTTCGCCAGTGTGCCGCCACCCAACACGATCCCGCTCACCAGCAGCGTCGCCGCGAGCCACCACTGATTCACGAACGTCTGCTTGTTGAGCAGGTCGAACACGACGAACACGGTGCCGGCCGACACCAGGAACCCGGCGGGCGTCCTCGGCGAACGCCACAGCGCGATACCGAACGCGAGCACGAGACCCACGATCAACAACGGCATCTGGACCGGCGCCGGCAGAATCCGCCAGATCGACAGCGCCTTCGGCGGCGCCTGCTCGCCGAGGAAGAAATTGGCCGTGCACTGGGTGAACCGCGCCGGGTTGATGACGAACCACGGCAACGACACCGCCGCCGCGACCCCGACCGTGCCGAGCACGCGTCGCCACCCGAACTTCGGCCAGAACAGCAGCAGCGGCAACAGCAACACGAGATGCTGCTTGGTCGCCAGAGCGAGACCGAAGGGCACCATCGCCCAGTTCCACCGCCCGCGTTCCATCAACACGGCCGACGCGACCAGCCCGAGCAACAGGATCGGCTCGTTCCACGCCTGCTGCACCACCATCAGCGACCCCGGCGTCAACGCGACCAACGCCGCCAACAGAACCTGGCCGCGCCCGCCCCCGCGCCGCACGACCTGCCGGGTCAGCAGCGCGCCCACGCCGAGCAGGCACGCCCCGTCGACCCACCGCACGTCGCCAAAGAGCCATTTGCTCGGCGCGGTGGCCAGGAAGGTGACCGGGAGGTAGTTGAAACAGTCGCTGGTCTGGCCGGCCGGCACGCCGGTGAAGGACATGTTGTACGGGTTCAGGCCGTGCAGCAGCCCGTCCGCGGACTGCTGGAAGATCACCCACACGTCGATGCTCGGGATGCTGCCGAGGATCATCCCGGCGAAGGCAAAGGCGGCCAGCACCAGCGGCACCACCGCCAGTCGCCCGGCCGGGAACCGCTCCCAGAACACCAACAACACACTCGCCGTCGCCATCCCGCCAACGAGAACAGCGGGCCACAACCACCCGTTGCGGGCGACATTGGTGACCGGCGGCGTCACGATCAACGTGGCTACAGCGCCGACCGCCAGCACGACCACGACCGCCGACGGCGGAAACGTCTGAAAAACCCCGAACCACATCGCGACCAGCACCGCGACCGCGACCACCGCGAGGATGACCACCCCGTGCACGCTGAAGATCGCGTAGATGGCCGTGCTCGCCGCGGCTCCCCAGGCCGCGATCACCAACAGCGACGAGCCCCAGTCTCGGGCCGGCCCGAGAAACGACGGCTCGGCCACGCCTGCGGACGGATGACGCGCGGCTGACACGGAATCGGACTCTTCCACACCCGCCGCCGCGCCACCCCAACCGGGTCAGCCGCACACTTGGTTACGGTGAGTTCGTGAATGAGTTCAGGTTCGCGCAGGGCCTGGTGCGCGCGCTGCTGCGCGAACAGCATCCGGATCTCGCGGACCTCGACCTTCGAGACGTCGCCGGTGGCTGGGGCAACCAGCAGTGGCGCCTCGGCACGGAACTGGGTGTGCGCATGCCGCGCACGGAGGGCGCCCCGGCCCTGCTGCGCACCGAGCAGAGGTGGCTGCCCGTGCTGGCGCCGCGCCTGCCGCTGCCGACACCCGTCCCGGTGCGCGTCGGCGAACCGTCGGCCCTGTTCGAGCACACCTGGACGGTCACCCGCGGCGAGATGTGCGCGGGCGACCCCGCGACCGACCTGTCCGCCGCCTGGATCCTGCTGCCCGCCTGCACGGCGAGCCGGTTCTTCGACGCCTACGAGAACGCTGACGAGGCCACGATCGCGCGGGCTCGCGCGTGGGCGGTGCTACGCGCCATCCACCTGATCAGCATCGGCCGCAACGGCAGGCTCGGCCTCCCCAGCGGCAAACCGACGTGGGAGCCGGCAGGCCGAGCCGCGCTCGAACGCGCCGTGGCCAACCTCAGACGTTGAAGCGGAACTCGACCGGATTCCGCGGCGGCGCAACATCTGGACGTACCCAGTTGGCCAGCCGCTCGGCGGTTTCGGCATAGGCGAGCGAGCCGGTCGAGACCGCGATCACGAGGTCGTAGGCGTCGTCCTCGGGCGCGTCCAGATCGAAGCCGTTCAGGCCGTAGAAGACAAAGACGGTCATCCAGCCAAGACGCTTGTTGCCGTCGACGAGCGGATGGTTGCGAACGACAGACTCCAGCAGTACCGCAGCCTTCTCGTGCAGAGTCGGATAGGCGTCCCGTCCCATGAGCGAGGACCGCGGCCGGTGCGCCGCCGAGTCGAGCAACCCCAGATCACGCACCTTGTTGACGCCGAGATCATCGGCGAGCGCCAAGAGGTCGTCGAGGGTCAGGTATTCGACGGTCACTGAGCGAGGCGGTCAAGTAGGGAGGCATACCGGCGACGCCCCTCACTCGACAACGCGGCGACCCGGTCGTCCCGTACCCGTCGCGCGGCGACATCGGTAATCGCACGCACAGCGGCCTCGTGCTTGCTGATTCCGTCGGCCTCAGCGAGCATCGCGAGAGCTCGCTCCTGCTCCTCGGTGAGTCGTAGTGTCATCGCCACATCCATCATGCTACCACATTGGTAGCATGATCAACTAGACGTTGAAGCGGAACTCGACGACGTCGCCGTCGGCCATGACGTAGTCCTTGCCCTCCATGCGGACCTTGCCCGCGGAGCGGGCGGCGGCCATGGAGCCGGCGGCCATCAAGTCGTCGAAGGAGACGGTTTCGGCCTTGATGAAGCCGCGTTCGAAGTCGGTGTGGATGACGCCGGCGGCCTGGGGGGCGGTCGCGCCCTGCGGGATCGTCCAGGCGCGGGACTCCTTGGGGCCCGCGGTCAGGTAGGTCTGCAGGCCGAGGGTGTGGAACCCGGCGCGGGCCAGTGCGTTCAGGCCGGGTTCGGTCTGGCCGATGGATTCGAGCAGCTCGCGCTTGGACTCGTCGTCCAGTTCGAGCAGCTCGGCTTCGACCTTGGCGTCCAGGAACACGGCGTCGGCCGGGGCGACCAGGTCGGCGAGGGCCTTGCGGCGCGCGTCGTCGACCAGCACGGCCTCGTCGGCGTTGAAGACGTAGAGGAACGGCTTCGCGGTGAGCAGGCTCAGCTCGCGCAGGGCACCGAGGTCCACTTCGGACTGTGCGGCGAACAGGGTCCGGCCGCTGTTCAGGATCTCCCGCGCGGTCTTGGTGTTCTCCAGCGCGGGCCGGGCCTCCTTGCGGGTCCTGGCCTCCTTCTCCAACCGGGGCAGCGCCTTGTCCAGGGTCTGCAGGTCGGCCAGGATCAGCTCGGTGTTGATCGTCTCGATGTCGCTGGCCGGGTCGATCGTCTCGTCTACGTGCAGCACGTCCGGGTCGTCGAAGACCCGGATGACCTGGCAGATCGCATTGGCCTCGCGGATGTTCGCCAGGAACTGGTTGCCCATCCCGGCGCCCTCGGACGCGCCCTTGACGATGCCGGCGATGTCCACGAACGACACGGTGGCCGGCACGATCTTGGCCGATTCGAACATCTTGGCCAGCGCGTCCAGCCTGCTGTCCGGCAGCGGTACCACGCCGACATTCGGCTCGATCGTGGCGAACGGGTAGTTCGCGGCGAGGACGTCGTTGTTGGTCAGGGCGTTGAACAGGGTCGACTTGCCCACGTTGGGCAGGCCGACGATGCCGAGGGTGAGGCTCACGACCGACCAGTCTAGAGCGCACCGGTCACCGGCCCGACCGGCGGCTCAGGCCGAGCGCGTCCCGCAGACCTGCAGGGTCGACCCGCCGCGCGCCCGGCGTACCCGCAACCGCACCGGGATGCGTTGCCGCAACTCCTCGACGTGCGACACCAGCCCGACCACTCGCCCGCCCGCGCGCAGCTCGTCGAGGGTGTCCATGACCAGGTCCAGGGTGTCCGCGTCGAGCGTGCCGAACCCCTCGTCGATGAACAGCGTGTCCAGCAGTGCGCCGCCGGTCTCGGCGGCCACCACGTCGGCGAGCCCGAGCGCCAGCGCGAGGGAGGCCAGGAACGACTCACCACCCGAGAGCGTTTTCGCCGGCCGGACCCGTCCCGAGTAGTCGTCGAGCACGTCGAGGCCGAGCCCGCCCCTGGTACCGCGCGGGCCGCCCGCCGACGAGTGCACGAACGAGAACCGGCCCTGACTCATCCGGCGCAGCCGGCGCGTCGCCGAGTCCGCGACCTCGGCCAGTCGAGCAGCCAGCACGTAGGAACGCAGCGACATCTGGTGCGCGTTCTGGCCGCGACCGTTCACCACGTCGGTCAACGCCACCAGTTCGGCCTGCCGCGCCTCGGCCGGGGCGAGCCGCTGCCACGCCTGGGTCAGCCGGGCGGCGAGTTCGGTCACCTCGCCTACCCGTCGCCGCGCCTCCCGCAGAGCCGCGTTGGCCGTGTCCGCGCGTTCGCGTGCGGCCTCGACCAGCTGTTCCGCTCCGGGAACGTCGACATCGGTGTCGATCCGGATGCCGGCCAGCTCCGGCTCGGTCAGCACCGCCCGTGCGGCCGCCTCCTGCCGATCGGCGGCGACCAGCCGCCGTTCCAGGTCGTCGATCACCTCGCCCGTGCGCGCCGCCGCCAAAGCCGCCGAGTCATCGACGAAATCGGCCTCGATGGCGGCTGCCGGTACCGCTGCTCGTGCCTGCTCGGCGCGTTGTTCGGCCTGTTCCCGCGCCAATCTGGTGCTGGCCAGCTCGTCGAGGTGGTCGATCACGGTGAGCAGGTGCTCGCGCCGAGCCGCCACGTCCGGGAAGTCGCCACGCGCCGCCTCCAGCCGCTCCGCCCGCTCGACGATCGCCTCCGCCAGCCCGGCCTGTTCCGTGTCGATCGCCGCGCGGTGTCGTTCCGCCTCGACCTGCTCCGCGCGCAGACCCCTCGCCTCGGCCTCCAGCCGCGACACCCGGTCGGTGCCGGCTGGCATGGTGGCCGCGCGTTCGGTTGCCTCGGCGAAGCCTGCTTCCGCGGTGCTGAGCGCTTCGGCAAGATCCTCCGCCGTACGGCCGGCGAGGCGTTCGACCAGGACGTCCAGCCGGTGCTGTGCCTCCACGGCACCGAGGCCGGCGCGTTCGCGTTCGGCGTTGGCGACCTGCTCGGCCTCGGCCGCGCTGCGTTCGTCGGCGTCGCCGACCGATTCGGCAGTGGTGCGCGCGGGCGCGGGATGGGCCTGCGAGCCGCAGACCGGGCACGGCTGTTCCGAAAGCAGCGCGCCGGCCAGTTCGGCGGCCATCCCGTCCAGCCTGCGCGCTCGCGCGTCCAGCAACGCCTCCCTGGCCCGCTGGTGCGCGTCGACCGCGGCGACCGACGCCGCCCGGCTCGTGGCTGCGACCGTTTCCGCTTCGGGCAAGCGGATCGCGTCGGCGTGCAGTGCGCACAGGCCAGCGACCTGGGCGCGAAGGCCGTCGAGGCGGCCTGCCGCGTTCATCGCGGCATCGCGCTCGGCGTGCGCGGCGCGCAGGCGCTGCGGCAGGCTCGCCAGCCGTTCGGCCAGTTCGGCTACCCGCAGGTCCGTCTGCTCCCGGCGCCGGCTCAGCTCGGCCAGTCGGGCGCGGTCGGTGCGCTGGAGATCGGCCTCGTCGACCAACTGGCGCAGGCCGCCCGCTTCCTCGCGCAAGCCACCGGCGAAGGCGCGCAATGCGGCCACGTCGCAGGCGGCTTCGGGCAGGTCGCGCAATGCCTCGAACGCGCGGAGTTCAGCGCGGCTCGCCTCGGCCAGTTCGGCCTCGGCTCGCTGGGCGGTCGTGGCGGCGATCAGCACCGGTTGGCAGCGGCGGGCGGCCGACAATTCCTCGGCCGCCGCCTGCCGGGCCGCCGCGCCGTTGCGCGACTCGGCCAGCGTGGCCAACGCCGCGCTCACGCGACCGATGCGTTCGGCCAACTGGCGTCGGTAGGCCAGTTCCTCTTCTGCGCGGACCCGATCTTCCCTGGCCAGTAGGTCTTCCTTGGCCGCGTCGACCGCCGTGTCATGCAGCCGGGTGTGCAACGCGGCCAGCCACTCGATGTCCGCGGGCCGCTCGTCGTCCGGCTCGACGCCGCCCGCCTGCGCGACCCTGGCCAGCAGCTCCCGCACGTCCTGCCGAATTCGCTCGACCGCATGACCGCGTTCGGCGCGAGCCGTGCGGAACCACTGCTCGACGTCGGCGAAGCGCTGCGTGCCGAACAGCTTCTCCAGCAGCCGCTCGCGATCGGCGGTCTCCGCGCGCAGGAACCGCGCGAAGTCCCCCTGCGGCAGCAGCACGACCTGGAAAAACTGCTCGGCGCTCATGCCGAGCAACCGGGCGACCGTCCGGTTCACCTCGTCGATGCGGGCCAGCCCGTCCGGTGCGTGCCCGCTCGGGGCCGGTCCGACCCAGGTCAACGACGCCTTGGCGCGTTGCGTCGTGGTGCCGCCGCCGTCGCGCTTCGCCCGCTCGTACTCCGGCCTGCGCACGATCAGCAGCCGATGCCCCTGCACGGTGAATTCGAGCCGAACCTCGGTGACGACATCGCGCTCCGCATAGTCGCAGCGCAGCCGTTTGGTCTCGCCGCGCGCGCCGGGCACCGTGCCGAACAAGGCGAACGCGACCGCGTCGAGCAGCGTCGTCTTGCCGGCTCCGGTATCGCCGTGCAGCAGAAACAAACCGTCCGCGCCGAGAGCGTCGAAATCAACGGATTCCTCGCGCGGATACGGGCCGAACGCCCGAACCTGAAGGTGATGCAGCCTCATTGCCTCGCCTCCAGTTGCCGTACCGCTTCGAATGCCTCGACGAACAATCCGCGTTCGCCCTCGGCGAGCGTGCTCCCCCGGCAATCCAGCACGAATTCCTCGGCGACCGCCGCGTCATCGCGGCCGTGCGTGGAATAGCGCGGCGCGGGTCGTTCCGATTCGCCGTCCGGCAACCAGTCCAGCCGAACCGTGAACGGAAACCGTTCGTGCAGCCTGCGCATGGCATCCAGGGGACGAACCGAATCCGTGAGTATCGCGTACAGGTAGCAGTCGACGACGTTCTCGTTCGCCGGATCGGCCAACAGCTCGTCCAGTTCCCCGCGCACCGTGGCCAGTCGCCTGGGTACCGGAAGCTCGTGTCGCCGAACGTCGGCCAGGCCGTCGCGCCCGAGATCGACCAGCCAGACCGATTTCCGCTGCCGGGCCTCGGAAAACGAGTACGCCATCGGACTGCCCGCGTAACGCAGGTGCTCGGCCAGGGTCTGGGCGCCGTGCAGGTGCCCCAGCGCGACGTAGTCGACGCCGTCGAACACGGCCGCCGGCACGTCCTCGACGCCGCCGACGGCGATCGTCCGCTCCGATTCCGATGGCGCGGCACCGGTGACGAAGGCGTGCGCGAGTACGACCGATCGAACATCGGGGCCGCGCTCGGCAAGATCGGCACGGACACGGTTCATGGCCTCGCCGAGCACACCGGCATGGCCGCGCAGCTCCGGCCTGCCGAGCGCGTGCCGGGCCGGATCCGGCTCCAGATAAGGGATTCCGTAGCAGGCGAGGAGACCATACTCGTCGCGCAGGAGCACCGGCCGGTCCAGTTCGGCGACGCTGGTGCGCAGATGCAGCCCGCCCGCGGCGGCGAACTCGGCGAAGGCGCCGAGCCGTTGCGCGGAGTCGTGATTACCCGCGATGATCACCAGTTCCGCGCCGGCGCGCCGGATCGCGGACAGTGCTCTCGTGCACGTCGCGACGGCTTCGGCGGAAGGCACAGCGCGGTCGTACAGATCACCGGACACCACAACGACATCGACCCGCTCGGCGGCGACCAGCTCGGCGATGGCACCGAGCACGATCTCCTGATCGGCAAGCAGATCCCGGCCGTGGAACGTTCGTCCCACGTGCCAGTCGGAGGTGTGCAGCAATCGCATGAGGCCCAAATTAGAGGTGGGCGCCGACTTTTCTTGGTAGCGACACCTTTTTCTCACTCGAACGTGTGTTCGAACGTGCTTTTCGTCGGTGATGCGAGTAAAGATCGATGTAGTCCACGAAGACGGACCACGCACCCACCAGATCGACCGAATCGACCATGGAGCCCGACATGACCGCAGTGACCGGCATCGCCGCCATCGTGCTGGCCTTGCTCCTCGTCGCCGCGACCGTGCTGTTCTGGAAGCTGTACCAGGACAGCAATCGACGGGCGGACGCGGCACTGAACATGGTCCAGGCCGAACGCGATCGCACCGATGCGCAGCAGGCCGCGCTCCAGCGCTATCAGGTCGCCTTCGCGTCCATCCGCGGCCGGGGCGAACTCGGCGAGCAGATGCTCGCGGAGACCGCGCGCTCGCTCGGCCTGCGCGAGGGCCTGCACTTCACGCTGCAGACCGACGTCGCGGGCGGTGGCGCGGTACGGCCGGACATGGTGCTGGAGGTCGGCGGCGGCCGCCAGGTTCCTGTCGACGCCAAGATGAGCCTGGCCTGCTGGGCGGAGGCCATGGAGACCGACGATCCGGCCGAGCGGCTCGACGCTTTACGCGTGCACGTGCGCAACATCCGGTCCCGCGCGGCCGAACTGGCCGGCAAGGGCTACCAGCGTTGGGCGGACGCGATCTACGGCACGATCATGTTCGTGCCGTCGGACTCGGCCGTGGTGGTCGCCATGGACACCGACCCGGAACTGTTGCGCTGGTTGCTCGATCGCCGCGTGTTCCTCTGTGGACCGACCGGGTTCGCGGTGATCGCGTCGGCCGCCATGTTCGCGTCGACCGAACGCGCGATCGCCGAGGACGTGGAACAGGTGCGCATGCAGGCCGCTGCCGCGCATCGCACGGCGGGCGGCGCGGTGGACGCGTTCAACCTCTCGAGCACCCATTTACAACGCTTCCTGGCCGCGCGACGGCGCGAACTGGACGCACTGGAGAGCTTCCGGGGCGTGGTGGGACCACTGACCGAGGCAGCGGCCAGCCCCACCCCGCTCGCCTCGATCCGCAGAGCGGAGGAGCTGACCAACGGCAGCCAACCGTCGCTCGGCGAATAGGCCGATCGGCGGCACGCGCCATCGAACCCGGCCGACCGACCACACCGGACGAGCGTCGCGGACCGGCCGCGCGGCGACCGCCCATTGGAGACACCCTCGGGTGAAATCTGCGTACAACGCCGCACCGGGCGAAGTTCGCCCCACGACGGAGAAAAAAGGAGATGATCAACTCGAATGATCACCAGGCCGCAAGAACGGCCCTGGCGAGCTGGGTAAACGCCGTTTCGAACGGCGTCGGCACCCGGCGGAATCAGCACGCGGGCTGCCCGATCGCACTCAAAAAAACCGACAAAGTTCCGGGCTTAACCTGGTAGGTACCGGACTGGACACCGACGCGCTCACGAATTGGCTACGGTATGGCTACATGGTCGCGCTCGCGTCCCTAACGCGAGCACAACAGAGTCGTCGGTCAAGGACCGTTAAGTGCCAGTGAGGTGAAGGCGTGACAACCACACGCGATCGTGGACGCGACACAAGCGCCGCGTCGGGAGGCCATCGTTGGGACGAGCGTTCCGCGTTCGGCACCCGGGGCTGGCCATGGTGGGCGGCGGTCGTGTTGGCCCTGGGTCTGTCGATCGTGGGTGCGGTGATCGACGAGAAGGCCAACGCGGACATCGCCACGATCTTCCGGACGACGTTCGTGATCGGCTGCGTCGTCGCGGTGTGCATGGTGCGTCGCCGGAACCTGTTCGGACCAATGGTGCAGCCGCCGCTGATCCTGGTCGTCGTGGTGCCGCTCGTCGCCGTCGCGCTGGACGCCAAGCCGGGCAGCAAGGTCCTGGTGATCGGCCCGGACCTGATCAACAACTTCCCGGTGATGGCCATCACCACCGGCGTCACCGTCGTGCTCGGCGCGGTCCGGTACCTGGTCCAGCGCCGTCCGGTCGACGACGTCGACGGCGACCGGCCGCGCAGGCCGGAGGGCCGCGACCGCGATCGGGACCGCGCGCCGTCCAGCCGTGACCGTGAGTTGGACGACCGGCCCGGCGGCCGGGGTGCTCGTCCGCCCGCTGGCGGGCGAGGCGGTCAGGACCGCGTCCCGCCGCGTGACCGGGATCGGGATCCGCGGCGCGACCCGGATCGGGGCCGTGCTGGCGACCCGCGCGATCGCGGTGGCCGGCCGAGCCGCGACCCGCGCGACCGGGCTCGTGATCCCCGCGATCGCGACCCCAGGGACCGCGACCCGCGCGATCGGGATCCGCGCGGCCGTGCGCCGCGTGACCGCGACCCGCGCCGGGAACCCCGCCGTCGCGACGACGACTACTGACCAGTCGCGACGACGACTACTGACCAGAGGCCAACGAGAGCCGCCCCGGACGCTGCGTCCGGGGCGGTTCTCGTTTGTCAGGGGTGATCAGGAGCCGGTGCCGCCGAGATCCTTGCGGAGTTCACGCGGCAGGGCGAAGGCCAGCTTCTCGTTGGCCGTGGTGACCTCCTGCACGTCCGACCAGCCGCGCTCGGCGAGGAAGGCCAGGACCTGCTCGACCAGCACCTCCGGCACGGAAGCGCCACTCGTCACGCCGACGGTACCGGCACCGGCCAGCCACGACTCGTCGATCTCGGAGGCGTAGTCGATCAGGTAGGAGGTGTTGGCGCCGGCCTGCACCGCGACTTCGACGAGGCGCTTGGAGTTGGAGGAGTTCGTCGAGCCGACCACCAGGACCACGTCGCACTCGGGAGCCATGGCCTTCACCGCGACCTGACGATTCTGGGTGGCGTAGCAGATGTCGTCGCTAGGCGGGCTCTGCAGGTCGGGGAAGCGTTCGCGAAGCGCGTCGACCCGCTCCATGGTCTCGTCGACCGACAGCGTCGTCTGGGAGAGCCAGACCACTTTGGCCGGGTCGCGGATCTCGACCTTGGCCACGTCCTCGGCCTTGTCCACGAGCTGCACGTTCTGCGGGGCCTCGCCGGTGGTGCCGTCGACCTCTTCGTGGCCGGCGTGGCCGATCAGCAGGATGTCGTAGTCGTCCTTGGCGAACCGCTTGGCCTCCTGGTGGACCTTGGTCACCAGCGGGCAGGTCGCGTCGATGGTGCGCAGGTTGCGGTCCTGCGCTTCCTGGTGCACCGCCGGCGAGACACCGTGTGCGGAGAAGACGACCAGCGCGCCCTCCGGCACCTCGTCGGTCTCGTCGACGAAGATCGCGCCGCGTTCGCGCAGCTGATCCACCACGAAGCGGTTGTGCACGATCTCCTTGCGCACGTACACCGGTGCGCCGTAGGTCTCGAGTGCTTTCTCGACGGTTATCACGGCGCGATCAACGCCCGCGCAGTAACCGCGTGGCCTGGCCAGCAGGACCCGTCCCGGCTTCCCGCCGGTGCCGCTGGCGGTGCTGGCTCGGTCGGGTGTGCCGTTCTCGGTAACCGGAGTCGACGCCGTCATGTCACTAGCGTACGACCGGGTCCAGGCCGTATGGTGGCGCGTCTGGTGTCACGCGTCACGTACCAGTCGTCGACGGTGCGTAACGCTGGGCAGGATCGCCGTACTGGGGCAGGCTAGAGGACATGAAGCCACTACCGCTGCCGTTGCGGGTCGCCGCCGGCCTCGCGGTCACCGCTGTTGACCGCGCCCGGCACCTGCCGGAAAAGCTGGCCGAATTGCCAGTCACCGTGGTCAGCCAGGCTCTACAGCTGTCCATGCGCGTGCAGCAGCAGGTCACCGAACTCGCGATCAAGGGCGACGACGCGCTGTCCGCGTTGCGTCCGGTCGAGGAAAAACCCGAGTGGGCGACGTTCGACGAGGACAAGATCGGCGACGCCTACGACGCGACCCCGGTGTGGGGCGAGTCGCGCAACGGCGCCCGGTCCAAGTTCGACAGCGTCGAGCTGACCGATGACGACGAGATCGACGCTCCAGCTGAGGTTGACTCGGCCGCGACCGAAGCGGACGACGAGGACGAAGCGCCGCAGGCGCTGCCCATCTACGAGCAGCTGACCCTGGCCCAGGTGCGCGCCCGGCTGCGCCGGTTCGACGAGGACCAGCTGACCGAGTTGATCGACTTCGAGGAGCGGCACGGCAACCGGCCGGAGTTCGTCGGGATGTTGACCCGGCGGCTGACCACCCTGCGCGACCAGCAGTGACAGCCCCGACCTCAGGCGAGCCGACCAGCCCGGAACAACCGTGGCCGGTGCGCACGGTCGCACGCAAGATCGCCGAGTGGATCAACCGGCTCGGCACCATCTGGGTCGAGGGCCAGGTAACCCAGATCTCCGCCCGGCCCGGCACGGCCACGGCGTTCATCACGCTGCGGGATCCCTCCGCCGACGTGTCGCTGAGCATCACCTGTGCGACGAGCCTGTTGCGCGGCCAGCAACAGATGCTCGCCGAGGGCAGCCAGGTCGTCGTGCACGGCAAGCCGACCTTCTACATCAACCGGGGCACGCTGAGCCTGCGGGTGGACGAGATCCGCGCGGTCGGCATCGGCGAACTGCTCGCCCGGATCGAACGGCTGCGCCGGTTACTGGCGGCCGAGGGCCTGTTCGAACCGGCGCGCAAACGCACGCTGCCGTTCCTGCCCGGCACGATCGGTTTGATCACCGGCCGGGCGTCCGCCGCCGAGCACGATGTGCTGACCAACGCGCAGCGGCGCTGGCCCTCGGTGCGATTCCGGGTGGAGAACGTCGCCGTGCAGGGGCCGATGGCGGTGCCGCAGATCCTGGAGGCGCTCTCCGCTCTCGACCGCGATCCCAAGGTCGAGGTGATCGTGCTGGCCAGGGGTGGTGGCAGCGTCGAGGACCTGCTGCCGTTCTCGGACGAGGCGCTGTGCCGCGCGGTGTCGGCATGCCGGACGCCGGTGGTCAGCGCGATCGGGCACGAGCCGGACACTCCGCTGGTCGACCACGTCGCGGACCTGCGCGCGTCGACCCCGACGGACGCGGCGAAGCGGATCGTGCCCGACATCGCGGAGGAACTGCATCGCGTCGAGGCGCTGCGCGAGCGGGCGCGGCGCTGCCTGCACGGTTGGGTCGACCGGGAGCGACGGCTGCTGGACGCGTTGCGCAGCAGGCCGGTGCTGGCCGATCCGCTGGGACCGATCAACCGCAGGGCCGAAGAGGTCGAGCGGGCGCGGGAGCGGACGCGACGGGCGATGCTCGCCACGTTGAGCACCGAGCGGACCGCGCTGGCCGCGACCAGGTCGCGGCTGGCCACGCTCGGACCAGCGGCGACGCTGGCGCGCGGGTACGCGATCCTTCAGGTCGCCGACGATCCGGTCGATGGTGAGCAGGTGACCGACACCCCGCATGGCCAGCATGTGGTCCGGTCAATTCACGATCTGGAAGCAGGCAGCCGGATCCGGCTGCGGGTGGTCGACGGCGCGGGTTTCGCGACGGTGTCCTCGGTGGAGAGTGACGGCGGGTCATGAACCAGCACAGGAAGCTAGCCACCATGCCGGTCGCGGCCCGCGAACCGACGTACCTGCCACTGGCCGTCTCGGCCGCACGCGCCGCCATCGAGGCAGCGCGCGACCAGCGGAAAGCCGCCAACGCGGAGGTGGTCTGCCGGTACGCGGAAGCCGCGGAACTCGCCGCGTCCGAATGCTGGACGATCCTGGTCGCTGGCTGCGACTCGCCCGCGCGTCGGGTGCTCACCGGCGGACTGCGCTCGCTGACCGAGGCGACATCGCGCTACGTCGGCCTCGACTGCTGGTTCCGCGCCGGTTCGCCGCACCGCCAGCGGGTCGTCGGCGCCGAAATGCGCATCGCAGAAGCCGTGACCGACGGCGACGGCGCCGAGTTCGCGGAAGCGTTCGTCGGCTACGACCAGGCCGTCGCCACCGCGATCGTGAGCACGCTGAGTCGGCCCGAAGCACGCGACTGAGCGCGGTACGGAAAGCTCGACCCATGATGGCGAGCGCGCGTGGCAGTGCCGATCCCGGCGACGATCCCGGCAAGGACGGGCCGGAACTCGGTTACGAGCAGGCCCGGGACGAGCTGATCGAGGTCGTGCGCAAACTTGAGGCGGGCGGGCTGTCACTGGAGGATTCGCTGGCGCTCTGGGAGCGCGGCGAGGCACTGGCCACCATCTGCGAACGCCAACTCGCCGGCGCCCGCGACCGAGTGGAAGCCGCCCTCTCCCGCACCGAACACCCGGACGCCCCCGAGAACGAGAAGTAGCCCCAGGCCGGCTCAGGCGCCGGGGGTGGGGACGACCGGAGCGGACTGGACGGCCGTGGCCATCGTGGTGAACTCGGCCTGGTCGCCGTTGCCGCTGACCAGCAGGCGCACCGGGCCCAGGTCGAGTGACCAGGAGACCTCGCTGCGGGTGCCCTGGTAGATCGTCCAGCGCTTGCCGCCGACCTCGACGGTGCCCTTGTCGACCATCGGCGTGCTGTCGGGCAGGCCGGCGATCTGGCGGGCCAGGTCGGTGGGGTCCGCGGACGATTCGGCGAGGGAGACGTAGCGGCCCGCGGGAGTGATGAAGCCGATGCGCAGGGCGTTGGGCGAGGTGGCGCCGGGGCCGATCTCGTCGAGGTCCGCGGAGTTGGCTCGCCAGCCGGCGGGCAGGGTCGGCTGGCGCAGCGGGAAGTGCATCTGGCCGGCCGCGAGGTGGTACTGCTGGGTGGGGTCGATGCTGGGGCCGCCGGCGCTGACGTCGGTGGACGGACTGCCGGGGCTGAACGTGAAGCTGTGGGTGAGCGCGGCCAGGCCGAGGACGGCGACGACGAGCACGCCGACCGCGACTGCCAGCTCCTTCACGCCCCAGCCGAGCCGGGCGGCCCGGCCGCCGGAGACGGGGGCGGGTGCCTGCGGTGACTCCTGGTCGGGTTCGGTGTTCTGCTCAGCCACGACCACCATGGTGGCAGGTGGGTTAACTCACCTATCGACGGCCACCGGGCCCGAGGATGCCGCGACTGGACCAATCGTCTGGGAGAATTCCGCCCATCACCCAGGCAGGAGGCGCGATGAACACCTCGGACCCGGCAATCATCTCGACTGACCGCGTGCGCGAGGCGCCAGATCGGAACTTGGCGCTGGAATTGGTTCGGGTCACCGAAGCGGCGGCCATGGCTGCGGGCCGGTGGGTCGGGCGTGGCGACAAGATCGGCGGTGACGGCGCCGCGGTCGACGCGATGCGCAAGCTGATCGGCACGGTTTCCATGCGCGGCGTCGTCGTGATCGGCGAGGGCGAGAAGGACCAGGCGCCCATGCTCTACAACGGCGAGCAGGTCGGCAACGGCGACGGGCCGGACTGTGACGTGGCCGTCGACCCGATCGACGGGACCACGCTGATGGCCAAGGGCATGCCGAATGCGATCGCGGTGCTGGCGGCGACCGAGCGCGGGGCCATGTTCGATCCCTCCGCCGTGTTCTACATGGAGAAGTTGGCGGTCGGGCCGGAGTGCGCGGACGTGATCGATCTGACCGCGCCGGTGGGCGAGAACATCCGGCGGGTGGCCAAGGCCAAGAGCAGCGATGTGTCGGACGTGACCGTGTGCATCCTGGACCGGCCTCGCCACGAGCAGCTCATCAAGGATGTTCGACTCGCCGGGGCGCGGATCAAGTTCATCTCCGACGGCGACGTCGCGGGCGCGATCTCGGCGGCCCGGCCGGACACCGGCGTGGACATGCTGGTCGGGATCGGGGGCACGCCAGAGGGGATCATCGCGGCGTGCGCGCTGAAGTGCATGGGCGGTGCGATCCAGGCGCGGTTGTGGCCCAAGGACGAGGCGGAGCGGCGCAAGGCGCTGGACGCGGGCCACGATCTGGATCTCGTGCTCGGTACGAACGATCTTGTCACCGGTGACAACGCTTTCTTCTGTGCGACGGGTATCACCGACGGTGAATTGTTGCGCGGGGTGCGCTATCGCGCCGGAGGTTGCACAACGCAGTCCATTGTGATGCGTTCGAAATCGGGCACGCTGCGGATGATCGACGGTTTTCATCGGCTGACGAAACTCCGTGAATACTCGTCGGTCGATTTCGACCGGGCGGGCGAATCCCTCGGCACCGATGACGACCCGACGCCGCCGATGCCCTGACAGGGCCGGAAAGCCGGATCGTGACCTGTTCGGGGAACTTCGGGTGCAACCTTGGTCGGGTGCCCAGCGTCATGATGGGTGATAACAACGAGACCGGCGCGGAGGGATCCAAGCCGGCCGGTTCCTGCTGAGGGGGAGCTTGTGCGCCTGAAGAAAATCGTTTTGGGCCTGTCGGCAGTAGCCGCGGCGGCCGTGCTGGCCGCCTGCTCGTCCGGTTCGCACGCGAGCGGGGGCTCGCCGTCGCTGGCGGCGAACGCGGGCACGCCGACGACGAGCACCGCCGCGACCTCGACCACCACGGTCGCGCCCACCACGACCACCACGACCACGCAGCCGACGACCACGACCAGGCCGCCGGTGACGACCACCAAGCCGAAGCCCACGGTGCCGGCGGACGAGACGGCGGCCGAGGTGCCGTGCTCGATCACCACGGGTGCCTGCGTCTCGCTCTCGCAGCACAAGGCGTGGCTGCTCAACGCCGGCCAGATCGTCTACGGCCCGGTGCACGCCGAGGGCGGCCGCACCGGCTGGAGCACGCCGGTCGGCACGTTCGCGGTGGAGTACAAGGCCGAGCACTACGTGAGCAAGGAGTTCAACGCGCCGATGCCGTTCGCGGTGTTCTTCCTGCCGGGTATCGCGTTGCACGAGGGCTCCGCGAGCACGCCGTCGCACGGCTGCGTGCACCTGTCGGCGTCCGCGGCGCAGACCTTCTTCCACGACATGTCCAGCGGGGAAGCGGTGCAGATCGTGCACTGAGTTCGGACAACCGCACGACCCAGTGGGCCGGTTCACCCGATGGTGAGCCGGCCTACTGCTACGTGGTCGCACGTGACAGCCGTGTCCCGGAACACCGGCGACAACGGCTGCCGAGCCGACGATCCCGGTCCACACTGGGGTTATGGCCGATGATCAGAGGTACCGGATCGAGCACGACACCATGGGCGAGGTCCGGGTACCGCTCAAGGCCCTGTGGGGGGCGCAGACGCAGCGGGCGGTGGAGAACTTCCCGATCTCCGGGCAGGGCCTGCAACGGTCGCAGATCCGCGCGTTGGGCCTGCTCAAGGCGGCTGCCGCGCGGGTGAATGAGCGGCTGGGCGTGCTGGACGCGGATCTCGCGCGGGCCATCGCCGGCGCGGCGGATCGGGTCGCGGTCGGTGACTACGACGACCAGTTCCCGATCGACGTGTTCCAGACCGGGTCGGGCACGTCGTCGAACATGAACGCGAACGAGGTCATCGCCACCCTGGCCAGTGGCGTGCTGGGCCGCGAGGTGCACCCGAACGACCACGTGAACGCCTCGCAGTCCTCCAACGACACCTTCCCGACGACCATTCACGTCGCCGCGACCGAAGCCGTGCTGACCGACGTGATCCCGGCGCTGAAACACCTGGCCGAGACGATCGGGCGGCGCGCAGTGGACTGGGAGGACGTGGTGACGACCGGGCGCACGCACCTGATGGACGCGGTGCCGGTGACGCTGGGCCAGCAGGCGGGCGCCTGGGAGGCGCAGCTCCGCTACGGCGTTGAGCGGCTGACCGGCGGGCTTTCCCGCCTCGGTGAACTGCCGATCGGTGGCACCGCGGTCGGGTCGGGGTTGAACGCGCCGGAGGGGTTCGGCGCGGCCGTGGCCGAGGAACTCGCCGGCATGACGAACCTGCCGCTGACCGAGGCGCGCAACCATTTCGAGGCGCAGGCCGCGCAGGACGCCGTCGTGGAGACGTCGGCGAACCTGCGGACGGTGGCGGTGAGCCTGAGCAAGATCGCCAACGACGTGCGCTGGCTGGGTTCCGGGCCGCGCACCGGCCTGGCCGAACTGGCGCTGCCGGACCTCCAGCCGGGTTCGTCGATCATGCCCGGCAAGGTGAATCCGGTCATCTGCGAGGCGACGTTGCAGGTGGTCGCGCAGGTCATCGGCAATGACGCGGCGGTCGCGTTCGCCGGGTCGCAGGGCAACTTCCAGCTCAACGTGAACCTGCCGGTGATCGCGCGCAACGTGCTGGAGTCGGCGCGGCTGCTCGCGGCGGTGTCCCGGCTGCTCGCGGACAAGGTGTTCGAGGGCGTGACCGCGAACGTCGAGCGGGCCAGGGAGTACGCCGAGAGTTCGCCCTCGATCGTGACGCCGCTCAACCGCTACCTGGGCTACGAGGAGGCCGCGAAGGTCGCCAAGCAGGCCCTGAAGGAACGCAAGACGATCCGTCAGGTGGTGCAGGAGCGCGGTTACGTCGAGGCCGGGAAGCTCACCACCGAGCAGCTGGACTCGGCCCTTGACGTGCTGCACATGGCCCGTGGCGGCCGATAACCGAAGCTGAGGGGTCGCGACCGGAGGGGGTGGGCCCCCTCTGGGGGTCGGCATGACACTGTCGGGGGTCGGGGTGAGGATGGACGGGTGCTACTCGCCGATGTCGTTGCCGCGTCCGCCACGGTCGCGGCCACTCGCTCGCGGCTGGCCAAGGTCGACACGCTGGCCGGTGTCCTGCGCGCGGCCGAACCCGCCGAGGTGCGCGCGGTCACCGCGTTCGCCATCGGCCAGGCGTTGCAGGGCCGGATCGGGACCGGTTACCGCACCGTGGTCGGCCTGGAGATCCCGCCCGCCGAGGAGGCGTCGCTGACCGTTGCCGAGGTCGACGAGGCATTGGGGCGGATCAGCCGGACCAGCGGGGCTGGGTCGACCGCGAAACGCGCCGAGCTGCTGACCGGGCTGTTCGGCCGGGCGACCAAGGCCGAGCAGGACTTCCTGATCCGGTTGCTGGTCGGCGAACTGCGCCAGGGTGCGCTGGAGGGCGTGCTGCTGGACGCGGTGGCGCGCGCGTCCGAGGTGCCCGGCGAGACGGTGCGGCGCGCGTTCATGCTCTCGGGTTCGCTGCCGGAGACGGCCGCGACCGCGCTGGCCGGTGGCGCGGAGGCGCTCGGGACGTTCCGGCTGACGCTGGGCACACCGTTGAAGCCGATGCTCGCCTCGCCCGCCGACTCGCTCGATGCGGCCATCGGCGAGCTGGGCAGCGTGCGCGTCGAGTACAAATTGGACGGTGCGCGGATCCAGGTGCACCGGGACGGCGACGAGGTGCACATCTACACCAGGACGCTGCGCGAGATCACCGGCAGCGTGCCGGAACTGGTGGAGCTGGCGCGTGCGCTCCCCTGTCGCAGCGTGCTGCTGGACGGCGAAACACTGGCGCTGAACGACGACGGCAGGCCGCGCCCGTTCCAGGAGACGATGAGCCGCTTCGGCGCGACCAGTGAGCGTGAGGTCCTGCTGCACCCGTACTTCTTCGACTGCCTGCACCTGGACGGCGTGGACCTGCTCGACGAGCCGCTGTCCGCGCGGCGCGAGGCGCTGGGCCGGGTGGCCGGGCCGTACGTGATCCCGGGTGAGGTGACCGGGGACGTCACCGCTGCCGAGCGGCTGTTGGCCGACTCGCTCGCGGCCGGTCACGAGGGGGTCGTGGTGAAGTCGCTGGATTCGCCGTACGCGGCGGGCCGGCGCGGCAAGGCCTGGCAAAAGATCAAGCCGGTGCACACGCTGGACCTGGTGGTGCTCGGCGCGGAGTGGGGGCACGGCAGGCGCACCGGGTTCCTGTCCAACCTGCACCTCGGCGCGCGGTCCACCGACGAGGACGGTGAGTTCGTGATGGTGGGCAAGACGTTCAAGGGCATGACCGACGAGCTGTTGGCCTGGCAGACCGAGGAATTCCCCAAACACGAGCTGCGCAGCACCGACTGGGTCATGTTCCTGCGGCCGGAACTGGTGGTGGAGATCGAGTTGGACGGCGCGCAGGTCAGTCCGCGCTATCCGGGCGGCGTGGCGCTGCGGTTCGCGCGGGTGTTGCGGTACCGGCCGGACAAGGACCCGGCCGACGCCGACACGATCGACGCCGTCCGGGCCCTCCTACCGTCCAAACAAGACTAACGCGGGATGTTGCGCAGGTTGCTGCGCGCCAGGTCGAGCATGCGGCCGACGCCGCCCTCCAGCACGACCTTCCCTGCCGCCAATGCGAAGCCCTTCACCTGGGCCGCGGTGATGTGCGGCGGCACGGACAGCGCGTTCGGGTCGGTGACCACGTCGATCAGCGCGGGGCCGGGGTATGCCAGCGCCTCCTTGAGTCCACTTCGGACCTCGGACGGCTTCTCGATGCGCACGGAATGGATGCCGGCGCCGTGCGCGATCGCGGCGAAGTCGACCGGATCGTGGTCGGTCTCGAAGTCGACGAGGCCGTCGACCATCATCTCCAGTTTCACCATGCCCAGCGAGGAGTTGTTGAACACCACGATCTTGATGGGCAGCTTGTGCAGCTTGACGGTGAGCAGTTCGCCGAGCAGCATGCCGAGGCCGCCGTCGCCGGACATGGACACGACCTGCCGGCCGGGATGCGCGAACTGTGCGCCGATCGCGTGCGGCAGCGCGTTGGCCATGGTGCCGTGCAGGAACGAGCCGATCACCCGGCGCCTGCCGTTGGGCGTGAGGTAGCGCGCGGCCCAGACGTTGCACATGCCGGTGTCCACTGTGAACACCGCGTCGTCGGCGGCGAGTTCGTCGAGGATGTCCGCGACGTACTCGGGGTGGATCGGCAGGTGCTTCTCCACTCGCTCGGTGTACGCGCCGACCACGTTTTCCAGTGACCGCAGGTGTTTGCCGAGCATCCGGTCCAGGAACTCCCGGTTGGTCTTCCGCTCGACCAGCGGGAGGACCGCACGCAGCGTCGTACGAACGTCGCCGTGCACGGCCAGTTGCAGCGGGGTGCGGCGGCCGAGGCGGGACGCGTCGTGGTCGATCTGGATGGTGTGCGCGGCCGGGAGAAAGGTGTCGTAGGGAAAGTCGGTGCCGAGCATGATCATCAGCTCGGCCTCGTGCATGGCCTCGTAGCAGGCGCCGTAGCCGAGCAGGCCGCTCATGCCCACGTCATAGGGGTTGTCGAACTGGATCCATTCCTTGCCGCGCAACGTGTGCCCGATCGGGGCGTGCACGGTCTCGGCGAGTTGCATCACCTCAGCGTGCGCGCCGCGCACTCCGGCGCCTGCGAACAGGGTGACCGTGCTGGCCGCGTTGATCGCGTCCGCGAGCGCTCGCACCGACTCCTCACTGGGCACGACCGGGCTCAGTTCGGTGGCGAAGTTGGACGTTCCGGTCGGCACCGTGGCCTTCAGGTGCGCGACGTCGCCGGGCAGCACGAGCACCGAGACGCCGCCCTTGGCCAGCGCCGTCTGGATGCCGATCCGGGCCAGCCTGGGCATCTGCGCGGGCTGGCTGAGCAGTTCGCAGAAGTGGCTGCACTCGACGAACAGCCGCTCCGGGTGGGTCTCCTGGAAGAACCCGGTGCCGATCTGCGGGCTCGGGATGTGCGAGGCGATGGCCAGCACCGGCGCTCCGCTGCGGTGCGCGTCGTAGAGGCCCTGGATCAGGTGGGTGTTGCCCGGCCCGCAGCTGCCCGCGCAGACCGCGAGCTTGCCGGTCGTCTGCGCCTCGGCCGCCGCGGCGAAGGCTGCGGCCTCCTCGTTGCGCACGTGCACCCAGCGGATGCCCTCGGTGCGCCGGATCGCGTCCACGACCGGGTTGAGACTGTCCCCGACGACCCCGTAGATCCGCTCGACCCCGGCCTGGCGCAGTACGGTGATCAACTGTTCGGCAAGGTTGGCCATAGCCGACATCCTGCCCGACGGACACGTACCCTGGGGACTCGTGCGGTTTCTCGATGGCCACCGGCCCGGTTACGACCTGACCTACGACGACGTCTTCCTCGTCCCCCAGTCCTCGGCGGTCGAGTCCCGCTTCGGTGTGGACCTGACCACAGCGGACGGTACGGGTGCGACCATTCCGATCGTGGTGGCGAACATGACCGCCGTCGCCGGCAGGCGGATGGCGGAGACCGTCGCCCGCCGCGGCGGCCTGGTGGTGCTGCCCCAGGACGTGGACCCGAGCGCGGTCGCGGAGATCTTCGGCTGGGTGAAGTCGCGGCACCCGGTGTGGGACACGCCACTGGTGCTCACGCCCGGCGACGCGGTCGCGGACGCGATCAACCTGCTGCCCAAGCGGGCGCACGGCGCGGTGGTGATCGTGGACGACGAGCGGCGCCCGGTCGGCGTTGTCGACGAGGCCGCCTGCGCGGGCATCGACCGGTTCACCCGACTCGGTGAGGTCGCCACCACCGACCTGCTCACCCTCCCGCTGACCACCCCGCCCAGGGAGGTGTTCGACCGGCTCCTCGGCCGCCCGGAGCGGATCGCGCTGGCCGTCGACGACAACGGTCGCCTGGCCGGCGTGCTCAACCAGGTGGGTGCGCTGCGCGCGGACCTGTACCGGCCCGCGCTGGACGGCGGCGGCAAGCTGCGGGTGGCCGCCGCGATCGGCGTCAACGGCGACCCGGCGACCAGGGCCAAGGAACTCGTGGCGGCGGGCGTGGACCTGCTCGTGGTGGACACCGCGCACGGCCACCAGGGCAAGATGATCACCGCGTTGCGCCAGGTCCGCGCGGCAGCGCCCGACCTGCCGCTGGTCGCCGGCAACGTGGTCACCGCGGAAGGCGTGCGTGACCTGGTGGCGGCGGGCGCGGACGTGATCAAGGTCGGTGTCGGGCCGGGCGCCATGTGCACCACCCGGATGATGACCGGCGTCGGCCGGCCGCAGTTCTCGGCCGTCGCCGAGTGCGCCGCCGAGGCGCGGCGGCTCGGCAAGCACGTGTGGGCCGACGGCGGCGTGCGGCACCCCCGGGACGTCGCGCTGGCGCTGGCCGCCGGCGCGAGCGCGGTGATGGTCGGCTCCTGGTTCGCCGGTACCTACGAGAGCCCCGGCGACCTCCAGCGCGACGAGCAGGGCCACCTGTACAAGGAGTCCTTCGGCATGGCGTCCAAGCGCGCCGTGACCGCCCGCACCCGCGGCGACAACGCGTTCGACCGGGCCCGCAAGGCCCTGTTCGAGGAGGGCATCTCCACCTCGCGGATGTGGCTGGACCCGGCCCGGCCGGGCGTCGAGGACCTCATCGACGAGATCACCTCGGGCGTGCGCTCGTCGTGCACCTACGCGGGCGCGAACGACCTGGAGTCCTTCCACGAGCGCGCCGTGGTCGGCATCCAGTCCGCGGCCGGCTTCGCCGAGGGCCGCCCGCTGCCCGCCGGCTGGTGAACGAACGAGGGGGCGCCGTCGTGGCGCCCCCTCGTCGTGTGTGACCTGATCAGCCCGCGTAGTCCTCCAGCACCTCGGTGACCAGCGCCGCGATCGGCGAGCGCTCCGAGCGGGTCAGGGTGACGTGCGCGAACAGCGGGTGGCCCTTGAGCTTCTCGATCACGGCCGCGACGCCGTCATGCCGGCCGACCCGCAGGTTGTCGCGCTGGGCGACGTCGTGGGTGAGCACCACCCGCGACCCGGCGCCGAGCCGGGAGAGCACCGTGAGCAGCACGTTGCGCTCCAGCGACTGGGCCTCGTCCACGATCACGAACGAGTCGTGCAGTGACCGGCCGCGGATGTGCGTGAGCGGGAGCACCTCCAGCATGCCGCGGTCCATCACCTCGCTCATCACGTTCTCGGTGACCAGCGCGCCGAGCGTGTCGAAGACCGCCTGGGCCCACGGCTGCATCTTCTCGTTCTCGGAACCGGGCAGATAGCCCAGTTCCTGGCCGCCGACCGCGTAGACCGGCCGGAACACGACCACCTTGCGGTGCTGTCCGCGTTCCAGCACGGCCTCAAGGCCCGCGCACAGCGCCAGCGCGGACTTGCCGGTGCCGGCCCGGCCGCCGAGCGAGACGATGCCGATCTCCGGGTCGAGCAGCAGGTCCAGCGCGATCCGCTGCTCGGCCGACCGACCGTGCAGGCCGAACGCCTCCCGGTCGCCGCGAACCAGCTTCACCTGCTTGTCCGCGGTCACCCGGCCCAGTCCGCTGCTGGTCCCGCCGAGCAGCCGCAGGCCGGTGTTGGTCGGCAGTTCCGCGGCTTCGGCCAGGTCGGCGTAGTCGCCGCCGGCCGGGTCGAGCTGGCCCTCCTTGTACAGGTGGTCGAGGGTGTCCTGACTGAGTTCCACGTCCGCCATGCCGGTCCAGCCGGAGAGCACGACGTCCTGGGCGCGGTACTCGTCGGCGTCCAGGCCGACCGCGCCGGCCTTGACCCGCAGCGGGATGTCCTTGGTCACCAGGGTGACGACGGAGCGGCCCTCGGCGGCGAGGTTGAGCGCGCAGGCGAGGATCCGCGCGTCGTTGGAGTCGGTGCGGAAACCGGCGGGCAGCACCTGCGGGTCGGAGTGGTTCAACTCCACGTGCAGCGTGCCGCCGAGATCGCCGATGGGCACCGGCTTGTCGAGTCTGCCGTGCTGCAGTCGCAGGTCATCGAGCAGACGCAGGGCTTCCCGAGCGAACCAGCCGAGTTCTGGGTGGTGGCGTTTACCCTCCAACTCACTGATCACCACGAGCGGCAGGACCACGGAATGCTCCGCGAACCTGGTCACCGCCCTGGGATCGGACAGCAGTACCGAGGTGTCCAGCACATACGTGCGGGACGGCGCGCTGGAACGCGACGCTCTACCACTGGAACTGCGAGAAGAGCCGGAGGAACGGCTGGCGGGACGTCGTGCAGTCACGGCAACTCCCTCGCAGGCGCGGCACCACGCCCGCTCCTCGGTGGGCCAGGCACTTCCCTAGCTGGTCGGTGTTCCCCTTCGCCGTTGCGGGCGTCAGGGCCGCCGACCACGAGGGCCGAGTGCCGGCCCCCTCGTGTCTCGTGAGCTACACACGACCAGGGCCTCCCGGGACGAGTCGCACGACACGACCCGTCGTCCGCAAGTTACCTGCGAATGGGCCATCTCTGCAGGCTGCCACACAGGTGATTCACCAAGTGGTTGTCACTTCGACATGTCACCGACGGTGTCCTTGACCAGGCGAACCGGGCAAATTCGCTGGTCGGGGCGACGCGGATGGCCGTACGCGAATGAGACCGGCGTCACGTCGACCCGCCCCGTTCCCATCAGGTGGACGCGCCTGGCACCGACCGGATGACCGGACCGTGCCGTCGGCACCCTCCGCAACCCCTTCGGCGACTCGCCCCGGCCACGGCGTCAAGCCGGACGCACCGCGAGGAACAAACAACGACCACATCGAGCGAAAAGTGGGTTCGGGCCTTCACACAATGGGGTTATCGAGGCGGCGTAACCGACTGATCACTAGTAGCTTTTTGGCGAGTCGGATCGGTTCAGTGAATTCGCCGAATCGACGAGAATCCCCGGTATGAAGGAGAGTGTTGGAAGTGCTGAAGAAAGCTGGTGTCGTGGCTGCCGCCGCGGTCGGTCTGATCATGCTCGGCGCGCCGGCGTTCGCGAGCACCGCGTCGCTGCAGGGTGAGGGCTGGGGCCACCACGGCGACGGCCAGGTCGGCCTCGTCAACGTGTCCAACGTCGACATCCTGCACAACGTGAACACCGTCGTCGGCGCCTGTGGCGACAACGTGGGTGTGCTGGGCGCGGCCGTTCCGGTCATGTCCCCGGTGTTCACCAAGACCTGCGCTTCCGGCGGCATCGCCAACGGCTGAGCAAGCTGACCCGAAAGGGTGGGCGGCGGATTTCCGCCACCCACCCTTTCGGCATGTTCACCTATTGATTTATGAGCCGAATCGGCGATGACGTATCGAGTAGTCGCGCAGCGCGCGGAGAAAGTCGGTACGCCGGAACTCCGGCCAATAAGCCTCGCAAAACCAGAATTCCGAGTGGGCCGACTGCCAGAGCAGGAATCCGGAGAGTCGTTGTTCACCCGATGTGCGGATCACCAGATCGGGGTCCGGCTGGCCGGAGGTGTAGAGGTGTTCCGCGATGTGGTCGACATCGAGCACCTCGGCCAGTTCCTCGATCGACGTGCCCACCTCGACGTGCTTGAGCAGCAGTTTCCGCACCGCGTCCGCGATCTCCTGGCGCCCGCCGTAACCGACAGCGACATTGACCTCCATGCCGGTGCGCCCCTTGGTGCGCTGCGCGGCCTCGGACAGCCGGGTCGCGACGTCTCTTGGCAGCAGGTCGAGCGCGCCGACGATGCGCAGTCGCCAGGGCGTGTCCGGCCCGGCGAGGTCGTCGACCACGTCGCCGATGATCTCCAGCAGCGGCAGCAGCTCACTGTCCGGCCGGTTGAGGTTGTCCGTGGACAGCAGCCACATGGTGACCAGGTCGACACCCGACTCCTGACACCAGCTCAGCAGGTCGACGATTTTCCGGGCGCCCATCCGGTGCCCCTCGGCGACGTCGGTGAACCCGGCCTCGCGCGCCCACCTGCGGTTGCCGTCCAACATGATGCCGACGTGCCGGGGTACCTGCGCGCCGACCAGCTGACGGTTCAACCGCCACTCGTAGAAGTCGTAGAGGATCTCGCGTAGCCAACTGCGTGGACTCACGCCATGCGAGGGTACGCCGACGGAATATCGCACAACCGTCAGGCGGCATGCCGCCACTGACAGTGACCAGAAGGAGACACGATCGATGGGGCAGACTCGATCCGGTGAACACTGAACCGTCCTCGTCCCGCTGGCACGATCCCGAGGTCATCCGCCGGGTCATCACCGGCGCGCGCACGATCGCGGTGGTCGGGGCCAGCCCCGACCCGGCCCGCCCGAGCCACGGCGTCGCCCGCTATCTGCACGACGCCGGCCTGCGGATCTTCCCGGTCAACCCGTCGATCACGACACTGTTCGGCCGGACCGCCTACCCGACCCTCGCCGACGTGCCCGAACCCGTCGACGTGGTGGACGTGTTCCGCAGGCCCGAGTACACCGTGGACATCGCAAGGGAAGCGGTGGCGATCGGGGCGGGCGCGCTGTGGCTGCAACTCGGCGTGATCAACGAACAGGCCGCGCGGATCGCCGAAGAGGGCGGCCTCGATGTGGTGATGGACCGCTGCATGGCCATCGAGCATCGCCGGGCCTACTGACCCGATCGGGCCAGCCCGTGTGGTCGGCCACAGGGGCCACATTGATTACTGACCAGAAACCTACGGTCCCGTAACCTGGAGGGGTGACTGCCGCCCTCCTCGAACGTGAGCCTGCTCAGCCAACTCGCCCACGGATGCGGGGATGGCTGCACTTCTGGTCGTTCTTCGTGTCGGTTGCCACCGGCG
>DASZJG010000086.1:0-57640 GCA_035948315.1 Pseudonocardiaceae bacterium | reverse complement strand
GTTGTCGAAGTTCTTGGCCCAGATGAGTTTGCCGGTCTGCTGGTTGAGGTCGTAGACGTTGCCGAAGGTGTCGCCGAAGAAGATCGAGCCGTGCGTGACCGAGGGGCTGTCCTGCACGATCGGGGTCTGGCCCGGGTTGAGTCCGGCGGAGGCGAGGTTGTAGGACCATCGGGTGGCACCGGTTTTCGCGTCGACCGCGTAGAACGTGCCGTTGGTGTCACCGAAGTAGGCGATGCCGCCGACGATCGCGGGCTGGCTGCGCGGCGCGTCGTTGTCGTTGGGGGAGTAGGCGAAGGCCCATTTCAGTTGGAGCTTGCCGACATTCGACGGTGTGATCTGGTATTCCGCTGCGGCATAGCGGGATCCTGCTTGATTGCCCTGCCAGGTCGGCCAGTCGCCGGGCGCCGACACGCTCTGTGCGGTGGCCGCGTCCGCGTCCGCCGGCAGCGGCGCGGCTTGCGCGGTCATCCCGGCCAGCACGAGAGCCGCCGAGGTCAGCGCGAATAGCCGCCATTTCTTCCTCGCTGATCGCATTGTCGCAGCATCGCATCCGCTCAGCCGGGCGTCGACCGTCGTGCGGCTTAGGACGATCCCGGCTCGATGGGATTTCGCGGCAGACGTCGTCGGGACATCGCGATGTCACGCGGTTGGCCGACGCACCGTGAACACGACGAAGGAGCCCATCCTACCGCGTCGCGCGGATGGGCTCCGGGTGAGATGGCTCGCTACAGCGCCGGGAGGGGCACGAGACCGGCCATGACGTCGTTCCCCGGCATATTCGGATGAATATGGTCGCCGGAATCGTAGGCCGGATTCAACACGCCGACTCCGCCGGTGGAATATCCGCCGAGCGCGGCGTCGAAGTCGACGTAGCCGTCGATGCCGCCCTCGGCGTCGGAGCGGACCCAGGTGTTGTAGGCCAGTCGCTGCGCTTCGAACGTGGCGTCACAGGCCGCGCCCCCCACGCCGCCGCACGGGGTGAGCGTGGTCAGCAGGAATTTCAGGCCCGCGGCGTGCGCCGAGGACGCGAGCGAGAGCTGCGCCGATTCCAGCGTCGCGGCGGACACGCCCGCGCGCAGGTCGTTGATCCCGCCTTCCTCGATGACCGCGGTCGCGCCGGGCACCGAGAGCACGTCGTGCTGCCAGCGGCCGCTGACCGAGGGATTGCCCGGCTGGTTCGCGATGACCTGGTCACCGGTCACGCCCATGTTCACCACCGCGAGGCCGGACGGTGCGACCCGGGCGGCGAGGTAACTCGGCCAACCGGTGTCGGTGTCGCCGGCCGTGCCCATCGCGGCGGTGATGCTGTCGCCGATCGCGACCACGGTCGCTCGCGCGCTGGTGTTCACGTCGACGCCGGCGAGGAACGTGGTGAACCCGAAGGTGTTGGTCGTGGGGAAGGACTGGCGACCGGACACGTCGCCGCCGGTGTAGTTGTACTCGGTCTCCAACGAGTACTGGTGGATGGGCGCGCTGCTGATCGAGGCCGTCGACGGGACGTAGAGCGAGACCAGCAGTCGGGTCCCGGCGGTCACCGGTAGCGCGACCGGGTCCGAGACGATCTCGCCGCCTGCCGGCAGGTTGACGCCGGTCGAGCCGCCGAAGGTCACGGTCGTCGGCGTCGCGGTCGTGGTGCCGCCGTTCTGCTGGACGCCGACCGTCACATGTCCGAAGGTCGCGGACGAGGCGACGAAGGGATTGGCGAGATCGACGCGGATCTGGCTGCCGCCCAACGAAGTCCTGGTGACCATGCGCAGCGTCTCGTTGGACCATGGTCCGACGGTGATCGCGGAGGACTGCGAGGTCGCCCAGGACGCCGACCACGTCGGCGCGGCGGGCGCCACTGCCTGCGCGGGCAGCGCCGCGGTGACGGCTATCGCGCTGACAACCGCGGCGACGATGCCGGAAAGCCTGATGGACACACGCTGAGGCTACAAACGATCGTGGTTGCCGGCCAGCCTTTGCATGGGGGCGCAAAGGTCCTGGTCAGCTCGCGTTCGGCAGCACCCGGCAGTACAGGTAGGGCGGACGTCGCGAGTTGGACAGAGCCATCGCGGTCACCGCGATGCGGGCGGAGAGCCAGGTGCCCTCGCGGGTCTTGAGCCGCACCGCGCCCGGTGCGTCCACTTCGGCGCTGGGCCGCGCGAGCGCTGCCTTGTCCAACGTGGTCAGCAGCGTGGGGAAGTCGTCCGGATGACACAGTCCGCTCAGGCAGCGGTCGGTCGGGATGTGCACGCCGAGATTGACGAACTTCTTGGTGGTGAGCGCGATCCGCTGCCGCGCCGGGTCGACGACCAGGTAGGCGGGGCCGAGCGAGACGGCCGCGTTGAGCATCTCCATGGTCAGCGATGGCCCGCCCGCGCGGTACTGCGCCTCGGTGATCCGGTGCGTGATGCCGCGCACCCACGGTGTGTGCTCGCGCGGCAGACTGTCCACTGTGTCGCGTCTGCCGACCAGTCTCAGGTGGCGTATCGCCCCGGATCCGGAGTCGGTGTGCGCGCGGTACCGGTGCTCGGTCAGGCTGCCCGTTTCATCCGTATGGAATCGATCCAGCACGGCCAGTGTCGAGTGCCGGTCCTCCTCGTGCACCACCTCGGTCATCAGCTGCGGAACCGGCAGGTACCGCTGGCCGGTGCGGTTGCGCATCGCGCTGTCCGGCGAGAGACCGTAGAGCCGGAACTCCTCGTTGGTGCCGAACGAGGGCATCGGCTCCTCCTCGGCGGTGAACGCGGCCGGATACTCCCAGGCACCGACGACGGGCGGCACGAGCGCCTCGGCGTCGGCGCTGTCGCAGTAGGCGCCGAGCACGGCGAGCACGCGACCGGAGCGGGGGCCGAGGATGGGGATGACCTTCGTCGTCCAGTTGCGATCGTCGAAGCCGGCGGTGGCCTCGCGGCTGCCGCGATCCCGGACCGCGTCGCGCATCCTGGCGGTGAGCACCCGCCGCACGAAGATGTCGCCGTGGTTGCTCGGGCTCTGACCGCTGAACAGGTCCTTGCCGAGGAAGATCAGTCCACCGTGGTTGTCGATGAGAAGCCATACACCCGAATGCCGAAACTTCTTGGCCGACGGCACGTTTCCGTCTCCCCCTTCCGGGTGGCGGGCAGCAGCCCACCAGGGCGCCCGAGGTCCCCCAGTTGAACTCCGGAGCGCACCCGAGTTGTAGCACGATCGGCCGGCCCTGTCGCCAGGTAACTTGGTGTCACCGTTCCGATTACGCCTGGTCAGATAGGGCTTGGCTGAGCCGTTTCCTTGACGCGTCATCCATCCACTTGGTAGCTTCGCCACAGCGACGATCGGTTCTGGATCGATCGGATGTGTACTGGGGGACTCGCTCCTGTTGATCAGGGCGTAGTCAGATTAGCGAAGCGGATCACTGACGTTCCGCTTGTGCTGCCTTGTGTTGTGCCGCCGCGCCATGCCGAACTGGGATCGGCATGTGGTGCGTGGCTGCCGCACGATCATTCGGGCTGGGAAACTTAGGGGGTTCCATGCCATGAAACATGTCATGACAGCAGGCAATGCGGCGACAGCAGGCGATGCGGCGCGGATTTAACGCACGCAACACAACTCGTTTTCACCCCATTTCTCCCCGGCAATAGCCGGGTTGTTCGCCCTGCTCGCTTGGAGGGGTTTCCTTGTCTACCGCCGCAACCATCGAAGACTTCATGGTCGACCCGTATTCGATTTACCGAGCGATGAATTCGCAGGCGCCGCTCACCCCGATGGGGCCGACCGACTATCTCGTCACGGACCCCGCGCTGATTCTGGAAATCTTCGAGAACCACGACAAGTACACCAGTGTCCACAATCTCGAAGGTCATTTCCCGGTCTGCGACGAGGCGCGCGCGATCCTCGACGGCACGCTGTTCTACCAGGGCGCGCTGTTCAACGAGAGCCCGCCGGAGCACTCCGCGTTCCGCAAGACCTTCATCCGGCCGTTCACGCCGGCCTCGGTGAACAAGCTGGAGTCGAAGATCCGCGACCTCGCGATCGGCCTGTGCGGCGATCTCAGTGCCCGCAACGAGTTCGACGTGATGCAGGAGCTCGCCTACCCGCTACCGATCAAGATCATCTCCGATATGATCGGCATTCCGGACGCCGACCGCGTCCAGGTCAAGCAGTGGAACGACCTGTGGCTCGCGCTCCAGGTGGCCCCGCTGCCGCCGGAAGCGCAGGTGCAGGCGGCGAGCACGGTGCGCGCCTACGAGGACTACGTGCGCGCGCTCATCGCCGACATCAGGGCGCAGCGCAGGCCCTGCCTCATTCTCGACATGGCCGACGCGATCGACACGCCGGGCGCCGTGCACGACGTCGACGACATCATCGTCGCGATGCGGGTGATGATCGCGGCCGGCCACGAGACCACCTCCGGCCTGATCGGCAACGCGGTCGCCCGGCTCATCGAAACCGACCAGTGGGCGAGCCTTGCCAAGGACCTCGACGCCATTCCCGACTTCGTCGAGGAGACACTCGCCGCCGACCCGTCCGTGCAGAGCGCGCCGCGCTCGGTCGAGGAGGACACCGAGATCCGCGGCGTGACCGTGCCCGCTGGCACGCGGCTGCACCTGGCCGTCGGCGCCTACTCGATTCTGGCCGGTCCCGACGGCATCACCGCCGACCCGTCGGCGGGCGGGCACAAGCACATCAGCTTCGGGCACGGGATCCACCGCTGCATCGGCTCGCACCTCGGTCGCACCGAGGCACGCATCGCGCTCGCCGCGCTGCTCGCCGCCGTTCCCGCCGTGCCGCACATCAGTGAGAACCCGCCGCCGGCCCGACTGCCCGGCGGGCACGTCTTCCGCAGTTTCAGTTCGCTACCCATCTCCTGGTGAGGAGACCGCAATGCTGGCTGTCAAAGCGCCGTTGGTACCGAATTCCAAGCCGCTCGTCGGGCACGCCGTGGACATCTGGCGCGATCCGCTGAAGTTCTTCAGCGCCGCCGCCCGCACGGCACCGCTGTCCCGCATCAAGATCGGCTGGCAGGACGCCTGCCTGGTCGCCAACCACGAACTGCTCTACCAGATCCTCGTCACCGACGCGAAGAAATACGACAAGGGCATCCAGTACGAGCGGGCGCGCGCCATGCTCGGCAACGGCGTGCTGCTGGCCGAGGGCGACTTCCACTTCCGGCAGCGCAGGCTGATGCAGCCGATGTTCAACAAGCCCTCCGTCAACGACTACATCGACGTCATGCACACCTACAGCACGGCGATGGTCGAATCGTGGTCGGGTCGCGACGTCGTCGAGCTGTACCCCGAGTTCTACCGGCTCGCGACGAGGGTCGTCATCGATACCCTGTTCTCCACCAAGATGACCGACCAGGACGTCGAACTCGTCCGCGCCAAGATGCCCATCGTCATCGCCGGCATCGAGAAGCGCGGCGCGCTGCCGCCGAAGCTGTTCGACGCGATCCCGACGCCGGAGAACCGCGCCTTCTACTCGGCCATTGCCGACCTGCGTGCCCTCGGCGACCGCCTCGTCGAGGACCGGCTCAAGTCCGCCCGGCCCGCCGACGCGCCCGCCGACCTGATGAACGTGCTCACCGACACCGAGGACGAGGTCACCCGCCGGGACAACGACCGCGCGCAGATCCTCAACGAATTCCTGACCTACCTCACCGCGGGCTCGGAGACCACGCCGAGCGCGATCGCCTGGTCCTGTTACCTCCTCGCCCGCCACCCTCGGATCCAGGAGGACCTGCGCGACGAGGTCGCCGGGTTCGACGTCGAGGAGAACAAGTCGGTGCACGCCATCCAGGGGCTGCCGCTGTTGCAGGCGGTCGTCAAGGAGGCGCTGCGGCTCTACCCGCCGGTGTGGGCGCTGGGCAGGCGCACCATCCAGCCGACCACCCTGGACGGCTTCGACCTGCCGACGGGCACCCAGGTGTTCTACTCGGTCTACGCCATCCAGCGTGACGCGAACGTCTACGACGACCCCGACGACTTCAAGCCGAGTCGCTGGCTGGACGGCGGGCGCAAGTACCCGCGCACGGCGTTCCTGCCCTTCGGCGCAGGCGTGCGCAACTGCATCGGCGAGCACTTCGCGCAAGTCGAGATCTCCATTGCCATCATGAACATCCTGCAGCGCTACGAACTGTCCCTGCAGCCGGGCCAGCAGGTACCGGCCGCGGCGATGGGCGCACTCGTGCCGGGCCCGCTGCCGGTGCGGTTGAAAGCCGTGGTACCGCGATGACCGGCCTGATCGCCAGCGGTGCGTCCACCGGCACCCGGCTCGTCGAGTTGGTGCGGTCCAACGTGTCGGACCTGCTCGACGAGTTCGCCACCGTCGCCGACGATGCCGGGACCGGGGTGAGCACCGGGGTCGACGTGTTCGCGCAGCGGTTGCGGGATTACGTGATGCGGTTCGGCAGCATGCGGCGCACGCGGGTGGCCGGACACGCGCTGGACGCGTTCCCGGGCGCCGACGACGCGGCGCTGCGCGCGCTCGGACACGCCTGCGCGCCGCTGGAACTGTTCCACGCGGCCGCGCTCATCCACGACGACATCATCGACGAGAGCCCGACCCGACGGCACCAGCCCGCGTTCCACATGGGCTGGTCGGGGATGGCGTTCGGGAGCGAACCGACGCCGATCTCCTCGGCAAGGCTCGGCATCGCCGCCGGCATCCTCGCCGGGGACGCGCTGCTCGTGCTGTGCGCCCGCGCCATCGACCGGATCACGCATCCTGGCAAGGAGCGGGTGGCCGACTTCTTCCAGCAGATGCAGCTGCGCACCGTGGTCGGCGAGTTCCAGGACTCGGTGCTCGAACTCGCGCCACCCGGCGTCGACCGCGCGGCCATCACCGTGATGTCGGTGGGCAAGACGGCCTGGTACACGGTGATCGCGCCGATGATCCTGGCCGCCCACTGCGCGGGCGTCGACGACACCCGGATACCGCTGCTGATCGAGGCAGGCTCGGCCTACGGCGAGGCGTTCCAGCTGGTCGACGATCTCAACGAGATCCTCGGCGATCCCGCCGTGACCGGCAAGAGCTCGCTGGACGACATGAAGGCGGGCAAGGCCACCCTGCTGCACCACATCGTGAGCACCCACGCGAGCACGGAGCAGCGCGCCGTTCTCGACGCCGCGTACGGCCGGGGCGACTGCACCGAGAGCGACCTGGACCAGTACCGAGGGCTCGTCGACGCGCACAGCGCGCGCGTCTTCGGTGACCTGCGCGCGCTCATGGACAGGGCGCGTTCGCTGCTGCGCGAGGCCGGCTTCCGGCATCAGTCGATCACCAGGATCGAGGACGAACTCGCGCCCTACCCACTCCTGCCGGCACTTCTCAACGAGAGCGCATAGCCCATGGCCGAGAAATTCACGCTGACCCTCGCCGGCGAGTACGTGCTGCTGCCCAGCTTCGAGCACTCGCTGCCCGCGGTACAGCGCTCCGACGCGGACCAGGTCGTCGCGGACAGCCAGGTGTGGTGCCGGGCCGGTCTGGCCGACCTGCTGCCGCCGGACGCGTTCACCACGCTGCTCGCCGAGTACGCGTCCATGTGGACCTGTCTCGTGCTGCCGACCGCGCCGCAGGAGTTCCTGGTCGCGGCGGCGCGCTACACCGAGTATCTGTCCATTCTGGACAACGCGCTGGTCGACAAGGACCGGCTCGGCAGCGACCCGCTGTACGCCAAGGAACTCAAGGACATCATCGACGTGCTGTTCCGCGGCGATTCGCTGGAGGACACGGGCAACGAGGAACTGGCGATCTGGTTCAAGCCGCTCGCCGAATGCCTCGCCACGCTGCGCACCTACCTGCCCGACGCGGTGTGGGACAGCTTCCACGGGGAGGTCGAGCGGTTCTTCGTCGGCTGCGTCGAAGAGGTCTTCTACCGCAACTCCGACACCGTCTACGACTTCGACACCTACCTGCGGATGCGGCGCAACAGCGTCGGCATGGGCATGTACTTCGCCCTCGGCGAAGCGCTCGCCCCGCCGTTCGACACCGAGGAGGTCGACGGATCCGCGCACCGCGAACGAATGCTCGGCTTCGCGCTCGACCACATCGCGCTCGCCAACGACCTGTTCTCCTTCCGCGCCGAGGCCGACGCGGACGACGCGGTGAACGCGGTCGCCACCCTCATCCTCAGCGAGAAGCTGTCCGTGCAGGAGGCGTTCGACCGGGTCGGGCTGGAGGTCGCGCGCAACGAGGCCGAGTTCCGACGGACGCTGCACGAGACGATCACCGAACTCGGCCGCGACCACCCGACCAGCGTCTACGGCGGACTGCTCTGGCACATGATGTGCGGCAACGTCGACTGGTCCTATCGCACCACCAGGTACAACGGAGAAGGGCATCAGTGGCATGGCCGGTATCCGCAAGTCGTCGAGTTCCAGCACGGCAGCACCCGTTTCACCGACTTCCGCTACCCGGACCTCGTCGCGCACGGACTGGCGTGACCGGACCGCGGGTTACCGCACCAGGGTGTACCGGGGCGGCGGCCTGATCGAGCCGCTGTTCCGGCTGGCTCGCGACCCGCTCGGCGGGATCACGGCGCTCAATCGGCTCGCCGACGTCCACGTGTTCAGCGCGCTCGGCAAGGACTTCGTCCTGCTCACCGACCCGCTGCTGATCAACGACGTGCTCGTGGACCGGCGTGGGCACTTCGAGAAGGGCGTGTTCTACGACCGGGTACGGCGACTGGCCGGCAACGGCGTGGTGCTCGCCAACGGCGCCGAGCACCGCAGGCAGCGCGAGTACCTGGACCGGTTCTTCAAGCGCGAGCACGTCGTCGGTCTGCGCCAGCTGATGATCGACGTGGTCCGCGACGAACTGAGCGGCTGGGACACCACGCTGGACATCGACGCGGCACTGCACCGCATGACGTTCAAGATTCTCGCCGCGACCATGTTCGGCTCCCAGATCGAGGCCGCCAAGTTCGACCGCATCCACGAATGGCTCGGGCTGGTGCTGGAAGCGATCATGTTCCGCACGGTCGTACCGTCCTGGTACCTGCGGGTCCCGACCAAGCGCAACCGACTGCACGACAAGGCAATGGACGAGCTGCGCGCGGCGATCACCGCGGCGATGAACACGCCGGGGGAGCCGAACTCGGCCGGGCTGGACATGATCTCGGTCATGCGTACGGTGCGCGGCGCGGACGGCAAACCGTTGACCGAGACCGAGATGGCCGATCAGATCGTCGCGGTGAGCATGGCCGGCGCGGAGACCGCGGCGACCGCGCTGTCCTGGCTGGCCGTCGAACTCGCCCGCGACGCGGACATGCAGGACGCACTGCGGACCGAACTCGCCGACGCCCGCGACGCGGGCGTGCCCTACGGCCCGGACCTGGCGGAGGTACCGCTGCTGCACGGCGTGCTCTCCGAGCTGATGCGCTGCCGCCAACCGATCCTGGTCATCTCGCGACGGACCACACAGGACACCGAGGTTCGCGGCGTGCGGCTGCCCGCGGGTACCGAGGTCATGTACAGCCCGTGGGCGATGCATCGGGACTACCGGTACTTCCCGGCCGGCCCCTCGTTCGACCCGGAAACCTTCGGCGCCAACGGCTGTCCGGTCACCAAGGGCTCCTACACGCCCTTCGGCCTCGGTCCCCGGCACTGCGTCGGCGAGCAGTACGCCTGGCAGATGATGTGGATCGTCGTCGCGGAGGTACTCGGCTCGGTGCGCATCGAGAAGGCGACCGCGCAACACCCGAAGGGCCGACCGCTGGCCACGATCATCCCGGGAGCGGTCGACGCGACGGTCGGCCGGCTGCCCGCTACCACAGGGGAACACACATGACACGCCTGCTCGAACCGAGCGAGGCATACCACGCCCTGCTCGACTGGCACACCGACTTCTCCGTCGAGGTGGCGGCCACGGTGACGCCGACGGCGGCCGCCGCCGGGCTCGACCGGCTCTACGCGACGCTGCCCGGCCTCGGTCACCGGATCGTCCACACCGACGACGGTTTCGCCTTCGGCACACCGCAGATCGCGCCGTCGGCCGAGACGGGTGGCGGCATGGCGCAGGTGGTGGCGACGCTGTCCAGGTTCGTCGTGGACACGACTCGGCCCGGCGTGACCGTCGTATGTGGACGGTTGCACCACGTGCTCGGCGACGTGACGGCGATCCTGTCCGTGATCGACCACCTGCTCGGGCTGCTCGGCATCGAACCCGACGGCGACTCGATCCCGGCCGACGCGGGGCAGGAGTGGCCGATCGCGGCGGAACGCGCCCTGCGCCGGACCCAGTCCGAGGAACAGGTGCGGCCGGTGCGGCTGTTCTTCAGCGGTGCGAACACGCCACCGCTCAAGCCCGCGCAGCCGGTCACGCTGCACCTGGACGCGGCGGCGGTGCGGGCGCTGGACAACGTCTGTGCCCTCGAGGACACCTCGCTGACCTCGGTGATCGCCATCGCGGCCGCGCGGCACCTGGTCGGTCTCGAGCAGGTCGTGGTCGGTGCGCCGGTGGACTGCCGGGTGTTCATCGATCCGGAACAGGCCGCGTCGACACCGCCGCGCGCGGTCGGCAACTGTAGTCACGGCGCCCTGGTCACCGTGCCCGGCACGGCCGACACCGCGGCCGAGGTGCTGCCCGCCGCGCGTGAGTGCGACGAGGAACTCATGGCCGCGCTCGAAGCGGGCACGCCGTGCGCGCCGTTCCAGGACAGCAGGCAGTACCTGCCCGAGAACAACGCGCGGGCCCATCTCGTCGTGTCCAACGCGCGCGGTGCCGCGCGGCGCCTGCCCCGGCTCGCTGCCGCGCTCAGGATCTTCCTCCTGCCGGAGTCGTCCATCCCCGCGCTGCCGATGATCGCCGTCAACGAGAGCCCGGCATCGGGCGACATCGACATCACCGTCATCGCGGACCCGGCCGACCACGCGCCGAGCGAGGTGCGCGCGGCCGTCGACGCGCTGGCGAACACCCTCACCGAGATCAGGGAGCGGCAGTGACCGAACTCTCCACAGTGGACTCAACAGTCGAGGACCTGCCGACCATCCCGCGCGGCCGGACGGCGGTGTTCGAGCTGCCGACCGGTCTTGCGGACCTCGCCGAGCAGGGCCCGATCCACCGGCTCCGCTACGCCGACGGCCACGTCGGCTGGATCGTCACCGACTTCGACCTGTGCCGCAGGGTCCTCATGCAACCCGAGTTCAGCTCGCGGCCGGACCTGCGGCACTCGGCGATCCACGAGGCGATCGGCGACGGCCAGCCGCCGGAGGAGCGGCCCGGCATGTTCGTCGGCATGGACCAGCCGGAGCACACCCACTACCGGCGCATCGTCGCCGCCGCGCTCAAACTCGGCGAGATGCGCAAGCTGCGCGCGGACATCACCGCGCGCGCCGAGGCGCTGTTCGACAAGTGCGCGGGCGGCACCGCGGATCTCGTGGACGGGGTAGCGTCGCCGCTGCCCGCGCTGGTGATCACCGGCCTGCTCGGCGTCGAGGAGTCGGTCAGCCACACGCTCACCGCGTGCCTGCACCGGATGCTCTCGCTCGACTCGACCGCCGACGAGGTACGCGAGATGTTCGGCACCATCTTCGACGAACTCGGTGCGGTCGTCACGCGTCGCCAGGCCGATCGGGCGCCCGGGTTCATCACGAACATGATCGAGGACGGTCAGCTCGACCACGACGAGATGACCAGCGTCGCCTTCCAGCTCTACACCGCCGGTCACGAGACGACCACGAACATGATCGCGTTGAGCTACCTGCACCTGTTGCAGAACCCGGAGTCCGCTGCGGCCATCCGCGGCGACGAGCGCGCGGTCGCCGATGCCATGGAGGAGTTCCTCCGCTTCTTCTCCATCATCCAGTACGGCATCTCCCGGGCCGCGCTGACCGAGGTCGAACTGGGCGGCGTGCTCATCAGGCCGGGGGAGACCATCACGGTCTCCCTGCCCGCCGCCAACTTCGACGCGAGCCGGTTCCCGGACCCGCACCGGCTCGACATCGCGCGCGGCGACCGGGGGCATCTCGCCTTCGGCTTCGGTGTGCACCAGTGCGTCGCGCAGCAGCTGGCCAGGGTCGAGCTGACGGTGGCGCTCGAGGTCTTCCTCGACCGCTACGCCGACTTCACGCTGGAGAGCTACGAGATGAAGTCGGAGACGATCGTGCACGGCCTGACCAGTCTGCTGGTGCGGGCGAAGTGATCCGCGCCGACCGGTCCCGCTGCTGCGGCGCGGGCATGTGCGTGCTCATCGAGGACACCGTCTTCGAGCAGGACACGACCGGGCTCGTGGTCATCGACGGCGACGCGGCCCGCGTGGCCGATCCGGCGCTGCTGGCGCATGCCGTGAGCTGCTGTCCGGGCCGGGCTCTGTACGACACGAACGAGGGTGACTGACCATGGATCGACGGATCGCCGTTGTCGGCATCGGAGCCCGGCTGCCCGGCGGGCGCGGGCCCGCTGGGGTGTGGCACATGCTCGCCCGACAGACCTCGGAGATCGGCAGCGCGCCTGCGAGCAGGCTGCCCTTCCTCACCGAGCACGACATCACCGACCCCGACTTCGTCCGGATCTGCCGCACCGGCGGGTACGTCGAGGGCTGGGACGAGTTCGACCACTCGGTGTTCGGCATCTCCGCGCGCGAGGCCGAGGTGATGGACCCGCAGCAGCGCATCGCGCTGGAGACCGCGTTCGAGGCGATCAACGACGCCGGCTTCACCCTCGACTACCTGCAACAGCGCAGCACCGGCGTGATCAGCGGCTACATCACCCGGGACAACTGGGCCAACGCCCGCCGCGCCGCGCGGATGGACGCCATGTCCAACGTCGGCCACACCGGCAGCGGCATGTCCAGCCGGATCTCGCACGTGTTCGGCCTGACCGGTCCGTCGACGACGGTCGACACCGCGTGCTCCACCGGCCTGACCGCGGTCGCCACGGCGATCGAGAACATCCTGCTCGGCAGCTGCTCGATCGCGATCGCGGCGGCCAACAACATCATCCTCGACCCGTACGAAACCCTCTCGTTCCACCGCTCGCACCTGATGGCCCCGGACAGCCACTGCAAATTCGGCACGACCGTCGCGGACGGGTTCGTGCGCAGCGACGGATTCGTCGCCGTCGTGCTGCGCCCGCTCGCCGACGCGATCGCCGAGAACGACCGGATCTACGCGGTGGTCGAGGCCGTGGTCACCGGCAACGACGGCGGCCGCAGCGGCTCGTTCCCGACCCCGTCGGTGGAAGGCCAGGCCGAGGTCATCCGCCGCGCGCTCGAACTCGCCGGGCGCACGCCGGAGGACGTCGACTACGTCGAAGCGCACGGCACCGGTACCACCGTCGGCGACCGCGTCGAACTCGACGGGCTAAGCTCGGTGTTCGGCGAGCGCAACCGGCCGCTGCCGGTCGGCTCGGTGAAGACGCGGATCGGACACTGCGAGGCCACCTCGGGCCTTGCCGGATTCGCCGTCGCCGCGCTGAGCCTGCACCACGGCGCGGTCCGGCCGATGCTCGTGCACGGCGAACTGCGCGACGAACTCGTCACCGCGGAACACGGTCTGCGCGCCCAGGTCACCACGAGCCTGCCGCTGCCAGAGGACGCCGTGATCGGCGTGAACTCCTTCGGCATCACCGGAACCAACTCGCATGCGATCCTCGCCGCCCCGCCCCGCGAGCGCGCCACAGAGGACACCCACCTGCCCTCGCTGCCGCGGCTGACCTCCGCAGGCGTCGACGCACCCGCGCCCGCCGCCGTCCTCGCCTACCGCGTCAACCACACCACCGAAGGACGCCAGGTCGACGGTGACGCCGCGCACCCGGCACCGGGTCATCTCGCCGGCCTGTGGCGCGAGTCGCCCAAGGTCGTGTTCGCGTTCGGCGGTTTCGGCGCGCGCTGGCTCGACCCCACCACCGTCGACGACCCGCTGCTGCGCACCCACCTCGACGCCACCTACGCGGCGCTCCGCGCGCGGCTGCGCGCCGGCGAACGCGCCCTGTTCGACGGCGGCACCGCCACCCCGGCCGTGTTGCAGCCCTACGCGACCTGGGCCTCGCAGTTGGCCATCGCCTTCACCCTGCGCGACTACGGTGTCGCGCCGGACGCGGTGCTCGGGCACAGTTTCGGCGACATCGCGGCGGCCTGCGTCGCGGGTGCCTTCGACGTCGAGAGCGCCGCCGATCTGCTCGTCGCGCGCACCGAGGCCGTGCGCGAGCACTCCGACCGGACGCGGATGATCGTCATCACCGGCGAGGCAGTGGCGGCCAACCGCGACTGGATCCCGGACTGGGCCGACGTCGCCGTGGTGAACAGCCCGACCTGTCTGGTGCTCGCCTGCCCCGAGGACGGCATCGACACCATCGCCGAACTCGCCTCGGCGCAGGGCCACGACCCGCGCCCGCTCGACGTCGTCTTCGGCTCGCACAGCCGCTTCGTCGAACCGGCGATTCCCGCGTTCACCCCGGCCGCGTCCGCCGCCGACGAGAACCGCGGCACGACCGCCGCGTTCTACTCGGCCAACGGGACCGCCGAGGGCGCCCGGCGCACGGTGCCCGAGGGGCACTGGCTGACGAACCTGCGCAGCCCCGTCGACCTGCCCCCGGTTCTCGGCCGTCTCGCCGAGGACGGCTACCAGGTCATCGTCGACATCGGACCGAAGTCCGTGCTCGCCGGACACCTGCGCGCCCAGTTCGCCGGCACCGTGATCGAGACCGACGCCGGCGAGAACGCCGCGTTCCTGCACGACACCCTCGGTGCGCTGTTCACGGCGGGCGTACCGCTGCGCCCGGCCCGGCTGCCGAAATGGTCCTCGAAACTCGCGGACAAGCTCGCCTGGAAGCTCGCGCCACGCCGGCTGCGTCCGATCCGCCCGGTCGGGCGCAATGTCGTCACGCCCGCGCCGAGCGCGAGCCTGCGCGCCGAGACCGTCACCTTCGAGCTGCGCGGCGAGCAACTGCGCGGTCTGTCCGGGCACCAGGTGCGCGGCGAGACCGTCGTTCCCGGCACGCTCACGCTCGGCTGCATCGTGCGCGCGGTCGCGTCGGCCGGTGTGCCCCTGCACGTGGACTCGGTGCGTTTCGTCGAGGCCGTCGTCATCGACGAGGACACCGACTACCTCGCCTTCACCGTCACCCGCACCGGCAACCAGGTCGACGTCGCCTTCCGCACCGACCCGGCCGCCGAGGCGACACCGTGCTGCACCGCGACGCTCGCCCGCGCCAACGCCGCCGTCGCACCGAGCATCGAACTGCCGCTGAACCTCACGCCGCTGTCGGTCGAGCAGTTCTACCGGGAGTGCGCGGACGCGGGAAACCTGTGGGACGGCCCGTTCCGCGCGATGACCGAACTGTGGGCGTCCACCACCCACGCCCACGTCACCGCCGAGATCCGCGAACCACTGTCCGCGGCGGGCGACATCGACCCGGCCCTGTTCGACGCGGCCCTGCACGGCCTTGCCGCCGTCCACTTCGGATTCGTCGCGGGCGGCAGGGCCACCTCGCCGTTCTACTTCGACGGCCTCGACCGGATCACCTTCCACCGGCCCGAACTACGCGGGCGGACCCGTTCGATCATCGCGCCCAGCAGCAGCGGACGCGGGTTCGACATCGCCATTCTCGACGAGCAGGACCGCGTCGCGATCCAGTGCACGGGGGTGCGCGTCCGGCCGCTCGACCACCGGTCGATCCCGGCCCTGCATCGCACCTGGGCGCCCTTCGCCGACGCCGCCACCATCGACCGAGCCGACTACCGCCTGCTCGACCTCGCCCAGGCGCCCCTCGGACCGATCGTCGTCGCCACCGCAGACCCGAACATCGCCGAGCCGGACCTGGAATCCGTCGCCGCCAAGCTCATCGCCCGCGTCGGCGCCGACCACGAACTGCTCGTCGACGCGCGTGCCCTCACCGACTGCCCGACGACGTCGATGACCGACTACCTCGCCGGGCTCGGCCAAGTGCTCACCCGGCTCGCTTCGGCCGCGGCCGAGGCCGGTACCCCGCTCGGCATCGTCGTCGCCGACATCGACAACCCCACGGCGGGCGAATTCGCCGCCGCCACAACGGGATTCCTGTTCACTCTGGCCGGCGCGCTGGCCGCGGAGTTCCCGTCGCTCGCGGTCGCCGTCGTGTCCACCGACGCCGACCCGCTCGGCGAACTGCCGTCGATCCGCGCCCTGTCCGAGCGCGGCGAACACCGCGTGCGCCGCGCCGCCGACGGCACCCTCTGGGTGGCCCGACTGACCGAAGCGCCCGCGCGACCCGCTCAATCGCCGGTCTACGAATGGTCCGCCGATATCCGGCTCGATCCGGCGCGAGCATGCGAGCTGGAACTCGTCTGGTCCGAACCGAACAGGGGTGCGCGCGGCGTCGGCGTCCGGCCGCTGGCCGAAAACTACCGTCAGCTGCGCGGGCTGCCGGACGTGCTGTGGGCCGCGCACGCCGCACCGCAACTCGTCATGCTCGCCCGGCTCGGCACCGATGACCGGTTCGCCGTGCGCGGCGAATCCCATCGCGCCGCCCTGCTCAACCTCGCCCTCGACACGGCGACATCAGCGACATCAGCGACATCGGCGACCTACCCGGGTCCCGCGCGGCTCGTCGACATCGCGCTCGACGAGTCCGTCGCCGTGCACATCGGGTCGGCCGGTGACATCGGCGGCGCCACCCTCACCATGCCCGAACTGGACCCGACCGGCACCTGGCCCCGTTCCCTCGCCTACCGCCGCGCCATGACCAGCACCGAATCCGCCCTGCTCGAACTGACCGACCCGACCACCCCCGAACCGGCAGAGAAGTCGTCGGCGGGGGAGTCGGCACAGCCCCGGCGCGCCGCGCTCATCATCGGCGGCAACGGCGGCCTCGGCACCGCGCTCGCCGCCGATCTCCTCGCGCGCTCGTTCGACGACGTCGTCATCGTCGGCACGCGCGAGGCCGAGGTCGAAGCACCGCTGGACTATCTGCGCCTGGACATCACCGAGCCGTCCTCGGTCGACCCGTTGGAGCAGCGGCTGCGCAAGGCGGACGCGGACGAGCTGTTCATCTTCCACCTCGCGGGCCGCATCTCCAGCGGCCCGCTTACCGAACTGGAACGCGGCGACTGGCTACGCGTGCTGGCGCCGAAGGTCGAGGGCACCCGGAACCTGGTCGACCTCGCCGCCCGCACCGGCGCGCGCCTGGTCGCCTACTCCTCGGCGTCCGCCGTGCTGCCGTCACCGCAGTTCGCGCACTACGGCGCGGCCAACGGCGCACTCGAAGGCATCCTCGCCGCAGCGGCGGATCGGGTGCGCGTGCATGGCATCCGGTGGGGATTCTGGGCCGGCGCCGGCATGCTGCGCGACCTCGACCCGAACCGTTCGTTCACCCCCTCCGGCGTGCGCGAACTCAGCGCCGAGCAGGGCAACACGTTCCTCTGGCACACCCTCGACGAACCCGGCACCGACTTCCCGGTCTGCTATCCGGCCGACTGGGCCCGGTTCGGCAGCCGGTACGAAACCATCCGCCGCGACGCCCTGCTCAGCGCGCTGCGCGGTTCGACGCACACCCAAACCGCCGCACCGGTGAGCGCCTCGCCCACACCGACGGTCACCGACCCGGCCGAGCACGTGACGCCGCTGGAATCACTGATCATGGACACCCTCAAGATCTCCGATGTCTCGGTCGTCCGCGCCGCGAATCACCTGCGCACCATCGGTCTGGACTCGCTGCTCGCGGTCGAGCTGCGCACCAAGATCAAGTCGGCGTTCGGTCAGACCGTCCCGATCAGGACGCTGCTCGGCTCGATCACACCCGCCGGCCTCGGCGACCTCGTCACCGGCGCCGAACCATCAACCGCAGGGGGCACGCGATGACCCGACTGTCGACCGAGATCCACATTCCCGCCCCGAGAGAACAGGTCTGGGCCGTCCTCACCGACTTCGCCGCGTATCCACAATGGAGCCCGACGATCCAGGCGATCAGCGGAGCGCTCCAGGTCGGCTCGCGGCTGACCGTGCGCATCCTCGGCCCCGGCAACCGCGCCGCCACGGTCGCGCCGACCGTGCTCGCCGTACAGCCCAACCATCTGCTGCGCTGGGACGCGGTGCTCCTGCACCGAGGCCTGCTCAGCGGCGTGCACGAGTTCCGGCTCTCCGACGCCGACGAAGGCAGCACCCGCCTCATCCAGTCCGACACCTACACCGGCCTGCTGGCCGCACCGCTGGGCCGCCTGCTCGCAGCGAACGAGTCGCTCATGCGACGCCAGAACACCGCCCTGCACGGCCGGGTCCTCTCCGCCACCGCCCTCACCGGCTCATAAGCGCCCGCGATCCGCCCAACCAGTCGCAGCCTTCCGGCGGTAACGCCGCAATGGTCAACACCGACCCTCGTCAACATAGGCCGGATTTCCGGCGTGTTGGGAGGCGATTGCGATGGGTCGACGGCTGCGACTTGGCACGACGCTCGTGATGTCGGCGGTACTGCTCGGATTCGCGGCACCGGCACCAGCCTCGGCTGGGCTGCTGCCGGGCGCGGTTCAGTTCGTCGAGGCAACGGCGTTCTCGCCCGGAGTACGGCTGACTTCGGTCTCGGCGCGAATGTCGTCGGCGCTGCTCACCGACGACCTGTTGGTCGCCTGGGTGGCGCAGTACGACGCGTCCGGTCCCGTCAGGGTGTCGGACTCCGTTGACGGCGCCTGGACGCGCGGTCCCAGCCTGCGTTTTGCCAACGGCGGGGGAGACATCGCCCTGTTCTGGGCCAAGCCACTGTTGGCCCTGACCGGCGTGACGGTGTCGGTGTCCGCCTCGACGCCCACCTTCCTGGCCGGCAGCATCGCCCACTACCGCGGCATGCTGCTCAGCTCGACCGGCCCGTCGGCCGTTGCCGAAGCGTCCGCCAGCGCCGGCAGCACCACGGTGGACGCCGGACCGACGCCGCCGGTGCCAACCGGCGACCTGGTGTTCGCCGCGGAAGTCACCGGCGGACTGCCCGGCACCCTGACGCCCGGCGAGAGCGCCGGCCGGCAGTTGAGGTTGCGAGCGGTCGACGACAGCGGCTCGGCAGCGTGTGCCGACGTGCTGTCCGGCGCGGTAGGCGCCCAGAACGCGCGATTCACCCTGGGCCGGTCGAGCGACTGGTACGCGGTGGTAGCGACCTTCGATCCGCTTCTCTGACGCAGTAGTTTCAGTGAATACTGAAAATGATGCTCAACGGATGGCGCTCTAACCTCGCTGACCTCGGTCTAGGACAAATCTAGGACGGATGACGGGCCCGACGGCCTAGCGTCGCCGTGGAATTGTCGGCCGGTGATCGCGAGGGGGCACATGCCGGATCATGGCGATCAGTTGGGCGTCGATCTGAACGAGCTGTATCGGACCGCGCACTATCTCTCCGCGGTGCACACCGACTTCGAACAAGCGGTGCGCGACGTGAACGATGCACAGCCGCCCGGTGACAGCGGACCGTGGACGGCGATGGTGCCGATCTGGGATTCGCTGCGGTCGGTGATCGCCGGCATGCTCAGCGGCAACGCGGCGACGATCGAGGACACGTCGCTCGCGCTGACCGTGATCGCGCAGCGGTACGCGGCGACCGATCAGGCGGCGGCGACCCGATTCGCGTCGCTCATGCAGTCCGACCAGAGTGAGCAGGGCTGGTGACCGTGGCCTTTGCCGACGACCTGATGCAGCTCGCGACCAAGATCGAGGACACGGTCGTGTGGATGGCCCGCGCTCAGTGGCAGATGCAGCAGAACCACACCCCGTCGAGTTCGGGCTACGCTCCGGATTTCTACATGGACTCCGACCTGGTTCGGAAGTACTTCGGGATAACGGACGCGTTCCGGCCGTGGTCGTTGTTGCCCGATCCGGCCGCGTTCCAGCCGGTCACCGATTCGCTGTTGCAGGCGATGGGGATGCTGCGGGTGGACGCGGAGTTCGGCAACCCGGTCGATCCGTCCGACCAGTTCGGTATGGCGCGGCAGGAGTTCCAGGCGCTGGTCAACACCGATCCGATCAACAACTGGAGCGGCGCGACGGCGGACGGCTTCCGTACCAAGTTCCTGGACCACTTCAAGGCGAACACCGAGAACGAAGTGATCATGATCGCGGTGTTGAAGGCGGCGGCCGAGGCGCAGCGCGCGGTCTGGTTCAACGCACGCAACGACGTCACCACGATCGGCCAGAAGACGTTGGCGGCGTTGCAGAACGACGGGTGCGACCAGAGTTCGTGGGTGATGGCGTTCAGCATCCTGGCCGGGATCGCCTCGATCGCCGCGGTGCCGCTGACCGGGGGCGCTTCGTTGGCGGGGTTGTCGGTCACGGCGATCGGCGCGGTTGGCTCGATCGCGACCAATGCGATCCCGTACGCGAATGGCACTGACTCGATGTCCTACAGCGGGAGCAGTCTTCAGGGCGCGATCACCGCGATGAAGTCGGCCATGGCCGGGCTGCAACAGCGGGTCGAGTCCGGCCAGGTGGCCATCGACCTGTCGTTGACCGCGAACCTGGTCTTCCTGGAGACCGAGATGGGGTCGTTGTTCCAGATGGCCAAGCCGACGCTGGCCAGCGGCCCCGACTTCACCCCGGGTCGCTGATCTGACGGGAAGGGATCGACCGTCCATGGACACGTTGGCCGAGCGGCTGGACCGGATTCACCTGCGGGTGCGGGTGCCCGGGATGGAGATCTATGGCGAGCTGAGCGACCGGCGGCGAGTCGAGATCAGCTTTGGCGAGGACACCTACTCGTGGCTGAGTGAGTCTCGGCTGGAGCGGGAGTTGGCGGTGCTGGCGCGGCTGCTCACGGCGGGTTGGGGGCGGGACTACCACCGGGCGATGCGTGAGTGCGGGTTGGATGTGTCGTTGGCGCCGGATCTGCGCAATGACGATTACGAGCAGGCCAGGGCGGAGCTGGTGGCGACCGGTGCGTCGGCGGACGGCCTGGTCAGCATCTCGGCGGTGGGCCTGCGGGATTTCAGTGTGCACATTCGCCGGGACACGGCCGGGCAGGCGCCGGAGCAGGTGTTCGTGGCCAGTGCCAACGAGGCCGCTGCCGCGTTCCTGGCGGACCACATGGCCAAGATCCGCGAACTCCAACGCCTGCATGGTGGCTGAGCAGCGACTACGACCACCCGGGAGATCCAGCTGCCCCTTGACAGTCGAGGATCGCGAACCGCCACGACCCGTCGGCCGACCGGCGGGCGACAGCCGTCGTTGTTCCGGTCGGCGAGATCGCGGTGCCGTCCGGCAACGTCGCCTCGAGGTCCCAATCGACGATGATCAGGGCCGTATCGCCCCCGATCAGGGCGGACCTGGGCTTGTTGGTCAGGCGCGCCTGAGCCGCGATCGACTGGACCGCCTCAGCGTGCAGCGCCTCCTGGTCGGTGAGGATCTTGCCGGTGAAGGTGTGCATCGTCGCGTCCTGGTGGAACAGCGCGACGACGGCGTCGGCGTCCCCGGCGTTGAGCGCGTCCTGGTACGCGAACGGGAGGCTGGCCGGGTCGACGATCCGGGTATCGGCGCTTTCCTGGGTGTTCATGGCCGGCTCACTCCTCGACTGGGGTTACCCGGAACCGGGTCCACGTCAAGGCGAGACTACCTTCCCGCCCAGGGTCGGCAGGAACGTTGGTGGCTTGCGTGCGTGGCTGACCTGTTCGAACGCGGCTGCCAGGGCGAGCATTCGGGCATCGGTGAACCTGCCGGCCATGAACGAGATGCCGATGGGTAGCGGGCCGGCGAACCCGGCTGGCACGGTCACGTCGGGATATCCGGCCACGGCGGCGGGGGTGGAGGAGCCGACCGTGTTGGCCGGGTCGCCGGTGGCGTAGTTGTCGAGCCATGCGGGGCTGTTGGTGGGTGCGATGATGGCGTCGAGGTGGTCGGCGGCGATGAGGTCGTCGATGGAGTGTTGGGCCAGGCTCGTTGCCGTGGCTCGTTCCTGCTGGTAGGTCGGGTCGGTTATCGGCGGCGCCGCCTGCGCCTCCGTGAACAGTTCCTGGCCGAACTTGGACAGTTCGACCGAGTCCTGTTCGTTGAATGCGATCAGCGCGGCGAGGCTCTGCGGCACGCCGGGTCGGGTCGCCAGGTAGGCGTTGAGATCGTGGTGGAATTCGGTCAGCAGCGCGGGTAGTTCGAGTGCGCCGATCTGGCCCTGGTTGGCGGGCGTCACGTCGATGACGGTCGCGCCGGCCGCGGTCAGTGTGGCGACGGTCTGTTGCACGACCTGGTCCACGACTGGGTCGATGCCAGCCAGTCGCCACACGCCGATCCGCTTCCCGCGCAACGACTTCGCGTCGGTGGCAGCGGCCATGGCGCGACCGGTCAGCACGCCCAGTGTGATCGCGACGTCGGTGACGTTGCGGGCGATCGGGCCTGCCGTGTCCTGTTCGTGCGAGATCGGCACGATGCCCTGTCCGCTGACCAGCCCGAGGGTGGGTTTGATGCCGACATCGCCGTTCGTTCCGCTGGGGCACACGATCGACCCGTCGGTCTCGGTGCCGATCGCGACCTGGGCCAGCGACGCGGCTACCGCGGCGCCGGAGCCGGAGGACGAGCCGCATGGATTCCGGTCCAGCACATAGGGATTGTTGGTCTGGCCACCCACACCCGACCAGCCGGAGGTCGAGGTGGTGGACCGGAAGTTGGCCCATTCCGACAGGTTGGTCTTGCCCAGCAGTACCGCGCCCGCGTTGCGCAGCAGGGTGACCAGGGCCGCGTCGGTGCGTGGCGGTTGGGCCAGCAGCGCCCGTGAGCCGGCCGTCGAGCCGAGTCCTGCCGTGTCGATGTTGTCCTTGAGCAGGACCGGAATTCCGTCCAGCGGTCCGCGCAACCGGCCGTCGCGCCTGCGCTCGTCGCTGGCCCGTGCCTGTGTCAGTGCGGTGGGATCGAGGAACAGCACCGAATGCAGCTTCGGATCGATGGTGGCGATCCGGTGCAGGTACGTTTCGGTGAGTTGCACCGAGGTCAACCGGCCCTGCGACATCCGCACCTGGAGTTCGGGAATGGTGGCCGAATCCAGATTCAGACCTGGCCGTGTGTCCGGCACGGCGGCGGTGGCGCGCTGCGGGGCGACGACAACCCCCAGCGCAATGGCCAACACCAGGGCCAGCGGCATGGTGCACCATCGGGAGAGCCCGCCTTGTCTGCGCACGGGTCCAGCGCACTCGCCCCGGGCGACCCGGTCAACCCGCCGATTGTCGGCTCCGCTACGGCCGATCGCGCAACAGCGGAGACGTGTCGCCGACTGACCAGTTGTGGCCGAACGGGTCCTGGAAGCCGCCTTGCCGATGCGTTCCCCACGGCGTGCGGTGGTCCTCGACGTCGGCGCCTGGTGTCGCGCCCGCGGCGATGGCACGTCGGACGAGGGCGTCGGGGTCGTCGACGAACACCTCGATGCGAGTGCTGGTGACGCCGACCGATTCGGGGCTGGTCTCGTCGGGGTTGTTCGGGTTGTTCTCGTGCAGGAAGAACGGCGCTCCGTCGAGTTGGAGACCGGCGACGCCGCCGAGGTTCCACAGTTCGACGGCGCCGAGCGCGTTCTTGTACCAGGTGACCGCGGTGTCCGCGTCCGGGACGATCAGCATGACGGAGATGGCGGCCGGCGGCCGGCTCGATTCCATCGGTCAGCCTGCGCAGGCTTGTACGGCGCCGCTGAAGTCGGCGGGCGTGTTGCCTTGTTCGGCCGCGGCTTCGTCCTGCTCGAACTGGGTCAGGGACACGTTGCTCTCGAACCAGGACAGGGTGCACTGGCAGACCTGCGCCGTGCCGTTCACCTCGCAGCTGTTCAGGAAGTTCGTCTGCACGTTGACCGGGTAGCTACCGGAGGATGTCGTCGCGTTGCCGCCGCCGTTGGTGCCGGGAGTGTTGTTCGGCGGCTGCTGGCCGAGGGTGAGGAACAGGGTGAGAATCGTGGCGATGGACGCGGCGACGCTCAGCGCTGCCACATATTTCTTCTTGTTGTTCTTTTTCTTGTGTCCGACTTTGTTCGGCGGTGGCTGCGGCGGACGGTACCCAGGTGGGCCGTACTGCGGCGGCTGACCATACGGCGGCGGATCGCCGGGCGTCGAGGGTGGGTAGGTCACCTCATCCCTCCTCACTGGGGATGTGATGCCTGTCTATCGCGGCTGTGGGGACCTCGTTACCCGTTCCGGCCTCGGTAATAGTCGCGCCAGATGAGCCGGTAGAGGGGAATGAGCCTGGGAATCGATCGCAGGCCGGGGATGAACGGAATGAGGATCAGGGCGAGGGTCAGGATCGCCATCACCGCCCACACCTGGGCGTCGGCGTTACTGGACGTGGAGAATGGCGGAATCTGGTACCAGAACGTGTACAGCCACATCCAGGGCTGGCCTGGATAGTTGCCGGATTCGTTCATCATGCCCCACTGGTTACCACCGAGATTGCTGGCGCGGGCCTGGTCTTGCAGGTAGGCGCCGTCGGCGAGCAGCAGTAGGCCGCGGGTCGTGTCTGCGCCGTAGAACGTTCCGTTGGGTTCGAGTGCGCCTGCCAGCGCACCCGATCGAGCCAGGTCGAGGAACTTCGCGGCGATGACGGGAACCGGACCGTAGTTGCCGGGTTTCACCGATGCCGGGTTGCCGTCGGGTGCGGCGGTCAGCGCGGTGGTGTAGTCGTTGCTCCACGTGGATTGCCGGGGCGCCGGTGCGCCTTTCCATTGCGACAGTGCGAGGGTGAGGGCGGGGTCGTTGGTGACCTTGCTCAGCGGGGTGAGCACGAGATCGTTCGCCGAGTCGACCGGAATGGTTACGCCGGCCCAGCGTTGCAGGGCGAGCGGGCCGAGGGTCTGGCCGTCGCCGTTGGTGTTGTAGGGGGCGCCGTAGCCCGCGCTGGTGGTGGTGCCGGCGAGTTCGCCGGCCGCAGTGGCGACGACGTCGTAGGGCGCGGCGTTCGCCCAGTCGGCGAGGGTGATCGCTTTCTCGTCCGGGGACGAGAACACGGCGGCGAGCGCGATGGTCAGCACGATCACGACGCCGAGCGCGATGGTGAACTCCTTGACCAGGTCGTAGGGCCGGGTCGGGAAGTCGTGCGAGTCAGGAGTGACGGCGCGGCGGGTGCGAGCGGAGGTGGTCATGGTCGTCACCGCCGCGCGGTCAGGTCGGCGGGCGATTCCGGAGTTGGTGCGGGCGTCGGCTCGTCGGGGGGTTGCGCGTCGATCGGTGGCACGACGCCGTGTCTGCGGACCAGGATCACGTGGGCGACGGTGAGCAGTCCGATCACGAACGGCAGCAGCGCGACGTGCCACAGCAGCATCTGGCCGGGGTTGAGCACGTTGAAGAACGAGCCGATGCCCACCGAGTTGAGGCCGTCCTTGGCTTGCGTGCCGATCCACTGCGAGTCGAAATTGGTCTGGGAGAGGTAGCCGGTGAACGCCGTGCCGATCGAGCCTGCGAACGCGAGCACGCCGGTGATCCAGGTCAGGGCTCGCTTGCCGCGCCATGCGGCCATGAAGAACTTGCCCCACAGGTGGATGACCATGAACGCGAAGAACAGTTCGACGCTCCACAGGTGCAGCGAGTTGACGAAGTGGCCAAGCGCGGACACGTGCCACCAGGTCACGCCACCCAGGGTGAGGATGATGCCCGAGGCGATCACCACGAACAGCGCCGCGAGAGTGAGCACGCCGAAGACGTAGATCCATGACGATACGTAGGCCGGCTGCCGGTCGGGCAGCCACTGTCCCGGTGGGACGATCCGGGCGATTCGGTTGCGAGTACGGACGGTCCAGCTGCCCGCGGTCATGACCGGTCTCCGCGGTCGTGGCTTTTGTTGAACGGGACGAGGATGGCCAGTGCGAACACGACGAGCATGATCACGATGACGAGGGCGTTGGTCAGTGAGATCTGGATGATGCCCCAGTGCAGGTAGGTCCCGCTCATGACGATCACCTCCGGATGGCGATTGGCCCCATCCTCGATCGCGGTGAGCCGATCGCGACAGAGTCCAAGTCCTCTCCGTTCGAGGGACCCAGGTCAATTCCCAGAGAATCCCAAAAACGCGGAGCAAGACTCAGCCCAGCGCCGGGGGAGACGAAAGGAGTCTTGATCGTGGGTCGCGGAGTCCATCAGCAGGTCGCAGCGCGCGAACGAGGCCGCCGTCGGGTGGCCGCGGTGAGCCGGTCCGTCGCGGTGGGCAGTACCGCGCTGGCCGCGCTTTTCGGCGTTGTCCTGGCTCAGCAGCCGGTATCGCATGCCAGCAACGGGACCGCGCACCCGAATCCGGCACCGGACAGTTCCGCGGCGACACCGGCCCCGAGCAGCACCGCCCCGAGCAGCAGCACCGACCCGAGTACGAGCGTCGTGCCGAGTACGACGGTGGACCCGCCGACGAGCGTCGCGCCGGTCACGACCGACCCCGTACCAGTCCTGCAACCGCCGCCCGCACCGCCGCAGACCGTGGTGGGCGGCGGGGGAGTCGCCGGATCTGGTGGGACGTGACCGGTTTTCCCGAACTGTTCCGCCTCGGGCCACGGCACGAGGTCGAGTGACCCGATGGCCCGACCGATCGCCTCGCACCCCCTGGCACCCGATCCGCGCGATCCGAACCGGCTGCTGGCCGGTTGGGCGGCCACCCGACGACCGGCCAGGCTCGCCGAGCACTATGAGCGCTACGGCAGGCTGCCGCTGGTGCTCGGCGCCGGGCGCGCCGAGCGGGACAGCTTCATCGCGGCCCTCACCTGGTCGGGGCTGCGTGGCCGGGGCGGTGCGGCGTTCCCGACCGGACACAAGCTGCGCGCCGTCGCGGACCGTCACCGTCGGCCCATCGTGGTGGCCAACGGCTGCGAGAGCGAACCGGCGAGCGACAAGGACCATGTGCTGCTCGAGGTCGCACCGCATCTGGTGCTCGACGGCGCGCAGCTCGCCGCGGTCGCGGTCGGCGCCGACGAGGTGATTCTGTGTGTTCACCGGGGTGACCAGGTCCTGGATTCGGTGTTGGGCGCGCTGGAGAGCCGGGGGATGGGTGGGCCGCCGGTGCGGATCACCGAGGTGCCCGGCGGCTACGTGGCCAGCGAGGAGTCGGCGCTGGTGAACTTCGTCAACACCGGGGTGGCGCGGCCGACCGCGAAACCGCCTCGGCCGTTCGAACGCGGTGTCGGCAAGCGGCCGACGTTGATCGACAACGTGGAGACGTTGGCTCAGCTTGCCCTGATCGCCCGGTTCGGGCCGGACTGGTTCCGGACGTGCGGTACCGCGAAGGACCCGGGCACGGCGCTGGTCACGGTCTCGGGCGCGGTGCGTACGTCCGGCGTGTACGAGGTGCCGTTGGGCATGCCGCTCGGCCGGATCCTGGACGAGGCGGGCGGCGCACCGGTGCCGGTGCAGGCGGTGCTGGTGGGTGGCTACGCCGGTGGCTGGCTGCCGATGCCCTCGGCGACCCGGCTGCCGTTGACCTCGGCCGCGCTGCGGTCGGCGGGCAGCGCCCTCGGCGTCGGTTCGCTGATGGTGTTGCCCGCGGACGGGTGCGGGCTCAGCGACACCGAGTGGATCCTGCGCTATCTGGCCGACGAATCGGCGAACCAGTGCGGGCCGTGCATGTTCGGGCTGCCGGCGGTCGCGGACGATTTCGGTGAACTGGTGGTCGGTGGTCGCGGTGCCGGCGGTGCGGCCGAACGGCTGCACCGCCGGCTGAAGATCATCGCTGGGCGCGGTGCCTGCGGCCACCCGGACGGTGCGGTGCGGCTGGCCACCAGCGCGTTGCGCGTGTTCGAGCACGACCTGCGGGCGCACGTGTCCGGGCATCCGTGCCGCCGGGCCGGTTACCCGCGGCTGCCCCAGCTGCACGAGCACACCCTTCGCGGGAACTGGCGATGAACGGGCAGCGGCTCAAGGGGCAGGGGCTCAACGGGCAGCGGCTCGGGGTCAACCCGATCATGTGCCGCGCGCACGGCATGTGCGCCGAACTCCTTCCCGAGTTGATCCAGCTAGACGAATGGGGTTATCCGCTGTTCGACCGGGCGCCGGTGCCGCGCGCGTTGCTCGCGGAGGCCCGTGCCGCGGTCGCGGCGTGTCCCACCCTCGCCCTGCGGCTGGAGCGCTGAGATTGCTCAGCGCACCGCGCGGATGGATTCCCGTAGCGACGACAGTGTCGCTGTGATGGCGGTGGGTTCGTAGCCGCAGTGCGCCATGCAGTTCGCGCAGCGTGGGTCGCGGCCTCGCCCGTAGGCGTCCCAGTCGGTAGTGTCGAGCAGTTCCTGGTAGGTCTGGGCGTAGCCGTCGCCCAGCAGGTAGCAGGGCCGCTGCCAGCCGTACAGCGAGTAGGACGGGATGCCCCACGCCGTGCACGGGAAGTCGACCTTGCCTTCGAGGAAGTCCAGGAACAGCGGTGAGTGGTTGATTCGCCATCGGTCGCGGCGGCCGTCGGCGAACGCCTTGCGGAACAGTTCGCGGGTTTCCTCGACACCGAGGAAGTGCTCCTGGTCGGGCGCTTTCTCGTACGCGTAGGCGGGGGAGAGCATCATCCCGTCGACCTTGAGATCGTTGTTGAGGAAGTCCAGTACCTCGATGACGGTCTGCGGGGTGTCGGTGTTGAAGAACGTGGTGTTGGTGGTGACCCGGAAACCGCGTTGCTGGGCCAGTTTGACCGCGTCGACGGCTTGGGCGAACACGCCTTTCTTGGCCACCGACTCGTCGTGCCGCTCTTCCAGTCCGTCGATGTGCACGGCGAAGGCGAAATAGGGCGACGGGGTGAGTTTGTCGATCTTGCGGGGAATGAGCAATGCGTTGGTGCACAGGTAGATGAACTTCTTGCGCTTGACCAGTCCGGCCACGATGTCCTCGACCTGCGGGTGCATCAGCGGTTCGCCGCCGGCGAGGCAGACGACGGGAGCACCGCACTCGTCGACGGCGGCGAGTGCCTGCTCCACGGGCATCCGCTGTTTCAGCACCTCGACCGGATGCTGGATCTTGCCGCAGCCTTCGCACGCCAGGTTGCACGCGAACAGCGGTTCGAGTTCGAGGGTGATCGGGAATTTGTCTCGTCGGGCGATCTTCTGCCTGATGAGATAGGCGCCGATCTTGATGGCTTGCCGTAGGGGAATGCTCATTTGTCACCAGCCCATCGAGTTAGGTGCCACGCGACAGCCGGCAATTCTTCCGCAATCTCGGGCCCGCGGCGAGGGCTATGAGAGTCAACTTTCCCTCGCCGCGGGTCCGCCCCGTCAGTTGCTGGGCAGCAGGTCGACGTTGCCGTCGAACTGCCACAGCGGGTTCGGTTGGTCTCCGGTGCCGGTGTGCACCATGAAGTACCCGTTGATCTGGAGCGGTCCGTCGCCGTCCGCTTGGTATCGGCCGTCGCTGGTGACATCCAGTTCGTAGACGGCGGATTGGCCGGCCGTGACGCCGGGGAGGTGCCAGACGACGGCGCAGCGCCAGTCGGTGCCCGCGCCGTCCTGAACGACCTGTCCGGTGCCCTTGGTGCACGCCGCCGCCGCTCCCATGGCCGACTCGGTGACGTCCGGGTGGTGCATCTGACTGGCCTGCAACCGGTACAGGTGGGCGAACGCGGTGGCGACCGAGCGCTGGAGCTTGTCCTTGTCGATGCCGGAACCGGTGGGCCGAGCCGACCAGGTGATCACGCCGACCGTCAGGAGGAGCACCACGACGAGCGGCACCACCCCGACGACCAGCGCCCTGCGCCCACCGCCGTCGTTGCTGAGGTTGGTGAAGTCGCGCTTGATGAACAACCGGTAGGCCAACACGGTCGCGACAACGGCCCAGACCAGGCAGACCGCGATGCTGATCAGCAGCGGACCGGCCTGTACCGGGTCGGTGAACAGGCCGATCCAGGCGATGAAACCGTAACTGGGCAGGGCAAGGCGCAGCGCGATCGGCAGCGGCAGCAGTTGGGCCAGCCCCATGGCCAAGGCGACCAGGACGGGCAGTATCAGGCCCATGGGTGAGCGGCCGAGGGCGACCGAGCCGAGCAGGCCAATCGCGCCCAGCGCCAGCGTGGGGGCCAACACGCAGAGCCACGCGAGCAGGACCTTCCCGGCCGTGTCCCCGGAGGAGAGCAGGTGGCCGTCGAGCCCGACCAGCGGCTGGGCGCCGACCGAGGCGAGCCCGCCGACGATGGCGGAAGCGGCGAGCCCCACCACCAACAGCACGATGACGGTGAGGCTGGCCAGCGTCTTCGCCGCGAAGATCCGCTGGTACGAGCGGACCGCCACGAGCAGGTGGCGCCAGGTGCCCAGCCGGTCCTCCACGGCGAAGACGTCACCGGCGATCAGCGAGGTCAGCAGCGGAAGCGCGTAGGTGCCGGAGAAACCGAGCAGCACCAACGGACCGGCCCAGCCGGTGGAGCTCATCCAGCGGCCGAAGGTGGTGTCGGAGGGCAGCGAACTCTGCTGGCCCACCGCGACCACGAACCCGGCCGGCCCGATCAGGCATGCGATCAGCAGCACCCGGACACGCCACTGGGACAACAGTTTCACGAGTTCGAAGCGGTAGCTCCTGGCCACCGGGACCGGGCGGGCGGGCGAGGGCGGGGCCTCGGCGACGGCGGAGGTCATCGGCCGGCCTCCTTCTGTTCGGTCTGGTCGGTGAGGCTGAGGAACGCGGCTTCCAGCGGCGACACCACGGGAGCCAGTTCGCGCAGCGCGATGTCCGCGCGGACCACCCGCGCCACGAGTTCGTCGAGGTCGGGCACGAGCGCGCGCACCACCAGCACCTCGCTGTCCTGCGAGGCAGGAGTGTCCGCGTCGTCGATGACGCGCACCCCCGGCAGTTCGAGGGCCAGCGCGCGGGCGGCCACCGGGTCCGAGGTGCGCAGCCGGTAGTCGAGTTCCTGGTTCTTCGCGGTGAGCTTGCCCAACGGGCCGGAGAACACGATGCTGCCGGCGGAGAGGATGGTGACCTCGGCGCACAGCGACTCGACGTCGTCCATGCGGTGGCTGGACAGCATCACGGTGGTGCCGTTGGCGGCGAGCCGGGTGAGCACGCCGTGCACCCGTTTCGTGCCGGCCGGGTCGAGGCCGTTGGCCGGCTCGTCCAGCACCAGCAGCCGGGGTTCGGTGAGCAGGGCCGCGGCGAGCCCGAGCCGCTGTCGCATGCCGAGGGAGAAACCGCGGACCCGGTCGTCCGCGACGTCGCTGAGCCCGACCTGGTCGAGCACGTCGTCGATGTCGGCGCCGTGGTTGTCGCGACCGCGCAGCGCGGCCAGCGCGGCGAGGTTGCGCCGGGCGGTGAGCGCGGGGTAGAGACCGGGGCCGTCGACGAAGCCGGCGACCCCGTCGGGGGCGTCCAGCGTCCGGCCGACCGGCGTGCCGAGGATCTCCAGCTCGCCCTCGTCGGCGACGGCCAGGCCGAGCAGCAGGCCCAACAGAGTGGTCTTGCCGGCGCCGTTCGGGCCGACCAGCCCGTGGATCTGTCCCTGCGCCACATCCAGATAGATGTGGTCCAGGGCGACGATTTCGCCGAAACGCTTGGTGAGCCCTCGCCCGCGTAACGCGGCGGTAGTCGCCATCCGTGGTTCCTCTCTCACTGAGTGTTCAGGAACCTAGGCAGGGTAAGCGACGCACGCACCCGGTGTCCGCTGAACGTTCATGAAACGGTGGGCGACCATCGGTGTCTCACGCGGCGAACCGGGCGGTATGGGCGAGAACGGCGGTCCGTGCCCGATTTGGTGACGAGCAGCAGGATTCCGGCGCACCCGGGAGGCGGCCGACCATTGCCGGTCGGCGGCATCGAGTACCTGCCCGTCACGCTCGGCTGACGGTCGCCTGCCGACGTCGGCCCCCGAACCGGGCCATCAGGTTGGTCATCGCCGCCACACCGGCACGCCGCCGGGTGTTCTGGAAGGCGCGCACCGCCCAGTCCCCGTCCACGCGCACCAGCACCATGGTCTGCACCGACTTGCCGCCGCCCTGCTCGGGGCGGGCTGGATGACGTTTGGCCGTCGAGCCCAGCGTGTGGACCAACGCGACATCCTGCCCCAGATAGCTGATATCGGTGATGATCGCGCTGAGCGTCGTCCCCTTCAGCACGCCGTCGAACAATGGTCGATGCGAGTCGATGATCTCCTGCCGGCCACGGGCGTGGCCGCCGAAGAACGTGATGTAGTCGGCGTCGGTGGTGAACACGGCGCCGTACCGATCCGCGTCACCCCACGCGCGCTGCATCTCCGCAACGGTCTCCTGAACGTCAGCACCCATCACAACCCCTTTCACTAAGAATCTTCCGTGAGGGATATCTTAGCATGGGAGACAAATGGCCGCTGGCCGATATCGGCCAATGAACCGCGGTTTCGTTGAACCACAACGAGACCCTTCGGAAAATCGGTGCCATGCGATTGCTCGCCGCGTTGCTCGCCTCAGTGCTGTGTGTACTCGCGCCGACAGCATCGCCGGCCGCGCCGGCAGCGTCGAGCGTGACCCTGACCAACTTCACCGCGAGCGGCGCGCAGGCCGCGCGGGTGGACGTCAACGGGAACGCGCTGGACGCGCACGACGGCCAGATCGCGCAGTTCGCCAACACCTACTACCTGTACGGCACCAGCTACACCTGCGGCTACCAGTACACGATCAACTCGAACTTCTGCGGTTTCAAGGTGTACTCCTCGACCGACCTGACGCACTGGACCGATCGCGGCTATGTCGCGCTGCCGCGATCGTGCCAGTACTGCTTCCGGCCGCACGTGCTCTACAACGCATCGACGCACAAGTTCGTGCTGTGGGTCAATGACGGGTCCGCGCCGCAGGGCTACCTCGTCTACACCAACGACTCGCCGACCGGCGTGTTCACCGAACAGAACATTCCGACGCTCGCGGTGTCCTGCGGCGTGGACTTCAGCCTGTTCGAGGATGCCGACGGCACCGGCTACCTCATCCACAACGACGCCTGCCACGGCGTGGACATGGTGGTCGAACAGTTGACCGGCGACTACCTGTCGACCGACGGCCAGTACACGAGACTGGGACTGCGCAATGTCGAGGCGCCGGCCATGTTCAAGCGTGCCAACACCTACTACATCACCATGTCCGATCCGACCTGCGCCTACTGCACGTCGACCGGCACCGGCTACCTGACCGCGTCCGCGCCGCTGGGCCCCTGGCACGGAAAGGCGGGCACGCCGCAACCGTGGACGGTCACCGACGGCGCCCTGCACGCCGACGGCGGCGGCCTCGGCGTGACCACGGCCGGCTCCTCGTGGACCGACTACACGTTCAGCAGTGACGTCACACCCGAGCAGACCGGATCGCTCAACGGGGGCAGCTACGCGCAGGCCGGGCTCGCGTTCCGAGTGGACAGTTCGGGCAACGGCTACGCCTTTCTGCTGTCCAACTACGCCTACAGCTCGGCCAACGCGGGCGGCTACGTCGCTTTCGTGAAGTTGACCGGCGGCAGCGCGTCCCTGGTCAGCTCGGCCGCGCTGCCGTTCGCGGTGACCGGGGGCCAGACCTATCACGTGGCCATTGGCGTGCGCGCCACCACGTTCACCGCGACCGTCAACGGAACTCTCGCCGATACGGTGACCGATCCCAGTTACCCGGCCGGTGGCGTCGGCTTCCTGGAGAACGACCAGGACGGCGAGTCCGCGGTCCTGGACAACGTGAGCGTGACCGGCCCGGCCGGCCAGACGCTGTTCGCCGACGACTTCAGTTCGGGCGACCTGACCGGCTGGCAGCCGCCGACCGTGAACCAGGCGATCCTGATCAGCAACGATTCCTGCGGCGGGCAACCGTCGTTCGTCGCGCCGCTGCGCGGCCAGGGCGGCAGCACGATCTACCTCTACGGCAGCGACCTGTGGAACGCGCATCGCAACGAGGGCGAGTCGAACTTCTTCTGGGCGCCGCTGGAGTTCACCGGGGACGGCTCGATCCAGCCGATCAGCTGCGCGGCAACGGCCCGACTGGCCCTGGCCGTCGACGTTCCCGGTCACCAGAACACGCTGCCCGACCAGGATCAGAGCAGCGGCACGGCCGGCTTCACCGACAGCTGCGTGATCACCGGCGGCACGCCGCTGACGCAGTCGTTCACCGCGGGCCGCACCGGCACGCTGAGCGAGGTCGAGGTCGCGGCGTACCAGGAGACCACCCCGGCCATGCGCTCGGGCCAGTTGCCCGGCAACGAGGGGCCGAGCCCGGATCAGCCGTTGACGATGTCGGTGGTGTCGCTCAACGCCCAGGGTGCGGTGACCGGCACGCTGGCGAGTCGGGTCTACGACACCAACATCGTCGGCTGGGCGCCCGAGCAGCTGGTGCTGACCTCCAGCGCCACGGTGACGCGGGGCGGGCACTACGGCATCGTGCTCTCCACGACCTCGACGCAGGGGTGCTACGGCGTGCTGAGCAGCGGCTCGGAGCTGATGTTCAGCACCGCGGTCAGTCGGTGAGCGGGGTTCAGACCACGCCTTGGCGCGCGGCGAGCACGATGACCTGGACCGGCGTGTCCACGCCGACCCGGTCGCACATGGCTCTGATCCGTCGCCGCACGGTCCGTTCGGACAGACAGAGGCGGCGGGCGATCGCGTCGAGGACGAGCCCGTTGGCGAACAACGCGACGATGGCGCGCTCCTCGTCGTCGAGAACCAGCTCCGCGGCGGGCTGCCGCACCGGTGTCTCGTTGAGCATGCGAGCACCTGCTTTCTCGCTGGAGAGCCGTTCTCGGTGGCCGCGCTCCCGGTTGAAACCTTTCAGTCAACCGGTACGAGCGACCGTAATCGGCATCACGTTCGTGGTCAAGGCCGGTAACCCCGTGGCACCACAGGCCGACGGAGCCGGTTGTCGGCTGACCGTGATCACGGGTTGACCGGAATCGGCCAGCCGACCCGATCACGCGTCTTGACACCAGGTGATCGGGCTGCGAAGTTGTTGAGTGCCTGGCGATTTAAACGATTCAAAATCTGAGGGGTTGACCTCGGTGAGACGACAACGCCGTCCTCTTCGCCACGTGACCATCGCGCTGTCCGCGCTCGCGCTGGCCGCGGCCCCGGTCGCCGTTCCGGCCATGGCCAGTCCGGCCGCCGCCGGTAGCCCCTGGATGAGTCCGGCCTACACGCCGCATCCCGGCGACTGGCAGCCGTATGTGCTCGCGCCGACCGGGCACACCGTGCGGCCCGTCTCGGTGTGGTCGGCGCGGGCGCGCGGCGGGTCGATCCAGGGCGATCCCTCAGCGGCGCTGGGCGGCTCGTCCTCGGTCACGTTGACCAGCACGGGCACACGCACCAGTTCGCCGCTGCTGATCCTCGACTTCGGCAAGGAGGTCGGCGGCGAGGTCGCGACGCACGTCCTCGCCACCTCGAACCCGGCCCCGCAACTGCACGCCTGCTTCAGCGAGTCGATCGCCGAGATGGCGCTGACGCCGACCCAGAACAACGGCGAGGCCGCCTTCGCGCCGGGCTGCGACACCGCCAACATCTGGAACGGCTACCCGGGCACCGCCTACACCTGGGACTCCGACAGCCACACGCTGCCGCTCACCGGCCAGACCCTCCCGGCGACGGTCGCCGACACCCAGCCGCGCGGTGGCTTCCGCTACCTCACGATCTTCCTCGACGGGCCGGGCTCGGTCACCCTCAACGATGTCTCGCTCGACTTCCAGGCCGCACCGCTGCAATCGGATCCGGCCGCGTATCAGGGCTGGTTCCTCAGCAGCAGCAACGCGTTGAACAAGCTCTGGTACGCGGGCGCCTACACCGTGCAGCTGGACACCTGGATGTCCGACACGGCCAAGAGTTGGCCCTACGACACCGGCGAGCCCGACCAGTCCGATGCGCGGATTCCCGGCGCCGACCCGAAACAGGAGGTCATCCTGGACGGTGCCAAGCGAGATCGGGTGGTGTGGCAGGGAGATCTGTCGGTCGAGGCGCCGGTCACCTATCTGAGCACCGACGACGTCGGCGCGGTGAACAACTCGCTCACCTCCCTTGCCGGGCAACAGTTATCCGATGGTTTCGTGCCGGCCGAGAGCCTGGTCGGGCCGCACAATCTGGGCGAGGAGACCAGCTACGGCGAGTACGTGACCTGGTTCGTCGACAACGCCTACCAGCACTGGCTCTACACCGGCGACCGCGACTACCTCTCCGCCAACTGGACCGGGCTGCGCAATGCCGTGGCCTGGCTGGAATCCGTGCGGTCGCAGGACCCCGAGGGCCTGATCGCGTTCGGCGCGGTCAACGCCTGCGGCCATTACGGCTACTCCGACTGCGGCCACGAGACCTACGTCAACGCGCTCTACACGCGCAACCTGCACCAGATGGCGCAGTTGGCCGGCGCGCTCGGCGACAGCGCGGACGCCTCGACCTACGCCGCTCGCGCGAGCGCGGTGAGCGAGGCCATCAACGCGCAACTGTGGGACCCGACGGTCGGCGCCTACCGGCTCTCCCGCGAGATCCCCAACGCCTACCCGCAGGACGCCAACGCCGCCGCCGTCCTCACCGGTGTCGCTTCGCCCGCGCAGTCCACCAGCGCGCTGAACTACCTGCGGGCCAACAACTGGAGCGCCTACGGCTCGCTGACCGTCTCACCGTCGACCCCCAATTCGGCGATCGGCCCGAGCTACGAGCCGCTGCCCAGCGGGTTCGAGGCAGAAGACCGGCTGGGCGAGGACAGTGCGCTCAACCAGTTGGCGGGCGAGTCACTTCTGAACTCCTGCTGGGGCCACGAACTCAGCCAGGACCCGGGCAGTACCTACTGGGAGGTCATGAACACCGCGGGCCAGCCGGCCATCGGACAGTTCAGCAGCCTGGCCCACGGCTGGGCCGCCGCGCCGACCATCGCGTTGACCAACGACACCCTCGGCGTCACGCCGACCAGCGGCGGCTACGCCACCTTCGACGTCGTGCCGCACCCGGGCGACCTGACCTGGGCCCAGGGCGTCGTGCCGACGCCGCACGGCTCGATCAGCACGTCCTGGCAGGCCGGCGGCGACGGATTCACCCTGCGCACCAACGTTCCCCGGTCGACCAGCGCCCGACTGGCCGCGCCGACCTCGAATGCGCGGACCGTGGTCGCGCTGGACGGGCGCGTGGTGTGGGACGGATCGAGGGCCGTCGGCGGAGCGCTGGCGACCAGCAGCGGCCGCTATGTCTACCTCGACGGGGTCGGGCCCGGCGCGCACACCGTGCGGGCCCGGCACATCGGCGCGGTGCCGACCGAGTTGTCGCTGAACACCAGCGCGAACCCGTCGAGCACGGTGGCCGGCGGCAGCGTCACCGTGCAGGCCGATCTCGGCGCGGTCGCACCGGGTCAGCTCGACGTGACCGTGTCCACGCGGGCGCCGAGCGGCTGGCCGGCGGTGCCCGCCGCGCGGGTGCGGATGGCCATGCCCGGTGCCGCCGCGAGCGCGAGCACCCGGTTGAGCGTGGCCGTGCCGGCGGACGCGAACCCCGGGACCTACCAGCTGTCCGTGACCGCATCAGGCGGCGGCGCGCACGTCACGAACACGGTGCCGATCACGATCACGCCGCAGAACCCGGAGCTGACACGATGAGCGGACACCGAGCCACCCGACGCTGGCTGATCGGCGCGATCGGCATCGCCCTCGCCGCAGGACTCGCCGCAGCACCTGCCGCCGTACCTGCCGCCGCGACCACGCCCGGCACCGGCGCGCAGCCCTGGCAGGCCGACAACCTGTCCCCGGCCAGCCGGACGGTGGCCCCGACCCGCGTGTTCCGCACGACCGGCACCGTCACCGGTCCCACCAACGTGCTGCACTCGAAGACCACCGCGCTGGTCGGCTCGGGCTCCTCGATCACGCTGGACTTCGGCGAGGAGGTCGGCGGCCTCGTCACCGTCCACTTCGGATCAGGCAGCGACACCGGCCAGCAGCTCGGTCTGGCCTTCAGCGAGTCCTCGCAGTACGTGGGCACGAGCAGCGACGCCAGCAACGGAGGCGGCGGCGCCGACGGAGCGATCTACGCCTCGGTCACGCCGGGATCGTCCTGGACCATGCCCTCCGCGCAGCTGCGCGGCGGGTTCCGCTACCTGACGGTGTTCGCGAACTCGGCCGGCACCATCGACATCGACCACGTGTCGCTGGCCATCTCCTTCGCACCGGACATGGCCGATCCGCGCGCCTACGACAACTACTTCTCCTCCAGCGATCCGCTGCTCAACCGCATCTGGTACGCGGGCGCGTACACGGTGCAGACCAACACCATCGCGCCCACCACCGGCCGCGTCTGGGGCCCGCCGGCCGGCGGCTGGGACAACAGCGGGACGGTCGGCGTCGGCAGCGAGGTGTTGGTCGACGGGGCCAAGCGCGACCGCACGGTCTGGCCGGGCGACCTCGGCGTGTCGGTGCCGACCGAGTACGCCTCACTCGGCGACCTCACGCCCACCCGCAACGCGCTCACCACGCTCTACGGCCACCAGGCCGCCTCGGGCGAACTTCCTTACGCCGGGCCGGAAGTGAACTTCTACGGCTCGGACACCTACCACCTGTGGACGCTGATCGGCACCGCCAACTATTACCAGTACTCGCACGACAGCACGTGGCTGGCCGGCGAATGGGCCGACTACGTGCGCGCGGTCGACTTCTCGCTCGCCGAGGTCGGCGGCGACGGCCTGATGACCGTACACAACATGGCCGACTGGGCCCGTAGTGACCAGGGCGGCGAGAACATCGAGGCCAATGCCCTGCTGTACCACGCACTCGTGACCGGCGCCCAGTTGGCCGACGTCGAGGGCGACAGCGCCGACGCCACCCACTGGACCGACGTGGCCGCCACGCTGCGCACCGCCGTCAACGCCAACCTGTGGGACGACGCGGCAGGGGAGTACCGCGACAACCCCACCAGCGATCAGCTGCCGCAGGACGGCAACTCGCTGGCGGTCTGGTACGACCTCGCCCCGGCCGACCGGGCCGAGCGGGTCAGCGCCGCGTTGACCACCGACTGGAACAGCTACGGCGCGACCACCCCGGAGAACGGCGGCCAGATCTCCACCTTCCCCGGCTCGATGGAACTCGCCGCGCACCTGCGAGCCGGCGACACCACGCAGGCGCTGGACCTGATGCGGCGCGAATGGGGCTACATGCTCAACTCCCCGCTAGGCACCGGCAGCACGTTCTGGGAGGGCTACCTCGCCAACGGCCAGTTCGGCTACGGCGGCGCGTACATGAGCAACGCGCACGGCTGGGCCACCGGTCCGACCTCGGCGCTGACCTTCTACGTGCTGGGCATCCGGCCGACCACGATCGCGGGCGGCTACGACATCGCGCCACAGAGCGGTGACCTGAGCAGCGCGCGGGGCTCGCTCAAGACCCCGTTCGGCGACATCAGGTTGGCGTGGACGCACGACGTGCGCGACGGCGTGTTCACCGAGCAGCTCACCGCGCCCGCCAAGGCGGTCAACGAGATCGACGTGCCGACCTACGGCGCGCGCACCGCGGTCACCGTCAACGGCAGGCTGGTCTGGAACAGCACCCACGGCCTCGCCTACCAGGCCCACCTGTCCGGCAACGACGTGGTGCTCACCGGTGCGCCCACCAACGCCACCATCACCAGCCGCACCGTGGGCTCGGTGCCGACAACCCTGGGCGTCGCGCTGACCTCGGCGTCCGGCACGCCGGTGTTCTCCGGGCAGCGCGTGACGATCCCGGTCACGGTGAGCGCGAGCGGCGACCGCGTGGTCTCCGGCCAGGTCACGGCCAAGGCCCCCGCGGGCTGGACCGTCACGCCGGCCACGTTCTCCCTCGACACCCGCGACGGCCCGGTCGACACGGTCGTCGACGTCGGCCTCACCGCCCCGGCCGGCGGTACCGGCGGCACGGTGCCGATCGCGATCGACGCCGACGCGCCCGGTGCGCCGACCGCGCGTACCCAGACCTCGTTGCTCCACTTCGGCACCTGGCCCAGCGGCACGACGGCGACCGCGTCGAGTGAGCACGATCCGAACACCTTCAACGGTCAGGTGCGCACCTACTACGCGTCCAACGCGATCGACGCGAACCTGGCCACGTTCTGGAACAACGCGAACTCGGGCCAGTTTCCGGACACGCTCACCGTGACCAGCCCGACCGCGGTCACGCTGAACGGTGTCGGCTTCGCCTCGATCGTCGACGGCGTCCCGACCGACTTCACCGTGCGGACCTGGGACGGCAGCCAATGGGTCACCCAGGCCACCGTGTCGGGCAACGCCGACCTCTACCGCTGGATCCCGTTCCCGGCCGCGGTTGGCACGACCCAGGTCCAGGTGGTGGTCACCGCGGCCCAGACCCAGAACGGGGACTACACGCGGATCGCCGAACTCACTCCCTAGTAACGCTCAGGCGTGGGTGAGGATCGCTTCGGCGAGAACCGGGTGCACCGCGCCGGGCAGTGCGTGGCCCATGCCAGGGACTTCGAGCAGCCTCGCGCCGGGGATCTGATCGGCGAGGTGCCGGCCGTGCGGTGGCGGGTTCAGCGGGTCGAGCATGCCCTGCACCACGAGGGTCGGGGTGCTGATCCCGGTCAGTTCCGCGCCGCGCGAGGTTGGGACCGGGGTGGCTCGCGCATGCGCCGACGGTTTCGCGAGAGTGCCCGAGTGGTCGATGTCGCGTTGCTCCCAGCGCCGGAACTCGTTGGCGTCAAAGGGGAGTTCGTCGCCCGCCAGCAGTCGCCACTCCGCGACCCGCCGATCCAGTTCGGCTTCCCGGTCCGCGCCAGGCTCAGCTCGTGTCGCCAGGGCGGTCAACACGTCGGCCCTCGGAGTGGGCAGACCGTCGGGTGCCGGTTCGCCACGCATGGCACGCCCGATGTTGCCGACGAAGTCGACGTCGAGAGCCGCGGTGAGCATGACCGTCATGGCACGCAACCGGCTGCGCTGGTCCAGCGCGAGAAGTTGGGTGATCGTGCCACCGAGGGACAGCCCGACGACATGGGCGGCCTCGATCTCGTAGCCGTCCAACACGGCCACGGCATCCGCGGCGAGATCGGCGACGGCGTAGGGGAGTTGATCGAAATCACGGGTCGTCGACTGCCCCGTGTCCCGGTGGTCGTACCGGATCACCCTGCGCCCGCCATCGACCAGACGCTGGACGAATTCGTCCGGCCAGGTCATCGCGGAGGCGTTGGCCCCCATCACGAGCAGGATCGGCTCGTCGGTGTCGGAGCCGAACGACTCGGTCCAGAGTTTGACTCCGGTCGCGGCCTCCACCCAGCGCTGCACGCCCATGAATCGGAACCTACCAGCCACTTGATCCGAATGTCGGATCGGTCCTAAACTCCGGTTTCCGCGACGCCAGGGGAGACGTAATGCGCCGTATCGGCCGTAGCCACCGCTTGTTGATCACCGCCTGCGCCTTGGCCGTGGGTGTGGCCGCCGGGACGATCCCGGCGGCGGACGCCGCGCCGGCGCCGGTGTTCACTCCGGGGGCGCCGGGCGCTGGGGATCCGTACTTCCCCGACATGGGCAACGGCGGCTACCACGTCAGCCACTACGACATCAGCCTCGCGTTCGACCCGGTGACCAAGGCGATCAACGCGACCACGACGATCCTGGCCGGCGCGACCCAGAACCTCTCCCGATTCGACCTGGATTTCCAGGGACCGCTGACGATCAGCAAGCTCACGGTCGACGGCCTGCCCGCCTCCTTCACCCGCAGCGGCGCGCAGGAGTTGGTGATCACCCCGCCGTTCGGTCTGCTCAAGGGCCTCCCGTTCGTCATATCGGTGAGCTACGCGGGAGTTCCGCAGCGGATCGACGACCCGGCGCTGGGCATCTCCGGCTGGGTCGCCACCAAGGACGGTGCGGTCGCACTCAACCAGCCGTTCGGCGCGGCAACGTACTACCCGGTGAACGACACGCCCGACGACAAGGCGACGTATACGCAGACCATCACCGTGCCGACCGGGCTCACCGTGTTGGCCAACGGCGAACCCGGGCCGGTCACCACGCACGACGGCCGGACCACCTTCCGCTGGTCCATGAACAAGCCGATGGCCAGCGAACTGAGCATGTTGGCGATCGGCCACTACGACGTCACCCGCGATGTGACGGCCGATGGCCTGCCGAACATCACCGCGATCGGCGCCTCGATCGACACGAAACCCGGCCAGGGCGATGTCCTCAACAAGGCGACGGCGCAGACCATCCAGTGGGAGTCGTCGATGTACGGGCCGTATCCATTCGACTCGACCGGCGGCATCCTCGCCGACGTCGGCGTCGGCTACGCCCTGGAGACGCAGGGCCGGCCGGTCTACGACCAGAGCACCAGCGCGGTCGACGGTGACCTGCTCGCCCACGAACTCGGCCACCAGTGGTTCGGCGACAGTCTCACTCCGGCGCACTGGTCGGACATCTGGCTCAACGAAGGCTTCGCCACCTACTCGGAGTGGCTCTACCAGGAGAAGTACAACGGCATCCCGGTGCAGGACACCTTCGCGAAGGCGTACGCCGGCGAGAAGGACTGGAGTGGCGAGGTCGCCGACCCCGGACGGGATCACATGTTCGACGACCTGGTCTACACCCGCGCCGCGATGACGCTGCAGGAACTGCGCGTGAAGATCGGTGACACCGACTTCTTCCGACTGCTCAGGCAATGGCCGGCGACTCATCGATACGGCAATGTCTCGACACCGGAATTCATCCAGTTCGTCGAGCGGTTGACCGGTCGCGACCTGGATGCGTTCTTCCACGCCTGGCTCTACCAGCCGGGCAAGCCGGCACTCTGACTACGACCGCGTCAGTCGGCTTGGCGGGTGTCCACAGTGGTGGTCACGCGGCCGGTGGCCAGGTCGTACACGTGGCCGGAGACGGTCACCTTGTCGGCGAGCAACGGCGCGGTACGCAGCCGCTCGACGTCGCCGGCCACGGTCAGCCGCGGGTCGGCGACGGCGGAGGCCGCCAGCGTCGTTTCGGCCAGGTGAGTCGCCTCGGCGGCGCGGTGCCGGAAGGCGGGGTCGGCGAGCAGTCCGGTCCCGCACTGGGTGTGGTGGATGACCGCGATCTCGACGCGGGTCGGCGTGTCGCCGCCGGCGATCTGGTCGGCGAGGAAGGTGAGGTAGGCGATGTCCTCGATGACGGCCTGGCTGACCCGACCGCCCGCGTTGCGGATCACCGGGGCATCGCCGAGTCGCAGTCCCAGGACTATCGCGGGATCGACGCGGTGGTCGAGACAGGTGAGCACGATCAGTCCGGAGGTGGGTAGGCCGAGCGTTCCCGGCGTGTAGGTGCGGGCGAACTGCTCGTTGCGTTCGAGCAGCGGGCTGATTCTGGTCATGGTGCGCCTTCTTCGGACTCGCTTGGTGGACAGCGTCCACCTTAGGACAGCTGGTGGACGCTGTCCACTAAGTTATCCTGTCCCGATGACGGCACCAGGATCACCGGCGGACACCCCCGGCGCGGAGCGGCGACGCAGGCCACGCGGGGAAGTCCGGGACGGCCTGGTCGCCGCCGGCCTCGAACTGGCGCGCACCGGCGGCCCGGACGCGGTGGTGCTCCGGGAGGCGACCCGGATGGTGGGGGTGGTGCCCAACGCCGCGTACCGGCACTTCGCCGACCGCGACGAACTCCTCGCCGAGGTGTGCCTGGCCGCGATGGGCCAGTTGGCCGACCGGATGGCGACCGGCGTCGCCCGGGTACGTGGTAAGCACGGCGACCCCGCGGCCGCGCGCCATCGCCTGCGCGCGATCGGCGTTGCCTACCTGGCCTTCGCGCGCGAGGAGCCGGGCCTGTTCGCGACCGCGTTCTCCGTGCCACAGCAGCACGGCTACGACACCGCGCCGGGCTCGAACGGGACCGACCGCACGCCGCTGGGCCAACTCCGCGCCGCCCTCGACGAACTGGTCGACGCGGGCGTGCTGGATCAGCGGCGCCGAACCGGAATCGAGTACCCGGTCTGGTCCGCGGTGCACGGGATGGCCGTGCTCGTCGGGCAGGGCCCGTTGCGCGACCTGCCCGACGCCGAACGCCACCGCGTCGAGGAGGCCAGCCTCGCCTTCCTCAACCAAGGTCTGGGCTGATCAGCTTCTCAGTTCGCTGTGTTGCCGAGGAAATCGCTGATGGCGGCGCTGAGCTGGTCCGGCTGATCCTCGGGGATGAGCGTGTAACTGTCGGCGATCTCGACGAGTTTCGCGTCCGGGAACAGGTCGGCGAGCCGGCGGGCGTGGTCGAGCGGGAACATCTTGTCCTCGGTGGCCCAGGCGATGAGCACCGGTTTGGTGAACTCGGCGCTGCGCTGCGCCATGGCCAGCAGGTCCGCCTTCGGGGGCACCGAGGTCGCGTACTTGGCGAGGTCGCGGCGGATCGCCGGGTCGACGCGGGCCGGGCGGAACCAGGCGTCCATGATCTCCTTGGGGACCGGGCGCTTGCTCATCCAGCCCCAGCCGGCCGGCGCGCGGCGCATCGCCTGGAGGCGTAGGCCCTGCATCACGGTGGCCAGGCCACCGGGGATCTTCGCGGCGAGCACGATGGCTTTCGCCGGTGCGGGCGGGTAGTTGTCGAACGCCTCGCTGGAGGTGATGACCAGCCGGGCGATACGATCGGTGTCGCCCTCGGCGATGAGGATCTGCACGCCGCCCCAGTCGTTCTGCACGAGGGTGACCTCGTGCAGGTCGAGGCGTTGCAGGAACTCGGCGATGAGCAGCGAGAGCCCGCGCAGCGACAGATCCGCGTCCGGTTTCATCGGCCTGCGGTGCGCGCCGAGCGGGAAAGTCGGTGTGACGCAACGGAACCGAGGGCTCAGCTTGGGCACCACGTTGCGCCAGATGGTGCTGTCGATGGTCAGCCCGTGCAGGAAGACGACAACTGGCCCCTGACCGCCGGTGTCCTCATACTCGATGGTGCCGGCGGACAGTTCTACCTCAGGCACGAGGGCCCCCTACTCGTCGCGGCTGCGTCCTGATCGCATGGTAGCGGATCACGCCAATCGGGCGGATGCGCGCGCCCGTCGGCCATTCCTCCCGTCGTCGGGAGATCCGCCCGGTAATCCACTGTGGATGGAGCGCTTTCTTTGCCCGGGTCGACACCGGCTGGCTATCGTCGAAAACCGTCGGAAACGTCACGCCGCAAAAGGAGTTTCTGGATGTCAGTCACCGTGGTTTATGTCCATGGCGCGTTCATCAGCGACAGCGCGTGGTGGTGGGGACAGGTCGCCAAGATCCTCTCCGAACGCGGAATCGAATCCCGCACGATCGATCTGCCCAGTTGCGGCGAGAAAGGCCCGCTCGGCGGCCTCGCCGATGACACCAAGGCGGTCGGCGAGCTCATCGACAGCCTGGAGGGCCCGGTCATCATGGTCGGCCACTCCTACGGCGGCGCGGTGATCTCCGGGGCCGCCGTGGGCAAGAAGAACGTCGCCCACCTCGTCTACATCAGCGCCGTCGTCCCGAACGGCACCTCCGTCGTCGACTGCGGTTTCATCCCCGCGGACAACGTGCCGGAGCTGGACATCCGCGACGACGGCACGGTCGGCGAGGGCGGGCAGCGGTTCAAGAGCCGGGTGCTGGAGAGCCTGCCCAACGCGAACATGACCGAGGAGGCCGTGCGCAGGCTGACCCGGCAGTCGGTCGCCTCGTTCACCGACGCGCCGATCAACGCGATCGCGTGGCAGTCGATCCCGTCGTCCTACATCATCTGTCAGTTCGACGCGGACGTGCCGATCGCCGCGCAGCGCGCGCACGGGGCCCGCACCGGCGCGATCCACGAGGTGCCGACCAACCACTTCGCCCACCTCGAACGCCCCGACCTGGTGGCCACGGTCATCACCGACGTGGTGGACGGCTGGGAGAAGAACAGCACCCCGCTCGCCGGCTCCGGCGCGACGCAGGGCGATTCGTGACCTCTCCGGGCGCGGTCCTCGGCGACACCGAGGCGCTGGCCAGGGCGGCCGGTCTACTCGATTTCGAGCAGACCGTGCCGCGCTGGATGACCCACCGGCGTTCGGTGTCGGAGGTGTTCGTCTGCGGGACCGCCGCCCTCGACGGTGAGGTGTTCGCGGTCGCGGTGCAGTTGCCCAGGGCACACGCGCTGTGGGCTGACCGCGCCTCCGGCTGGCACGACCCGCTGCTGGCGGTCGAGGCGGGACGGCAGGCCACGATCGCGCTCGCGCACGCACACTTCGGCCTCGGGCGCGAGCTGATGATGGTGGCGCGCTCCTGCGACATGCGGGTGCGCGAGCGCGCGGCCTTCCGCGACGACGGGCGGCAGCCGCTGGAGGGGATCTTCCTGATGCGCGCCGTCGACCGGAAGGTCCACAATGGAGTGCTCGTCGCGCTCGGCTTCGCTGGCGAGCTGTACGTCGGGCAGACCCCGGCGATGGAGATGAGCGGGACGCTCGTGTTCACCCCGATGTCGGACTACGAGCTGCTGCGCGCGCACTCCCGCGCCCGCAAGGGTCTCGCCGGCAGCCCGGCCGAACCGGTCGAGGTGAAACCGATCGCACCGCGGCTCGTCGGCCGGGAATCCGTTGACAACGTGGTGATCGGCGCGTCCGACGACGACGGTTTCCCGATCATCGTGCGCCCGCACAACCCCCGCTACTTCGACCACCAGCTCGACCACGTGCCCGGCCAGCTCCTGATGGAGGCGTGCCGGCAGAACGCGATCGCCACCGCGGCCGCCGCGGGCGCCCTGACCGAGCCGCACGCTCTGGTGACCGCCTTCGGTGCTCGTTTCGACGAGTTCGCCGAACTCGACGCGCCGTGCACCTGCGTCGCGGGCGAACTGGACCGGTCGGCGCCGGGAGTCGTGCGGACCACGGTGAGCGTCCGGCAACTCGGCCACACCGTCGGTGCGGTCGAGATCGAGTTGAGGAGGGTGACGCGATGACCTCGGATCAGCCGATCCTCGTCGTCGGCGCTGGGCCGAGCGGCCTGACCATGGCCTGTGAGCTGTTCCGGCTCGGCATCGGCTGCCGGGTCGTCGACGCCGCGCCGCTGACCGAGAAGGGCTCGCGCGCGATCGGTGTTTCCGCGCGCTCGCTGGAAGTTCTCGACGCGTTCGGCGCGGCCGAGCCGCTGGTGGCGAAGGGCCTGCGCAGCACGTCGGCGGTGTTCTACTCGCAGCGCGCGCCGATCGGGCGGGTGTCGGCGAACTCGGTGCGCGACACGCGGTTCCCGTTCATGCTCACCGTGCCGCAGCCGGAAACCGAACGCGTGCTCAACGAGCGGCTGGCCGCCCTCGGCGGCGCGGTGGAGCGCGAGGTCGAGCTGCGTGAACTCATCCAGGAGCCGGACGGTCGTTCGGTCACCGTGGTGCTCGCGCACGCCGACGGCACGGTCGAGACGGTGAACACGCCGTGGCTGATCGGCGCGGACGGCGCGCACAGCGTGGTGCGCAAGCTGTCCGGCATCGGCTTCACCGGTGAGGACGCGAAGGACACCTTCGTCATCGTCGACGTGCTCGCCGACGGCGGCCCGCCAGTGGGGGAGGGCCACTACTACTTCCATCCGGACGGTTTGTCGCTGGTCGCGCCGCTGCCGGACGGCGCGTATCGGCTCGCGGCCACCGCCGACCGCGACGAGGTGCAGGGCGAACTCACCCTCGACCGTGTGCAACGGCTGTTCAGCAGGCGGATCGATCCGGCCATCCGCATCACCCGGCTGCGCAACGCGGGCTGGGGTGTGGCGACCACGCAGGTGCGGCCGCGCATGGCGAGCACGTTCCGCGCGGGCCGCTGCCTGATCGCAGGCGATGCCGCACACCTGTTCGGCCCGGTCGGCGGGCAGGGCATGAACGGCGCCATCCAGGACGTGCAGAATCTGGCCTGGAAGCTCGCGCTGGTCAGCCTCGGCGCCGCGGACGAGGCGCTGCTCGACACCTACGAGGCCGAACGGCTGCCCGCCGCGCACGTGGCCATGGCCGCCGCGTCCTCGCAGACCCGGCTCGGCACGCTCAAGCCGTGGTTCGGCCGCACCGTGCGCGACCTGGCACTGCGCCTCGGCACGCGGACCGGCAAGCTCAACGCGCGCATCGTGCCCTCGCTCACCCAGCTGACCACGACGTACCCGGCCAACGATTACCTGCGCGGCGGCGCGCTACCCGGTGTCGGGCAACGCATCCCGGACACCGAGGTCGGCGACGCCGGGGACGCGCGCACCCTGTTCGACCTGCTGCGCCGCAGCTGGTTCACCGTGCTCGTGCTCGGCGCCCGATCCGACGAGGCGACCCAACGGCTCGCCGACTCGGTCGCCGCGCTCGACGGGCACCCGGCCGTGACGACCCAGGTGATCGCGCTGCATCGCGACGGCGCCATGCTCGACCGCGCCGGCCGTCTGCACGAACTGCTCGACGTGCGCGAGCCGACGGCCTATCTCATCCGGCCGGACGGTTACGTGGCCGCGGCCGGGCCCTTGGCCGCCGCCTCGTCGATCGTGGCCGCGCTGGCGCGCTTCACCGCCGTGTCGTCGGCGCCGGTGTCGCGTTCGGACGGTGGGCGATGAAGCCGTTCCGGTTCGGGGTACAGCTCGCGTCGGCCTACCACGCGCAGGGTTGGCGGGACAAGGCCAGGCTGGCCGAAGACCTCGGCTACTCGACCGTGTTCGTGCCCGACCACCTCGACACCCAGTGGGGGCCGCTGGTCGCGTTGACCGTCGCGGCCGAGGCGACGACCACGCTCAAGGTCGGCACGCTCGTGCTCGCCAACGACTACCGGCATCCGGTCGTGCTCGCCAAGGAGATCGCCACCTTGGACCTGGTGTCCGGCGGACGGGTCGAGTTCGGCATCGGCGCGGGCTGGCGCAAGAAGGACTACCAGGCCACCGGGCTGCCGTATGACCCGCCTGGCATCCGCGTCGACCGGCTGGAGGAGAGCCTGCGCATCCTCAAGGACATCTGGTCCACCCAGGAGTCCCGGCGCACCGGCGAGCACTACACCGTCGACGTGCCCCAGGGCGTGCCGCTGCCGCATACGACGCCGCACCCGCCGATCATCATCGGCGGCGGCGGTCGGCGGGTGCTCACGCTCGCGGCACGCGAGGCGGACATCATCGGGTTCAACCCGAGAATGGCAGCGGGCCGGATCGTGTCCGCGACCGTGCACTCGGCGAGTCCGGCCGCGTTCAGCGAACGGGTCGACTGGGTGAAGGCCGCCGCGGGGCCGCGCTGGGACGCGCTGGAGTTCCAGTGCCTGACCATCACCTGCCGCGTCACCGAACACCGCGACTCCTCGCTGCGCGCGTTCGCCACCGCGTCCGGGATGAGCCCGGCGGACCTCGACCAGGCGCCGTTGACGTTGATCGGCACCGTAGAACAGATCTGCGACACGTTGTGGCAGCGGCGCGACACCTGGGGTTTCAGTTACTGGGTCGTGCACGAACAGGAAATGCGCGATTTCGCGCCGGTCATCGCCGCGCTCGCCGGGCAGTGACGCCACAAAAGAGGGACGTCTGGAGAAAAGTCAATGCCGGAAAAACCGAATACCCCGGTGATCTGGTGCGATTTCGGGGGAGTGCTGACCGCGCCCGCACGGGAAACACTGGCGAGTTTCTGCCAGCGCCTCGGCGTGGACCCGCCGACAATCGTCGGCGCGATGCGTGCGGTCGCCGCGCGCTACGGCACCGAGGACATCATGGAGCCGCTGGACACGCCGCTGGTCGCCGCGTCCGACTGGGCGCGTGAGGTCGAAGGGGTGCTGGCCGAGCAGGGCGTCACCGTGGATCTCGGCGACTTCGCCGCGCACTGGTTCGCGGGCAGGCCGGCCAATACCGAACTCGTCGAGTATCTCGCTTCCTGCAAGGAAAACGGGCTGTTCGTGGGCATGCTGTCCAACATGGTGCCCGCGTTCGAGCCGCACTGGCCGCGCATGGTCGATCCGGCGCTGTTCGACGACTTCGTCTTCTCCTACCGGGTCGGCCTGCGCAAACCCGACCGGCGCATCTACGCCCTCGCCGCCGGTCGGGCGGGCGCACGGCCGCAGGACTGCCTGCTCATCGACGACCTGCCGGAAAACTGTGCCGGCGCGCGGGAAGCGGGCTGGTCGGCACTGGAATTCACCTCCACAGTGGAGGATCTGCCGCGACTGCGCGATCTCGTCGCGGAATTGTCGCGGCGAAACTTGTCACCGGCCGGTTCCGAGTAATAGTTTCGGTTCCGGGGTTGGAAGAAATCACGTCGAAAACTACAGGATGGTGGCGTGTGATCACTGTTGACGAAGTGGCCGGCCTGATCAGGCGCGAAATGCGCGGCAAGCTGCCCGAAGGAACGATCATCGACGAGAGCACGAGCATGGACGACCTCGGCCTTTCCAGCCTCCAGGTCGCCGAAATCGTGTTCACGCTGGAAGAAGACCACGAGATCGAGTTCGACCCCGCGCGGGCCGCCGACGCGAAGACGCTCGGCGACCTGGTGGCGCTCGGCAACGAGGCCGCGACCACCCAGGTGTGACCAACCGCTCCGCGCGGCCCAGAGGCACTATCGACCGGAAAGGGAGTCTGATGGACGGTCGCGAACATTACGGCTTCATCATCGCATCATCGGTCCTGCCGCTGCTCGGTTTGGTCGCGGCGGTAGTTCTGTTGTGGGACAAGGCGGTCGGCCCCTCCGACCTGATCGTCTTCGGAATCATGTACGTCGTCGCGGGTCTCGGGGTGTCCACCGGCTATCACCGGCTGTTCGCCCACCGCTCGTTCAAGACCCGCAGGCCGGTGAAGGTCTTCTTCGCGATCGCCGGCGCCATGGCCGGGCAGGGCCCGCCGCTGATCTGGACCGCGCACCACCGTCGCCACCACCGGGTCGCGGACAAGCCCGGTGACCCGCACAGCCCGTATCTCGACGACGCGCCGGGGCTGCGCGGGGCGCTCAAGGGCCTGTGGCACGCCCATCTCGGTTGGCTGTTCGACCCGGACCTCTCCTCCGACCCGATCCGCTACTGCCCGGACCTCGCCCGCGATCGGGACATGCGGGTGATCTCCCGCTACTTCCTGCCGATCGTGCTCGCCGGCATCGTGCTGCCCGGCCTGATCGATCTCGCCATCAGCGGCTGGGCCTGGCCGGCACTGCTCACCGGCATGCTGTGGGGCGGGTTCGTCCGGTTCTTCTTCAGCAACCACATCACCTACGCGGTCAACTCGATCGGGCACTACTTCGGCAAGCGGCGCTTCGCGACGCCGGACGAGTCCCGCAACGTCGGCTGGCTGTCGATCCTGTCCTTCGGCGAGTCCTGGCACAACAACCACCACGCGTTCCCGCGTTCGGCAACGCACGGCATGCGCTGGTGGGAACTGGACATCAGCGCGCTGGTGATTCGCGGCCTCGCCGCGGTCGGCCTCGCCTGGGACGTGATCCTCATCGACCGCGAGCGGCAGGAGACCCGGGCCGTCGGTCTGCTCAAGGTCGGCGGTGGCAGGCGGGCGGTGTCCGCGCCGCCGAAGCCGCTCGGTGAGCGCAAGGACGCCATGGTCGGTGTCGCGGATGTCGAGTGACCGCGGCCTGTGGGACCGGCTGGTCACCGACGCCGGCCGGGCCAGGGCCCGCCTGCACTGTTGGGTCGGCACCGGATACCAGTCGGCGAGCTGGACCGAGGTGGTCCGCGACGCCGAGCGGATGACGGCCGGCCTGCGCAGGATCGGGGTCCGGCCCGGCACCCGGGTGGCGAGCGTGCTCACCAACGGGCCGCTCGCCGTGCGCGGGCTGCTCGCCGTGTGGCTCGCCGGCGGCGCGCTCGCCTCGCTGCCGGTGCCGGCGCGCGGGATGAGCGGCGAGGAGTACCTGGCGCAGCTGGAAGGCATCCGCACCCGGCTCGAACCGGAGGCGCTGCTGCTCGACGCGGCCGTGCTCGCCGGCCTCCCGGACGATGTCGTCACGCGGCTGGGGGCGCGGTCCTGGGAAAGCGTCATGGACAGCGGGCGGGTCGAGGAGGATCCGCCCGGCCTCGACGACCTCGCGTTCGTGCAGTACTCGTCGGGCAGCACGAACGCGCCCAAGGGCTGCATGCTCACACCGAGGGCGATCGCCGCGCAGGTCGACATCGTCGGTGCCATGCTCGAGTTCCGCACGGGAGCGGACGTATCCGTGAGCTGGCTGCCGCTCTCGCACGACATGGGGTTGTTCGGCTGTCTGCTCAGCCCGTGGTGCAACGACATCGAGGCCTACCTGTCCACGCCGGAGCGGTTCATGTTCTCGCCGGGGACCTGGTTCGCGGACATGGCCAACCACGGCGGCACGCTCACCGCGGGCAGCAACACCGGCCTGCACCTGGCCGCCCGCACGGCCGCGCGTTCCCTGCGCGACCGGCCCAACTGCCTGGCCCAGGTCAGGGCATGCATCATCGGCGCGGAACGCGTCACCTGGGAGACGCTGACCTCGGCGGTGAACTCGTTGGGGCCATCGGGGTTCCGGGCCGAGGCGCTGCTGCCGGCCTACGGCCTCGCCGAGGCGACCCTCGCGGTCACCGCGACCCCGGTCACCGAGGCACCGAGGCGCCTGTCGCTGGATGCCACGGCGCTGGCCGACGGTGAACTGTGCGACGCGGCCGAGGACGACCCGGCCGCGGCCGTCGTGGTCGGCGCGGGCGTGCCCTGTCTGGGGGTCGAGCTGTCGCTGTCCGACCGCGACCGGCTCGGCGAGATCGGGGTCCGCTCACCCAGCCTCGCCGACGGCTACTACGCCGACGAGGTACGAACCAACGACCATTTCGTCGACGGCCTGCTGCACACCAGCGATCTCGGCTTCGTCCGCGACGGCGTGCTCTACCCGGTCGGTCGCACCGACGACGTGATCTCCGTCGCCGGCCGCAAGGTCTACGCGCGGGAGATCGAGACCGCGGTCGACGGGCTCGACGGGGTGCGGCGCGGCTGCTCGACGCTGGTCGGCCACCACGACGGCACGCACTTCCGGCTCACGCTGTTCATGGAGATCAAGCACAGCGCGGACTACCGAGGCGTCGCCGAGCAGGCCGCGTCCCTGGCCATGGCCAAGGCCGCCGTCGCGCTCGACGAGTGCGTGTTCCTCGACCGCAACAGCCTGCCCAAGACACCGAGCGGCAAGATCCAGCGCCACCGCTGCCGGCAACTGCTGGACGCCGGCCGGTTCGAGCCGCTGGCCACCGTGGCCCTGAATTCGCCGTAGCCAGACCGAACTGGGGACAACGATGCGAACGATTCTGCTCACCGGCGCCTCCGGGGTGATCGGCCGCGCCGTCGCCGAGGAACTGGCCGACGAGCACGTGATCGGGCTCGTGCACAGCGACACCGACGTGCCCGAGGTCGACGAGGCTCTGCGCGCGGACACCGCGCAACCGAGACTTGGTCTGTCCGAATCGGACTGGAAGGATCTCGCGGCACGCGTCGACGTGGTCATCCACTCGGCCGCGCTGACCGAATGGGGCCAGCCCTGGCAGCGTTACCAGTCGATCAACATCGACGGCACCGAACGCGTCGTCGAGTTGGCGCGCGCGGCGGGCGCGCCGATCCACTACGTGAGCACGTGTTTCGTCCGCGCCATCGAACTCGGCAACGTCGCCTGGCTCGGGCCGGACAACGTGGTCGCGCCGTACATCCGGTCCAAACTGGAGTGTGAACGTCTGGTGCGCGAATCCGGGCTGCCCTTCGCGATCTACCGGCCGACGAACCTGGTCGGCGACTCGCGGACCGGTGGGAGCAGCAGGCCGCAGATCGTGCAACTGCTCTCGGAGTGGCTCTGCCGGGGCAAGGCGCCCTACTATCCCTCGCATCCCGGCAACCTCGTCGACGTGCTGTCGCTGGACATGACGGCGATCGCGATCGCGCGGATCGTCCGCGCCGAGGAGTTCGGCGGCCGGTACTGGCTGACCACCGGGCCGGACGCGATGACGGTCCAGGACGCCCAGGACATCCTGTTCACGCACGCCCGCGACATCGGCCGCGACCTCGACCCGGTGCCCGTCGTCGACCCGTCCCAGCCGCTTCCCGTGCCGCTGGAACAGGTGCCCGCGACATCCAGGGCGTTCCTGAAGGTCCTGATCGACGTCAGCGAGGTGGTGCGCGCCTGCGGTGGCGTGCTGCCGACCTCGCTGCCCGAGCTGCGGGCCCGGCACGGACTGCCCGAGGCGTCCGACCGCGACGCCTACCGGTTGAGCCTGAAGTACTGGGCCGAGCAACGCGCCGCTACTCGATGAAGTGAAGGAGACGACGTGACCGACAAGTCAGCATGGCAGCCACCGGACCTGAGCGGCGTCGTCGCGCTCGTGACCGGCGCGAGTCGCGGGGTGGGACGCGGCATCGCGCTGGCACTCGGCGACGCGGGCGCGACCGTGTACGTTACCGGCCGCAGCGAACGCGGCGGCCCGCGCACCGAGGACCTGCCCGGCACCGTGCAGGACACCGCCGAGGAGGTGACCGAGCGTGGTGGCAAGGGGATCGCGGTGCGCTGCGACCACACCGTCGACACCGACACCGAAGCCCTCTTCCACCGGATCGGCGCCGACCACGGCCGGCTCGACCTGCTGGTGAACAACGCCTGGGCCGGTTACGAACGCGGCACCGAGGTCCGCTTCGACGCGCCGTTCTGGCAGCAGCCGCTGTGGCGCTGGGACCTGTTCGCGGGTTCGCTGCGCGGCCAGTTCCTGGCCAGCAGGCTCGCCATACCGCTGATGCTGGAACAGGGCAAGGGCCTGATCGCGAACATCTCCTTCACCGACGGCGAGGTCTACCTGGGCCAGACCGCCTACGACGTCACCAAGTCCGCGTCCGACCGGATGGTCGTCGGCATGGCCTACGAACTGCGCCGCAAGGGCATCGCCGCGCTCGCTGTGCATCCCGGTTTCGTGCGCACCGAACGCGTCGACGCCGCCTGGGAACAACTCGGCCAGGGCCCGGCGCAGGTCGTCCACTCACCCGAGTACGTGGGCCGCGCCATCGCCGCGCTCGCCGCCGACCCCGACGTGCTTGCCGTGTCCGGGCAGCGCCTCGCCGTCGGCGACCTCGCCACCCGATACGGGTTCACCGATGTGGACGGCCGTCAGCCACCGCCGTTCCGACTGGAGGGCCGGATCACCCTGGCCGCCCGGATGGAGCGGCTCAACCGGGTCGTCGCGGCGACCCAGTCCGGAGGGGCACGATGACCAGCGGGCTCAACTACCAGGGTGCTTCGGCCGCGGCCATCCAGCACCACTACGACGTCAGCAACGAGTTCTACGCGCTGTGGCTGGACGAGACGCGCAGCTACTCGTGCGCGCTCTGGGAAGACACCGAAGAGGGCCTGCTGACCGCCCAGAAGCGCAAGCTCGACTACCACATCATCGGCGCACGGGCAGGCGGCGCGCGGCGGGTGCTCGACGTCGGTTGCGGCTGGGGCGGCATGCTGAAGCGGCTGGTCCAGCAGCACGATGTCGACCATGTCGTCGGGTTGACGCTGTCCGACGCGCAGGCCGAACACGTGCGCGGCTGGGCCGACGAGCGCTACGAAGTGCGGGTGCAGAACTGGGCCGAGCACGAGCCCAGCGACCCCTACGACGCGATCATCTCCGTCGGCGCGTTCGAGCACTTCGCCGACTTCGGCATGAAGCGCGCCGACCGGGTCGCCGCCTACCGGCAGTTCTTCGACAGCTGCCACGACTGGCTGCCGCGCGGCGGCCGGTTGGCGTTGCAGACCAACATCAAGGGCAGCAACGTGCACATGGACCGACGCACCGTGCGCGACCTGCTGTTCATCGTGGACAAGATCTTCCCCGAGTCCGAGCTGCCGTGGCCCTCGGAGATCCTGGAAGCCAGCGAGCGGTACTTCAACATCGTGTCCGCGCGCAACGACCCGGACCACTACGCGCGCACCTGCCAGTGCTGGCACGACGGGCTCGTCGCCCGGCGCGACGAGGCGGTCGAACTGGTCGGCGAGGCCACGGTGGCCGACTACGAACGCTATCTCGCCGCTGCCGCCGACGCGTTCCGCAAACGGCACCTCGGCCTGGTCCGGATCGTCTTCGAAAGCGTATGAAGGGCAGGACCATGACACAGGCGCCCCCCGTCGCGGCCGTCCGTCCGGCCAAGGTCAAACACGAGATCTACTGGCGGGAAACGGAACCCGTGCAGCCCGGACCGCCGCTGGAGGGCGACGTCAGCTGCGATGTGTGCATCATCGGCGGTGGCTACACCGGCATGTGGACGGCGCACTTCCTCAAGCAGGCCGACCCGTCGCTGTCCATCCACATCCTCGAAGCCGACTATGCCGGTGCGGGCGCGTCCGGGCACAACGACGGGTTCATGACGCCGACCATCGGGCACAGCCTCGGTGCGCTCGTGCACACCTTCGGCCCGGAACGCGCCAAACTCGCCTACTCGGTCGTCGGTCGGTCCATGCTGGAGCTGGACCGGTTCTGCCGCAAGCACAATGTCGACGCCGAGTTCGAGCGCAACGGCTACTTCTCGGTCGCCTCCAACGACGGCCAGCGCAGGCTGCTCGAACGCGACCTCGAACTCGCCGCCTCCCTGGGCGGCAACAACTCCCTGGAGTTGATCGAGGGCGAGGCGGCCCGGGAACGCATCGGCTCGGCCGAGGTCAAGGCCGCGTTCAAGGTCGGCGGCGCGCTGATCAACCCGCACAAGCTCGCCCGCGGCCTGGCCAGAGTGATCCGCGAACAGGGCGTGCAACTGCACGAGCGCACCAAGGCCACCGGATTCACGACAACCTCGGCCGGACATGTGGTGAGCACCCCGCGCGGCAAGGTCACCGCCCAGAAACTGCTGTTGGCCACCAACGCCTACCAGCACCAGTTCGCGCCGCTGCGGCACAAGGTCATTCCGGTGTGGAGTTATGCCGCGGTCACCGAACCGCTCACCGACGCCCAGCTGGCCCAGGTGCACTGGCCGGACCGGGAAGGCTTCGTCGAGGCGAGCAACTTCATCGTGTTCGCCCGGTTCACCGCGCAGAACCGGCTGCTGTTCGGCGGCGGCCGCGCCGACTACCACTTCGGCCGGGACATGCGCGAGGACCGGCACATCGACAACGCCTCGGCGACGCGGGCCCTGCGCGGCGTGCTCGCCCGGTACTTCCCGGCCTGGCGCGACCTGCCGTTCAGCCACACCTACGGCGGCTGCGTCGCGATCACCCGCGAGTTCGTGCCGCACGTCGGCACCCTCGGCAACGACGTGTTCTACGCGCACGGGTACTGCGGCAACGGCATCTCGGTCACGCACGCGGCGTCCAAGTCGCTGCGCGACCTCATCCTCGGCCGCGACTCCACCTACACCAACCTGCTCTACGTCAACGGCAAGGAGAAGGGCTTCCCACCGGAGCCGTTCACCTACCTCGGCGGCCAGGGCCTGTCCACCCTGCTCGCGGTGCAGGACCGCTATCCCGGCCTGATCAGCAAGCAGCTCGTCTGACCCGACACCCCCCGCAGGAGGCCCAGCGTTGACGTCCTCCCTGTGCTTCAGCACAGGGATTCCAACTACGTGACCGGGGAGGTCTCGTGTTGAGGTTCACGGTTCATCAGCCCAGCCGACACTGGGCCTCCCCGCGCAGTCACGGCACGCCCTGCCGCGATATTCCTCGCCGCGTTCACATCAGCGTTGTTGGTGTAGGCGCAGGCGACGCAGCGGAAGAGAGCTTGGCTCTGGCGACTCTCCGCGGCGACATGCCCGCACACCGAACAACGCTGACTCGTGAACGCGGGATTGACTCGTTCGACCCGCCCCGCAGCTTTGTGTTCCAGGCGGGTGGCGAACGCCGTCCAGGCCGCGTTCAAAATGGACCGGTTCAGGCCAGCCTTCTGCGCGACATGGCTGCCGGGGTGATCGAGGGTGCCCCGGGCCGAGCGGACCATGTTCGCCACCCGCAGATCCTCGATCCGGATCAGGTCGTACCGGCGAGCGATGATCGTGGAGGTCGTCTCCACGAAGTCCCGGCGCCGATCCGCCGTGCGGGCGTGCAGTCGGGCCAGCCGAGCCTTCGCCCGCTGACGCCGGTGGGAGCCGCGCTGGCAGCGGGACAGCGCACG
>DASZJG010000085.1:0-23286 GCA_035948315.1 Pseudonocardiaceae bacterium | reverse complement strand
ACGACATCGAGCTGGCGCACGGTTTCCTGCTCACCGAGGGCGTCATCACCAACCTGGAGGACGTGCACAACGCGCGCTACTGCGCGGGCGCCGAGGCCGACGGGGTCAACACCTACAACGTGCTGGACCTGCAACTCGCGCCCGGTGTCGCGCCGCCGGACACGTCGGTGACGCGCAACTTCTACACCACCTCCTCGTGCGGCGTGTGCGGCAAGGCCGCGCTGGACGCGGTCAAGCTGGCGACCCGTTTCCCGCCCGCGTCGGCGGCCTGCCCGGTCACACCCGAACTGCTGCTGAGCCTGCCGGACAAGCTGCGCACCCAGCAGCGCGTCTTCGCCACCACCGGCGGCCTGCACGGGGCCGGGCTGTACCGGTCGGATGGTTCGATGATCGCGGTCCGCGAGGACGTCGGCCGGCACAACGCGGTCGACAAGGTGCTCGGCGCCGCGCTGCTGGCCAACGAGATCCCGTTGTCCGACAGCATCCTGATGGTCTCCGGCCGAGCGTCCTTCGAGCTGGTGCAGAAGGCCGCCATGGCAGGCGTGCCGATCCTGGCCGCGGTGTCCGCGCCGTCCTCGCTCGCGGTGGAACTGGCCGAGGAGCAGGGCATGACGCTGGCCGGGTTCGTGCGCGGCGAGTCGATGAACGTCTACACCGGAGCCGAGCGCATCAAGTCCTGACCGGTCATCCAGATTTCATCGACGGCTCAGCGAAGTGGGTTGGTTGGTCTGTCCAGCCACGCGGTCTGGCCGGTCGGAGTGACGGTGAGGCCGAAGCGGCCGGCCTGCGGGCGGGCCATTCGACGCCACCAGTCGTAGGCGGCCGCGACCTCGTCCCAGAGCCGTCGCGCGCCCGACTGGTGGACCGGGAACGGTCGCACCGCGCCGACTTCGACGCGCGCCCACGATTCGGTGTGCGGGTCGTTGAGGTGCACGTCGTGCTGGGCCGTCCGGTTGACGACGCGCACTGCGCAGTCCGGCACGCGCAGGCCGACCGCGAACGCGGCGCCCCTGATGCTGATCGCCTCGTGGATCTGCCGCTCCCCCAACGGGGTCGTGGTGTCGCTGCCGCCGTCCTCGACGACGTCCACGGCGCGTCGTTGGCCGCGCAGGCGGATGAACGAGACGGTCTGGTGGAACCGGCCGAGGCCGATTCCGTCGCCGTCCACGTTCAGGAGCAGCAGCGCGCCGTTGCAGAAGTCCGTGCCCCACGGCGTGATCACCAGGCCCCCGGGCCGCGTCTGCGCGACCCACGGGTAGGGCACGGGGCCGATCACCGCGACCGTGGCGAGCACGCGGTCGTACGGGGCGCCGTCGGGATGGCCGAGCGCGCCGTCGGCGACCACGAGCGCGGGGTGGTAGCCGTTTCTGGCCAGCGCCGCTGCCGCCGCTGCCGCGACGGTGGCGTCGATCTCGACCGAGACGACGTTGCGCTCGCCGAGCTTTTCGCACAGCAGCGCGGTGTTCCAGCCGGTGCCGGTGCCGATCTCCAGGATTCGCCTGCCCCGGCGCAGTTCGGCCGCGGCGAGCATGAGCGCGACCACCGACGGCTGGCTGGTGGAGCTGGACGGGGCGCGGCCGAGCGCGCCGGGCGGGGTGGTGCCGTCGTCGACCTGGATGACGATCGGCTCGTTGGCCGCGACGTGCCGGCGCCAGGCGAGTGGGTCGTCCGGTCTGCGCAACGGGGCGTAGCCCGTGCCGGTGTCGAGCCAGATCGTGTCGGGCACGAACCGATCCCGGGCTACCGCGGCCAGCTCCCCGTGCCAATCGCGCATAACCCCATTGTGCGGCGGCTCACCCACCTGCGCCTGAGCTGGACAGGTACAAAGATGTTCCGCTGTCACAGCGAAGTGCCTTCTTGCCGGACCGAGCGCTGCGGCAAACGATGAGGTCATGGTGGAGAAATTCGACGCGCCGACCCGCGAACTGCTGGATGCCAAGAATCTCGCGGTGCTGACCACGGTCACCGCGAAGGGCATACCGAACTCGGCGATGATGTGGTTCGTCCGCGAGGGCGACGCGCTGCTGTTCAGCACGCTGGCGCACCGGCAGCGGCTGCGCAACGTGGCCGCCAATCCGAACGTCACCGTGCTGGTGTCGCCGCCCGAGAACCCGTACGCCTACCTGGAGGTGCGCGGCACCGCCGAGGTGCTGCCGGATCCGGACCAGCGACTCCCGGACCGGCTCTCCCGCCGCTATCTCGGCGGCCCGCCGCCCGCCGAGTCCGCCGAGAACACCCGGATGATCATCAAGGTGACCCCCGATAAGGTCATCAACTTCTCCGTTTCGCCCGAGTAAGCAACCAACGCCTACCCTCGGTCGTCTATTCGGGTGACCGGGTCACGGGTATGGGGGCAGGGTGTGAGCGAGGACAGCGAGGCCGAGGCGGCGGAGGGATCGCGTCGGCTGACCAGACGCAACCTGCTGCTCGGCGGCGGGGGCATCGCGCTGGCCGTCGGCGGTTTCGTGGCCAGCGCGGCGACCGGCGCGGTCAAGCTGAACCCGGCGCTGCAGCACACCATCACCGCTCTCGGCCAGGGGCCGCAGCCGAGCACCACCACGGTGGCCCCGGTCAGCCTGGTGACCACCAGCGTGGCCAGCGTGTACTCGCCGACCAGGGGCGCGAACCTGAACCTGGTCAGCTTCCTGCCGGCCGGCACGTCCCCAGCCAGGCTCCCGGTCTGCCTGCTGCTGCCCGGCAAGTCCGGCGACCCCCGACACGCCCTGCCCGGCCTGTCCGCCGCGTTGTCGGCCGAGGCGGCCGCGCGCGGTGGGCGGCCGTTCGCGGTGGTGGCACTGGACGGCGAGAACGGCTGGCACCAGCAGCGGCCCGGGGCGGACCCGATGGACGTGCTGGTGAAGGAGCTGCCGGCCTGGCTGACCGCGCACGGGTTCGCCGGGGCACCGGTGCTGTGCGCGGGCATCGGCATGGGCGGGTTCGACGCGCTGCTCTACGCGCGGCGGCGCAACGAGAGCGGCAACCCGGTGCGCGCGGTCGCCGCGATCGCGCCGGCCCTGGCCACCGACTGGACGGCGGCGAGTTCGCGGCACCTGTTCCAGAACGCGGCCCAGTGGGCCGACCTGGATCCGATCCGACACGTCTCCGCGCTGGGTCGGACCGCGGTCGGGATCTGGTGCGGTGCGCGCGACCCGAACCTGGCCGGCATCCGTGAGTTCGTGCGACTGGCGCACCCGCGGGTCGCAGACACGACGACACCGGGGCACGGCGCGGAGAGCTTCCGGGTGATGCTGGCCGGCGCGCTGCGCTTCCTCGGCGCCAACCTGCCCGGCGCGCACCCGAAGGGCTGAGACGCGCCTCGGCGCCGGTCCCCGAGGGGAGCCGGCGCCGATGAAGCGAAAAACTCAGGCGGACTTCTCGCGACGTTCGCGGCGCGCGGGCTGGCGGGCAACGATGGTCGGGTTCACGTTCTCCCGCACCGTCTGCTCGGTGATGACCACCTTCGCCACGTCGGAGCGGCTCGGGATGTCGTACATCACCGGTAGCAGCACCTCCTCCATGATGGCGCGCAGGCCACGGGCGCCGGTGCCGCGCAGGATGCCCTGGTCGGCGATGGCGGACAGGGCCGTGTCGGTGAACTCCAGCTCGACGTTGTCCATCGCGAACAGCCGCTGGTACTGCTTGACCAGCGCGTTGCGCGGCTCGGTGAGGATCTGCACCAGCGAGTGCTTGTCCAGGTTGGTCACGCTGGCCACGACCGGGAGCCTGCCGATGAACTCGGGGATCAGGCCGAACTTGATCAGGTCGCCGGGCATGACGTCGGAGAAGAAGTCGGACTGGTCGGTGTCGGCCTTGGACCGCAGCTCCGCGCCGAAGCCGATGCCGCGCTTGCCGATCCGCTCCTGGATGATCTTCTCCAACCCGGCGAACGCGCCGGCCACGATGAACAGCACGTTCGTCGTGTCGATCTGGATGAACTCCTGGTGCGGGTGCTTGCGACCGCCCTGCGGCGGCACGCTCGCGGTCGTGCCCTCGAGGATCTTCAGCAGTGCCTGCTGCACGCCCTCGCCGGACACGTCGCGGGTGATCGACGGGTTCTCGCTCTTGCGGGCGATCTTGTCGACCTCGTCGATGTAGATGATGCCGGTCTCGGCGCGCTTGACGTCGTAGTCGGCCGCCTGGATGAGCTTGAGCAGGATGTTCTCGACGTCCTCACCCACGTACCCGGCCTCGGTCAGCGCGGTCGCGTCCGCGATGGCGAACGGGACGTTGAGCATCTTGGCCAGGGTCTGGGCAAGGTAGGTCTTGCCACAGCCCGTGGGGCCGAGCATGAGGATGTTCGACTTCTGCAGCTCGACGGTGTCGTCGCGGCCCTCACGGCCGCGGTCGCCGGACTGGATGCGCTTGTAGTGGTTGTAGACCGCGACGGCCAGCGTCCGCTTTGCGTCGTCCTGTCCGATCACATACGTGTCGAGGAACTCGTGGATCTCGGCGGGTTTCGGCAGCTCGTCGAGCTTGACGTCACCGGCCTCGGCCAGTTCTTCCTCGATGATCTCGTTGCACAGGTCGATGCATTCGTCACAGATGTAGACGCCAGGACCGGCGATGAGCTTCTTGACCTGTTTCTGGCTCTTCCCGCAGAAAGAACACTTCAACAGGTCTCCGCCGTCCCCGATTCGAGCCATGACCGCTGACCTAGTCCCCTCCGGTGTACCGGGCCGCTGGCTCCCGATCCACCTTCGCTGTCCTCAAAGAAGGCCCGACCTGCCGGTTACGGGGCCGACGGGACGCGTTCGCCCGGCCGCCCCGCGCTGGGCGGGTCCTGGTACTCCACTGACGGTACCCGCCCAACCCATCGAAAAGGGAGCACCGATGCACTCCCAGCACGCCAAGCGAAGGTGAGAGCACCTCCGCCCGGCGTGTCGCGGGTCACTGCGGCCTTACTGCTTCGCCGAGAGCTTGCGGTACGGCATGATCTCGTCGATGATGCCGTACTCGAGCGCCTCCTGAGCGGTCAGGATCTTGTCCCGCTCGATGTCCTTGCGGACCTGGTCCGCGTCCCTGTTCGTGTGCCTGGCCAGCATGACTTCCATCTGACGACGCACCCGGTTGATCTCGGCGGCCTGGATCTCCAGGTCCGAAACCTGACCGTACGCGCCCTCCATGGAGGGCTGGTGGATCAGGATTCGGGCGTTGGGCAGCGCGGCGCGCTTGCCGGCGGTGCCACCGGCCAGCATCACGGCGGCGGCCGACGCGGCCTGGCCGATGCACGCGGTCACGATGTCCGGACGGACGTACTGCATGGTGTCGTAGATGGCCATCAGCGAGGTGAACGAGCCACCGGGCGAGTTGATGTACATCGTGATGTCGCGGTCCGGGTCCTCGGCCTCGAGCACCAGCAGCTGCGCCATGATGTCGTTGGCCGACGCGTCATCGATCTGCACGCCGCAGAAGATGATGCGCTCCTCGAACAGCTTGTTGTAGGGGTTGGACTCCTTGACGCCGTAGCTGGTGTTCTCGACGAAGGAGGGCAGCACGTACCGGGACTGAGGAAGACGAAGTTCACTCACGACAGGCTCCTAGTTGTTCTGCGACGCTCAGGCCGGCTGACCGGCGCGCTGCGCGATGTGGTCGACGAAGCCGTAGTCGAGCGCTTCCTCTGCGGTGAACCAGCGGTCCCGGTCACTGTCCGCGGTGACCTTCTCGATGCTCTGGCCGGTCCGCTCGGCGGTGATCTTGGCCATCTCCTGCTTCCAGCGGTTGTAGACCTCGGCCTGGATGGAGATGTCGGAGGCGGTACCGCCGACACCGGCCGAGGGCTGGTGCATCAGGACGCGGGCGTGCGGCAGGGCGTAGCGCTTGCCGGGGGCACCAGCGGTCAGCAGGAACTGGCCCATCGACGCCGCGAGGCCCATGGCGAAGGTCTGCACGTCGGGCTCGATCAGCTCCATCGTGTCGAAGATCGCCATGCCGGCGGTCACCGAGCCGCCCGGGGAGTTGATGTAGAGCCGGATGTCCTGGTCGCCGTCCTCCGCGGCCAGGAGCAGCAGCTGGGCGGTGATCCGGTTGGCGATCTCGTCGTTGACCTCGGAACCGAGTACGACGATGCGCTCAGCGAGCAGCCGCTCGGACACCGAGTCGTTGAGGTTCAGCCCCATGGTGCTGCGCATCAGGGGCAAGTGGTCCTGCGTCACGTCTGCCTGCCTTCTCACCACGACGCTCCGGTTTCGCTTTCCGGGGCCGCAAGGGTTCGTTGCACTTGCTTGCTCTCATCGACACTAACCAAGGCGGGCGTCGCATTCGTCCCGGCGACGCCCGCGTTCGCTCAGAGCTTCAACGCCGTCCCAGCAGTGTGGGACGGGTCACTCCGCGGTGGCCTCTTCCGACTTGTCGCCCTCGACCTCCGGCGTGTCGAGAACCGCGTCGACGACCTCGGGCACGCCCTCGTTGTCAGCACCGTCGTCGGCGCCGCCGAACATCTCGTCGAGGTCGAGCACGTTGCCGTCGGCGTCCTTGACCTCGGCCTTGCGCACGACCGCGGCCAGCGCCTTGCCGCGCCGCACGTCCGCGAAGATCGCGCCGAGCTGGCCGGACTGCTGGGCCCGCTGCACGTACTCGTCCGGGCTGACGCCGAAGCGCTGCGCCTGGTAGATGATCCGCTCGGTCAGCTCGCCGTCGTTGACGCCGACGTTCTCGGCGTCGGCGATCGAGTCGAGCACGAGCTGGGTCTTGACCGCCTTCTCGGCAGCCTCGCGCAGGTCGGCGTCGAACTTCTCCAGCGACTCGCCCTGGGTCTCCAGCCACTCGCCGAACTTGGCCTCGTCGTGGTCGAAGGAGTGGATCGCGTCGTGCTTGCGGGTCTCGATCTCCCCGTCGACGACACTTGCGGGCAGCGGCACCTCGGTGGCGTCCAGCAGCGCGTCGAGCACCTTGTCGCGGGCCTGCACGGCCTGCTCCATCTTCTTCACCCGGCTCAGCCGCTCGCGCAGGTCGGCGCGCAGCTCGTCGAGGGTGTCGAACTCGCTGGCCAGCTGGGCGAACTCGTCGTCGGCCTCGGGCAGCTCGCGGTGCTTGACCGACTGCGCGGTCACCTCCACCTCGGCTTCGCGGTCGGCGTACTCGCCGGCCACCAGCGTGGTGGTGAAGGTCTTGGTCTCGCCCGCGGACAGGCCGATCAGGGCGTCGTCGATGCCGTCGATGAGCTGGCCGGAGCCGATCTCGTAGGACAGGCCGGTGGTGGCCGCGTCCTCGACCTCTTCGCCGTCCACGCTCGCGGACAGGTCGACGGAGACGAAGTCACCGTTCTCGGCGGGCCGCTCGACGCTGGTCAACGTGCCGAAGCGGGCGCGCAGCTCGTCGAGCTGGGTCTGCACCTCGTCCTCGTTGATCTCGAGGTTGTCCACCTCGACGGCGATGCCGTCGAACTCGGGGATGGTGAACTCCGGCCGGATGTCGACCTCGGCGGAGAACTCGAGGGTCTGCCCGTCGTCGATCTTGGTGACCTCGATGTCCGGGCGACCGAGCGTGCGCACGTTGTCGCCGTTCACGGCCTCCATGTACTTCGCCGGAATGGCCTCGTTGACCACCTCGTCGAGCACGACGCCTCGGCCGAGACGGCTCTCCAGCACACGCGCCGGGGCCTTTCCTGGCCGAAACCCTGGGATGCGAACCTGCTTGGCGAGCTTCCGGTATGCGCGGTCGAAGCTCGGCTTGAGCTCGTCGAACGGCACCTCGACGTTGATCCGGACCCTCGTCGGGCTGAGCTGCTCGACGGTGCTCTTCAACCTGGTCTCCTCATACGAACATGACATAAAGCCCGATGCGCCGAAGGTGACGTCGGGGTGTCCTGCGATTCTACGGGCCGGTCACGGCGCGTCTGCTCGACCCCCGTGCGGCCTGCCGCGATGATCTGGCCGGGATGGTCGGCACGCGCAGTTTCACCTCGCTTCAACTCGCGTCAGCCGACAAGCTGTACGTTGCAGGTATCTGCAGGTTGCCGCATCTGGTGCTGGTCGGAAGGGACACCCAGGGTGAGTGATCGACCGACTCGGGTACTGATCGTGTCCGCGGACATGGGCGAGGGGCACAATTCGGCCGGACGCGCGCTGGAGCAGGCCGCGCGGGCCCGTTGGCCCGAGGTCGAGGTGCGCTGGCTGGACACGCTGGACGTGATGGGGCGCGGGGTCGGCCCGGCGTTCCGCGGCATCTATGTCACCAACGTCGAGCGCACGCCGTGGCTCTACGAGTTCTTCTACTCCTCGATCCGCCGGTGGCGCTGGTTCGCGAACTCGTCCAAGGCGTTCGTGGGCAACTGGGCCGGTCGGCGGCTGGGCCGGGAGATCGAGAAGTTCCGGCCGGACGTGATCATGTCGACCTATCCGCTGGGCAGCGCGGGACTGGCGTGGTTGCGCAGGCACGGCAGGCTGGACGTGCCGGCAGGCGCGTGGATCTGCGACTTCTCGCCGCACCCGTTCTGGGTCTACCCGGACCTGGACCTGAACCTGGTCATGCACGAGGTCGCGGTGAAACCGGCGACGACCTGGGTGCCGGGCTCGTCGGTCGCGGTGTCCGCGCCACCGGTGCGGGACGCGTTCGCGCCGGGTGACCGCGGCGCCGCGCGCAAGAAGTTCGACCTGCCCGACGACGGCTTCGTCGCGCTGGTCTCCTGCGGCGTGTTCGGCTTCGGCAGCGTCGAGTCGGCCGCGAAGGCGCTGCTCGACGCCGACCCGGACATCACCGTCGTGGTCGCCTGCGCCAAGAACAAGCAGCTGCGCGAGCGACTGCTGGCCGGCGGCGACCACGGTGGCCGGCTGCGCCCGCTGGGCTGGACCGACGACATGCCGGCGCTGACGCTGGCCAGCGACGTGGTGGTGACCAACGCGGGCGGCGCGACCTCGCTGGAGGCGCTGGCCTGCGGTCGGCCGATCCTGATGTACCAGCCGATCGCCGCGCACGGCCGCGCCAACGCCGTGCTGATGGCCGAGGCCGGCCTCGCCGAGGTCTGCCAGGACACCCGCTCGCTGGCAGACGCCGTGCACCGGCTGATCCACGAGCCGGACCACCTGGCCGCGCTCGAACGGGCCGCGCTCGCGCACACCGCCGCCCGCACCCTGGACGACAGCCTCACGGCGCTGTTCAAGGCCGCCGAACAGAACGAGGTGGCGAAGCCGGAGCGGCTGCGGCCGGAGGACGCGCTGTTCGTACACGTGCAGACCGCCGAGGTGCCGCAGCAGCTGGGCGCGGTGCTGGTGCTGGACCCGAAGGAGGACGGCAGTCCGCCCACGTTCGCGGACGCGGTCGACCTGTTCGACGCCTCCCCCGGGCTGAAGGGCCGGATCATCCGCGGCAACGCGCTGCGCCACCCCGCCTTCCAGCCGGACCCGACGGTCGACCCGGCGGCCCTCCTCGACGTGGTGGACGTGCGCGACCCGGACACGCCTGCCGATCTGGACGGCGCCATGGACGCGTTCTTCTCGGTGCCGCTGGACGAGCGGCGGGAGACCGGGCGGGCGCAGCTGGTGCTGGGCCTCGACGGCGGACGCAGCGCGTTCCTGGTGAAGCTGCACCACGCGGCGTCCGACGGGATCGCGGTGACCGGCGCGCTGGTCGGCCGGACCAGGGGCCAGACCTTCATCGCCGACCCGAAACCGGCGAAGCCGCAGGACCGGCCGACGGTCAAGCAGCGGCTGAACGGGGTCAAGGATCTGGTGACCGGGCTGGCCGCGCTGGCGGGCGCGGGCCGGGCGCCCAGGCTGTCCCTTGACGGACCGGTGGCCAGCGCGGCACGGCACCACGCCCTGGTGGACCTGCCGCTGGACGAGATCCGGGTCGCCGCGCGGGCGCTCAAGGTGCGCACCACCGACCTGGCGACCGCGTTGCTGGTCGAGTCGCTGCACCAGGTGCTGCCGGACGCGACCACCCGAGACACCGTGCGGGTGATGATGCCGCGTTCCACGCGCAGCACGGCCACCTATCGCAGCGCGGGCAACCACACCGGCGCGGCCTCGGTGGACCTGCCGATCGGTCCGATGTCGCTGGAGCGGCGGATCGAGCTGACCAAGCAGGTCACCCAGGACCAGGTCGATTCGAGCGCGCCGCATGCCGCGCACGCGGTCGTGTGGACCCTCGGCCAGCTGCCGCCGTTCCTGCATCGCCGGCTCGCCAAGCTGGTGTACCGCTCGACCTGGTTCAACCTGATCGCCTCGGTGCTGCCCGGCGCGCGCTCGCCGGTGATCCTGCACGGTTCGCGGGTCGCGATCGTCTACCCGGTACTGGCGCTGGCACCCGGGGTCCGGCTGTCGGTCGGCGTGATGACCTGGGCGAACCATCTGACCTACTGCTTCACCGGCGACAGCGCCACGTCGTCCACTGTGGACGCACTCGCCGATGCTACTCGTGCGGCGTTCAAACAGTTGTGAGCGGAGCGAACCGAAGGACACAGGGAGCGTTCACGGAGTGGCCGAGCGCCAGCGAGGTCGCGCCGTGAACGAACTAGAGAATCTCTGGATCGCGATTCCGGCGGCGTTGGGCAGCGCGGTCAGTTTCGGGTTCACCGGTTCGCTGCAACACCTGGCGAACACCCGGGTCAAGCAGCGCAAGGCGCTGCGCCCGGCGCTGCTGCTCGACCTGGCGAGGCAGCCGATCTGGCTGGGTTCGCTGCTGGCCAACCTGTCCGGCACCGGGCTCCAACTGCTCGCGCTGAGCAACGGTCCGCTGGTGCTGATCGAGCCGCTGCTGGTCAGCGGGTTGCTGTTCGCGGTGCTGATCCGGGCGATGCTCGGACGCAGGCTGCCCTCGGGTCGGGTGGTGTTGGGCGCGAGCCTGTGCGGGGCCGGGCTGGCCGTGTTCTCGGTGCTGGCCAGGCCCTCCGGTGGCGTGTCGGACCTGAGCCTGGGATCCGCGTTGCCGCTGGCGATCGGGCTGGGCGTGATCCTGCTGCTGTGTCTCGCGATCGCGTCGCGGTATCCGGGCGATCCGCGCGCGTTCGCGCTGGCGGTCGGTGCTGGTGTGCTGTTCGGGGTGAGCGCCGGGCTGGCCAAACTGGCGCTGGGTCAGCTGACCGCGCACGGGCTGTTGAGCGTGTTGGAGCACTGGCCGGTCTACGCGATGCTCGTGCTCGGGCCGACCGGTTTCCTGTTGAACCAGAACTCCTTCCAGGCGACGAAGAACATGGCGCCCGCGCTGGCGATCATCACGGTGACCGATCCGCTGGTCAGCATCGGGGTCGGCGTGCTGTGGCTGGACGAGGCGCTGCAACCGGGGCCGGGTCCGGTGATCGGGCAGGTGTTCGCGCTGCTCGGGTTGATCGTCGGGGTGTGGTTGCTGGCCAACGACTCGCCGACCGCATCGGTGCCGGCGCCGACCGGAGAGGTGGCACCGCAGTGAAGCTGAGCGGGGCGCGGGCGCTGATCACCGGGGCGTCCTCGGGCATCGGCGGCGCTACCGCGCGACTGCTCGCGCGGGCCGGCGCGCGACCGCTGCTCACCGGCCGGGACGCGACCGCGCTGGCGGCGCTGGCGCAGGAGACCGGCGGCTCGGCGCTGCCGGTCGAGCTGGGCGCGCCGGATGCCGCGCGCACGCTCGCGGACTGGGCTGGCGAGGTGGACCTGTTGGTGTGCAACGCGGGCCTCGGCTGGGCGGGCGCACTCGACACCATGCCGATGTCCACACTGGACGAACTGGTCGAGGTGAACCTCGCCGTCCACATGCGACTGACCAGGCTGCTGCTGCCGGCCATGCTGGCGCGCGGCAAGGGGCATCTGGTGTTCGTGTCCTCGATCGCGGGCAGCATGGGCGTGGCCGACGAGGCCGTGTACGCGGGCACCAAGGCCGGGTTGCGCACGTTTGCCAGCAGCGTGCGGCTCGCGGTCGCGAAGCAGGGCATCGGCGTTTCGGTCGTCGTGCCGGGCGTGGTGGCCACGCCGTTCTTCGCGCGCAACGGCCGGACCTACGACGAGGCGCAGCTCAGGGCGATCCCCGCGCAGGACGTGGCCAAGGCACTGGTGGACGCGGTGCGGCGCAACCGCGCCGAGGTGTTCGCCCCGGCCTGGCTGCGCTTCCCGGCCCGCTTCTACGGCGCCGCGCCCACGCTCGTGCACGCGTTGCAGCGAAGGTTCGGCCAGTAGCCGCGAACGGCACCGGTTCGGGTGAACCGGTGCCGCCGCGGGAGGGGTAATTCGGTTGGTCAGTGCTTGCGCAGTGCGTTCACGAAGTTCTGACCGTTCGGGGTGCCGACGCCGGTCATGGTGTCGTAGCCCTTGGCCGTGACCTGGTTGGTGCTGGCCGGGTCCTCGTCGTCGAAGGTCCACACCGAGGACGGCGCGCCGATGCAGGCCAGGTTCGCGCAGTAGACGCCCTGATCGGCAGCCGGCGATGAGGCGGTGACCGGCAGCGCGTCGTTCAGCGCCTTGCTGCCGGCCAGCGAGTACAGCGCCGGGTTGAGGAACCCGAAGCTCGCCGACCGACCCTGGTCCGCCGCGGCCACCACACCCGCGACCAGCGGAGCGGCGAGGCTGGTGCCACCCTCCGGGAAGGTCGAGAAGGTGTCCGGACCGCCGTTCTGGCCGGGCTCGGTGACGGACTCGCCGATGCCGGTGGTCAGGTCGGCGAGCGCGCTCACGTCCGGCACGGCCCGCACCGCGCCGCCGCGGTTGCCGGCGGGAGGCTGGCTCATCGAGCTGGGCACGACGCCCTTCTGGTAGTTCGGCTGGTTCCACAGCAGACTGGTGCCGCCACCGGCCGCGGTCACCACGCCGAAGTTGGTGTAGGTGCCGTCGCCGTTGTTGCCGAGCACGTCGTTGGACCAGCCGGTTTCGAACAGCCGCTTGTTGGTCTGGTCGAGGCCGAGGCTGGTGCCACCGACGGCGGTCGCGTACGGGTCGGAGGACGGGACCAGGATGCCGGGGCCGTCACCGGAGGAGTAGTACATGCCGACGCCCTCGCCCGCCGCGCGCAGCAGGATCGAGTGCATGATGTTGATCAGTTCGGCCGGGATGCTCTCCGGACCCAGTTCCCAGGAGTTCGAGGTGGCCGACGCGAGCGGGAAGTTGCCGTTGCCGTCGAGCACCGCGTTGTCCGCGTCGAACAGGCTCTGCGCGCCGCCGAGCTGGCTGTCGCAGCTGTCCCCGCCGACGAGCAGCTGGTGCTGGTCGGGCGCCATCGCGTAGCTGGCCTCGATGTCCAGCTGCTCCTCGATGTCGAAGGCGTTGCCGCAGGCGTTGCCGGAGCCGATGGCCAGCTCGGAGTAGTTGGCCGAGCGGGGCGCCGGCAGACCGCTGGCGGCCGCCCAGGTGGTCAGCGTCTGGAACATCTTGTACGGCGTGCCGACCTCGATGTAGGCGACGGTGACGCCCTTACCGGTGTTGGTGCTGTTCATGCCGTACGCGGCGCGCAGCTGGGTGCCGTTGTAGCCGCAGACGTGGGTGGGGAAGGTGGTGACACCGCGGTAGGCAGGCAGGCCGCTCTGCGTGTTCTGGCCGTAGTAGTTCGAGCAGTTGTCGGCCTCGGCCGCCGCCTGCGCGGCGGTCGGCCGGTTCGGCTCGGCCAGTTCGGTCTTGGCCTGGGTGCTGTTCAGGCCGCTGATGCCGAGCACGTCACCGGCGATCGACGCGGGCAGCGTGATGGCGCGGTCGTTGGACATCACCGGTGCGGCCTGGCCGGCCACCTTGAACGTCTTCATCTGCACGTGGAAGGCGTTCTGCACGGTGGAGGCGGGCGCGGTGGCGCGCAGGTAGGCGCGCTGCGGGTCCAACGTGATGTGGGTGAAACCCTGCTGGGTCAGCCACGACTGGACCGCGCTCGCGCTCGCGGCGTTGGCGCCGTATTTCGCGGTCCAGGCGCTCGGGCTGAGGTACTGGTGGTAGGTCTTGCTCTTCGGGTTGCTGACCGAGTCGGCGAAGCTCGTCGCACCGGCCTGGTTTCCGTTGAGCCACAACTGAACGGTGAGATTCTGCGTGGCCGGCACCGCGCCGACCGCCGGGCCTGCCGAGGTCACCGCGTCGGCGACCGAGCCGGGCAGGACCACCTCGCCCGGTGCCGCCTGGGCGGCGACCGCGCCCCCGGCGAACAGCGCGCCGGCTAAGCAGGTCGCGGCAAGGGCCGATCTGTTGATCCGTGGACTGATCCGCATTCGGGTTCTCCTGTCCGTGGAAGGTCCCCAGGGGCCAGCTCGCGGCTGGCGCCCGAAGCACGGTCAGTGTTCTGCGATCCCCGTTGACGCGACTCCCGCCGAAAGTAGGTATTCGCGCCGGGTCCGAACTGCGCGCTGGCGACGAGAAACACGTTCGGCGGCGGGCGAATTCATATCAGCAGGACGGCGTGCTGTCATGGCTACGAAAGTCGGGTTTGTCGACCTCTGTCCCGCCCGGACCGCCGGATGGTTGAACACTCTACCGCCAAACGCCGAAACAGGCCATCCTTGCGATTCCGAGCCATTTATTGAATAATCCGTAAGGGACATTTACATACGTGTTCTCAACCAATCGGAGGAGCCAGTCGAATGGTGGTCAATCGGCGAGTTTTCCTGCGCGGAAGCGGAGCTCTGATGGGTTCCGCGCTTGCCGGAAGCGCGATGGTCCAATCCGCGTCGGCGGCCGCGGGATCGGCAGCCACAACGCAAACCTGGCTATTGGCGAAAGACGCGTTCGCCAACCTGAACAATCCCACTCTCGCGGGCAGCCCGAAAGTGTGCCGGGCCGCCTTCAACCAGGGCAGCACCTGGTTCACCGTCCGTTATGCCGGCGGTGACTTCCAGACCTCCCCGGTACCGGCCGGCTACCAGGGCGTCGCGGTGCTGAAGTTCGAGGCGTACCAGAACGGTTCGACCGGACTCCTCGACGCGATCGCGGCCGGACTGCCCAGTTGGGTGCAGGCCGTTCAGTACGATCCGGAAGCCTGGACATTCACGCCCGACATCGAGCAGGGCGCATTCCTGTACAACGCGAATGTCAATGTCAGTTATGCACAGGAATTCTGCGCTACCGCGCACCAGCACGGCCTTCGGGTGATACTCACGCCGGGCAATGATCTGTGCAACCGTGATCCCAATCCAGCCTATCCGAACAGCGCGCCGCAGTATCCGCTCGACAACACCGACGGCGGCCACGACTACAGCGCGTTCATTCGACACAACCTCGCGTCGGCGACCCAATATCTGCAATCCGGCGACCTGTTCGAATACCAGTCGCAGCAGCTCGAACTCGACGCGACCAGTTACCACGACATCAGCTACAAGGTGTGGAAAGAAGCGACGAAGGCGAACGCCGCCGGCATCACCGTCCTGACCGGTCTCGGACAGAGCTCGTCGGGCACGAGTGGCGGCGGCGCGACCTGCGCCCAGCTCACCGCGGCCGCGCAGGGCGTCGCCAACTTCGCCAACGGCTTCTGGTTGAACGTCGGCTCCTACACCGACCAGGTCCGCAGGATGATCTGCGCGCTGAAGAGCCTCGGCTTCACCGGGTGAACAGGTTGGCGAGGGTGGCCAGCCGCTGGTCCGTGAGTGCACCGACCGCTACCTCGGGTCGAGACCGGGAGCAGTCGGTGCAGTCCGGACCGAGGTCGGGAATGTTCATCCAGAAGCCCGCGGTGCTGGCCGCGACCGCGGTGATGTCGGTGACCAGCATGCCGGGCGTGACCGCCGAGCCGGGCGGATTGGTGGACAGCCCGGCCAGCACGGTCACCGCCGGGTTCGCCGCGCGGGCCTGCCGCGCGGCCCTGCCGACGAAGTCCCGGTAGGCGGACGAGTCGCGTTCCAGGCTCTGCGCCTGGATGTCCAACACGTCCGCGTCCCTGGCCGCGCTCGCGTCGATGTTCTCGCTCAGGAACGTCGCGGCCGGATCGGCCGACCTCCCGTCCACGTTCGTCAGATCCATGGCCGGCGTCGCGATGAAGATCAGGCCGTGCGCGTGGGCGATGGCCGCCGCCTGCGGATAGAAGCTCGCCGGGTCCCGCTGCTCGTCGACGGGCGTCTGGTCCCAGTGCTCCGCGTCGTAGATGATCGCCCGGGTGCCGCGCGGCAACCGGCCGCGGTCCAGCGTGTCCTTGAGGGTCGCGAAGCTCTTGAACGAGACCGTCGGCAGCACCGGGACGGTGGTGCTCGGCCGCTGTTTCGCCTTCAGGATCTCGTAGACGTGTGCGCCGTCCAGTCGCGCGCGGGCCTGCGGGTTCGCGGTGACCGAGTCCAGCGCCTGCTTGGTGAAGATCCAGGTGGCCGCGCTGCTCGCCGCCGGCGCGGGCGCGGTCGCGGCGACGGGGGGCACGGCTGACGAGCAGCCGATCACCGCGATCGCGATCACGGTCAGCAGCGCCACGCGGAGCATCTTCATCGCCGATCGTCTCTCTCAACTGGTGGTGGCGGCGGGCCGCAGCGCGAAGGGCGGCTTGACCGGCCGCATGCCGAAGGACAGCACTGCCTCGATCATGAAGAACCGTTTGAACAGCGAGAACGGGAACCAGGTGACCACCCACGGCAGCAGCGCGAGCCGCCGGTAGTAGGCCATCACGATCAGCCGGGGAATGATCGCCGGAATCTGTGTGGCGACCAGCAGCAACAGGAAGCGCAGCACGCTGTGCTGCACGGCCGGATCGAGGATCGAGTACTCCAGGGTCAGCAGCATCATGGTGGTACCGAAGGGTTTCAGCAGGCCCTTGCCGGCGCCCATCGGCATCTTGAACCAGTTCCTCGGGCTCGGCGCACCGCAGGCGCCGAACGGCGTGAACGCGGCGAAGCTCATGATGCCGCCCTTGGACCAGCGGAAGCGCTGCACGCGAAGCTGCTTCAGAGAGGTCGGCACATCCTCGTAGGAGATGACCCGGGGATCGACCGCGGCGCGGTAGCCCAGCCGAGCGAGTTCGCAGGTGAAGAACACGTCCTCGCCGAGGGTGCCGTCGATGAAACCGCCGACCTCCAGCGCGGGCAGCCTGCGGAACGCGCAGAACGTGCCCGGAATGCACGGCACCGCGTCGACCTCGGCGAGCATCACCCGCGCGAAGCCGAAGCTGAAGATCATCTCCAGCGCGCGCATCCGGTCGATCCAGGTGCCGTAGGGCTCCTTGGGCATGACGAACGCGCCGACCAGGCCAACATCGGGATAGGCGAGGAACTGCGCCATCGAGTAGACGAACGCGTTCGGGTCGAGCGCACAGTCGGCGTCGATCCGGTAGACGTAGTCGGCGGTGCACTGGGCGAGCGCCAGGTTCAGCGCGATCGCCTTGCCCGCGTGCCGGCCCTGGATCACCTCCCCGAAGGCGAACCGGAACTCGGCCATGGTCGCCTCGGCCAGGTCCCTGGTGCCGTCGGTCGACCCGTCGTCGCACAGGATGACCCGGACCGAGCCGCCGTAGCGGCCGGCCGCCCGGTCGATGGACCGCAGGGTCCGTTCGATCACGACGGACTCGTTGAACGCCGGGATGATCACCTCCAGCGGCGGCCGCTCGGCGCCCGGTTTCGGCGGTCGGGGTCCGCCGAGCCGGACCAGGCCGAGCAGCACGTAGAGCCAGTCCAGGATGCCGGCGCGCAGCGAGCGCAGGATCAGGAAGGCGATCAGCAACTGCCCACCCGCCAACGGAACCAGCCACGCGGCCAGCATCCCGGTCAGGCAGATCGCGCCGACCAGACAGCAGATCATGATCACGTGCGCCTGCCAGCGCCTGCGACCCAGCGAGGGCACCTGGGTGACCCTCGGGTACTGGAAACTGGTGAACGCGAACCGGAACACCACCAGGTAGGCCAGGGACTCCTGGAGCAGCACATCGATCAGCGGCAGCGGCCCGAAGGACGCGTGCAACGCGATCGCGACGACCGCCAGGAAGCACGTCGAGATCACCGACACCGCGAGGAACAGCAGTCCGTGCGCGAAGATCATCAGCCGGCGGCCGAGCGTTCCGGGCAGGACGATCGCCATCACCGCCATGAAACTGACCATGGTCGCCGGCACCAGCGGTACCAGCTTCGACGCGTAGTAGGTCGCCTGGATCGGATCGGCGACCAGCGTCCTGAGCACGGCGGCCACCAGGGACCGGTAGGACTTGGCCAGCGGCGCGCCCTTGAGCAGTGCGACGTAGGTGTTGACCACCGTGACCAGGACGAAGAAGCAGGTGACTCGGGGCACCGACGGCCTGCGGAACGGCGGCAGCCTGACGATGCTGCCGCCGCCCTTGTCGGAGTCGTCGAACCGGCGCGACAGCGGCGACAGAATCAGATAGCCGAGCACCGCCGCGTCGAGGATCAGCAGTAGCAGCCCCTGCGTCTGGAACATTCCGCCCTCAGTTCAGGGTGACGGTCACGGTCATGCCGGCGTAGAGGCCGCTCGGCTCGGTGTTCATGTCGATCACCACGTCGTAGTAGGTCGCGCCCGGCACCCGCGCCGGATCCAGCATCACCTGGCTGACGTGCCCGGCCAGGCTCTGCCCGATCGCGGCGATGTTCAGCGTCGCCGACTCGCCGACGTGCGTGCTGCCCATGTTCACCTCCGGCAGTTGAGCGACCACCGCCATCGGGCCCGAGTACAGCGTGATCACCGGCGCGTAGGCCGGGCTCTGCGTCGAACCGCCGCCGGTCGGCGTCGGCTGGACGAACAGCTGGAAACCGGAACTCTGCTGGGAATTGAGCGTTCCGGACTCGGCGGCGGGGCCGCTGTAACCGTGCACGCCGCTGGCGCCCACCACGTCGCCGACCGAGCCCGCGGTGTCCGCGACGACCCCGTCGCACGGAGCGACGATCGAATCCTGTTGCAACTGCTGGGTGTCGGTGACCACCCGGGACTGGGCGACGGCCAGATCGGACTGGATCTGCGCGATCGTGCCCGGTGGCACCGGGGTGGTGGTCGCGCCGCCGGCCTGGCTCTGCGCGGCCTGCAACGTCGCCTGGCTCGCGGCCAGCTGACTGCCGTCCCGCTGCTGCTCGGCCCGTGCCTGCGACTGGATGGACGCCAGCTGCGCCTGGGCAGTGTTCAGGTCGGCCTGGTCCTTCACGAGCTGCGCCTGCAACGCCGCGCACGCCGCCGAATTGCCGTTGCCCGCCGGGGTGGTCGGGGTTGTCGAGGCGGCGGGGGCGTTGACCGATCCGGTGCAGGAACCGTTGTAGCGCGCGGTGTCCGCGTCGAGCACGCTCTGCCGGCCGGCGACCACCGCACTCTGCGCGGTCACCGAGTTCTGGCCGCTGTTCTGGGCCAGCGTCAGCGACGCCTGCGCGCTCGCGACCGCCTGCTGCGCCTTGGTCAGGTTCTGCTGATCGCGGCTCTGCTGCTGGCTGTTCGCGGGCGGGGCCTGATCGTCGGTCAGTTCGGCGGTGTCCGCGGTGACTTCGGCCTGCGCCGCGGTCAGGTTCGCCTTGTCGATGGTGCTGTCCTGGCTGGCCAGCAGCTGACCGGCCTTGACCTGTTGGCCGGCGCGGACGTCCGTCGACTTGATCACGCCGTCACGGACGAAGTTGAGGTAGTAGGTGTGGGCGGGCGTCACCTGACCGCTGAAGCTCGACGGCTGGGCCGCCACCGCGCGGTAGGTCAGCACGCTGAGCCCGACGGCGACCGCGGCGACGAGCACCGCCACGATCAACCTCGTCGGGCGCAGCGGCACCTTGGCCGGTGTCATCTCGCCGACCCCGGCCTGGCCGGTGGTGAACGCCGCGTTCATCCCACGGACGCGGTCCTGAGTTGCCATCGCGGCCTTCCTTACGGATAAGAGCCTTACGGATAAGAGGAACGGCCTGTTCAATGGGCAGACAGGCGGGCCCGGCGACCGGCGCCGGTGCGCCGGTCGCGGCCCGCGATTCGCCTCACCTGGCGGGCAGTTCGCCGACCAGGTCGGGCGAGGTCGCCATGCCGGCGCGCCACACCGAGCGCGCGATGATCTTGGTCGGGTCGACCCGGTCGCGGTAGCGCTGGGCGATGTCCGAGCATTCGGCGAGCAGGCCCTCCGACAGCGTGGTCGGGCGCAGGCCGAGCGCGAGGAAGTTGTCGTTGCGCACGTTGAGTTCGTTCTCGTCGGCCTCCCGCCTCGGGTTGGGCAGGTTGGCGACCTCGACGCCGGTCAGCTCGGCGACCAGCTTGGCCAGGTCGCGCACCCGATGCGTTTCGGTGATCTGGTTGAACACCATGGGTTTCGGGCCGGCGGGCGGGTTCGCCAGCGCGATCTCGATGCACCGCACCGTGTCGGTGATGTGGATGAACGCCCTGGTCTGGCCGCCACTGCCGTGCACGGTCAGCGGATGGCCGATGGCGGCCTGCATGAGGAAGCGGTTGAGCACGGTGCCGTAGTCGCCGTCGTAGTCGAACCGGTTGACCAGCCGTTCGTCGCGCGAGGTCTGCGGGGTCTGGGTGCCCCAGACGATGCCCTGGTGCAGGTCGGTGATGCGGATCTGGTCGTTGCGCGCGTAGAACGCGAACATCAGCTGGTCCAGCGTTTTGGTCAGGTGGTAGACCGAGCCGGGGTTGGCCGGGTGCAGGATCTCCCGCTCGATGTCGCCGTCCGGGGTGGGCACCTTGACCGTCAGGTAGCCCTCGGGGATCGGCGCGGAGCCGGACCAGCCGTAGCCGTAGACGCCCATCGTGCCCAGGTGCACGAGCGCGGCGTCCAGGCCGGTTTCGACGAGTCCGGCGAGCACGTTGTGCGTTGCGCGGACATTGTTGTCCACCGTGTATCTCTTGGCGGTGGTGGAACGCATCGAGTACGGCGCGGCGCGCTGTTCGGCGAAGTGCACGATCGCGTCCGGCCGCAGCGAGCGGAGGACGCCGACGAACCGCTCGTACTCGGTAGCCAGATCGAGATTGACGAAACCGAGACGTTGACCGGAAACCTGTTGCCAGACCTTGATTCGCTCGCCGATCGGCCGGATCGGGGTCAGCGATTCCACTTCGAGATCGAGGTCGATCATCCGACGGCTGAGGTTGTCGACGATCGTGACCTCGTGGCCGCGATCGGACAGGTGCAATGAGGTGGGCCAGCCACAGAATCCGTCGCCGCCCAGCACAAGAATACGCATGATGTGGTTCCCGTCTCTGCTTCGATGACCTGCATGTGCGATGACCGAAGGACCACCCGCCCGACGCGCTCCTGAGACGCGCGGGTTGGCGCAGGGTTCATTAGGAAACCTTCTTTACGTTTGCCAGAACGTAGCCCCGCGCTAGCGCACTGTCAATCATGTCGATGACAGACGGATCAACCGTTGACAGTTGTGCGTTCCGTTTGCACTGGTCAGCGGATTCTTCACAAGGTGACTTGATCACATACGCTGCTGGTCAGGCCAAGGTCAGCCGCGCAATCGATCGCACAACGTCCGGTATCAGCCGTTCAGCCCACTTCTCTTGACACCCACGTCAGGGACGAGTAGCAATGTCCTGGGTTTGTTAGGAAAGGTTCTTAATGATTGCGACCCTTCCCCGTCGTGATCGCGCTCCGGCTCCTGAGTTTGCGCAGGTACGCGCAGCGGTCCTGAACGCTCGCCGCGAACCTCGCCCCGCCAACCATTGACCCACCTCGCATCCGCTCTCCGCGGCGAGGCGGATCAGCGAATCATCCCCCGCCGGTGTGAGGAGCTGATGGACATGCGCACCAAGACAATTGTCCTGCAAACGATCGCCGAGAACGCGGCGGAGGAATTCGCCGACGCCGACGCGGCCACCATCCTGGCCTGGACGACAGCCCTGTTCCCGGACAAGTGGGTGGTGGCATCGAGCATGCAGGACGCGGTGCTGATCGACCTCGCCGCCGCGGTGAAACCCGACGTACCAGTGGTTTTCCTGGACACCGGCTACCACTTCGCGGAAACGATCGGCACCCGCGACGCCATTGCCGCCACTTATCCGGACGTTCGCATTCTCAACGCCACCCCGGAGCTGTCCGTCGCCGAACAGGAAGACACCTACGGCCTCCTGCACCAAACCGACCCTGACCGCTGCTGTCGGCTGCGCAAGATCCTGCCGCTGCGGCGCATCCTCGCCGACTACTACGTCTGGGTCACCGGTATGCGTAGGTCGGACAGTTCCGGTCGGGCCGGGGTGCCGACTATCAGCTGGGATCGGAACTACGGGTTGATCAAGATCAATCCGATCGCGGCCTGGTCCGACGAGCAGTTCGACGAATACGTCATCGAGCACGACATCCTGGTCAATCCACTGGTCTCGGCCGGTTATCCGTCGATTGGCTGTGCACCATGCACAGCGAAGCCTTTGCCCGGTGCGGACGCCCGTTCCGGCCGTTGGGCCGGACAACGCAAGACCGAGTGTGGATTACACGGCTGAAAGGCAGCCCAGTGACCATTACCAGAGATACGGGCGCCGACCAGCAGGCCGCCCTCGAATCCGAAGCAGTGCACATCTTTCGCGAGGTGGCGGGTGAGTTCGACCGTCCGGTGATCCTGTTCTCCGGCGGCAAGGACTCGACCCTCCTGCTGCACCTGGCGATCAAGGCGTTCTGGCCGGCCCCGGTGCCGTTCCCGCTGCTGCACGTGGACACCGGCCACAACTTCGACGAGGTCATCGAGTTCCGCGACCGCATGGTGGAACAACACAATCTCCGCCTGATTGTGGCTAACGTTCAAGACTGGATCGACGATGGTCGCCTCGCCGAGCGTCCCGACGGCACCCGCAACCCGCTGCAAACCGTGCCCCTGCTGGACACCATCAACGAACACCGGTTCGACGCGGTGTTCGGCGGTGGCAGGCGCGACGAGGAACGCGCCCGCGCCAAGGAGCGCATCTTCAGCCTGCGCAACGCCTTCGGCCAGTGGGATCCGCGCCGGCAGCGCCCGGAACTGTGGAACCTCTACAACGGCCGGCACAAGGCAGGTGAGCACGTCCGGGTCTTCCCGCTGTCGAACTGGACCGAGCTGGACGTGTGGCGCTACATCGAACGGGAGCGGATCGACCTGCCCGCGCTGTACTTCGCGCACCGCCGTCCGGTCTACGAACGCGGCGGGATGCTGCTCACGGCTGGCCCGTGGGGCGGGCCGCGCACGGGCGAGGTGGTGCGGGAGCTGACCGTTCGCTACCGCACGGTCGGCGACGGCTCGTGCACCGGCGCGGTCTTCTCTGAGGCCGACACCGTCGCGGACATCATCGAGGAGGTCGCGGCCAGCCGTCTCACCGAACGCGGTGCGACCCGCGCGGACGACCGGATCTCCGAAGCGGCCATGGAAGATCGCAAACGGGAGGGCTACTTCTGATGGATGACCTACTGCGACTCGCCACCGCCGGCAGTGTCGACGACGGAAAGTCCACTTTGGTCGGACGACTCCTCTACGACACCAAATCCGTCCTCGCCGACCAACTCGACGCCATCCACCGCGCCAGCATCGACCGCGGCCACACCACCCCCGACCTCTCCCTCCTCGTC
>DASZJG010000084.1:0-2764 GCA_035948315.1 Pseudonocardiaceae bacterium | reverse complement strand
TGTAGGGGGGCTGCAGCCGGCGAAGCGGGAACTGGCCGTTCACGATCGCGACATCCAGCGGATTCAAGGCGGCCGCGACCAAGGTGCCCACCGACAGGCCCTGGCCGGGCTGCGGATCAGTGAACTGGTCAACGGCTGGCGCGGCGCCGGATCGGCGAATTACTGCTGCTCGCATTTGGTTCCTCCGTTGGATGATCGGGCGGGTCAGTTACCCGGGCCGCCGTTGGCGAGGATCGCTTGACCGGCGACGAACAGCGATGGCCGCTGGCCAGGAACTGGGCGACACCAACGGCATCACCGGATCGGCATATCACGCTTAGGTTGGTCTGGCCGCACCCCCAGGCGGGCTCGCCTATGTCGAACCAGTGCTGAAATTTCCCGCCGGGAGGCGGGCCAATGCCAGGCTTGCCGCCAGGCAGGTGAACAGACATCACCGGATCAAGGTGATTCGCGCGACCAGAGCACCGCGGACCCGATCGACCACGGACAGGCGTGAATGTGCTGGTTCCTGGCCGCTTTCGCGGTCACCTCGGATTGCGCCGTCACGCGGGCCGGTGCGAATCACCAATTTCCGGTGATGACCAATCACGGGCCTGGCCGTAAGCCTGAGTTCGTTCCGATCGCGCAGTTAAGGAGAACGACATGACACTGGACAACGAGCAAGTCGTCCGGCAGGCCTACAAAATCGCCGAGAACAAGGACCTCGAGGGATGGGTCGCGGCCTTTACTGACGACGGCACGTTCACCGACGAGTCCATCGGCGTCACCTGGAGCGGCCCCGACGGGCTCCCCGAGCAGGTCGAGAACTACGCACGGGCGTTCCCGGACATGCACCGCGAGCTGCACCAGCTCTACGTCAGCGGCAACATCGTGGTGGTCCAGCTGGCCCTGCAGGGAACGCACCTCGGCCCGCTGCACCTGCCTTTCGGGACGCTGCCACCGACCGGCAAGCGGATGGACGCCCCGTGCTGCGACGTCTTCGAACTGGCCGACGGCAAGATCAAGCGCTTCGACTGCTACCCCGAAGGATCGGTCATCCTCACCCAGCTTGGCGTGATCGGTAACCTCGATGCCGCGCTCGAGCACTGACCGGCTCGTGAGCGATCGGAGGCAGGCGGTCTGCGAGCGTCACTGGGTGGCTGGACCGCTGGGAATACCGCTGTCCCAGATCGCGCGGAGAACCTGGTCGGGAGTCTCCTGCTGCGGCGCGTGGCCGGTGTCGGTCAGGAGCTGGAACTTCGCCAGCGGAATGGCGCTCGCGTAGGCGCGGCCGTAGTCGGGGTCAGCGATCCGGTCGCTGTCGCCCCACAGCACGAGCGTCGGAATCTCGAGGTCGGCGAGGCGGCCGGCCAGAGTCGGGTCGCTCATCGATGCGCCGGCGTAGGCGGCGAGGGCAGCACGGTTGCCCGCGGCGACGGCTTGCGCCTCGGGCGGCAGCGTCGTGGGGTCGAACCGGAACGGCGCCGGGTCGTGAAACGTGCGGGTAAACACCTCGTCCATGGTCATGGCGAAGAAGTCCGCGACCGGGTGGCCCGGCACGTCCAGCCCGACCGCGTCGATGAGCACGATCCCGCTGACGCGCGGCGACTGCAGCAGCGCGATCTCGGCGGTGATCCACCCTCCGATGGAGTTGCCGATTACTGTCACGTCTTCCAGGCCAAGATCCTCTAGCAGACGGAGGTAGAGGGCGGCCAGCCGGGGGATGCCGGTCAACCAGTCCGGCCGCGGCGTTCCGCCGAAGCCCGGGTGAATCGGGATGAGAACGCGCACGCCGTTGACGGCGGCGAACTGCTCTCCGAACGGCTGTACCGACTGCGGGCCCGCTCCGCCGTGCAGCAGCAGGAACGGCTGGCCGGCGCCGACGTCGGTGACGGTGACCTCGACAGGCTTTTCCCCGGGTACGGCCACGTGATGGGTGGCGGTCGCCATGTGTTCTCCTCGTTCGAGTCGTCGCCCGGGCCGGTTCACGCGAAGTCGGTGGCGGGCTCTGTGGCGTAGCGGCGCATCGCGTCGATCAACGCGGTCTCGTCCAGGGCGTGACCGTCGGCGATCATCTGGCGAAGGTCACGGAAATACTGGACGTAGAGGTCCGGGGTGAACGTGTTCAGCAGGACCGTCGTGCCGTCGGTCGGGTTGGCGAATGTGTGCGGCGCACCCGGCGGGAGCATGACCAGCGTCCCGGCTGGCGCGTCGTAGGACTCGGTGCCGACGGTGAAGCGGGCGAGTCCGGAGACCACGTAGAAGCCCTCATCGTGGCGCGCGTGGCGATGCTGCGGCGGTCCGTCGGTGTGCGGCGCGAGGGTGATCTCGCCGATGCCGAGCCGATGGTTCGTGGTCGACCCGTCCTCCAGGATCCGCATGCGGGTCGGGCCCAGCTGGATTGACTCGCCACCGTCCGGTCCGACTATCGACATGTCCGCCACGGCTCCTCCTCATTTACGAGAGTAGACTATCGCAAATATACACGCTGTACGAGTTTGCGCGAGTCCTCTCTCATGAATCTCGATATCCTCCTGGTGGCCACCGCGAAGGAGAACCGCGTGTCTGAGAAGAAGACGGCCGCGACCGGGCGGGTCAGTCACGCCGCGCAGAAGCAGCGCACCAGAACGGCGCTGGTCGCCTCGTGCCGCGCGCTCATCGCCTCGGGCGCCGACATCTCCATGCCCGCCGTCGCACAGGCCGCCGGCGTTTCCGAAGCAACCGCCTACCGTCATTTCGCCGACCTCGTCTCGCTCGTCAACGAGGCACTGCGGGACCTGTGGCC
>DASZJG010000083.1:0-138516 GCA_035948315.1 Pseudonocardiaceae bacterium | reverse complement strand
AGGTTTTCTCTCGTTCGGCCATGTCCACCATCAACGCCAGCTACGCCGACGACCGCGACCGGTTCCGTGGCGCGGTCGACTCCGGCTATCGCTTCCTGCTGCTGTGCTCCGCGCCGATCGCGGTGCTCGGCTTGCCGCTCGCCGGCCGCATCCTGACCCTGGTGGCCAACCAGTTCACCGCGCCGGCAACCCGCACCCTGCAACTGTTCTTCGTCGCCTGCGCGCTCAGCTTCATCACCACGATCGTGTCCAACGCGCTGATCGCCGCGCACGAACAGCAGTTCCTGACCCGGCTCTCGCTGCTCAACCTGACCGTCAACATCGGACTGAACCTGGTGCTCATCCCGATGTTCGGCGCGGTCGGCACCGGCATCGCGCTGATCGTCACCGAACTGTCCGGCGTGGTCTTCACCCAGTCGCGCATGCTGCGCATCGGCGCCGGGCCGATCCCGCTGCGCTACCTGCTGCGCCTGGTACCCGGCCTGCTCGCCGCGGTGTTCGCCATGTGGGCGACCTGGTCGCTGCCGCTGGCCGTGCCGTTGCTGGCCGGCGGCATTTCCTATCTGGCCGGCGCCTGGCTCGGCGGCGCGCTACCCGAACCGATGCGCACCACCATCATCAGTGCATTCGGGCGTAACGCTCCGGCATCCCGATGAGCACGAAGCGGCGCACCAGATCGTCGGTCCGCGCACCCGGCCGACCAGCGCGCGCGGCCGCGAACTCCTGACTGGACAGTCGAATTCCGGCGCTGTGATACGCGAGCATGTCGGCGTTCTCGAACGCGTACCAGGTCGACGGGAACTCGAACATCAGCCGCACGTCATCGGCGCCGCGCTCGATCCGGTAGATCGGGTTCACCCCGAGCCTGCCCTCGCCGTGCGGGGCGGTCGCGAAATCGGGATGGTCGACGAAGCTGCGCTCGGTCGGGTCGATGACGATCGAGAGCCACTTCTCCTCGGCGAACTCCTCGGCAGGCCGCTGCTTCGCCAGCGCGGGACCGCGCCCGGCAAGGTAGTCCGCGACCAGTTCGCGCTGGCCGACCATCCGGTACGGTGCGCCGTCGAGCAGGTCGACGTAGCCGGCCGGATAGAGTTCGGACTCGACGTCGTGCGGTTCCAGCAGGCCGTTGCCGACCCGGTCGATGATCACGAAACCGCCGCAGCGGCGCAGTTCGGCAAGGCAGGCGCGCTGGTTGCTGAACAGGTGGAAGGCGTCGGTGCACACGGCCGCGCCGAACGCGTCGTCGGTGAACGGCAGCGGTGCCGCCGCGTCCGCGCACACATAGTCCGCGTGCGGCGCGATCCAGCGCCGCGCCACCCACAGCTGGAAGAAGTTGCGGTCGACCCCGACCGTCGGCACCGGGTTGGCCCGGCTGCCCAGGTGGTGCATGACATGGCCGAACCCGCAGGCCAGGTCGAGCACCGGCCGACCGTCGGTGGGCAGCAAGGTGGCCAGCGACAGGGAAGCCAGATAGCGCGGCTGGCCGAAGCGCATCAGGAAGTACGGATACAGTTCGCGGTTCACGTTGCGGCTGCGCAGATAGCCCAGCTCGAACCAGTCCTGCGCGGTCTGCTCCGCGATCGGCGCGGCCAGCAGTTGGCGCACCTTCTTGCGCCGGGCCGCGATCATCGCCCGGTTACCCGGCCCGCGCGTCAGCGGCAGCCGCAGCACCGGCAACTGCTCCAGCCCGAGCGGCAGCGTCGGCGGGAACGCCAACAGGTCGACCAGCGCCTCGGTCGGCTCGCTGCCCTGTACGGTCGACACCAGCTCGGCGACGCTCGGCCCGACCACCTCCTCGCGCCCGGTCATGTGATCCTGCACGCTGACCCGGCCCGTGCGCAGCACCGGAATGCCGTCGATCACCGGGTACACGTGCGTCGGGCAGCACAGGATGCCGTAGGCGCCGGCATCGTCGGGCTGGTGCTGCGCCTGGCTGAAGGTCAGCGGTTCCCGGCAGTCGGGACAACGCAGCGCGGCTTGTAGCCGAGCGGGGAGGAGAGACACGCGCACATCATTGCCAGCCGATCCGCGAACACTACGCGGCGCGCCGGAAATTCGCCCGGTCGAGTGGTGATTCCACTCTTGCGTGCAGGGGTGCACTCCCTTGTGGTGTGCAAGGATTCGCCGCGATGACAAACGACGAGCGGCATCTCCGTCTCGCCGTGCTCGTGGTCAGCTATCGTCGCGCGGACCTGCTCGACACCTGCCTCACCAGTGTTGCGCAACATCTGGCGGGCGCGCGCGTCCTGGTCTGGGACAACCACTCCGAGCACAGTGCGGACATTCGTGACCTCGCCACCGCGCACCCCAGCGTGCGGTGGACCTTCGCCGAGCGCAACATCGGCTACGCGGCGGCGATCAACGCGCTCGCCGCCCAGGCGCCGGGCCTGGACCTGTTGCTGCTCAACCCGGACGCCGAACTCACCGGACCGCTCACCCGCGCCCGCGCCGCGCTGGCCGAGGACGTCGCCGCCGTGTCGCCGACCCTGGCCGACGCCAAGGGCTCGGCCCGACCGTGGGATCTGGCCCGGCGCAAGCAGACCGTGCTGCGCTCGCTCGTCGGCGCGGCAGGCTACGCGGACCGGCTGCGCGGCAAACCCGTGTCCGACCGGTACGCGGCAGCGCCCACCGAGGTCGACGGCTACCTCTCCGGGTGCAGCCTGCTGGTCAACCGGGTCGCCTGGGACGATCTCGGCGGCTTCGACGAGCGGTTCTTCCTCTACGGCGAGGAATCCGAGTGGCAACGCCGCGCGCACGAGGCCGGTTGGCGCCTGCTGCTCGTCGACGAACCCGACGTGCGCCACGTCAGCGCCGGCACCACCGAGGACGAGCCATTGGCCTCGCGCCGCGCGGGCGACCTGTTGCGCGCCGGCCAGACCATGATGCTCGGCCTGCGCGGCAACACCGGGCCGGGCAGCGCGTTCACCGCCGGACTCCAACTGCTCGACCGGGTCCAGCGGTCCAAACGCGTCGCCCGCAAACAGGCCCGCGAGGTCGCGCTGACCACCGTGCGCGATGGCCTGCCCAGCATCCTGTTGACCAGCAACCAACTCTGCGTCGGCGGCGCCGAACGGCAGCGCGTGCTGCTCGCCAACGAACTCGCCCGGCGCGGCTATCCGGTCACGCTCGCCTGCATGCAGGCATTCGGCCCGCTCGTCAGCGAACTCGACCCGGCCGTGCGGCTGGTGCTCACCCCCTGGTGGCAGCCCTCGGTCGAACTGCCCACCAACGACGCCGTGCTGATCACCGGCATCACCAACACCGAGGCCGGTTTCGCGTCCGCGTGGCGTCTCGGTGGTGCCCTGCACGGCGGCGTGCGCCGCTGGCTCGCGGCCACCCACGAACCGCCCGCGAACAACGGCCCGACCTACGGTTCGCTGCTGGCCAAGGTGGTCGGCTGTAGCGACGGCGTGATCGCGCTGTCGCCTCGGCACTGGGCCGACATCACCCGGCACCAACCCCTCTACGTACGCCACCACGTCGCGCCCAACGGCGTGCCCGCGCAGACGCCGCGTCGCTACGAGCCGCACACGCCGCTGCGGTTCGGCATGCTCAGCCGGATCGTCGAACACAAGAACCCGCACCTGCTCGTCGACGCGCTCGCCCGGCTGCCGCTGGCGCGGTGGACCCTGGACATCTTCGGCGACGGCCCCGACCTGGCCCGGCTCTCCACACTCACCCCGCCGCACCTGCCGGTGTGCTGGCGCGGCGCCTCGGCGGGCCCGGACGCGGCCTTCCCGGACATCGACGTGCTGTGCGTGCCCAGCGGCGCGGAGGCGTTCCCGATGGTGATCGTGGAGGCGATGATGCGCGGCCTGCCCGTGATCGCCTCGGCCGTCGGCTGCGTGCCGGACCTGTTGGACAACGGCAGGGCCGGCATCCTGGTCGACCCGGTCACCACCGAGGCGTGGGCCGACGCGCTGCGCCCGCTGCCGCACGAGCAGGACCGGCTCGCCGAACTCGCCGCGGCAGGCGCCCGCCGCGCCGCGCGCCTCTACACCGTCGAGGCCATGGCCAACGCCTACGAGTCCGCGTTCATGGAAACCCTGACCAGGTGAGGGTTCTCTGGCTCTCACCCTGGATGCGCACGCTGGCCAGGGTGTACGTGGGCGCGCTGCACGACGCCGGTCACGAGTGCCGGCTGATCACCTCCGACCAGCACTACCAGCCGATGACCGCGCGGCCCTACGAGCGCGTGCTCGACCCGCGACCGCGCGATCCGCGCACCACACTCCCGCTGCTGCGCGTGCTCACCGAGTCTCGCCGCTGGCGGCCCGATGTCGTGGTCGCCGAACTGGTCTGGGACCCGCGCTGGCTCGCCCTCGCCCGCCTCGCACCGATGGTGCACCTCATCCACGACGACGCCCCGCACGACGCCACCGAAACCCGACCTCGTTGGCAGCGCGCGCTGTTCGCCCACCTGTCCCGCCGCGCCGTGCGCACCGTCGCGTTCAGCCGGTACGTCGCCGACCGGCTCGGTCCCGGTACCGCGACCATCCCGCTCACCAGCGACGTCTCTGACGCCGACCTTCCGGCCGAACCGTTGGAGCGGCGCGACTTCGTCCTCTATGGACGGATGTCGCCGTACAAGAACGTGCCGGTCGCGCTGGCTGCCTGGCGCGCGCACGTCGAGTCGGACGCGTATCGCGGCGACCGGCTGCTGCTCATCGGCGACGGCCTGGTCGACCTGCCCGCGCTGCCGCCGCGGTGCGAGTGGCGCCGTGGCCGGTACGCCTACGCCGACGTGCTCGGCACGCTCGCCGGTGCCAAGGGTTCGCTGGTGCACTATCGCAACGCGACCCAGAGCGGCGTGCAACTGCTCTCGTTGCAACTGGGCGTGACCCCGATCGTCTCGGATTCGGGCGCGCTGCCCGATTTCCAGCCGCTCGACGAGCGGCCGATCGCCGTCGACGACGTCGCCGGCCTCACGACCGCGTTCGCCAGCCTGGCCGATCCGGCCATCGCCGCCGCGCGCGGCAAGGCATGCCGCGAGCACTACGCCGCGCACTTCGCCGCCGCGCGCTCGGCCGGAAAACTGCTGGCGGAGATTAGTACGATCTCGTAATATACGAAATCGTGGTAACTGAATCGGCTCTGCTGGCGCTGCAACGCGCCACCCACGCGACCCTGCACCTGCTCACCCACGAACTCGCCGACCTCGACCTGACCGCCTCCGAGATCAACGCGCTGGCCAACCTCGCCGACGACACCCCCCGCACCGTCTCCCAACTGGCCGCCGAGGTCGGCGCCCGCCCCAGCACGCTGACCAGCGTGCTCGACCGACTCGAACGACGCGGCCACATCAGCAGGGGCACCCTGGCCGGCGACCGCCGCTCGGTCCTCATCGAACTCACCGACTCCGGCCGCGCCACCGCCACCGCGATCCGCGACGCCGTCACCCACATCGAGCGCCGCGCGCTCGGCGACCTGCCCGCAGCGGCCGTCTCAGGCTTCCACGACGTGCTGCGCGCACTGATCGGAGCGTCCGCATGACCACCCCGTTCGAGGAACTGATGTCCCAGGTGCTCGCGGAGTCGCCGCGTTTCGGCCACCGCCAGCACGTCCAGCTGACCTGGCTCGCCGTGCGCCGCTACGGCACCGCCGACGCGGTCGGCCTGGTCAGCGACGGCATCCGGGCCACCGCCCGCTACGCGGGCGCGCCGCAGAAGTACCACGCCACGGTCAGCAGGGCGTGGGTCGAACTGGTCGGCCACCACGCGGACGAATCGGACGCCGCCGACTTCGACACCTTCGCCGAGCGCAACGCGGCCCTGCTGGACAAGCGCCTGCTCAGCCGCTTCTACCGCTCGACAACCCTGGCCGGCGCACCGGCCAGAACGGGGTGGGTGGAACCGGATCTCGCCCCGTTCCCGTGGCGCGCCTAAACCAGCTCGCGCACCGCCGGGATGATCTCGGCAGCCAGTCGCTCCACCGTCTCGGTCCGATCCGGGCCACCCGGCACGATGCTCAGCGCGCTGAACCCGAGCCCGGCGAAACCGGCCAGCGTCTCGGCGATCTTGTCCACCGGACCGGAGACCACCCACGGCTCGTCCGGCGCGGTCGCGCTGGGATCCACCTGGCTGGGATCGACTTGGAAGTGGTAGCCGCAGGTGATCTCGCCGGGATCGCGGCCGGCCGCCTCGGCAGCGGCGCGGATCTTGTCCCGCAGCCCGGTCACCGTCTCGACCGGTGCGGAGCCGAGTGACGGAATCCAACCGTCGGCCAGTTGCCCGGTCACGGCGAGGGCGCGGTCGCCGAAGGTGCCCAGCCAGATCGGGATCCGGTGCTCGGGTCGCGGTGCCACGTCCGCGTTGTCGACGTGGTGCACCCGGCCCGCGTAGCTGAAGCCCGGCTCCGACCAGAGTCCGCGCGCGATGCGGATGGCATCGGCCAGGCCGTCCACCTTCTCGCGCGCGGTGGGCACCGGCAGGCCGAACGCGCGGAACTCGCCGTCCGAGTAGCCGCCGCCGAGTCCCAGGATCAGCCGTCCGCCGGAGAGCCGGTCGAACGTCTCGGCCATCTTCGCGACCAGTGCCGGCGGCCGGTAGGGCACGCCGAGTACACGGGTGGCGAGCTGGATCCGGCTGGTCGACGCGGCGATCCAGGACAGCACCGTCCATGCCTCGTAGCTGCCGTCCGTGTCGGCGGGGTGGTCGGAGATGGAGAGGAAGTCGAAGCCGAGTTCTTCGGCGCGGCGGCCGTCGGCTACCGGGTCGTAGCCCGGTCGCGGGGCAGCGGCCAGGCCGAGCCCGAAGGAAAGTCCCGTCATGGCAACCGAGTTTACATGTAAACTCGAACGCTAGGATGGCCGAATGGCGAACCCGCGCTGGTTGACCGATGCCCAGTTCCGCGCCTGGATCGGGTACCGGCGGATGCGGCTGTTGCTCGACGCCGAGGTGACCAGGGACCTGACCCGCGAATCGGGACTGTCCGCACCGGACTACGACGTGCTCTCCGCGCTGATGGACGCGCCGGAACGCCGAGCGCGAGTGACCGAACTGGCCAGACGGATGCTCTGGTCCAAGAGCAGGCTCTCCCGACACCTCGGCCGAATGCGCGAACGCGGACTCGTCGAACGGATCGAGGACACCGGCGAGGGTCGGCATGCCGACGTCGTGCTCACCGAAGCGGGGGAGCGGGCGATCGTCGAGGCCGCGCCAGGACACGTCGAATCGGTGCGCCGGCACTTCATCGACCTGTTGACCGACGAGCAGCTGCGCGTCTTCGGCGACGTCGCCGACACCGTGCTCAGCCAGCTGCCCCCGACCGCGAGCGATGCGGAACGAGACTGACCCAGCGGCGCGCCATCGCCGCTGTGTACTCGACCGCGTCGAACCGCTCGGCCGTCGAGCGGGCCGCGTCGGCGAGCCGGATGCGCAGGTCGTCGTCGGTCACCGCGCGGTGGATCGCCTTGCTCAGCTCGGCGATCTCGCCGGGCCGCACCAGCAGGCCGTTGCGCTCGTCGGAGATCACCTCGGGGATCGAGCCGACTGGCGTGACGATCGGGGCCAGGCCCCAGCCCATGGCCTCCAACATCGCCATCGGCAACTCTTCCTGCCGGCTCGGCAGCACGAAGATCTGCGCGGCGCGCAGTGCCTCGTCGCGTTGCTCAGGGGTGAGCCAGCCGCTGATCTCCGCGCGCACGCCGAGTTCCTCGGCCAGCGTGCGGGTCTCGTCGACCTCGCCGTCGCCTGCCATCCGCAGCGTGATGATCTCCTGCACGTCCTGCGGCAGTTCGACGACGGCGGCGAGCAGATCGGCCGAGCCCTTGCGGTCGCCGAACCGGCCGAGGAACAGCAGACCGATGGTGATGTGCCCACCGCGGTCCGGCACCGCGTCGGGCAGCGTGATCGCGTTCGGCGCGACGACCACCCGCGCGGGATCGAGCCGCAGCAGTTCGACGTAGCGCGCGCGGGACGGCTCGCCGAGCGTCACGACCAGGTTCGCGCGACGGAACATCCAGGCGATGGCGTGCCGCGCGGGCGCGGGCAGCGTTTCGTACCAGTCGAAGAACCGCGCGCCGTGACAGTGCAACAACACGGGAACACGTGCGATTGTAGTCGCGACAACAATCAGCCCTTTGCGCAGCACGCTGCCGCGCTCGGACACGTGCACGTGCAGCACGTCGACGCGACGCGTCGCCAGCAAACCGACAACGCGCAGCGAACCCGTTGCCCAGGCGCGCAGCCTGCGCGCGACCGAACCGTCCGCGTGCATCGCGACCGCGCGCAGGTCGACGTGCTCGGTGCCGTGCCGGAGCAGGGTCGCGGCAACAGTGGCCATGCCGCCCTGCCCGGCCGCCGGATCCGGCCCGACCATCACAACCCGGATCACTCAGTACGCCCCGTTGCCGAGCAGGACCGCGCGCACGGTCTTCCACAGGATCACCGCGTCCAGCGCCAGCGACCAGTCCTCCACATAGCGCAGGTCGAGCCGAATCGCCTCGTCCCACGGCAGATCGCTGCGCCCGCTGACCTGCCACAACCCGGTCAGCCCCGGTTTGACCAGCAGCCTGCGCCGGGTGTCCGGACCGTAGGTCCGGGTCTCCTCCGGCAGCGGGGGCCTCGGCCCGACCAGCGACATGGCGCCGAGCAGCACGTTGACCAGCTGCGGCAGTTCGTCGACCGAATAGCGGCGCAGCCAGCCGCCGATCCGGGTGACCCGTGGATCACCGCGCAGCTTGAACAGCGGCCCTGCGCCCTGGTTGACCGCCTGGAGGTCGGCGCGCCGCGCGTCCGCGTCGGTGACCATGGTGCGGAACTTCAGCATGGTGAACGCCTGCTCGTTCTTGCCGATCCGCTGTTGCCGGAACAGCACCGGCCCGTGGCTGTCCAGCTTGATCAGCACCGCGACGGCCAGGAGCAACGGCGCCAGCACGGTCAGCAGCGCGACCGCGGCGACCCGGTCGAAGATCCCCTTGATCACCCGGCGCACCCCGGTGAACGCGGGCGCGGTGACCCGCAGCAGCGGCATGCCGAGCACGCCGCTCACGTGCACCCTCGGCCCGGCGACCTCCATCAGCACCGGCGCGACGACCATCTCGGTCTCGCTGCCTTCGAGGTTCCAGGCGAGTTCGCGCAGCCGGTTCGGGCTCCAGTACGGGTCGGGCGTGACCGCGACGATCCGGTAGCCGCCGCGTCGGACCTGCGCGGCCAGCGCGTCGAACTGGCCGATCACCGGCACGCCGGACACCTCGCCGCCCGCGCCCGCAGTGCAGACCGCCTCGACCCGCCAACCGAGATGCGGTGCCCGGCGGGTCCGGTCGATCAGGTCGCCGACCGTGTCGGTGCTGCCGGCGGCGAGCACCGGGAGCAGGCAGCGGCCGTCGCGGCGGTAGTGGTGCAGCGCGCGGCGCAGCAGGTAGCGCATGGGCATGGCGAGCATGGCGACGGCCGGCATCACCAGGAAAACCCAGGGCCTGCCGTCGGTGTCCTCGGTGGCCAGCGCGATCAACGCCAGCACCAGCGCGCCGGCCAGCAGACCTCGGCCCAGTCTGCGGAACTCCTCGGCGCCCTGACCGAGCACATTGGACCGCCAGGCGCGACACGCGGCGAGCGCGCCGAACACGACGATGATCGTGCCGACCGCCGGGATCACCCTGGCCAGTCGATCCACCATGCCGATCTTCGAACCGAGCATGATCCCGACCACGCCGATCGCGGTCGCGGTGGCGACCAGGTCGCTCGCGATCACCGCCCGGCGGTAGCGCCGTTCCCACGCCGCGAGCGGCGCGCCCGCGCGCGGTTCCTGCGATTCCTGCTCGGACGGTCTTCGCGGCTCGCCGATGCGACGGCGAAGGACCCGCTGGCGCGGGATGCGGTCGTAGGCGAGCTTTCCGTCGCTCACCCCGGGATAGGGGATCGGCTCACTCACCATGTCGCGCGGCTCCGATGCGGCGTCGGCTGCCCGGTCCGCGCTCCGCTGGGCTCAGGTATCGACTCACGTATGGCTCCCGCCGTGCGACCGTTTTCGGCCGCAGACCATCGTGGGATCTCCCGGCGGAGTCCCCCAGTTCGCTTGTTCGGCTGTTGCCGTGCTTCGGCGGGTGCCGAGCCGGGGTGTGGTTGATCAGCCGTCGTTTCCAACCGCTCAGCCACCATTCGGCGCCACTTGTTGATGGATCGGTGAACGAGAGGATCTTGTTACACACAGTGTTGCTCAACCGCTAGCCCATCTGGGCGCATCGTATGGCGTGGCGGTCGGCAGCGATACTCGGTGTGGCGTGCGGTGTCGTGCTCTCCTCGGCCACGCAACGCCACTTTCACACCCTCGGTGACCAGCCCCGATGGTCGGCCAAGTCGGCCGGAAAGGGCCATCTCCGTGGTCGGCAGCGGTTTGTTTCACCGCAGAACCCCGGTCCGACCATTCATTTCTCGGTAGCCGAAAACCCTACCCAAGGTAGTGAACGGTTTCCTATTCGGTGAACGTTTGTCAATGTCCGAAGAAGAATGTGTACGGAGCGTCAGCGGTATCAGCGGCCCGCTGGTCTACATGGGTGAGCCCCACTTTCCGGACCGGTGAACTGTTTTTCTGCCGCGAAAGATCACCGGATCGGTCTATCCCGACCCGGCTCCGGCGCCCGGGTACCCGGTTCTCAGGAGGAAAACCAGAAAACACCCATTGGTGTGTCACCAGGCTCTTCGGAGTGGCGACGGGCAACCCTTCCCGGCGATCCCCGCCGGCCGTAGCGTGGGGGCGGATCAATCGAGTGAGGAGTGCGGCGAATGGCACGGCGGCGGCGGGGTTCGGGGCTGTTAGGACTGATCGCGATCGTGGTGCTCGCGCTGTTGCTGGTCTATTACTTCCAGCGCCACAACATCCACCTGCCCAGCTTCAACACGCCGACCACCACCACGACGCACAATGGCGGCCTGGCACCGCTGCCGGTTTACCCCGTTCGGCAGCGGATGTTGGTTCACTTGGCCCAATAAACTGGCTCAGTAGTGGGCGAGGATCACCAGGACGAGTGCGACGGCCGCGGGTAGGGCCTGGATGAACAGGATGCGCCGATTGGCCGTGAACGTGCCGTACACGCCCGCGATCACCACGCAGACCAGGAAGAACACCCTGGCCGCGTAGCCGACCGGGTCGCTCGCGATCATGCCCCAGACCAGCCCGGCGGCCAGGAAGCCGTTGTAGAGGCCCTGGTTCGCGGCCAGCGCCGCGGTCTGCTCGGCGAACTCGGCGGTCAGGTCGAACGCCTTGCGTCCGCGCGGCGTCTTCCACAGGAACATCTCCAGGATCACGATGTACACGTGGATGGCGGCGACGACGCCGACCAGAATCTCTGCCGCAACCCGCATGACGACCCCTTCGTGCCCGATGTGCGGCACGACTGTACGGCAGCCGGGCGCCTGCCCGCCGACCGTCAGCGCCCGGTCCACTATGGATTGAGGCCCTCGGGCCACGCCTGGTGGAACTCCTGGTGATCGGCGCTGGTCATGAGCAACGCCTGGGTGGTCGCCTCCAGCTCCATGGCCGAGCCCAGATCCATGTCCTGTTCGCGGGTGAGCAGGACCTTGGTGGTCGAGTAGGCGAACGAAGGGCCGTCGGTGAGCCTGCGCGCCATCGCGGCGGCCTCGGTCATGAGCGCCTCGTCCGGCACGACCGCGGTGGCGAGGCCGAGCCGCTCGGCGCGGTCGGCGTCGATGGTGTCGCCGAACATCAGCAGCTCGGTGGCGCGGCCGAGGCCGACCAGCCGGGGCAGCAGGTAGGCCGCGCCCAGGTCCGCGCCGGCCAGGCCGACCTTGGTGAACAGGAACGAGAACGTGGCCGACCGGGCGAGCAGGCGGACGTCGCTGGCCAGCGCGAGCACCGCGCCCGCGCCCGCCGCGATGCCGTTGACCGCGGCGATCACCGGCAGCGGGCATTCGCGCAGCGCGCGTACGACCGTCCCGGTCATCCTGGTGAACTCCAGCAGCTGAGCCGAACTCATGTGCTGCACCGCGTCGATGATCTCCTCGACGTCGCCGCCGGAGGAGAAACCGCGGCCGCGGCCGGTGATCACCAGCACCCGCGCGTCGCCGCGACGCGGCAGTTCGTGCAGGAGGTCGCGCAGGTCCGCGTAGGTGTCGACGGTGAGCGCGTTGAGCTTCTCCTGCCGGTTCAGCGTGATCGTGGCGACGCCGTCGGCGATGTCGAGGTCGAAGTGCGCGGCCACGTTGGCTCTCCTCGGGGTCAGGGTGCGCGAAGGGCGCGTCGGTCGATCTTGCCGGAGGCGGTTTTCGGCAACTCCGGGTGGAACCGTACGTCCCTCGGGTACTTGTGCGGCGAGAGCCGCGTCTTCACGAACGTTTGCAGCTCGGCCGCGGTGACCGTGGCGCCCGCGCGGACCATGACGTGCGCCCTGGGCAGTACGAGGCCGTCCTCGGTGTAGCCGACGACCGCGCACTCCAGCACGTCCGGATGGCCGATCAGGCAGTGCTCGATCTCCCTCGGCGCCACCCACACGCCGCCGACCTTGAGCAGGTCGTCGGTGCGGCCCTGGTAGCGGAAGTAGCCATCCGCGTCGCGGCTGAACAGGTCGCCGCTGCGCACCGTGTCGCCGTGGAAGGTGCGGGCGGATTTCTTCGGGTCGCCGACGTAGCCGAGGGCGGTCGTCGGGCCGGTCACCTCCAGCACGCCGGTTTCGCCGTCGGGCAGCGGCGCGCCGTCGTCGTCGGTGATCCGCGCCCGGTACCCGGGCACGACCTGGCCCGCGCTGCCCGCGCGCACCTGACCGGGCCGGTTGCTGATGTAGATGTGGTACGCCTCGGACGAGCCGATGCCGTCCAGTACCTCGACGCCGAACCGCGCGTGCCACTTGGCCAGCAGCTCCGCCGGCAGCGTTTCGCCCGCCGAGGTGGCCAGGCGCAGACAGCTCAGGTCCGCCTCGCCCGCACTGGCGATCATCGCGGACATCATCGTCGGCACGTTGACCAGGATCGTCGGCCGGTGCGTGGCGATCAACTCGAAGATCCGCTCGGGCGTGCTGCGCTCCGGGAAGGCGATCCCGGTGCCGCCGACGCCGAACGGGAACAGCGTGGCCAGGTCGCGGGCGTAGCCGAAGAACAGCTTCGGCACCGGCAGCACGATGTCCTCGGCGCGGATGTCGAGCACGCCGCGCGCGTAGCCATGGAAGCTGTGCAGCGGGCTGCCGGCCGGGTGCGGGCATGCCTTGGGCGAGCCGGTGCTGCCGGTGGTGAACTTCCAGATCGTCACCTCGTCGGCGGTGGTCGGCGCGGCGATCAGCTCGTCGGGAGCCGTGGCGAGCAGGGCGTCGAACGACTCGCCGACGACGAGCAGGTTCTTCGCGCCCGCTTCGCGCATCTTCGGCAGCGTGTCCGCGTCGACGACGACCAACGCGGCCTCGGTGTAGCCGAGGTAGTAGGCGAAGTCCTTGGCCGGCAGGAACGTGTAGACCTCCGCGCTGACCGCGCCGATCTTCTGCACCGCGTACCAGGTGGCGACGAACTCGACCCCGTCCGCGAGCGCGAGCAGCACCCGGTCGCCACGACGAACGCCCCGATCGATCAGCACGTTGCCGATTCGGTTCACCAGCTTGGCCAGCTCGCCGTAGGTGATCTTGTCGGTGCCGCTGATCAGCGCGACGTGGTCGGCTCGGCCTTCGTCGAGGTTCCGGTCGACGAAGTAGGACGCGACATTGAACACGCCGATAGATTACGGTGCAGCGGGCTGTGGTGTATAGAGTTGTGCCATGGTCGAGGACGGTGAGCTGACTCCGCAGGAGCTGGTGACCACCCTCGCCGGTGCCTACATCGAGCCGCGCGAGACGCGGGAGGTGTGGTCCGGCGGGGTGGTCGCGCTGCTCGGCGAGTTCGGCTTCTCGCCGGGCGCGGCCCGCATCGCCCTGGCCAGGATGGTCCGCGGCGACCTGCTCCGCCCGGCGAAACGCGGCAGGCTGGTGCATTACACGCTCACACCGAGGATGATCGCGATCCTGGCCGACGGCGACCGGCGCATCTTCTCCATCGGGACGGCCAAGCCTGCCGCCGCCGACCAGTGGACCGTGCTCTGGCAGGCCATCCCGGACGAGTCGCGCGCCGCGCGCGAACGGCTGGTGCGCAGGTTGCGCTTTCTCGGCTTCGGCTCGTTGCAGGACGGCACCTGGATCGCGCCGCACGACCGCGAGCACGCCGCGCTCGCCCTGCTCGACGAACTCGGCGTCACCCGGTACGCGGGCCTGATGCTCGGCACGCCATCGCTCGTACACGGGCTGATCGAGCGGATCTGGGACCTGGACGCGCTGGCCAAGCGCTATCGCGCGTTCGTCGACGCGTTCGCGGACGCGCCCGCGCGGACCAACCGCGAAGCCTGGCAGCTGCGCACCCGGCTGGTACACGCCTTCCGCCAGTTCGCCTTCGTCGATCCCGAACTGCCGGAAGACCTGCTCGCCGCGCCCGAGGGGCGGCAGGCCGCCATCGAGTTGTTCCACCGCCGCTATCCCGCGCTCGCATCAGCGGCTCAACGCTATTTCGACGAGGTGACCACGCCATGACCGACCAGCAACCGGGCGCCGAGGCGCTCAACTACGCCTCCTACCTCGCCCTGGACGAGGTGCTCACCGCGCAACGACCGCGTTCGGCCGAGCACGACGAGATGCTGTTCATCGTCATCCACCAGGTCTACGAGTTGTGGTTCAAGCAGTTGCTGCACGAACTCGGCCATCTGCAGACCAAGCTGGAAGCGGGGGAGACCACGCACTCGCTGCACACCCTGCGGCGGGCCCTGACCATCTTCAAGGTGGTGGTCGCCCAGATCGATGTGCTGGAAACCATGACGCCGCGCCAGTTCACCAGCTTCCGCGCACGGCTCGACGCGTCCAGCGGCTTCCAGTCCGCCCAGTTCCGCAGGCTGGAGGCGCTGCTCGGCAGGCGCGACTCGCGGGTGCTGTCGGCGTATCGCGAGGGCACCGCCGAGCGCGCGGCGCTCGTGGAAGCGATGAGCAAGCCCTCGCTGTACGACTCGTTCCTGCGCTACCTGGGCGCGCACGGCTACCAGATCCCGGCCGAGATCCTCAACCGCGACGTCAGCCAACCCGCCGAGCCGTCCAAGGACGTGCAGCAGGCGCTGCTCGCCGTCTACCACGACGACCAGGGGCCAGCGCAGGTCGCCGAACGCATGGTCGACCTGGACGAGGGCCTACAGGAGTGGCGCTACCGGCACGTAAAGATGGTCGAGCGGACCATCGGCGACAAGTCCGGCACTGGTGGCTCCTCCGGCGCCGCCTATCTGCGCGGCACCACGTTCACCCCGGTCTTCCCCGACCTCTGGGCCGTACGGAGCGAACTGTGAACGACCTCGCGAAGCATTACTCTCGGTTTCGCGTCGGCGAGCGGTTGCTGCTCACCGGGCATTCGCACCAGGCGTGGCCGGATGTCGCGCTCCAGGGCCAGATCGACGCGTTCCTGGACGCGGCAGAGGGCGTGGACACCAAATGGGGTCGCGCGTTCGAGGTCGCCGAGGAGGTACGCGACGGTTTCCGGGCCTTTCTCGGTGAGCCCGGCGCGGACCTGGCGCTCGGCCAGAACACGCACGAACTCGTGCTCCGCTTTCTGTCCGCAGTGGACCTCCGCGCGAAGCCGCGACTGATCACATCGGACGGTGAGTTCCACACGCTGCGCCGGCAGTTGGCGCGCTTGGGCGAGGCCGGCATCGAACTCGTCGTCGTGCCGACCGATCCGGTGGAGACACTGGCCGAGCGGATGGCCGCGCGGATCGACGACCGGACCGCGGCCGTGCTGGTCTCGGCGGTGCTGTTCGGCACCTCGGCCATCGTGCCGAACCTCGACGAGTTGGCCGCCAACCGGGGCGGCGCGGAACTGCTGGTGGACGCGTATCACGCGCTCGGCGCGGTGCCCTTCGCCGCGCCGGAGCAGGCATGGGTGGTCGGTGGCGGGTACAAGTACCTGCAACTGGGCGAGGGCAACTGTTTCCTGCGGCTGCCCGCGCACGCGCAGGAACTGCGCCCCGTGCTCACCGGCTGGTACGCGGAGTTCGGCGAGCTGGCCGCGCGGCGCGATCCCGGCGAGGTCGGCTATGCCACCGGCGGCATGCGTTTCGCGGGCGCCACCTACGACCCGACCAGCAACTATCGCGCCGCGCGCGTGTTCGACTTCTTCACCGAGCACGGCCTCACGGCCAATTGGCTGCGCGCGAGCTACCTGCGCCAGACCACGTTGCTGGCGCGGGAGTTCGACCAGCTCGACGTGCCCGACGAGATCGCCACCCGCGATCGGACCAGGCCGCGCAGCGCGTTCGGCGGCTTCCTCACCATAGACACGCCGCATGCCGCACGCTGGCAGGAGCGGCTCGCCGAACGCGGCGTGCGGACCGACAGCCGGGGCACCCACCTGCGCTTCGGGCCTGCGCCCTACCTGCGCGACGACCAGCTGCGCGCGGCCATGGCCGCCCTCGGCGAGATCATCGCCGAAGGCGGCCACTAGCCCCCTGCGCGTCAGCAGCCTGCGGACGAACCACCGCTGCTGTTGATGTTCAACTTGCCACCGCCGGAGGTGGTGGAGTTCTGCACGCAGTAGCCGGCACTCGACTGGAAGCCGATGTCGAACGGGCTGCCGGTGCCACGCTGCACGGTCACGCCGTTGAGCGTGATCGGGCCGGTGGAGTTGGCGATGATCGCGGGCCTGCCGTCGTTCTTGCCGAACCCGAACGAACTGGCCGTGAAGCCGACTCCGGTGACGTAGTGCAGATAGAACCCGTAGGCGGGGCGGGTGCCGATGCTGTTCGGGTTGTAGTCGCCGTTGTCGCTGGGCACGCCGGTCGACATGGCGCCGTGGCCACCGGGCACGGTCAGGTGCACGTTGTCGAAGGTGATGTTGCTGATCTCGTGCCCGTTCTGGCCCCACAGCGTCGGCGAGTACGCGCCCGCGTTGGTGCCGGTCACGTCCTCGTAGTGAATGTCGCTGATGCTGCCGATGCCCGGTGATCCGCCGCACCGTTTGCGGGTGCCGATCTTCTCCATGATCGGCGACTGGGTGCCGGACATGGTGACGTGGTCGTAGGTGACGTTGGAGATGTGTGCACCGTCCATGGACACCATGCCGAGCCCGGACTTGCCGGCCTTGGTGATGGTGATGTTGGTGAACGTGTAGCCGGTGAAGTCGCCGCAGGTCTCCGAGCCGAACATGAGCGCATTGCAGCAGCCCGAGGAGAGCGTCGCGTTGTTCACCGAGACGTCGCCGTTGGGCAGGGTCTGGCCGAGTGCCCAGTCGCTCTTGAACACCAGCGCGTCGTCGTTGGACGAGACGTTGATGTTGGTGATCTTCACGTGTTGCGCGCTGATCACGTTCCAGCCGTCGCGATCAGCCGCCGTGGAGATGGTCAGGTGATCGGAGGTGATGTTGTCGCACCCGTTGGTCAGGATCCCGAAGTGGCCACCGTTCTTGATGGTGATCCCGTTCAGGGTGAGGTTGTTGCAACGGGTCAGCGAGATCAGCTTGTCGGCCTGGCCGGACTTGGGTGTGCCGGAGGCGAACTTGCCCTCGCCGCTGATCGTGCCCGAACCGGTGAAACCGATGTTGGTCAGCCCGTTTCCCCAGATCATCGCATCGTGGAAGTGGCTGTGCCCGTAATCCTGGTACTTGTCGTTCGGGTTCGGCTCGGCCGGGTCGTAACCGGAGCCGGCCCCGGCCAGCGTCGACCCCGCGTCCAGTTGCAGGGTGACGTTGCTGAGCATGTGGATGGAACCGCCGGCCAGGTAGGTGTCGGCGGGAAACTCGACGATCCCGCCGCCCGCCTTGTTCGCCGCGGTGATCGCCCTGTTGACCGCCGGGGTGTCGTTCGTCGTCCCGTTTCCGGTCGCGCCATAGGACTTGACGTTGAACACCGCCGCTGACGAGTGGCCGGCCGAGGCCGAGGCAGCGGACGGCCAGAAGGCCATCAGGGCGAATGCGGCGAGCACGGCGAGCCAGGCGCGGCTCGATCGGCGCAAGCCGGAGCGGTTGAACTCTCCGCTGAGCACGAAACCAGTCTCCCTTCCTGCGATGGGCGCGATACATACTATGTAAACGTTTTCAGTCTCGGTCGGTGAGCGGGGTCACGCTACCGCCGAACGGACCATCGTCGTCACTGTCAAAGGCGTTCAGCTGTACATATCGGGATGATCTACTGGTTCGTCGGATCACGATTCATTGGATGTCTGGTCCACTTCAAAATCCATACTTTCGGTGCTGGGAAGGATCGGAAGTGCTCTTTACGCTCTGCGCGGGAGGTGGCCGATGACCAGATCTGGCCTGTTCAAGCGGGGGCGCACCGGATTGTCCGTGGCCCTGTTGGCCGCGGCGGCGGCATTACTCACGCCGTCCATCGCCGCGGCGGCGACCGAGGCACCACTGTCCTCGGTACGCGACAACGCGACGCAGGACGTCTACTCGTACACCAACGCGATCCGCCAGTCGGTGTGGGTCGACACCGGACTCACCGCGGCCGGCAAACCAGGCGGGCACGTCCGGGTCGCGGCGGACATCATCCGGCCGAGCGAACTCGACCACAAGGCCAAGGTGCCGATCATCCTGGAGGCCAGCCCGTACTACGAGTCGCTGGGTCGGGGCAACGAATCGCAGATCAAGCAGTACGACGCGAACGGCAATATCGTCAGCTTCCCCCTGTTCTACGACAACTACTTCGTGCCGCGCGGCTACGCCGAAGTCCTCGTCGACCTGGCCGGCACCAACCGCTCGCAGGGCTGCGTGGACACCGGCGGGCCCTCCGACGTCACCTCGGCGACCTCGGTGATCAACTGGCTGAACGGCAAGGGCACCGCGTACACCAGCAAGACCGGCACCACGACCGCGGTCGCGTACTGGTCCAACGGCAACGTCGGCATGATCGGCAAGTCCTGGGACGGCACCGTCGCCGAGGGCGCCGCGTCCACCGGGGTGAACGGGCTGAAGACGATCGTGGCCGAGTCCGCGATCAGCAGCTGGTACAACTACTTCCGGAGCAACGGCTCGGACCTCGCCAGGGAAACGCCTGGTCAGCTGTCCACGTTCGTCGAGGACCAGGACGTGATCACCGCGTGCGCCCCGGTCGCGGCCGACATCGACAAGGGCTCGCCGGACAACGGCGACTTCACCTCGATGTACGCCGCGCGCGACTACGACGCGAACGCGAAGAAGGTCACGGCGAGCGTGTGGCTCACCCACGGCGCCAACGACTACAACGTGCTCACCGACGACTTCGGCCAATGGTGGGACGCGCTGCCGCCCACCGTGCACAAGCAGCTGTGGCTCGCCCAGACCGGTCACGTCGACCCGTTCGACTTCCGGCGAACGGCGTTCGTCGACGAACTGCACCGCTGGTTCGACCACTACCTGATGGGCATCGACAACGGCGTGCAGTTCGGCCCGCAGGCGTCCATCGAGCGCAGCCCGGACAAGTGGGTCGACTACCCGACCTGGCCGATCCCGGGCACCGTGTCGCTGCCCCTGCGCTTCTCGCCGAGCAACACCGCGGGCGTCGGCGGCCTCGGCTTCCTCCCGCCGCTCCAGCCGACCACGGCCTCGTTCACCGACGACCCGGCCAAGGACGACGACGACTGGTCGGCCAACCCGACACAGACCCAGTCCGACCGGATCATCTACTCGACGCCTCCGCTCACCCACGCGGAAACCGTGTCCGGCACGACCAGGGTCACGCTCACCGTGTCCTCCTCGACGCCCGCGGCCGAACTGTCCGCGGTGCTGGTCGACTACGGCAGCACGACCATGCGCAACTACGCCAACCCGAACGGCGGCGAGGGCATCGTCACGCTCAAGACGCAGTCCTGCTTCGGCGAGAGCACGCCCAAGGACTCGGCCTGCTACTTCGACACCGCGCCGGACACCGAGACCGTCAACTACGACGTCTTCCAGCGCGGCTGGGCCGACCTCGGCCACTACCAGGGCCTGAACAACCAGCAGCAGCTCACGCCCGGAAAGCAGTACACGATCACGTTCGCGCTCAACACCACCGACCACACGATCCCGGCCGGGCACCGCCTCGCCCTGATCATCGGTGGCACCGACGGCGGATCCCCGGGCTTGGACAACCCCTACATCAACCCGCCGCCCGGCGCCGCGCCCACCCTGGGCGTGAACCTGAACGCGTCCTCGGTGAGCCTGCCGCTGTCCTTCTTCGGTTAGTCAGACCGCCCGTGCTGCGCGTTGCGAGCTTTTGCGCACGCGCAGCGCGGCTGGGAGCACGATGCGCTGCGGCGGGAAGTTCTCGCCGGCGATCCGCCGCAGCAGCAGGTCGGCCGCGCGCCTGCCGATCTCGTAGGTCGGCTGCTCGATCAGGGTGATCGGGGGCGCGAGGCCGGCCCAGCTCATCTCGTCGAAGCCGGCCAGCACGATGTCCTCCGGGAAGCTCACGCCCGCCTCGGCCAGCGCCTCCAACGCGCCGACCATCATCAGGTTGTTGGTGACGAACAGGCCGTCGGGCGGTTTCGGCAGGTCGAGCAGGTGCCGGGTGGCCAGCCTGCCGCCCTCGATGCGGAAGTCGGCGCGGGTGATCAGGTTCGGGTCGAGCGGAATGCCGGCGGCGCGCAGCGCGGCACGGTAGCCGGCGACGCGGTCGGACGCGGTGGAGATCTCGGCGGGGCCGCTGATCACGCCGATCCGCCGGCAGCCGGCCGCGATCAGGTGCGTGACCGCTTCCTTGGCCGCCTTCTGGTTGTTGACGGTGACGCTGTCGACGTCCGCCGAGCGGATCCGGCGGTCGATCACGACCACCGGGATGCCCAGATCGATGAGCAGATCCAGGCGGGTGTCCTTGGTCGACGCTGGGGAGAGGATCACGCCCGCCATCCGTTCGGCCGCGGTCACCTCAAGGTAGCGGCGCTCCTTGGCGAGGTCCTCGTCCGCGTTGGCCAGCACGACCGAATAGTCGCGTTCGCTCGCCGCGTCCTCGACGCCGCGCACCAGTGCGGTGAAGAACGGGTTCTGGATGTCGGAGATGATCAGCCCGAGCACCTTGGTCGCCTGTGTGCGCAGGGATCGGGCCTGGCTGTTGGGCCGGTAGCCGAGCGTCTCCGCCGCCTTGATCACCCGGTCGTGCAGGTCCCTGGCGACGCGGTGGTCGCCGTTGAGCACCCGCGACACGGTCGCCGGCGACACCTCCGCCAACGCGGCCACATCCCGAATCGTCACATGTGCCATCGCGTGCAGTGCTACCTTCTCCCGTTCCTGGTGCCGTCCACTCTGGCCGCTGCACGGGCCCGCTGTCGAGCCCGCGCGCCGGGAAATATTTCTGGTAACGGTTTCTTCAAGATCGACTGTGGGCCGATCGGGTTGTCCGGGTTGTCCCTGTGCTGTGGGGATTGACACACCACGACCTCGCCCCTACTGTGCTGAGAAATCGATTTCTCGAAACACGGAATTTACGGCCCTGGGGAGGATCAGCCGTGGCGCGGATCGGGATCTTGTCGCTGTCCGATGGACGGGACTATGTGCACAACGACGTCAAGGACTTCATCGACGCGGCAACGGCGTCGCTGGCCGGCGCGTTGCGGGACGAGGGTCACGAGGTCGTCGTCGCGCCCGAGATCGTCTGGACGAACGAACTCGCCACCAGCCAGGCGCGCGCACTCGCCGACCAGCGCGTCGATCTGACCATCTTCCACTACGCGGTGTGGACGTTCCCGCACTTCACCATGCTGGCCGCGGATGCCACGTCCGGTCCGCTGCTGTTGATGGCCAACATCGACCCGCAGTATCCGGGCATGGTCGGCATGCTGGCCGGCGGCGGCGGGCTCGACCAGATCGGCCGCACGCACTCGCGGGCCTGGGGCGACATCGCCGACCCGGAGACCCGGGAACGCGTGCTGGTCGCGGTGCGCGCGGCAGCCGCGGTGCAACAGTTGCGCGGCACCACGTTCGGCCGGTTCGGCGGCAGGCCGATGGGCATGTACACCGCGGTCGCCAACACCGACCAGTGGATGCGCACGTTCGGCGTGGACGTCGAGGAGATCGACCAGTGGGAGATCGTCCGCCGCTCGGCGCAGGTCGAACAGAGCCGGGTGACGGCGGGCCGGGAGTGGCTGGAACGGCACGCGGCCAAGGTGCACTACGACGGCGACCGGCTCACCCCCGAACTGCTGGAACGCCAGATCCGCTCGTACCACGCCGTGCGCGAGCTGATCGAGGAGTGGAACCTGGCCTTCTCCGGCATCAAGGGCCAACCCGAGCTGACCGCGAACTTCGCCACCATGGACATCACCGAGGCGTTCCTCAACGACCCGTACGACTGGGAGGGGCCGAAGGAGACGCACGTCACCGCGACCGAGTCCGATATGGACGGTGCGCTGACCATGCAGCTGCTCAAGGGACTGTCCGGCACCCCGGTGCTGTTCGCGGACGTCCGGCACTACCACACCGACAAGGACGTGTGGGACCTGTGCAACTCCGGCCAGCACGCGACCTGGTTCGCGGCGCGATCAGACGATCCGGTCGAGAACCTGGCGAAAACCCATCTGTATCCCGAGGTCTTCTACTTCCCGGCCGGCGGCGCGTCGGTCCAACACCTGGCCGCGCCCGGCTCGTTCACGCTGGCCCGGCTGACCCGGCGCGACCACCGCTACCGCATGCACGTGGTGCGCGGCGAGTTCGAACAGTACGACGAGGCCACCAACGAGGCGATGATGCGCCAGTCCACCTACGAGTGGCCGCACGCGTTCGCCCGGCTGCACGTGCCGGCCAACGACTTCCTGGGGCGCTTCGGCGCCAACCACATCCACGCGATTCCGGGCGAGTACGTCGCGGAACTGCGTGCCATCTGCGAACAGTTGGACATCGACTACGACGGCCTCGGCGACGCGGCCTGAGGTCTTGAGTTCCCCTTCGGAGGCTTCTCGATGGCTCGCGTTCACAAGATCCTCTTATCCCTGTTGATCGGCGCGCTGGCCGTGCTCGGCCTGACCGTCATGCCGGCCGCTGCCGCACCGGCCGCACCGCACACCGCGACCGACAAGGGCCCGGTCGGCTGGGACGTCTACCGGCAGCTCAACGACCTCCCACAGCTCAGTTCGGGCGTGCAGACCAAACAGTTCTCCAGCTTCGACCGCAGGCAGGGCAACAACGACTGGTGGTCCGGCCCGAACGACTGCCTGCGGCTGATCAACGGCCAGTGCGTGATCGCCGAGCACAGCGGCGCGGGCGAGGTCGACGAGATCTGGTTCACCTGGAACGGCGGCGACGTCACCAGCGTCGGCAACATCACCATCACCCTGGACGGCAGGGCGGTCGTGCACGCACCGTTGCAGGACATCGTGGACGGCAAGCTCGGCGCGCCGTTCAGCTATCCGCTGGTCGGCAACGCGGACCAGAGTTCCGGCGGCACCTACATCTCGGTGCCGATGCCGTTCGCCTCGTCCATGCTGATCACCACCGACTCGTCCTCCTTCTACTACCACGTCACGTATCGCACCTTCGCCGATTCGGTCGGCGTGCCGACGTTCGACCCGACGGACAAGGCGACCGACGTGCTGGCCACGTTGCAGGCCGCCGGCACCAAGGACCCGAAGCCGGCACTGCCCGGCGCGACCACAACGACCACCCCGCTCGCCCTCGCCCCCGGCGCCAGCAAGACCGTGGCCAGCACGTACGGGCCGGGTGAACTCAGCGCGGTCCGCGTGCAACTGCCGCAGATCCCCTACGTCACGCCGACCTCGGTCACCGCGACCGGGCGCGCGTTCGGCAAGGGCGGCTCCAGCACGTTCACCATGAAGCTCAACCCGAACAACAACGGCGTCGTGCTCACCCGCAGGCTCGATCCGGGCATCGCCGACCAGGTCGCCACGGTGGCCGTCAACGGCGACATCGTCGGCCAGTGGGCACCCAACACCGGCAGCGGGCAGGGCCAGTGGGCCGAGGAGTCCGTGACCATTCCCGGCAACGTGACCTCGGGCAAGACGCAGATCAGCGTCACCAACGCGTTCGTGTCCTCCGCGCTGGACTTCAACGAGTTCACCTACTGGGCCTACAGCGTCGTCAACGGGCAGAACACGCTCATCGACCAGTTGCAGGTCGGCGACGTGAGCGGCGATCCGACCAGCGAGTTCGCGCACAGCTACTCGATCGTCGGCCAGACCTGGCAGGGCGTGCGCACCTACACCTACCCGCTCGACGCAGCCCAGTTGGCGCAGCTCGCGACCGCGCGGAAACTGTTGCAGGGCCTGCGGTTGCGCATCTCCTTCGACGGCCGGACCATGGTCGACTCGCCGCTCGGCGAGTTCTACGGCACCGGTTTCGCGGCCGAGCCGGTGAACTCGCTGTTCTTCGGCGTCGATCCGGGCACCGGCTGGTACTCGTCCTGGTGGCCGATGCCCTACCTGGCAGGCGCGAAGGTCAGTGTCTACAACGGATCGGGCATCGCGGTCACCGGCGCGCAGGCGCAGGTAACCTCCGCGCTCAGCCCGCAGGCCGCGGTGAAGCTGGCCTCCGGCCAGGACGGCTACTTCCGGACCCAGTCGCACGCCGGCCCGACCACCGCGGGCCAGGACTGGTCGTACCTACAGGCCACCGGCACCGGCAAGTACGTCGGCAACACCGTCGACATGCTCGGCCCGGCCAGCCGCGGGTACCTCGAAGGCAACGAGCACGTGTTCGTCGACACCAGCAGGACGCCGCAGGTCAACGGCACCGGCACCGAGGACTTCTACCAGAGCGGCTGGTACTTCAACCGGGGCCCATACAGCACACCGACGCACGGCAACTCCGCGCACCTCACCGACGGCACCGGCTGCGACCCGAACTCCGACTGCACGAGCGCGTTCCGGCTGCTGATCGCGGAGGCCGTGCCGTACGGGTCGAAGATCACCTTCGACATCGAACACGGCGGGACCGACGACGTCGCCGCCACCTACTCCTCCACCGCCTACTTCTACGGCCAGGCAACGGCGAGCGTCCACCAGACCGACCTGCTCACCGTCGGCGACCAGGCCAGCGAGTCCGCGCACCACTACACCTCGACCGACCCGGGCGCGGTGACCTCGCTGACCGAGACCTACGAGGGCAACGACGGCACGCCCGCCCCCATCACCATGACCACCAGGGCGAGCACCGCGCCGGTCACCTTCACCCTCGCGCTCGACCCGAACAACAACGGCGCCGTGCTGCTGCACACCAGCGACCAGAACAGCGGCTACCAGTCGGCGTCCGTCAGTGTGAACGGCCAGCAGTTCGCGCCCTGGACCGAGCCGCTCGCCAACCCGTACCACCAGTGGCTCGACGACACCTACCAGCTGCCGGCCTCGCTCACCCGCGGCAAGGCCGCGATTACGGTCACCCTCACCCCGACCTCGGGATCGCCACCGTGGTCCTCGGCCGCGTACCGCGTGCTGTCCGAGGATGGTCAATGACCCACACGGCAACCGGCTCGCTCACCCGGGGAACGGTCCTGCTGACCATGCGCAAGGTCAGCAAGTCCTTCCCCGGGGTGCGGGCCCTGCACGGCGTCGACCTCACCGTGCACGCCGGTGAGGTCGTCGCGCTGCTCGGCGAGAACGGCGCGGGCAAGTCGACCCTGTGCAACGTCCTGGCCGGCGTGCACGCCGACTACGAGGGCAGCATCGAGATCCTCGGCGAGCAGGCCAACATCCACTCGCCCAAGGACGCGGCCAAGCACGGCATCGCCATGATCCACCAGGAACTCAACCTAGTGCCCGAACTGTCCATTGCGGACAACGTGTTCCTCGGCGCGGAACTGCGCACCGCGCGCGGCACCCTGGACCGCAAGGCCATGCACGCGCGCACCAGGGCCCTGCTCGACCAGTTGGGCCTGCGCCTGCCGCCGACCAGGCTGGTGCGCAACTGCCGGATCGCCGAGCAGCAACTCGTCGAGGTGGCCAAGGCGCTCAACCTCAACCTGCGCATCCTGGTCATGGACGAACCCACCTCCGCGCTGGCCGACTCCGAGGTGCATCGCCTGTTCCGGGTGATCCGCGACCTCACCGCGCGCAACGTCGGCGTCATCTACATCTCGCACCGGCTGGAGGAACTGGAGGAGATCGCCGACTCGGTCACGGTGCTGCGCGACGGCGCCTACGTCGGTGACCGGTCCATGGCCGACACCAGCCGGGGTGAACTCGTCACGCTGATGGTCGGCCGCCCGCTCGGCGAACTGTTCCCGCGTGCGCCCGAGCAGCGGTCCGCCGGCAAGGTCGTGCTCGAGGTGCGCGACCTGAGCCTGCGCCCGGAACCCGATTCCGGCTGGACTCCCTTGCACGGCATCAAGTTCGCTGTGCGGGCCGGGGAGATCGTCGGGCTCGCCGGCCTGATGGGCGCGGGTCGCACCGAGGTGCTCGAATCGATCTACGGCGCGCACGGCGCGGTCGGCGGCACCATCACCGTCGACGGCAGGCCCTACCTGCCGCGCACCCCGCGTCGGGCGATCCGCGCCGGCATGGCGCTGGTCAGCGAGGACCGCAAGGGCAAGAGCCTGGTGCTGGACAACACCGTCCGGTTCAACACCACGCTCGCCGCGCTCGACCGGTACCTGCGTCCCTGGCGCACGGTGGACCGCAAGGCCGAGCGCGCGGCCGTGGCCAGGGAGATCACCGAATTGCGGGTGAAGACGCCGAGCCAACTGGCGCTGGTGCGCAACCTCTCCGGCGGCAACCAGCAGAAGGTCGTGCTGGCCAAGTGCCTGCTCACCAAGCCGGACCTGCTGCTGCTCGACGAACCGACCAGGGGAATCGACGTCGGCGCCAAGGCCGAGGTGCACGCCCTGATGAACACCCTCGCCGAACGCGGCACCGCGATCATCGCGGTCTCCTCCGAACTGCCCGAGCTGATCGGCATGTGCGACCGCGTGCTGGTGCTCTGCGAAGGCAGGCTGACCGGCGAGTTCCACCGCGACGCCGCCAACGGCCCCGTTGTCGACCAGGAAGCCATCCTCACCGCGGCGATGGCCCGCTCAACCGTTCTCACGCCCGGGGAAACCGCATGACGGACACCATCATGACCGCACCCGACCAGGTCCCGCCCGACCTGCCCAAGACCCGCCGCGAGCGGCTGGCCGCGATCCTGCCCGCGCTCGGCTCGTTGCAGGGCTACGTCGGCCTCGTGCTGGTGATCGCCGCGGGCGCGATCACCAAGGGCCAGATCTTCTGGAACCAGACGAATCTCCTGAACGCGATCACCGCGTTCTCCTCGCGCGGTATCCTCGCCGTCGGCGTCACTCTGGTCATCCTCACCGCCGGCATCGACCTGTCGGTCGGGTCCGTGCTCGGCATCGGATCGATGACCGCGGCGCTGCTGCTCGTGCACCTGGGCTGGACGCCGTGGCTGATCGTGCCGGCCTGCGCCATGGTCGGCGCGGTTTTCGGGCTGGCCAACGGGATCGGCACCACCTGGTTCCGGATCCAGTCGTTCGTGATGACGCTGGCCATGCTGAACGTGGCGCGCGGCATCGACGGCCAGGTCAGCAACAACGTCGCGGTCGGCACCCAGCTCACCGACGCGGCCGGCAACCTCACCCCGCAGGCAGCAGCCTTCGCCAAGCTCGGCACGCCCGGCCACAACCTGATCCAGGGCAGCTGGCTGCCGGTCCTCGGGCAGGTCGGCATCGGGTATCCGGTGATCGCGTTCGTCGTGGTCTGCATCGTGTTCCAGCTGATCCTGTCCAAGACCCCGTTCGGCCGGCACATCTACGCGGTCGGCGGAAACCCGACGGCCGCGCGGCTGTCCGGCGTGAACGTGATGGCCGTGACCATCGGCGTGTTCGCCATCTCCGGCCTGCTCGCCGGTTTCGCCGGCCCGATCGACGCCGCGTACACCGCCTCCGCCGACCCGCTCGCCGGCACCTCCTACGAACTCGACGCCATCGCCGCCTGCGTCATCGGCGGCACCAGCCTTGCCGGTGGCAAGGGCAATGTGACCGGTACGTTCGTCGGCGCGCTCATCCTGGCGTTGCTGGACAACGTGCTCGGGCTCAACGCGATCAGCTCCGACATGCAGCTGATCTTCAAGGGCCTGATCGTCGTGGTCGCGGTCGTGCTGCAACGACCCGACTTCTTCCGTTCGCTCCTGGGGCTCATCGGCCGGATCCGATCGACATTCGGGCGGCCTGACACCGAACAAGAAGAGAAGAAATGATCGATCGCGCGGGAGGCACCACCATGTCCATCACCACGCTCGCCAAGCGCTGCCTGCTGGTGGCGACAACCGCCCTGCTCGGTGCCGGCGCGCTGAGCGCGTGCGCGGCCAACGCGCCAAGTGCGTCCTCCGGCAGCGGCGGCGGGTCGACCCAGTTCGTGGTCGGCTATTCGCAGTCCAACAACGCCGAACCCTATCGCGCCCAACTGAACCTGCAACTGGCGTACTTCATCAAGAAGTACCCGAACCTGAAACTGCTGCCCATCACCGACGCGCACCAGGACAGCGCCACCCAGGTCAGCCAGGTGCAGAACTTCATCCAGCAGCACGTGAACGTGCTGATCGTCTCGCCCAACGAACCCGGTCCGCTGACCGCGCCGGTGCAGCAGGCGTGCCAGGCCGGCATTGCGGTGATCATCCTGGACCGCACGGTCAACACCAACTGCGAGACCGCGTTCATCGGCGGCGACAACTACACCATCGGCAAGTTGGCCGGCGAGGCCGCGGTCAAGGCGCTCCCCAACGGCGGCACCGTGGCCGAGTTGCAGGGCATCCTGTCCGACCAGCCGCAGATCGACCGGGACAAGGGTTTCCGTGACGGCATCGCGGGACACAACATCACCGTCGCGCTCCAGCAGGAAGCCAAGTGGCTGCGTGCCGACGCGACCACCATCACCCAGCAGTGGCTGGCGACCGGTCAGCACATCGACCTGATCTACGGCCAGAACGACGAAATGGCGCTGGGCGCGTACAACGCGGCGGTGGGCGCGGGCAAGGCCGGCCAGATCAAGTTCATCGGCACGGACGGCCTGGCCATTCCGACCGGCGGCATCCGCGCCGTCGAACTCAACGAGCTCTACACCACGTTCGTCTACCCGACCTGCGCGGAGCAGGCCGCGGCGACCGCCGAGGCGATCGTGACCAAGAAGGCCGTTGCCAAGAAGACCACGCTGCCGACCGTGCAGGTGACCAAGACGAACGCGCAACAGTTGTACAGCCAGTTCCAATCCGAAGCCGGCGCGTGACAGGCTGACGTCATGACGTTGTTGCTGGGCATAGACATCGGCACCGCCAGTGCCAAGGGCGTCCTGGTCCGCGCCGACGGAACCCTGGTGGCCCAGGCCGTTGTCGAGCACGACGTGTCCAGACCACACCCGGGTTGGGTCGAACACGACGCCACCCGGGTGTGGTGGACCGGCTTCCGCACGCTCGTCGCCCAGCTGTCGGTCGCGGCCGACGAGCCGATCAGCGCGGTCGGCTGCAGCGGCATCGGGCCGTGCTTGTTGCCGGTCGACGAGCACGGCCAGCCGCTGCGCGCGGCGATCCTGTACGGCGTCGACACCAGGGCGACCGCGCAGATCGCGGCCCAGGAGGACCGGTACGGCGCGGAGCAGGTGATCGCGCGGTGCGGTTCACCGCTCACCACCCAGGCCATCGGCCCGAAACTGGCCTGGATCCGGGAGCACGAGCCGCTGATCTACGCCCGCACGAAACGCTGGTACATGGCCAGTTCCTACCTCGTCGCCCGGCTCACCGGCGAGTACGTGCTCGACCACCATTCAGCCAGCCAGTGCGTGCCGCTCTACGACAGCGCAGCGCACGAGTGGATCGGCGAGTGGTGCGAGGAGATCGCGCCCGGCCTCGACTGGCCGCGCCTGGCCTGGCCCGGCGACGTGGTCGGCACGGTGTCGGCCGAGGCGGCCCGCGAGGTCGGCCTGCCGGCCGGCATTCCGGTGATCGCCGGCACCATCGACGCCTGGTCGGAGTCGGTCAGCGTCGGCGCGACCGAACCCGGCGACGTGATGCTGATGTACGGCACCACCATGTTCATCATCGAGGTGCTCGCCAACCGCGCGGCCTCACCGCACCTGTGGGGCACGGTCGGCGCGTTCCCGGACACCTACAACCTGGCCGCCGGCATGGCCACCTCCGGCGCGATCACCAGCTGGCTGGCCGACCTCACCGGCGGCGACTACGCCACTCTGGTCACCGAGGCGGCCGAGGCCGGCGTCGGCGCCAACGGCCTGCTCATGCTGCCCTACTTCGCGGGCGAGCGAACCCCGCTGTTCGACCCGGACGCGCGCGGCACCATCGTCGGCCTGACCATCAGCCACACCCGAGGCCACCTCTACCGCGCCGCGCTGGAGGCGACCGCGTTCGGCGTGCGGCACAACCTCGCCGCGATGGCTGAGGCAGGCGGCGAGCTGCGCAGGCTGGTCGCGGTCGGCGGCGGCACGACCGGGATGCTGTGGACGCAGATCGTCTCGGATGTGCTGCACCGCCAACAGGATCTGCCCCGGCACACCATCGGCGCCGCCTACGGCGACGCGTTCCTGGCCGCGGTCGGCACCGGTGCCGCGAAGCCACGCGACATCGACACCTGGAACCCGGTCGCGCGCACCATCGAACCCAACCCCGGCCGCGCCGCCGACTACGACCAGCTCTACCAGCTCTATCTCGACCTCTACCCGGCCACCGCGCGCACCGCCCACGCCCTGGCCGCACGCCAGACCTAAAACGTGTCAGTCAGGCGGGTAGCGGGAACTCGGCGACGGTGTGCCACGAGCCAGGCGCGTCGGCGCCCGCGATCACGCTGACCCGGTCGATCCGCGCGGTGACCGGCAGCTTCGCCTGGAGGTCGACCGCGGCCCGCCGCAACGCGCCGTCCTCGGCGAGGGGCTTGCTGCCGACGGTCAGGTGCGGGATCACGTCCGGGTAGGCGCCGCCGTAGGGCGGATGGTCGGGGAACCGGCGCCCCGCCGCCTCGGTCAGCGCGCGGAACGGCGCCTCGGGTTCGGGCGCCAGCCACAGCACCTCGTCCCGGAACCAGTCGACCCGGGCGAACGTGGCGGTGAAGGCCGGCATCGTGGTCACACAGCCGCGCACCTCGTCGAGGACGTCGTCGGTGAGCAGGCCGGGCGCGACGAACGGGTAGAGGACCGTGATGTGGGCCGGAACCGCCCAGGCCGCGGTGTGGTCGAGCACCTCCCGATACGGCGCGACGAACGCCTCGACATCGGCTACCGGAACGATGATCGCCGTCCGCGTCGCGTTGACCACCCAGGCATGGTCGCACGCGCGGCCTAGAGTCGAGCCATGCGGATCATCGGTTTGGATGTGTGGGTCGTCAACGTGCCGTACACGGCGCCGTTCGTGAGTTCGTTCGAGGTGCGCAGCGGGACCACGCGCACGGTGCTGCGGCTCACGACCGACGACGGGCTGGTCGGCTGGGGCGAGACCATGCACGGCGACCCGGTCGCCGCGCTGGTGCGACGGCTGTTTCCGCAGTACGAGGGCACGGACCCGTTCGACGTCGAGCGGATGGCCGAACAGCTGAAGATGGTGCCGTTCTTCTACGGCTACCTCGGCTACGCGGCCATGGCCGGCCTGGAGATGGCCTGTCACGACCTGATGGGCCGGGCGACCGGGCAGCCGTTGTACAACCTGATCGGCGGATCGGTGCGCGACCGGATTCCGCTGACCTACGTGGCCACACCGCACGAGGACCTACTGGCCGACATCGGCGCCGCGCGCGACAAGCTGGGCATGACGACGGTGAAGCTCAAGGGGAGCACCGATCCTCGGGTGGACCTCGCGCGGCTGGAGGCGATCCGAGCCGAGTTCCCGGACGCGACGCTGCGGGTCGACCCGAACGGGCACTGGTCGGTGCCGGAGACGATCCGGCTGGCGGGGCGGCTGGAGGCGCTGGACCTGGAGTACCTGGAGGACCCGTGCTGGGGGCTGGACTCGATGGCGCGGGTCCGGAGTGCGGTGCGGATTCCGTTGTGCACCAACATGTGCGTGGTGCGGATGGAGGACGTCGCGCCGGCCATCAAGCTGGGCTCGATCGACGTGCTGCACGGCGACGTGCACAAGTGGGGCGGGATCGGCTCGCACGCGAAGCTGGCCGGGATCTGCGCGGCGGCCGGCTGGGGGATGAACCTGCACAGCGGCGGCGAACTGGGGCTCTCCACGGCCGCGCATCTGCACGTGACCGCGGCGACGCCATTGATCAACTACGCCATCGACACCGTGTACTACCTGTTCGCGGACGACATCATCGGCGAGCCGCTGACGATCCGGGACGGCGCGCTCGCGGTGCCGACCGGGCCGGGACTCGGCGTCGAACCCGATCCGGACAAGCTCGCCCGCTATGCCCGGCTGCACGACGAGCAGGGCGACCTGCTGCTGTGAATGGCTGACAGCGGGGTGCTTTGCCCGGATGGCAGGTTATCGTGATATTGGTCTGTGCGCGGGAAACCCAGGTGCCGTAGGCGGGTGGCGATCGCGATGGCGAATGTTGATCACGGTTCCGAACCCGCCCGGCGACCCAGTTCGGCTGCGCGTCCTGCTGACATCCCGGCCTCGAAGAGCTTCTGCGCGGTGGTCGAGTGCCAGGTGCGGATCACGCCAGGTTCCCGTTTCGCCGCGCTGATCACTCGCCGCGCAGCCGATGCCGCCGGTCGCGTTGAGCCGTCCCGCTGGATAGTGGTCGCCTGCTCAGGAGAACACCTCCAGTTGCTGATCGACCGGCTTGCGTAGCCACGAAGCCGCCGTCCACTCGCTCGGGCATCGTGTTGCCCGAGCGGGAACAACGGCTTCGTACGGGATGGCTCAGCCGAGGACCTTGATCGTCCAGGCGCATTCCGAGTCGATACTGAGCGAGTGGCTGCCGGGGTCGTTGTGCACGTAGTCGGTGTCGGCTCCCGTCATGCCGAGCTGGTTGATGGTCAGCTGCATGTCCTCGCTGTTGACCATGAAGTTGCCGGATTGGCCGAACGCGGTGCAGTCGTAGGTGTACTGGACCTGCCACTCGGCGCCGGTGGTGAACGTGGGCGAGCTGCCGGTACCGCTCCCGGTCTTGCTGTAGAGGACAACCGGCGCTGCCTGGGCGGCGGTTGCAGGTGCCGCGGTCCGGGCGGAGTTGGTCGGCGGACGGGTCGCGGGCGGGGCGGCCGGGGCGCTGGTCGGGTGCGGGGTCGGGTTCGTGGTGGTGCCGCCCTGGCTGGCCGCGACGATGATGATGATGATGAGGATGACCAGGCCGCCGAGGATCCAAGGCCACTTGCGGTGCTTCTTGGGCGGAGTGACGGGCGGGATCGGGGCTGCGTGCGGTGTCGTGGTGCTCATGGGAGTGCTCGCATTCGTTCCGGACCGGCGTCGGGATTCGTCGGGCTTTATATACGTGACGCTGGTGACACTCAGTCATGACAAGCTCGACTCAACCTTCACCCTGTTGGCCTAGCATGAGATCCGCTGCCCGGTTCCGGTGACGCTCCGTGTGTTTCGGTGTCGGCTGACAGCGGCTGCTGGTCGGTTGCCGGTGACCTGACAGCGGGTCGAGCCATGGTGGTTCGCATGACAGACATGACAGACATCGACGTGCTCATCGCGGGTGCCGGGCCGACCGGCCTCACCCTGGCCCTGCAACTCGCCCGGCAGGGCGGGTCCTTCCGGCTTGTCGACAAGGCCGACGAGTTCTTCCTCGGCTCGCGCGGCGACGGCCTCCAGCCGCGCACGCTGGAGGTGTTCGACGACCTCGGCGTCATCGACACGATCCTGGCGACCGGGCGCACCGCGCCGCTGATGCGGTCCTACCGCAACGGCAAGGTGGTCTGGGAAGGTCGGATGGCCGAGCCGGTTGAGGTCAGGCCGGATGTGCCCTATCCGAACGCCTACTTCGTGCCGCAGTGGCTGACCGAGCAGATCCTGCGCGACCGGCTGGCCGAGTTCGGCGGCAAGGTCGAGTTGGGCACCGAGCTGGTGGGGTTCGAGCAAGACGACAGCGGTGTCACGGCGAGGCTGCGGCAGGCAGGCGCCGAGCGGACGGTGCGGGCGAAGTACCTGGTCGGGGCCGACGGCGGGCGCAGCGCGGTGCGTCGCACGCTCGCCCTGCCCTTCGTCGGCGAGACCGACGAGTCGCAGCGGCTGATGCTCGCCGATGTGCGCGCGCCCGGCCTCGACCACGATCTCGGCCACGTCTACGGCAACAGCGACGACCCGATGGCGGCGACCGCGTTCGTCGCGTTCACGCCGCTCTACGGCACCTACCCGGACGCGTTCGTGCTGGCCGGGACCGCGCCGGAGCGCGATGAGGACCTGAACCTTGACTACCTGCGCGACCTGGTCGCCCGCGCCGCCGAGGGCTCGGCCGACATCGAGCTGACCGAGCTGATCTGGTCGACGTTCTGGCGGCTCAACGTGCGCATGGTCGAGCGGTTCCAGGTCGGCCGCGTCTTCCTTGCCGGCGACGCGGCGCACGTGCATCCGCCGACCGGCGGTCAGGGCCTGAACACCGGCGTACAGGACGGCTACAACCTGGGCTGGAAACTGGCCGCGGTGCTGGCCGGCGCGCCCGCCGAGCTGCTGGACACCTACCAGGCGGAGCGGCTGCCGATCGCGCAGGGCGTGCTGCGGCTGGCCGAAGAGATCATGGCCAAGCACCGGCGCGGCGACGAGGACGCGCACGTGCGCGGACCCGAGGCGCAGCAGCTGCTGCTCAACTACCGGGGCGGCCCGCTGACCCGCGAACTGCGCGCGGAACCGGGCGGCGTGCGCGCGGGTGACCGGGCGCCGGACGCGCCCGCGCTGGACGCGGACGGGAAACCGATCCGGATCTTCGACCTGCTGCGTGGTCCACAGTGGACTGTGCTGTCCTTCGGCGTGCCGCTCGGGGACGTCGGCGTTGCGGTGTACTCGGTCGGAGAACAGGCCGCGGCCTGCTACCAGGTCGAGGCGCCGACCGTGTTCGTCATCCGGCCGGACGGCTACGTGGGGCTGGCCGCGAACGACGCCGATGAGGTGCGGCAGTACCTGAGGGGTGTACTGCCGGCCTAGCTTTCCGGGCTTTCCGGGAGCGCGAGGGTCTCCGGGTCGGACAGGGCCTTGCCGCGGTCCAGCGCACGCTGGAAGCGCGCCTCGCCCAGTTCGGCCCGGCAGCGTTCGTGCACCGCGCGCACCTCCGGCAGCGGCGCGATGTCCCCACGCAGCGTGGACGCGGCGCCGACCAGCACGGCCGCCGCTTCGGCATGGCCCGCTCCGATGCACCATTCCGCCGCCGATTCGAGCACGGCCGCGCGGAGCGGCGCGTCGATGGTGGTGGCGAGCAGGGCGATCGCCCTGCCGTGCAGGTCCCGCGCCGCGGTCGCGTCGCCGGACAGGGCCAGGGCGCGGCCAAGACTGCTGTGTGCGCGGGCCACGAGTTGCGGGGAGAGGCCGTCGGCGGGGGTGAGGCGGTCGGCCAGTTCGGTGGCCAGCCGGACGCTCGCCGTGTGCAGCCGCACCGCTTCGTCGAACTCGCCCTGGTGGCGGGCGAGTTCGCCGCGCGCGAGCAGCACCCGCACAGTGGCCACCGGGTCGTGGCGTTGCCCGGCGGCCGCGCCCGCTTCGGCAAGCTCGGCTGTCGCGGCGGGATAGTCGCCCGCCTTGGTGTGCAGCTCGGCGGAGTGGATCAACGTCATCAGCGGGACCGGCAGCGCGTCGGCGCCGCCGAGCGCTTCGGCGTAGCCACGCGCCCTGGCCAGCAGGTCGACGGCCGGTTCGTAGTCGCCGAGTTGGTTGAGCACCTCGCCGAGCTGGTAGCTGGCGTAGAACAGGCCCCACCGATCGCCGATCCCGCTGAACGCGGCCAGCGAGGTGCGCAGGTGCTGCTCGGCGTCGTGCATGCCGCCCGGCACGAACTCGGCCGCGATCAGACCTCTGCTGAACTCGCCGGTCGCGCGCAGCCACGGCTCAGGCTGCTCGACCAGCCAGTTCGCGGTCTCCACGTAGTACCGCTTCAGGTCGTTCACCTCCGGCAGGCTCGGCCACCGGCTCAGGTTCGACGCGGCCAGCACCGCCGGATGGCGCCAGGACCGCAGCAGCTTCGTCGAGTCGGCCAGCACGTGCCGGCCGGGCAGCACCAGGCGGCACAGGTCGTACTCGTGCTCGAAACCGGGCGGGGCGAGCGCGCCCGCCGCGCGCAGCGCCTCGGCGCACCAGTGCTGCGCCTCCACCCGCTGACCCCGGATGGACCAGCGCCACATGCTGGCCATCACCAGCGTGAGCGCGAGATCGGCGGCCGGGAGGGCGCACGCGGAGCCCAAGGCCGCGTCCAGGTTGCGCTGGTCGCCGTCCAGCGCGGCGAGTGCCGTCAGCTGTTCGGCGCGGCGCAGGCGCGGTTCGAGGGCGGCGGCGAACGCGGCGTAGTGCGCGGCGTGCGCGAGGCGCAGCGCGTCCTGCTCGCCCGCCTCGGCCAGCTTCTCCGTCGCGTACTCGCGCAGCGTGGCGAGCAGCCCGTAACGGGCCACGCCGCCTTCGGGCCGGCGCAGCGTGACCAGGGACTTGTCGACCAGGCCGGAGACGAGGTCCAGGGCGTCCGGTGGGCCGCAGATCCGCTCGATCGCGTCCAGGTCGGCGCCGCCCGCGAACACCGCGAGCCTGCGCAGCAGTACCCGTTCCGGTTCGTCGAGCAGGTCCCAGCTCCAGTCCAGCGCCGCGCGCAACGTGCGGTGCCGCGCGTTCGCGGTGCGCGCGCCCGTGCCGAGCAGGCCGAACCGGGCGCCGATCCGCTCGGCGAGCTGGCGCGGGGTGAGCGAGCTGAGCCGGGCCGCGGCCAACTCGATGGCCAGCGGGATGCCGTCCAGCTCGCGGCAGATCCGCGCGATGTCGGCGACGGTCTCGGTATCCGGTCGCAGGCCGGGGGAGGCGGCCAGGGCGCGTTCGGTGAACAGCTGGACAGCCGCCGCGTCCAGCGGGCTGACCGGGTAGCGGACCTCGCCGGTGATGCCGAGCGGCTCGCGACTGGTGGCCAGCACGCGCAGGCCGGCGAAGCGGCTGAGCAGCCGATCGGCCAGCTCGGCGACGCCGTCGATGACCTGCTCGCAGTTGTCCAGCACGAGCAGCAGCGACTGGTCGGCGAGCGCGCCGAACAGCCGCGCTTCGGGCTCGACCGTGGCGCCGGGGCTGGTCAGCTCGCCGAGCAGGCCGCCGCCGTGCCGGCCGAACGCGGCCAGGATCGCGGGCGCGATGCCGCTCGGTTCGGTGACCGAGGCCAGTTCGACCAGCCAGGTGCCGTCCGGCGCATCGAGGCCGGTCGCCGCCTCGATCGCCAGCCGCGTCTTGCCGACGCCGCCGAAACCGGTCAACGTGACCAGACGCGCGGTGCCCAGCAGCTCGCGCAGGTCGGCCAGTTCGGTTTCCCGGCCGACGAAACTGTTGCGCGACGCCGGCAGGTTGCCGCTCGGCGCGGCCGGGGCGGGATCGTCGCGCAGCGCGGCCTGGTGTGCGTCGCGCAGCTCCGGGCCGGGATCCATGCCGAGTTCGTCGGCCAGCCGTTCGCGTATCCGGTCGTAGCAGGCCAGCGCGTCCGCGCGACGGCCGGTGCGCGGCAGCGCGGTGATGAGCAGCGCGGCCGGGCGTTCGCGCAGCGGATGCGCGGTGCGGATCTCCTCCAGCTCGGCGACGAGCACGGCCGGGTCGATGATGGGCGGATCGACCGCGAGGTCGGCGGCGATCCGGTCCAGCTGCGCCGCGTTGTGCGCTTCGGCGAGTCGGGTGCGTGGCGCGATGGCGAACTCGGCGTCCTGCGCGTCGGCCAGCGCCGGACCGCGCCAGAGGGCCAGGGCGGCCCGCAGCGTGTCCGCGGCATGCCCTGGCCGGCCCTCGCGGAACTGGGTGCGCGCGGATTCGACCAGGCCGATGAAGCGGGCCGCGTCCAGGTCGACCGGGACGATGTGCAGGGCGTAGCCGGCCGGATGGGAGCGGATCGCCGCCCGGTCCGCGCCGAGCGTTCTGCGCAGCCGCGCGATCAGGGTTTGCAGCGCGCCCGCCGGGTCGGCCGGGGGAGAACCGGGCCACAGGTCGTCGATGAGGGTGCCGTTGGTGACCACCCGGCCCGCGTCCACGGCGAGCCGGAGCAGCAGCAGGCGAGGGCCCGCCGCGGTGATCTCGATAACGGCGCCGGAGGAGCCGTGCACGGTCAAGTGGTCCCAGGATGCCGATCCGCACCGCGCCGACGACCTCCCCGCCTGCCCTGCCCCGACATCCAACAGCCCTGCCTCGACCTACAACACTATCGAGTCAGAGAGCCCAACCCTGGGCGCCGGGCCAGGTGCAGGCGGTCGCACCCGCGTGCGTCGCGGCCTGCAACGCCTCGGTCCGGTCCGCGCCGTCGGCCAGGGCCGCGGCCAGCGCGCCCGCGAACGCGTCGCCCGCGCCGGTGGTGTCGATCGCGTCGATCCTGGGCGCGATCGCGGTCGCGTCACCCCAACGGGCACCGGCCGCGCCGAGCGTGACGCACAGCGACTCGGGGGCGGCCGGGCCGAGCTGGGCGGCCTCGTGCTCGTTGACGATCAGCGGGTCGGCGGCGGCGAGCAGTTGCGGCGGCAGCGGCATCCAGGGCGACGGGTTCACGATCAACCGGATGCCGCACTCGACCGCGATCTCGGCGACCCGCAGCACCGAGGGCATCGGGATTTCCAGTTGCAGCACCAGCACATCGGCCGAGCGGATGGTGTGCTCCTCCACCTCGACGGCCTTCTCGTCCATGGCCTCGTTCGCGCCGGGCACCACGATGATGGTGTTCTCCCCGCCCTCGTCGACCGCGATCAGCGCGGTGCCGGTCGGCGTGCTGGGCACGAGGACCACGCCGGAGCAGTCCACGTCGCGCGCGGACAGGCCGCGCCGGTAGGCGTCGCCCACCTCGTCGTCGCCGATCCGGCCGATCAGCCGGGTCTTCGCGCCCGACCGGGCGGCGGCTAACGCCTGGTTGGCGCCCTTCCCGCCGGGCAGCCGGACCAGGCCCTGGCCACGCACGGTCTCGCCCGGCGTCGGATGGCCGCTGACGTGGGTGATGATGTCGATGTTCAGCGAACCGACCACGCAGACCCTCGGTCGCCTGCTCATTTCGACCCCACCGGGGCGAGCAGCGTCTCGGTGAACAGCCTGCCGTAGCGGTCGCCGTCGATGCCGAGGCCGACGTTGACCCGCTCGGTCAGCAGCGGATGGCCGTGGTGTTCCGCGTCGCCCCGCACCGAGCGGCGGTCCACAATGGTCTGTCCTCTGGTCAGGCCGCTGGCGAGTTCGACCTGGAGGGGTAAGAGTTCGGTGCGCAGGTGTCGCGGTTCGGCGACCGCGCAGACCGCGCCCGCGTCGCCGAGGTGCGCGCCGCCCGCCCGGCCGATGCGGTGGTCGCCGCCGCTGGTGCGCAGGGCGTGTTCGAGGAGTCGGCTCGCCGTGTTGGCGCCGGTGTCGGTGCTGGCGGCGAGGGCGGCGATCTGCTCGGCGGAGGCGGTCGCGCCGTAGAAGACGTCCAGCCCGTACATGGTCACCGGGGCGTCGCAGCCGAAGACGATGGCCGCGGCCTCTGGGTCGTGCCAGACGTTGAACTCGGCAACGGCGGTCGCGTTGCCGGTGGTCGCCGAGCCGCCCATGACCATGATCCGGGCGAGCTTGGCGGTTACTTCCGGGTAGGCCCGCAGCAGCAGGGCCAGGTTCGTCATGGGGGCCAGCGACACCAGGGTCACCGGCTCCGCGCTGCCCATGATCAGCCCGCGTAACAGCTCGATCGCGTGCTCGTCGACCGGTTTGCGGTCGGACTCGGGCAGGCCGAGGTCGGCCATGCCGTCCTGGCCGTGCACGTGCGCGGCGTCCCGGTTGGGCTCCAGCAGCGGCCTGCGCGCGCCGCGCGCCACCGGGACATCCGGCGCACCCGCCGCGTCGAGAATCTTGAGCGTGTTGCGAACCACCTGGTCGACGTGGGTGTTGCCGGCCACGCAGCTGATGCCGAGCAGTCTCAGCTCGGGGTGCCGCACCGCGAACAGGATGGCGAGGGCATCGTCGACACCGGTGTCCACGTCCAGCACGATGTCCGTCATCGCTTGCCTCCCTTGTTCGTGAGCTCTCCCGCACGGTAGCCGCGCACCCCCGCCGTCTTCATCTTGGCTGGTCATACCCGGCAACGCCGCCCCATTCGGGCACGAGCGCCTGATCGTGTCGCACACAACAAGGACGGAATGACTGGCCGTTGTGGTTGGTTGGCAACTGACGCGTATGTCCTTCGTATTTCGGGCACGGTTTTCGGGAGGTCGGCCTTGGCCAGCAGCACCACGACAGCGGATCGGACCTGGCTGGTCGCCCTGTCGGCCGCCTTGTGGGGGACCGACGGGCTGCTCCGCAAACCGCTCGCGGACGTGCTGCCGGCAGCGACTGTCGTGTTCTGGGAGCACGCGATCGTCTTCGTCGTGCTGCTGCCGTGGCTGCCCATGGCGCTGCGGGCGCTGCGCCGCTGCACCTGGCGCGAGCGGGCCGCCGTGGTCGCGATCGGCGTCGGCGCGTCCGCGCTGGCCACCGCGCTGTTCACCGAGGCGTTCGCGGTCGGTGACCCGGTGACCCCGCTGGTCCTGCAGAAGTTCCAGCCGATCTTCGCGATCCTCGCCGCCTGGCTGCTGCTCGGCGAGCGCATCCGGCGCGGCTACCTCGTCTTCGCGGTGCCCGCCCTGGCCGGCGCCTGGCTGTTGACCTTCCCGAACCCGTTCCAGGTCCAGATCAGCGCCGCCGTCGCCGCGCTGCTCGCGCTGGCCGCCGCCGCGCTGTGGGCAGGCGGCACCGTGCTCGGCAGGCTGGTCAGTGCCCGGCTGAGCGCCTGGGAGGTGACGGTGTTGCGCTACGTGTTCGGCCTGCTCGGCGCGAGTGCCATCGTGCTGGTCCAGGGCGTGCCGCTCGGCGTGCACTCCGGCGACATCCTCGGACTCGTGCTGCTCGCGCTGGTGCCCGGCCTGCTCGCGCTCGGGCTCTACTACGTCGGCCTCCAGGCGACGCCCGCGGCGCGCGCGACGCTGGCCGAGTTGGCCTTCCCGGCGACCGCGGCGATCCTGGGCGTGACCGTCCTCGGCGCGACGTTCACAGTCAGCCAGTGGATCGGGTTCGCGGTCGTGGTGCTCGCGGTGACCGCTCTGGGTTGGCACGAACGCCGCGCGCGCAGCGCTGTCGTGGGTGTCGCGACGGAATTGACCACAGTGGAGATCAACTGACTCGATACGGCACCGGCGCGAGGCATGGCGAGCCCTGCCGTCCGGTGTTAGGATCTCTTTCGTTGCTCAAGACATCTGGCAACTCTGAGCATGAACATCGCTGACAATCCCGATGGATCCATGCGGTTCACCGCCATTCGCCAACGGTGCGGCAGACGCGGAAAAAAGCTCAAGAAAAACGGCCGACAAGAATGATCGATCAAGAGGTGTGAAATTCACCCGTTTGGGCCCGAATGAAGCACCTTGTGTGATCGGCATCACACCTCTATGTTTAGCTTCCGGGAGATCAATCATCTCGGTCGGCCGGCTTGACTGAACTGCCCCCACCACAATTGGTTCCACCACATAAGGAAGTGACCCGCAATGGCGCGGTCGTCCGTTGAGGTGAGCACCGTCGCGGAATTGTTCGACCGCAGGGTCGGCCCGGTCGAAGCGTTGGCAGACAATGCCACCTCGGTCGCGCTGGCCTGTCACGCCATGGCGATTCGCTTTCACCAGGGCGGAAAACTCGTCGTCTTCGGCAACGGTGGACCCAGTACCGACGCGCAGCACGTGGCCGTCGAGTTCGTGCATCCGGTCATCGTCGGAAAGCGCGCGCTGCCCGCTATTTCGCTGACCGCCGATATTGCCACGATCACCGGTGTCGCCAACCGAGACGGACTTGCGGAGATATTCGCCCACCAGATCCGTTTTCTCGCCGAGCCCGCCGACATCGCGCTGGGCATATCGACCGACGGTGACTGCGAGAACGTGCTGCGTGGCCTGTGTGTCGCGCATGATCTCGACATGTTGACCATTGCGCTGGTTGGCGGGACGGGCGGAAAGATCGCAAAAAGTCGGGGAATCGATCACGTGTTGCTCGCTGATTCGAATGACCCCCGGGTGATCAAGGAAGTCCATGTAACGACCTATCACATTCTGTGGGAGCTGGTGCACGTGTTCTTCGAACAGCCCGGCGTCCTCGCTCCGGGAGTGCTCGCATGACCGAACCGCTGTACGTCCAAGAGATCCCGGAATGCCACGACGAGGTCTGCATCACCTGCTCCGACCTTGCCGTGCAGGTACGCGTCGCGCGCCTGCTGGACAACGAGATGGCCATTGTGGACACCGGAAGCGGCGAGGAGGAAGTGAGCGTCGCACTGGTGTCCGCGCACGTCGGCGACACCCTCCTGGTGCACGCCAGCGAAGCGATAGCCGTGATCAGACCATGACCGACATCGCCCGGCACGCGAACGGGCACCGGCCCTCCTCCGATGACGCCGAGGTCGAATCGCTCTACCCGTTCCTGTACGCGGACAGCAGCAACCTCGACGCCGTGCTCCAAGAGGTCCGTAGATCCACTGTGGACAAGGCGAAGGAGATCATGGCCCTGCGCCGGCAGGTGCTCGCGGCGGACGGTGCGCGGTTCGCCGAGTGCGCCCAGGACATGGCAGAACGCTTCGCGGCGGGCGGACGGCTGCTGGCCTTCGGCAACGGCGGCAGCTCCACCGACTCGCAGGACCTGGCCAGCCTGTTCCTCTCACCCGGCGACGAGCACCCACTGCCCGCCTTCGGGCTGACCAACGACATCGCGGTGGTCACCGCGCTGTCCAACGACGTCGGGTTCGACGTGGTGTTCTCCCGGCAGATCGCCGCGTTCGGCCGGGCGGGTGACATCGCGGTAGGGCTGTCCACCAGTGGAAACTCGGGCAACCTGTTGCGTGCCTTCGACGAAGCCGCCCGACGCGGCCTGCTGACCATCGGAATCGCCGGCTACGACGGCGGGAAGATGGCCGAGCTGGACAGCATCGACTACCTGTTCGTGGTGAATTCCGCTTCGGTGCACCGCATCCAGGAAGCCCAGACAACGATCTACCACGTGCTGTGGGAACTGACCCGTCACATTGTCGATATCGATGCGAGGTGATCCGTCGTGACAGCGACTGAACCAGCCCATGCCGCCCAAGCGGCGGAAGAGGCTCTGCCGAACGAAGAAGAAGCGCCCATTCACATCCTCTGGATCAATGCCGGCCTGAGCTGTGACGGTGACTCGGTGGCGCTGACCGCGGCCACCCAGCCGAGCATCGAGGAGATCGTGCTCGGCGCCCTGCCCGGCCTGCCCAAGATCGCGGTGCACTGGCCGCTGATCGACTACGAATGCGGGCCGATGCAGGGCGCGGACACGTTCATCGAATGGTTCTACAAGGCCGACCGCGGTGAACTGGAACCGTTCGTGCTGGTGATCGAGGGGTCCATCCCGAACGAGTCGATCAAACGCGAGGGCTACTGGTGCGGGTTCGGCAACAACCCGGCGACCGGTCAGCCGATGACCACCAGCGAATGGCTGGACCGGTTGGCGCCCAAGGCACTCGCGGTCGTCGCGGCCGGCACCTGCGCCTGCTACGGCGGCATCCACGCGATGGCCGGCAACCCGACCGGCGCCATGGGTGTGCCCGACTATCTGGGCTGGGACTGGAAGTCCAAGGCCGGCCTGCCGATCGTGTGCATCCCTGGCTGCCCGACGCACCCGGACAACTTCTCCGAGACCCTGCTCTACCTGCTGTACCAGGCATCCGGTCAGGCCCCGATGATCCCGCTGGACGACCAACTGCGCCCGCGCTGGCTGTTCGAGCAGACCGTGCACGAGGGCTGCGACCGGGGCGGCTACTACGAGCAGGGCCAGTTCGCCGACGAGTACGGCTCGCCGAAGTGCCTGGTGAAGCTGGGCTGTTGGGGCCCGGTCGTCAAGTGCAACGTGCCCAAACGCGGCTGGATCAACGGAGTCGGTGGCTGCCCGAACGTGGGCGGCATCTGCATCGGCTGCACCATGCCGGGCTTCCCGGACAAGTTCATGCCGTTCATGGACAAGCCGCTCGGCGCGAACGTCTCCGCGACGGCGAGCGTCACCTACGGCTCGATCATGCGCAGGCTGCGCGGTTTCACGGCGCGCAAGGCCGATCAGGAACCGGCCTGGCGCAGCAAGGGTGAACTCAAGACCGGCTACCGATCCTCCTGGTAAGGGGTGAATGCGATGACAACCAGCGCCGACAAGCTCGTCGAGATGTCGTGGGACCCGATCACCAGGATCGTCGGCAGTCTCGGCATCTACACCAAGATCGACTGGGCGGCGAAGAAGGTCGTCGAGTGTCACAGCACCTCGTCGGTCTTCCGCGGCTACAGCATCTTCATGAAGGGCAAGGACCCGCGCGACGCGCACTTCATCACCAGCCGGATCTGCGGCATCTGCGGTGACAACCACGCGACCTGCTCGGTCTACAACCAGAACATGGCCTACGGGGTGCGCCCGCCGCACCTCGGCGAGTGGATCATCAACCTCGGCGAGGCCGCCGAGTACATGTTCGACCACAACATCTTCCAGGAGAACCTGGTCGGCGTCGACTACTGCGAGAAGATGGTCGGCGAGACCAACCCCGGCGTGCTGGAGCTGGCCAACCGCACCGAGTCGCCGCACGCGGACCTGCACGGCTACCGCTACATCGGCGACATCATGCGCGCGCTCAACCCGCTGGAAGGCGAGTTCTACCGCGAGGCGTTGCAGGTCTCCAGGTGGACGCGGGAGATGTTCTGCCTGATGGAAGGGCGCCACGTGCACCCGTCCACGTTGTACCCGGGCGGCGTGGGCACGGTGGCCACGATCCAGCTGTTCACCGACTACCTGACCCGGCTGATGCGCTATGTCGAGTTCATGAAGCGCGTCGTCCCGCTGCACGACGACCTGTTCGACTTCTTCTACCAGGCCATGCCCGGCTACGAGATGGTCGGCTACCGCCGCACCCTGCTCGGCTGCTGGGGTTCGCTGAACGACCCGGACCACTGCGACTTCAGCTACCGCAACATGACCGACTGGGGCAGGCGGATGTTCGTCACGCCCGGCGTGGTCGTGGACGGCAAGCTCGTCACGACCGACCTGGTCGACATCAACCTGGGCATCCGGATCCTGCTCGGCTCCTCGTACTACGAGGACTGGGAGGACCAGGAGATGTTCGTGCGCAACGACCCGCTGGGCAACCCGGTCGACCGGCGGCACCCGTGGAACCAGCACACGATTCCGCGCCCGGCGAAGCGGGACTTCGACAACAAGTACTCGTGGACCATGTCCCCGCGCTGGTTCGACGGCAAGGACTACCTCGCGCTGGACACCGGCGGCGGCCCGCTCGCCCGGTTGTGGCCGACGGCCCTCGCCGGCCTGGTCAACCACGACTACGTGAAGTCGACCGGCCACAGCGTCCTGATCAACCTGCCCAAGACGATGAACAAGCCGGAGGTCACCTTCGAGTGGAAGATTCCACAGTGGAGTAACGCGCTGGAGCGCAACCGCGCCCGCACCTACTTCCAGGCTTACGCGGCCGCGTCGGCGATGCACTTCATCGAGAAGGCACTGGCCGAGGTGCGTGCCGGACACACCAAGACCTGGGAGTCGTTCAAGGTGCCCGAGGAGGCCATCAGCTGCGGGTTCACCGAGGCGGTGCGCGGTGTGCTCTCGCACCACATGGTCATCCGAGGCGGCAAGATCGCCAACTACCACCCGTACCCGCCGACCCCGTGGAACGGCAGCGTCCGCGACTCCTACGGCACCGCCGGACCCTACGAGGACGCCGTGCAGAACACGCCGATATTCGAGGAGAACAGCCAGGAGAACTTCAAGGGCATCGACATCATGCGCGCGGTTCGCAGCTTCGACCCGTGCCTGCCCTGTGGCGTGCACATGTCAGTCGGAAACGGAAAGGTGCTCAACAAACTGCACACGCCACACGCCTTCAACAACGAACAGATCGGCTGAAAGACAAGGAGAGCAGCCGGCGCCCACGCGCCAACGCGGGCGCCGGCACCCGATCACGGAGGCAGGCGATGGAGCAGGACGCGCACCAGATCGGCCAGCACGTCGAGCAGGCGCTGGTCGAGATCGGTCGGCTTGGCGACGAGAACATGCGGGGCCGGGTCGAGGATCTGGTCTCCACGCTGGTCGAGTTCTACGGCTCCGCGCTGGAGCGGGTGATGGAACTCGTGCACGAACGCGGCGACACCGCGCTGATCGCGGCGCTCGGCGACGATTCACTGGTCGGCAGTGTGCTCGTGGTGCACGACCTGCACCCGCTGTCCACCGAGCAGCGGGTGCGCGTCGCGCTGGACAAGGTGCGCCCCTACCTCGGCTCGCACGCCGGCGGCGTCGACCTGCTCGGCATTGTCGACGACGTCGTGCAACTGCGTCTGGCCGGCAGTTGCGACGGCTGCCCCTCCTCGACGGTGACCGTGAAGCTGGCCATCGAGAAGGCCATCCAGGACGTCGCGCCCGAGATCGTGGACATCCAGGTCGAAGGAGTGGTCGAGGAGACCGAACTCGGGCCGGGCGGCCGACCGCTGCTCCCCTTGACCACGGTCGGCGCTCCACCGGCGCCGCGCCTGGAATCCGACTGGGTCGAAGTGACCGCCTCTGCACCTCGCGACACGATCACCAGCGTCCGGCTCGGCACCGTGAACACGTTGCTGTGCAACGTCGCCGATCACCTCTACGCCTACCGCGACCACTGCCCGGCCTGCGGTTCGGTGCTCGCCGACGGCAGCCTGGACGGCGTCGTGCTGACCTGCCCGAACTGCGCCAGCCACTTCGACCTCACCCTCGCCGGCCGGGCGACCGGCAACGATAAGCATCACCTCGATCCGCTGCCCCTGCTCACCGAGGCCGGTCACGTGCGGGTCGCGCTGCCGGTCGAGGTGGTCTCATGACCTCGGGCCTGCGCCGGTTCCGCAACACCCAGCAGCCCGCGCCGGAACCGGTGCAGGCCCCTCCTGTCGTCATGGGCGATCAGCGCTGCGACATGTGCGCCGTCCCCGTCAGCGAGGCCGAACACTCGCACGTGGTCAACGTCGACACCCGCGCCATCCTGTGCACCTGTCGCGGCTGCTACTTGCTGTTCACCCAGCGCGGCGCGGGCGGCGGCATGTACCGCGCGGTGCCCGACCGCTACGTCTACGAGCCGAACCTGGTGCTCGGCGAGGCGATGTGGGAGTCGGCCGGCATCCCGGTCGGCATGGCGTTCTTCTTCACCAACTCGGCGCTGGACAAGACGGTCGCCTTCTACCCGAGCCCGGCAGGCGCCACCGAGTCGCTCCTGCCGCTCGACGCGTGGAGCACGCTGCTCGCGGACAATCCACGCTTCGCCGACATCGAGCCCGACGTGGAAGCACTGCTGGTCAACCGGACCGACACCGGCTTCGCCTGCTACCTGGTGCCGATCGACGCCTGCTACGAACTGGTCGGCCTGATCCGGTTGCGCTGGCGCGGATTCGATGGCGGCAGCGAGGCCAAGGAAGAGATCGACACGTTCTTCCGACAGTTGCGCGAGCGCAGCCATGGCTGAACTGAGTTTCGAGTGTCTCGGCGCCCGCCCCGATCCCTACGGCACCAGCCCGACCCTGCTGTTCACGCTGCGCATCACCGAGGTGAACGCGGCGCCCGTGCACGCGATCGCGCTGCGCTGCCAGATGCGCATCGAACCGCAGCGCCGCCGGTATAACGACGGCGAGGCCGAACTGCTCACCGATCTGTTCGGCGAGCGCGCCCGCTGGGGCGACACGCTCAAACCGATGCAGTTCACCACGGTCTCGATCATGGTGCCGAGTTTCCGCGGCAGCACCGAGATCGACCTGCCGGTCCCGGTCACCTACGACCTGGAGGTCGCGGCCGGCAAGTACTTCCACGCGCTGGCCGACGGCGTCGTGCCGATGGCGCTGATGTTCAGCGGGACCGTGTTCAGCAAGGGCGAGACCGGGTTCTGGGTCGACCAGGTGTCGTGGAGTTCGGACGTGAGCTACCCGATGCCGATCACGGTCTGGCACGGCCTGATGGACACCTACTTCCCCGGCGAGGCATGGATCCGGCTGTCCAGGGACACCGTCGACGAACTGCTGCGCTACAAGGCCAAGCACGCCATCCCCACCTGGGACGCGGCCATGACCGCCCTGCTCAAGGGGGCGGCGGAATGACCGCCACCGAGGCCCGGTTCGACCTGGTCAAACCGGTCGCCGACGCGGTGCTCTACGAGGGCTATCTGCTCTACCCGTATCGGTCCTCGGCCACGAAGAACCAGGTGCGCTGGCAGTTCGGCGTGCTGATGCCGCCCGCGTTCGTGGCGGGCGGCAGCGGCGAACGCGACACCATGTTCGTCGACTTCCTCGCCGAACCCGGCCCCACCGCCGTCCTGCACGTCCGGGTCCGGTTCCTCCAGTTGCAGCTGCGCCAGGTCTTCTCGCGCGAAGGCCCGGTCGAGAAGATGATCGTGCGCGGCGAAGCGGTCACCAGCTGGCAGGAGGCGGTCGAGCAGGAGGCCGACGTCTCCTTCGCCGTCTCCGACCTGCTCGCCGCCGACCGCGTCACCCCCATCACCATCCCGGCCGGCACCGAGGACGAACCCCTCCCCGACGCGGCAGGCCGTATCGAACGCAGCCGCGCCGAACTGAACGCCGAGGTCCGGGCGAGCGCCGAACCGCTGCCCGGCCCCTACGGCGGCGTGCGCATCAGGCTGACCGTCGCGAACACCAGCCCCGCGAGCGGCACCGACCGGGACACGGCCCTACGCACCGCGCTGATCGCCTGCCACGCCGTCGCCGTGCTGCGCGACGGCCGCTTCATCTCGCTGCTCGAACCGCCCGAATGGGCGAAACCGGCAGCGAAGACGTGTCAGCAGGACGGCGCCTGGCCGATCATGATCGGCTCCGAGGACGCGCGCGACATGCTGCTCATCTCACCGATCATCCTCGACGACTACCCGAGCATCGCGCCGGAGAGCCCGCAGAACCTGTTCGACGGCACCGAGATCGACGAGATCCTCACCCTCCGCACGTTGGCCCTCACCGACGAGGAGAAACGCGAGGCGCGCGCCACCGACCCGCGCGCCAGGCAGATCATCGACAACGTCGACGCCATGCCGGCCGAACTCTGGGACCGCCTGCACGGCACCGTCCGCTACCTGCGCTCGGTCACCGGCGAGACCGACCATGTCCCCGAATTCCGCGAACCCGGCGAATTCACGCAGCCGGACGCACCCTGGTGGAACCCGGCCGCCGACGAGTCCGTCTCGCCCGAAACCGACAGCGTCATGGTCAACGGCGTCGCCGTCGCCAACGGCAGCCGGGTCATCCTGCGGCCCGGCCTGCTGAGCCCCTATTCCGGGGGTGCCGACGCGCAGGACATGTTCCTGGCCGGCCGGATCGCCAACGTCCAGTCGGTGATCTTCGACGTGGACGGTGACATCCACCTCGCCGTCACCCTGGAGAACGACCCCGCCGCCGAACTCGAACTGCTACAGGGCCGCTTCCGCTACTTCGCGCCCGAGGAGATCGAACCGCTATGAGGATCCTGATCGCCGGAATCGGCAACATGTTCCTCGCCGACGACGGGTTCGGCGTCGAACTCGCGCAGCGCCTGACCGACCACGAATTTCCGGCCGAGGTCACCGTGGCGGACTACGGCATCAGCGGCATGCACCTCGCCTACGACCTGATGACCGGCTACGACGTCACCATCCTGCTCGACGCGACAACGCGCGGCGACGAACCCGGCACCATCACCGTCGTCGAACTCGACCCGGCCGCACCACTGCACACCGAGTCCTCGCAGCACGCGGTCGACGCGCACGGCATGCAACCCGACGCCGTGCTCGACCTGCTCAGGCTCCTCGGTGGCAAACCCGGCCGGATGGTGCTCATCGGCTGCGAACCCGCCGAGATCACCGACCGGATCGGCCTGTCCGCGCCGGTTCGCGCCGCGCTCGACGGCGCGCGGCGCGCGGTCATCGACCTGGTCGACCACGAGCTTGCCGTGCGAGAGGGGGTGTGATCGGAGTTGCTGCGAAGAATCGTGCTGTTCGCCGCGATCGCCTGGCTGGCGACCGTCGCCTACAAGAAACTCGCGCCGGACGTGAAGAGATACGTCGAGATGAGCCGCATGTAGCCCAGCACGTCAGGAGATGATCGCATGTGCCTCGGCATCCCCGGTGAGGTGATCGAGATCCTCGCCGACAAGCCGGATCTGGCCAGGGTCGACGTGAGTGGCGTGCGCCGCGCCATCAACATCGGCCTGCTCGGCGACGACAAACCCAAACCAGGGGAATGGGTGTTGATCCACGTCGGTTTCGCACTGTCCAAAATAGACGAAGCCGAGGCGAAGGCCGCTCTGGATTTCCTGGAGAGCATCGGTCAGGCGTACGCCGACGAGATCGACGCGCTCCGCGAATCACTCATCGAATAAGGAGGTCGGGTCATGCGCTTCGTCGACGAGTTCCGGGACGCGGACACCGCGCACGCGCTGGCCGCGAAGATCGCCGGCCTGTGCGAACCGGGGCGGCAGTACAAGTTCATGGAGGTGTGCGGCGGTCACACGCACACCATCTACAAGCACGGCCTTGAGGACTACCTCCCGGAGACGATCACCCTCGTGCACGGGCCGGGCTGCCCGGTGTGCGTGATCCCGATGGGACGGGTCGACGACGCCATGGCGCTGGCCTCCGCGCCGGACGTGATCATGACCTCGTTCGGGGACATGATGCGCGTACCGGGCAGCAAGGGCTCGTTCTTCGACGCGAAGGCGAACGGCGTCGACATCAGGATGGTCTACTCGCCGCTGGACTCGTTGAAGATCGCCAGACAGAACCCGGACAAGCGGGTCGTGTTCATGGCCATCGGCTTCGAAACGACCGCCCCCTCGACCGCGATGACCGTGCTGCGCGCCGCGCAGGAAGGCATCGAGAACTTCTCGATCTTCTGCAACCACGTCACGATCGTGCCGGCCATCAAGGCCATCCTCGACTCGCCCGACCTGCGCCTGGACGGATTCCTCGGGCCAGGCCACGTATCGACCGTCATCGGCTGCCGACCCTACGAGTTCATCTCCCGCGACTACGGCAAACCCGTCGTCGTCGCCGGCTTCGAACCACTGGACATCCTCCAGTCCATCTACCTGCTGATGGTGCAGTTGCACGAGGGCCGCGCCGAGATCGAGAACCAGTACTCCCGGGTCGTGCCCTGGAACGGCAACCTCGTCGCCCTGAAGGCGATCAACGAAACCATGGAACTGCGGCCCTACTTCGAATGGCGCGGCCTCGGCTTCATCTCGCACTCCGCGCTGCGCGTCCGCGAGAAGTACGCGCGCTTCGACGCCGAGGAACTGTTCCAGGTGCCGGGCGTGCGGGTCGCCGACCCGAAGGCGTGCCAGTGCGGCGAGGTGCTCAAGGGCGTGCTGAAGCCGTGGGAGTGCAAGGTGTTCGGCACCGCGTGCACACCCGAGACGCCGATCGGCACCTGCATGGTCTCGCCCGAGGGCGCCTGCGCCGCCTACTACAACTTCGGGCGGTTCACCCGCCAGCGGGTCAAGGAGGCGACCGCACGGTGACCGAACAGAAGAACTGGGTCGAGGAGGCCCTCGCCGAACACGAGAACCAGATCGACCAACGCCACTTCTCGAAAGTCGCGCCCGGGGAACGCGAAGCGCTCGTACTCGAACGCATCGACCGGGCCCGGCGCGCCCGCGCGCGCGTGAAGGAGGAACGGATCACCCTCGCGCACGGCTCCGGCGGCAAGGCGACCCACACGCTGATCGAGGCGATCTTCCTGGACGCCTTCCGCAACCCCCTGCTCGAACCCATGGAGGACGCGGCCCGGCTCACCATGGCGGGCGGCCGGATCGCGCTCACCACCGACAGCTACGTGGTCTCGCCGCTGTTCTTCCCCGGCGGCGACATCGGCGACCTCGCCATCAACGGCACCGTCAACGACCTCGCCGTCTCCGGCGCGACGCCGATGTACCTCTCCGCCGGGTTCATCCTGGAGGAGGGCTTTCCCGTCGCCGACCTGCAACGCGTCGTCGCGTCCATGCGTGCCGCCGCCGACGCGGCGGGCGTGCAGGTGGTCACCGGCGACACGAAGGTCGTGCAGCGCGGCAAGGCGGACGGCTGCTACATCAACACCGCGGGCGTCGGCGTCGTGCCCGACGGCCTCGATCTCGGCGTGGCCAACGCGAAGCCGGGCGACGCGGTGCTGGTGTCCGGCCCCATCGGCGACCACGGTGTCACCGTCATGCTGGCGAGGGGCGAGCTGGACATCGACACCGACCTCACCTCGGACACCGCCGCCGTCAACGGCCTCGTCGCCGACCTCCTCGCCGCTGTTCCCGGTGGCGTGCGGGCGATGCGGGACGCGACGCGCGGGGGAGTGGCGACGATCCTCAACGAGGTCGCCAAGGCCGCCAACGTGAGCGTCGTCGTCGCCGAGGACGACATCCCGGTGCGGGCGGAGGTGCGCGGCGCGTCCGAACTGCTCGGCATCGACCCGCTCTACGTCGCCTGCGAGGGCCGGATCGTCGCGATCGTCGACGGCACAGCGGCGGACGCGGCGCTCGACGCGATGCACCGCAACCCCCTCGGCCGCGAGGCCGCGATCGTCGGCCGGATCGCCGACGACCCGCCCGGCATCGTGCTGCTGCGCACCGCGTTCGGCGGGACCCGGATCGTGGACATGCTGGTCGGCGACCCGCTACCCAGGATCTGCTGAATGCACGAGCTGTCGATCACCCAGAGCGTGGTGGACGCCGTACTGGAACGGTTGCCGGACACGAAGATCGCCGGGGTAAGACTGGAGATCGGCAAACTGTCCGGCATCATGCCCGACTCGGTGCGGTTCTGCTTCGACCTGGTGATCGCCGGCACGTTGCTGGAAGGCGCCCGGCTCGACATCGACGAGCCCAGCGGCCGGGCGCACTGTGTCGACTGCGACACCGAGTTCGCTGTCGACGACCTGATCCTGCTGTGCCCCTGCGGCAGCGCCAACGTCGAGGTGCTGGCCGGGCGACAACTGCGGATCCGATCGGTTGAGGTGGTCTGAATGTGCGCGACCTGCGGCTGCGGCGAAACCCACGAACATCGCACCGTTGTGCTGGAACAGGACGTGCTCGCCAAGAACGACCACCTCGCCCACCACAACCGCCACTGGCTCGCCGACCGGCGCATCCTGGCCGTCAACCTGATGAGCTCACCCGGCGCCGGCAAGACCACCCTGCTCGAACGCACCATCCGCGAACTGGCCGGCGAACTGCCGGTGTCGGTGATCGAAGGCGACCAGGAGACCCAGTTCGACGCCGACCGGATCCGGGCGACCGGCTGCCCGGCAGTGCAGATCAACACCGGTGCAGGCTGTCACCTGGATGCCGACATGGTCGCGCGCGGCCTGCGCGAACTCGACCCGCCGCTCGACTCGATCGTGGTCATCGAGAACGTCGGCAACCTGGTCTGCCCGGCCCTGTTCGACCTCGGCGAGGCCGCGAAACTCGTGATCACCTCGGTCACCGAGGGCGCGGACAAGCCATTGAAGTACCCGCACATGTTCCGCGCCGCCGACCTCGTCCTGCTCAACAAAACCGACCTGCTGCCCTACGTCGAGTTCGACGTCGACCGCTTCGTCGCCGACGCCCGCAAGCTCAATCCCGACATCGCCGTCCTGCCGCTCTCCGCGACCAGGGGCGAGGGCGTCGCCGACTGGCTCGACTGGCTACGCAAACGCCTCGCCGTGCACACCTGAGTCAGGCGCGATCCAGCGCGGCGGCGACGACGGCTTGGCCAAGGCTGATGCCGCCGTCGTTGCACGGCACCCGCGAATGCGTGAGCACCCGAAAACCCCGGGCTCGCAACGATTCCATGGCCCGCGTGGTCAGCAACAGATTCTGCCACACCCCACCCGACAACGCGACGACACCCACCCCGCTCTCGTCGCGAATCCGCTCGCACACGCCCGTCACCGCGTCCGCGACCGCGTTGTGGAACCGCGCCGCGATGGTCGGCACCGCAACCCCGCGCGCCAGATCATCGACCACCGCGCGGACCAGCTCCGCGCCCGGCAACACCGTCCCGGCCAAGACCGGATAGCTCCCGCGCTCACTCGGATCGGCGCGTTGTTCGAGTTCGATCGCGGCCTGGCCCTCGTAGTTGATGGCGTCTCGGATACCCAGCAGCGCGGCGACCGCATCGAACAGCCGCCCCGCGCTCGACGTGCGCGGCGAGTTCACCCCCCGCTCCGCCATGGCCAACACCGCATCCCACGTCTCCGCATGACGCTCCACAACAGACAGAACTGGAATCGCATCCGGATAGGCGGCGGCGAGATGCGCTGCGGCCATCCGCCACGGCGCACGAATCGCCGCCGCCCCACCCGGCATCGGCACCGTGTCAAGGTGCCCGACCCGCCTGAACCCGGCGAGATCGGCCAGCAGAAACTCCCCGCCCCAGATGGTTCCATCCGGACCGAAACCGGTGCCGTCAAAGGCGACCCCGATCACTGGCCCGGCTTCGCCGTTGTCCGCCAGGCAGGACGCGATGTGCGCATGATGATGCTGCACCCCGACAAGATCAACACCGTCGAGCTCCAGCGCGTACTTGGTGGACAGATACTCAGGGTGCAGATCGTGCGCGACGATCACCGGATCGATGTCGAACAACCGGCGGAAATGCGCGATGCCCTCAGTGAACGAACGCAGCGTCTCGAAGTTCTCCAGATCTCCGATATGATGGGACAGAAAAGCGCGACTGCCCTTGGCCAAACAGAACGTGTTCTTCAGCTCCGCCCCACAGGCCAACACCGCCCGGGGAAAGCCGGCCGCGACCGAAACCGGCTCCGGCACATACCCGCGCGAGCGGCGCAGCACCGCTTCGCGCCCGTCGAACGGTCGCACCACCGAGTCATCAGTCCGGATGTGGATCGCCCGGTCGTGCACCAGGAACGCGTCCGCGATACCGCTCAGCCGCTCGATCGCGTCCGCGTCCCGATACGCGATCGGCTCGTCGGACACGTTGCCACTGGTGAGCACGATCGGCCCGCCGACCGCGCCGAGCAGCAGATGGTGCAGCGGCGTGTACGGCAGCATCACGCCCAACTGCCTGTTCCCCGGCGCGACCGCACCGGCGATAGCCGTAGCCGACCTGCGTGGGAGCAGCACGATCGGCCGCCGCCTGCTCACCAGCAGCGACTCCGCCAACTCGTCCACCTCGCACAGCGCCCGCGCTTGCTCCACAGTGGACACCATGACCGCGAACGGCTTGTCCTCGCGATGCTTGCGCGCCCGCAGCGCCACGGCCGTCGTCGCATTGGTCGCGTCGGTGGCCAGGTGATACCCGCCAAGCCCCTTCACCGCGAGAATCGCGCCACCGAGCAGCACGTCAGCAGCCGCAGCTATCGGATCGTCGACATCGTGATCGAGCAGCGTGACGCGCGGGCCGCAGGCCGGGCAGCAGGTCGGCTGGGCGTGAAAGCGGCGATCGGCCGGATCGTGATATTCGGCGGCACAGTCCGCGCACATCGCGAACTCCGCCATGGTCGTGAATGGACGGTCGTAGGGCACGTCGCGGACGATCGTGAAGCGCGGGCCGCAGTTGGTGCAGTTGATGAACGGGTAGCCGAACCGGCGATCGCGCGGATCGGCGAGCTCGGCCAGACAGTCCGCGCAGGTGCTGCTGTCCGCAGACACCAGCGTCGCCCGCTCCCCACCCGCCGGGCTCGCCACGATCGTGAACCCGGGCGCACCGGTCGGCGCGATCTCGCGCGTGGCAACCCGTTCCACGCTGGCCAACGGCGGCGCATCCGTACTAAGCGCGATCACAAAGTCGTCGACCCGACCCGAAGGCCCCTCCACCTCGACGAACACGCCGTGCACGTCGTTGCCGACCAGGCCGGCGAGGCCGAGCCGGTTCGCCAGCGCGTAGACGAACGGGCGGAAGCCGACGCCCTGTACGACGCCCTCGACCCGGACCTCGGTCCGCACCCGTCGAGCCACCGAGCCAGTGTGCGCCGGATCACCGATCTTGACCAGCCAGCCGCCGCAGCGCCCGCAACACCGCGCCGTCGTCCTTGGCCAGATGATCGATCACGCCGCGTCGCAGATCGAGGATGTCCGGATCGTCGTGCAGGTACTGGGCGAACACGGTCGTGTAAGTCCACCGCGCCGCCTCCGCGAACGCGCCGAGTTCCTCGTTGTTGAACCCGGTCGTCGGCAGCCGGACCAGTACCGTGCTCGTCTCATCGACCAGCATCAGCGAGCGCGGCACGCTCGGATTCACCATGCGCGCCACGGCCGTCGGCAGCGCGTGCCGCAGACCGGCCGCATCCACGAACGCCGGCCCGCGCTCATCGAGCAGCAGGCCCCCGTTGTGCCACCAGCCCGCGCTCGGCTTCGGCCCGTCCGCCGCCAGCCAGGCGTCGACCCGGGACAACGGCCCGTGCCCGGCCTGCTCGACCGGCGGATGCGGACGCACCCACAGCCGAGCCGGCTCGGTGACCAACTGGTCGGCCCCGACGTCCGGCTCGCGCTCCCTCCTGCGCGCCCGGACCGTGCGCCGCACCGCGAACCCGGCCAACCCCACCGCGACCAACTCGCCGACCACCAACACGCTCGACAACGCGACCGCCGGCACGCGCACGTAGTGCAGCACCGCGGTCAGATCGAGCACCGCGATCGCAAGAGCTGCCGCCAACAGCCCCAGTCGCGCGCCGGAGCGGCGCGGCCAGCGGGTCGACTCCCAGGCCAGCGGGATGACCAGTGCGATGGTCAGCCAGGTGACCAACGCGAGCCAGCCTGCCTCGGTCATCCTCACCTCCCGCAGGTCGACGAGACCAGGGTACGACGGCCAAGCCGACGCACGGCCACGCTCGCGATCACCGCAGTCAGTGCACCGGCACGCCAGCGATCACCGCGGTCAGCTCACGGCCAAGCCGGCGATCACCGCGGTCACCTCACCGCCACTCCCGTGAGATGGCCGCGGTCAGCCCACGGGCACGCCCGCGATCACCACCGGGCCCTTGGTCGGGTCGAGTTCGGTGGCCTGGTCGACGCCGCTCGGCGTGAGCACGTCCATCGCCTTCGGCACGCTCGACGGGGGGACCGCGCAGATCGGGCTGGGATTGCCGGCCGCGCACACGCCGAACGAGTACGCGCCTGGGGTCGCCGTGAAAGCTCGCGCCTGGTCACTGCTGAAGCCGTCCTGCCCGGTCAACACGACCGCGAACGACCAACCCGCGCCCGGTGTGCCGAACGCGGACGCCGGCACGGCGATCGTGATGGTCTTCGCGATTGTAGTCGCGACAACATTCGCCGTGCCGAGCGAGTTGCCGTTCGCGTCGACCCACACCGGCGATGCGAAGCCCTGCACCTCGATGCGTTCGCTCCAGCCGGGATTGAGCGTGTAGTTACGCGTCGGATAGGCGGCCTGGACCGACGTGTTCGCCGCGTTCGCCTGGTGCACGTAGACGTCGAGCAGCTGGGCGCCCAGCACGCTGCCGAAGGTCGGCACCAGGTTCTTCAGCGTGGTGCGCAGGTAGATCGTGCCGCCCAGCTGGATCACCTGGAACCGGGTCAGGTCGAACGAGCCCGGCGCGAAGTCGGCCGCGGTCGGGTACTGGTAGGTGCCCGGACCGTTGTCGTCGCCGGTCGGATCGGTGACGTCCATTGTGGTCGCTCCGCCGACCAGGTCGCCGGTCACCGCGGTCTGCGCGTAGCCGGTGCCGCGACCGTCCGAAGTGGTCGATGCGACGGTCAGCACGTTGGTGCCGAAGCCGATCGGCGCGCTGATGCTGAAGGCGCCGTGCGCGTCGGCCGTGCCGGTCGTCGTCGCGGAGGCCGCGCCGGTGTCGGTGTCCGTCGCCTCGACCACGACCTGTGCACCCGGCGTGGTGGTGCCGGTGACCGTGGTGCTGCTCGACTCGATCGTGGCGCCGGCCGAGGGTGCGGTGATGGTGACCGGCACCGCGCTCGGCGCGGCGTGGTTCACGTAGCGGTCGGTGGTGACCGAGGGCTGCTCAAGGTCGCGGCCCGCGCCGATGTCCAGGATCAGCCGCAGCTCCTGCGCCTGTGCCCAGGACAGCGGCGACGCCGAGCCGGTCGCCTTCCCGTCGGTGAAGCCGATCGATGCGGTCGTCGGGTCGCTGCCGTAGGGCGCGGCGGCCAGGTCCGGATCCTCCCATGCCTGCTCGGGTACCAGGCCGACCCCGGAGGAGAAGTTCGTCATCGCGTCGAGCAGCGTGCTCGCGCCCGCCTTGTCGCCGGTCGAGAGGTCGGATTCGGCGCGTTCGCCGGACAGGACCGGCCACAGGTGCCCGGTGCCGATGTCCGTGGTCGGCCACGGCTGGCCGGGGTTGGTACAGGAGGACTGGCTCGGCTGGTAGCAGTCGCCGTAGCCGTCCGCGCTGCCGGCCGCGGCCGACGCGCCGTAGCGGTAGTAGCCGGTGCCACTGGGTGTGTTGACCGAGATCTGCTTGTCCAGCACGGCGAGCGACGCCTGGATGTCCGGGTCGTTCGCGGGCAGTTCGCCGAGCCGGACCAATTCCTGGAAGCCACCGTCAATGGCTTGGCGCTGATCCACGGTCGGCCCGCCGTTGCCGAGGCTGTAGGTGATGGCCGCGTTCGGGTCGCCGGTCTTGGACAGCCGGATGAAGTAGCGCGGCGCGTCCTTCCCGGTGGTGGTGACCGCCCAGTTCTTGATGTTGCGCTGGAAGTCGTCGGCGGTCGCCTGGTAGAGCTGGGCGCGCGCGGTGTCGTGGTGCATCGCGGCGATGGCCGAGGCCGCGGTCAGGCCGGCGATCTCGGCGGCGATGGTCGACGGCGAATAGCCGGACTGCTCCTCCCACCGCTCGACGCCGAACGAAGGGCCGTGCGCGACCAGGAAGTCGGCCGCCCGCTCGATGTGCTGACTCCACAGCGTGTTGTCGCCGCCAAGGCCGGCCTGGTAGGCCATCAGGATCGGATAGGCCGACTCGTCGAGCTGGTCGCCGCCGGTGTCCGGCGCCACCTTGCCGTTGACCAGCGAGTTGCGCGGCAGTTGGCCGTTGGCCTGCTGTTGGCGGTCGAACAGGAACGTCACCGTGTCCCGCGCGGTGCGCAGGTCGCCGTCGGTCAACAGGCCGGTGAAGATCTCGTACAGGTCGCGGGCGAACACCTCGCGGTACGAGCCGAAGTACACGGCCTTGCCGCCGACCACCGCGCCCGCGCTCACCGCCTGACCCCAGGGGCTGGCCAGCGACGCGACGATCGCGCCGGGATAGGTCTTGTCCTCGCTGGCCTTGAGGACGTTCGCGCTCAGGTAGTAGGCCGAGCGCTGCCGTGCGGGCGGCTGGCGCAGGGTCGAGTCGTAGGCGCGCCAGCCCTGTTCGTAACAGGTCTGGGTCGCCTGGAACGGCGTGGCCAGCGACGCGCCCGCGGTCGAAACGGCCTGCGACTGGGTGCGGCCGAAGCCGAGCGCCAGCGTGATCGGCGTGTGCGGGCGCGGGGTGACGTCTTCGGTCGCGGTGATGTGACCGTTCGGCGCGCTCGCGTAGGTCGTGCCGAGGGTGTGGGTCGCGTCGAGTTGGGCGAGGGCGTCGCTCGCGGTGCCCGCGTAGCCGACCGACGCGGCACCGGACGTGGTGGCGCGCAAGGCCGCGTAGGTGGGCACGGCGTAGTCGCGGTTGGTGGCCTGGCTGGTGGTAGACGTGTCGTACACGACCGGTACGGCCGCGGCGCCAACCTGCTGCACGGTGCCGGTGTCCGCGCCGCCGTTCTGGCTGCCTCCGCCGCCGTTGCCGTTGATGTGCGCGTCCAGCCGCGCGTAGACGTGCAGGTCACCGGTGTTGCCGCGCAGTTGGGTGCGCAGCAGGACCGTGTCCCGGGCCGGGTCGGTGAGATAGGTGGTGACCAGCTGGTAATGGTGTTTCGCGCTGGTCGCGGTCACCGTGCAGACCATGCCGGTCGGGTCGGCGGCGACCGTGTAGGTCAGGTCGCGGGTCTGTAGGTCGGTGAAGCTCGACCCGTCGGTGACCACGTACTGGAGGGTGGCCACGTTGGTGTTGTCGATGGTCGGCTCGTACACGTCGGACAACACGCCGTCCGCGACCGTGTACCAGACCTTCGAGCCGCCTTCGGCCGTGCCGACGCAGTCCTTGCGCGCATTGTCGAAATAGGAGGGTGCGCCCGGACCGCCCGGCGTTGTCGCGGCCTGCGCGACGGACGGAATTCCGAACACGGCGATTGTAGTCGCGACAACAATCGCCGCACTTCGCGCGAATCTCGACGCAGTGTTCTGCGTGAATGTCATCGGCCAGCCCTTCCGGTCCCCGAGGCTGTGCCGATGTTTCCTGCCCGTTACCGAGCGCGCAAGGGGCCGATCAGACGACGAAGCTCTCGATGTACGCGAGCATCGCGTCCAGGGCAGCCTCCAGTGCGAGCGTGTCGCGGCGGGTCTGGGTGAGCAGCAGGCCGCCCTGCAACGCGGCCAGCGTGGCCAGTGCCAAATGGTCCGGATCGGCATCGGCGCGCAGTTCGCCGCGTTCGTACATGGCGCGCAGGCCCCAGCGGATCGCCGCCTCCCAGCGGCCGAATCCGTCCGCGAGGTCGGCCCGCGCGTCGTCGTCGTGCTCGGCGAGTTCGCTGGCCAGCGAGCCGATCGGGCAACCGCCCCGGTACTGCCTGGACCGCTGGAGTTCGACCAGGGCGTCGCGCCACGCGTGCAGCGCGTCCATGGTGTCCAGCCTGCTCAGCAGCGGTTGCTGCGCGGTGAGGATCGTCTCGGTCTGGAACGCGATCACCGCGCGCACCAGGTTCCGCTTGTCGCCGAAGTAGTGGTAGATCTGCGAGGTGTTCACGCCCGCCGCGGTCTGCACGTCGTCGGTGCTGGTACCCGCCACACCGCGCTCGAACATCAGCTGCGCCGCAGCCGCCACGATCCGATCCCTGGTGGCCTGACCCTTGCGGGTCAGTCGGGAAGTCGCGAGAGCGTCAGCAGGCATACCAGCGATGATACCCGATTTTGGAGGCGTCAATCCAAAACTTGGGCGCGCTCCCACTCGGACCTGAGCACCGCGCAGATGACCTCGTCGCACCACTCGCCCTTGACGAACTCGTTCTCGACAAGGTGTGCCTCGGTGCGCATGCCGCACTTCTCCAGCACCCGATGCGACGCGCCGTTGCGCGCGTCCAGCCTGCCGATGATCCGGTGCAGCTTGGTCCGGCCGAAACCCAGGTCGATCAGAGCGCGGGTGACCTCGGTGGCATAGCCCTTGCCGGCCTGGTCCGGGTGGATGGTGTAGCCGACCTCGGCGCCCCCGTGCGGTTCGCTGATCCACGCCAGCATCGCGTTGCCGATCCTGGTGTCCGGCTCGTCCTTGCGGGTGATCAGCAGCGAGAGGTAGTCGCCCTCCTTTTCCCACGCCACATTGCCGATCCGCTCGTCGAGCATCTGTCGGACGCTCTCCGGCGTGCGCGGCTCCTCGTAGAGGTAGCGCATCACCTCGGGCCGGGCGAACATGTCGCACAGGAAGGGGAAGTCGTCCTCGGCGTACGGGCGCAGCGACAGGCGGTCGGTGGTAATCGGGTAGGTGGGGCGCAGCATGGCGCGAGGTTAACAACGGCCCGAAATGGCCGGAAAACTCTTTAGCTCACAGCGAACACCCGGCTCGGGCGACTGGCGGCTTGGGCGGCTGGCGGCTCGGGTGGCTGGCGGCGCGGAAGGGCGGCCGGCGGCTCGGGTGGCTGGCGGCGCGGAAGGGCGGCTGGCGGCTCGGGTGGCTGGCGGCGCGGGCAGCGACACTGGTGGGGTCAACCGGTCAGCGAGATCACGGGTTGGCTGTCGGGGGCGGCGAGCGCGGAGAGTTGGTCGAGGGGCAGGCCGACCGCTTCGGCGATGGCGACCACGGTGAAGAAGGCGGGCGTCGGCACCCGGCCGTGTTCGATCTTGCGCAGCGTCTCCACGGACACGCCCGCGGCCGCCGCGATCTCGACGCTGGTGCGTTCGGCCCTGGCCGCGCGGAGGGCGGCGCCGAGTCGGGCGCCGCGGTCGTGATCCTGCCTGCTCAACGGGGGGCGAACCATGGCGCCAATAGTAGTACTGTGATAGAAATACCGGTATAACTATTGGCAAGGAGGTCTTGTGGTCGAGTTGAAGACAGCGGGGGAGTTGGCCGCGATGCGGGAGGCCGGCCGGGTCACGGCCAACGCGCTGGCCGCGGTGCGCGAACAGGCGCGGGCAGGCGTGACCCTGCGCGAACTCGACGAGATCGCGGCCGAGGTGATCCGGGCGGCCGGCGCGCGGTCGTCGTTTCTGAACTACCGGCCGCACTTCGCGCCGACGCCCTACCCGGCCGTGCTGTGCACCTCGGTCAACGACGCGATCGTGCACGCCATCCCGAACGACTACCGGCTGCGCGAGGGCGATCTGTTGAGTGCGGACTGTGCGGCCGAACTCGGCGGTTTCCACGGCGACTCCGCGTTCACCATGGCGATCGGCGCGGTCGGCGCCGAGGACGAGCAGTTGATCAGCCGGACCAGCGACGCGCTGGCGGCCGGCATCGCCGCGGCCGTCCCCGGTGGACACCTCAGCGACGTCTCGCATGCGGTCGGCGAGGTCGGCAGGCGCTTCCGCTACGGCATCCCGGTCGACTTCGGCGGGCACGGCGTGGGCAGGCGGATGCACGAGGACCCGCCGGTGGCCAACGAGGGCAGGCCCGGTCGCGGGATGCGGCTGCGTCCCGGCCTCGTCATCGCGATCGAGCCGATGTTCATGGCAGGCGGGCACGACGCGTACCGCACCGCGGCCGACGGATGGGGCCTGCACACCATCGACGGCAGCAATGCCGCGCACTTCGAGCACACCATCGCGGTCACCGAGGACGGCCCGGTGATTCTCACGGCCGCTTAGAATCCCGGAAAACAGGGGGTGCGATTCGCGGGTTGATGGTAGGGCTAACTCCCCGGACACCGGTCGTCGACGCGAACAGAATGGACAGCGCACCGCAGGATGAACGCGCTGGAGGATGACCGTGGCCGAGAATCTCGCCGATACCGTTCGGCCCACCACGGGCCGATTCGCGTTGGCCTGCTGGGGTTTGCTGTTCAGCCTCTACTCGGGCGTGGGCATCGCGCTGTTCTGCGCGTCGATCACCTTCATCGGGCTGATTCCGGTCTGGGTCGGCATCCCGGTCCTGCTCGCGCTGTTCGCGGCCACCCGCGGCTACGCCGACCAACACCGGCTGTGGGCCACCCGGCACCTGGGCATGCCGATCGGGCGGCTGTACAAGCCGACGCCGGAGGGGTGGTGGCTGGCCAAGATCCGCGGCCACCTCACCGACAAGCAGACCTGGCGGGACCTGGCCTGGCTGCTGGTGAACATGACGGTGGGCATGTTCCTGAGCCTGTTGCCGATCACGTTCATCGCCGGCGCGCTGTGGTACCTGATCCTGCCGTTCCTGTTCACGGTCACGCCGCCCGGCACGTTCGACACCAACTATGGTCTGTTCCGCGTGCACAGCACCGGCACCGCGTTCATCACCTATGCGTTCGCGCTGGTCAGCCTCGTGCTGTTCCAGCTGCTGACCGTGCCGATCATGCGCGCCTACGGCTCGGTCAACCGCTGGCTGCTCGGGCCGCCGCAGAGCGATGCGCTGGCCAGGCGGGTCGAGCAGCTGACCGAGTCGCGCGCGGACACGGTGGACACCCAGGCCGCCGAGCTGCGCCGGATCGAACGCGATCTGCACGACGGCGCCCAGGCGCGGCTGGTCTCGCTCGGCATGAGCCTGGGCATGGCCGAGGAACTGCTGGCCAGCAATCCGCAGGCCGCGCAGAACCTGCTGGCCGAGGCGCGCGAGTCGACCGGGCTGGCCCTGTCGGAGCTGCGCGACCTGGTCCGCGGCATCCATCCGCCGGTGCTGGCCGACCGCGGCCTGGACGGCGCGGTGCGCGCCCTGGCCATGGCCAGCGCGCTGCCGGTCGAGGTCACCGTCGACCTGCCCGGCCGCCCGCCCGCGCCGGTCGAGTCGGCGATGTACTTCGCGGTCGCCGAGACCCTGACCAACGTGGCCAAGCACAGCGGCGCGACCAGCGCGTGGATCCGGCTCGGCTACACCGACGGCAGGCTCGGCGTGATGGTCGGCGACGACGGGCGCGGCGGGGCGAGCGCGGCCAGCGGCGGCGGCCTGCACGGGATCGAACGGCGTCTGTCAGCATTTGACGGAATCGTGCACATCGCCAGCCCGCTCGGCGGGCCGACCATCGTGACCATGGAGCTGCCGTGCGTGTTGTCCTCGGTGAAGATCTCGCCCTCCTCCGAGACGGCCTGATCCGGCTGCTGGCCGCGCACGACTTCGAGGTGGTCGAGGCCGTGGACAACGGGCCGTCGCTGCTGCACGCGCTGATCGAGCACAAGCCGGACGTCGCGGTCGTGGATGTCCGGCTGCCGCCCACGTTCACCGACGAGGGCCTGCGCGCGGCCATCGGGGCCCGCGCGCAGGTGCCCGGTCTGCCGGTGCTGGTGTTGTCCCAGTACGTCGAGCAGCTCTACGCGCGCGAGCTGCTCTCCGACGGCCAGGGCGGGGTCGGCTACCTGCTCAAGGACCGGGTGGCCAACGTGGGCCAGTTCATCGACGCGGTGCGCCGGGTCGCCGACGGTGGCACCGCGATGGACCCGGAGGTGGTCTCGCAGCTGCTGGCCCGCAACGCCGGCAACGCGCCCCTGCACCAGTTGACGCCGCGTGAGCGCGAGGTGCTCGAACAGATGGCCGAGGGCCGGTCCAATGCGGCCATTGCCGGCAAGCTGTTCATCACGGAAAAAGCGGTGTCGAAGCACACCAACAACATTTTCGCCAAACTCGGGCTGCCCCCATCGAGTGATGACAATCGTCGAGTTCTCGCTGTGTTGGCATTTCTGAACGGTTGATTGGTCCGTGCGGGTCACGTTGCTCGAATACGCGTGATGTCGTCGTGCCAAGGCCGTCGCCGCGCCGTATGCTGATCCCTCCCCGGATCGAAGCGAGGACCGTGATGAGCACAGCGGCCGACTGGGTGCCCAGCGACATCGACGTGGGAGTGCCGAGCGCGGCCAGGGTGTACGACTACCTGCTCGGCGGCGCGCACAATTTCGACGCCGATCGGATGGTCGGCGAGAAAGTGCTGGCAGTGCAGCCGAACGGTCGTCAGATCGCCAGTTCGAACCGGGCGTTCATGAGCCGGGCCGTGCGATTCATGGTGGCGCGCGGGATCAGGCAGTTCCTCGATCTGGGCTCGGGCATTCCGACCGTCGGCAACGTGCACGAGATCGCCCAGCACGCGGGTCCGTTGTGCCGCGTGGTGTATGTGGACTACGACCCGATCGCGGTCGCGCACAGTCAGCTGATCCTGGAGGGAAATCCGCTCGCCACCGTCGTCGACGCGGACCTGACGGACCCGGAAGCGGTGCTGCGGAATTCGACGGTTCGGAGTTTTCTGGATTTCAGCCAACCCATCGGGCTGCTGATGGTCGCGGTGTTTCATTTCGTGTCGGACGACAAGCATCCGGCGGATATCGTCAAGAAGTACGTCGATGCGATTCCGTCCGGTTCCTATGTGGCTTTGTCGCACCTGACCGCGGATCAGATGGCCGAGGAGATGGCAGGCGTCGTCGAGGCGATGAAGAACAGCCGCGATCCCATGTTCTTTCGCAGCTATGGCGAGGTCTCCGCGTTGTTCGACGGGCTGGGCGTGGTCGAGCCGGGCGTGGTGAGCGCGCCGCTGTGGCGCAAGGACTACGGCGACGAGGTCAATCAGGAAGGCGTGTACGCCGGAGTCGGTCGTAAGCCCTGATGAACTGGCGGCGGATCGCGCCGCCGATCCACAGCGTCGCCGCGAAGTAGAACCACGCCACCGTCGCGATCACCAGGCTTGCCATGGCGCCGCCCAGCAGGACCGACGGATCCCCGTAGTGCTGAGCCGGATCGGTGCCAGGGGCGTTTTCGAGCATGGTGCCGAAGCGGGCGATGGCCATGTCGGTGATGCGCGTCAGGTCGGCGAACAGCAGGACCGAGCCGATCGTGGCCAGCGTGCCGACGAAGCCCCAGTCCTCGCGCCTGCTGACCGCGCCGCCGACGACCAACGAGGTCGCGGTGACCGCGCCGATCAGCCATTGCGAACGCAGGATCGACGATCCGGTTCCGGTCGCGTCGGCGATCGCGTAGAGGTAGATCGCGGCACCGACGGCCGCGCACCACGTCAGCCCGAGCGCGATGCGCACGTGCCGCGTCGACAATCGGCCACCCGCCGCCTCGATGTCGGCCGTCATCGCCGTGACCGGCCGGGCCTACTCGGCCTTGGTCAGCCGCGTGCGGAGGAACTCGACGACGCGTTCACGGGCGGCCAGCGCGGGATGGCCGGGTTGTTCGCGCACCTCGGCGGTGAGTACGGAGTGGGCGCGCTTGGTGAAGCCGGTCGGGTTGCCGGGCGCCGAATCCAGCTCGATCACCTCGAACGCGTCGCCGAGCCGCGCCTTCAGGGTGGCGAAGCGGTCCTTGGGCGAGATGCCGTCGTCGCTGAACCGCAGGCCCAGCACGCACAGGTTGTCCTCGGTGGTCCGCAGCACGACGGTGGCCAGTTCGTCCTCGGACAAGCCGGGGTCGCGGCGGCGGGCCGCGCCCAGCGGCAGCGGCACCGAGGGCTGGCTCACGACCGGGGCGATGACCGCATCCTCGACGGCGGTCGCCAGGGCGAATCCGCCGGTGAAGCACATGCCGATCACGCCGACGCCCGTGCCGGGGGTGCGCTCGGCCAGGTCCTTGGCGACCGCGCGCAGGAAGCCGGTGATCGGCCTGCTCGCGTTGACCGCGAACGCGCGGAACTCCGAGGCGACACACAGCCTGCTCGTCACGCCGAGCACGTAGCCGGCCGAGAGCGGCCTGCCGGGCGTGCCGAATGGGGACGGGACGAGGACGGTGAAGCCCTGGTCGACCAGGTGCTCGCCGAGGCCGAGCACCTCGGGGGTGATGCCGGGGATCTCGGGGATCAGCACGACCCCGGGGCCCTCGCCCTTCTCGTAGCAGTCGTAGGTGAGGCCCGCGCCGGTGAACGGCGCCCTGCGCCAGCCGGTGAGGTCCGAGGTGGGTGCCGCGTCGGTGGTCACCGGCCGATCATGCCACTGGCCGGCGCACGGCCGGCAGGCCGAGTCCGGCGAGCATGATGTCCAGCAGTTTGCCGGCGCGGCCGATGCCGTCCTGGTCGGTGGCGATGGACACCGCGTGCGTCATCCGCAGGATGTCGACCGGTTCGATGTCCGCTCGCACCACGCCGGCCTCCTGCAACGGCGCGAGCAGTTCCTTCGCCTCCGCGCGCAGGATGCGCCGGCAGTAGTCGAAGCTCTCCCCGTTGCGGTCCATCGCCGCCTTGAGTGACATGGCCAGGCCCCGGTTGGCGAACACGAAGCTCAGTTGCGCGTCCAGCCACTGGGCGATGGCCTGCTCGGGCGGCAGTTCCGCGCGCAGCCGGGCGCCGAGGTCGGCGAGCGCGATGATCTCCTCGCGGTAGACCGCCTCCAGCAGCGCCTCTCTGGTGGGGAAGTGCCGGTAGAGGGTCCCGGCGCCGATCCCGGCCCGCTTCACGATCTCGTCGAGCGGCGCTTCGAGGCCCGCCTCGATGAAGACCTGCTTGGCGACCTCGACGATCCTGGCGCTGTTGCGGCGCGCGTCGGCGCGCATGTGCTTGGTCGGGGGAGCGGCACTGCCCACCGCGACCTGCTGGTCCGCCACGTCTCGTTACCTCCTCCAGCCACATTCTAGCAAACGGAGAGATTCTCCGAATAGACTTGCGCAAGCGGAGAGTCTCTCCATATCGTAGGCCGGGTACAAGCGGAGAACGTCTCCGCTTGGTGTTCCGTAGGGGGAACCTTCGTGACCGAGCGGACCCTGGTCGCGCCCATCAGCGCGACGCCGCCCCGGCGCGCCCGTGCCGGACTGGCACTGGCCACCATCCTGACCTGCCAACTCATGCTCATCCTCGACGTGACCGTGATGAACGTGGCGCTGCCGCACATCCAGGCCGACCTGCACTTCACGCCGACCGGCCTGTCCTGGGTGATGAGCGCCTACACGCTGATCTTCGGCTGCCTGCTGCTGCTCGGGGGACGAGCGGGCGACCTGTTCGGCAGGCGCCGGATGTTCATCGCCGGCATCGCCGTGTTCACCCTCGCCTCGCTGGCCGGCGGTTTCGCCCAGACCGCGTCCTGGCTGGTGATCGCGCGGATCGTGCAGGGCCTCGGCGCCGCCGCCGCGGGACCGAACACGCTGGCGCTGATCAGCAGCACCATCACCGACACCAAGGCGCGGGTGCGCGCCCTCTCGCTGTTCTCCGCCATGTCCAGCGGCGGTTTCGCGGTCGGCCTGATCGTCGGCGGCCTGCTCACCGAGTGGGGCAGCTGGCGACTGGTGATGTTCATCAACGTGCCGTTCGGCATCGTCGTGACCCTCCTGGCGCGGCGGTTCATCACCGAGCCGCAGCGGCACCCGGCCCGACTCGACCTGCCCGGCGCCGTCACCTCGACGCTCGGCGTCGCCGGCCTGGTCTATGCCTTCGTCCGCGCCGCGACAGTCGGCTGGAGCGACCCGCTGGTGCTCACCACGATGATCGGCGGAGCGCTGCTGGTCGGGGTGTTCCTGCTGGTCGAACGGCGGGCCGCCGAACCGCTGCTGCGGCTCAACCTGCTCGCCGAGGGCAACCGGGCACGCGCCTACATCAACTTCTTCCTCGGGCCGATGGCCATGATGTCGATGTTCTTCTTCCTCACCCAGTTCATCCAGGACGTGCTCGGCCTCAAGCCGCTCGCGACCGGGTTCGCGTTCCTGCCGATGGCCGCGATGATGTTCGGGTTCAGCCGGATGGTGCCGCGCCTGCTGCCGCGCTTCGGCCCCAAGGTCCTGACCGTCACCGGCAGCGCGCTGATGGTGATCGGCCTGATCTGGCTGACCAGGCTCGACGTCAGCAGCGGCTACTTCGCCGCGCTGCTCGGCCCGTTGGTGCTGATGGGTATGGGTGGCGGCATCGGCTTCGCGCCGCTGAACGTGATCATCATGTCCACCGTGCCGGCCCGGGACGCGGGTGCGGCGGGCGGCGCGCTGCAGACCATGCAGCAGATCGGCGGCTCGCTCGGCCTTGCGGTCCTGGTCACGGTGTTCGGCCGGGTTTCGGCCACCGACGCGGCCCGCCACGAGTCCCCCGCACACGTGCTCGTGTCCGGGATGACCAGCGCGTTCCTGGTCGCGGCCGGGGTCGCGGTCGCCTCGTTGTTCGTGGCGCTGACCTTCCGGCGCGAGCCTGCGGATGGGGCGAAGCGGGCATAAAGTAGATCGATACGAGGGTTGTCGAAAGGGGTTGTGCCGATCAGGGGAGTGCGGGTTGATGCGTCGGGTCTGGGTGTGGCCGTTCGGCCTGGTCGCGGTGGCGGTCGGCATGTATGCCGGGATCGTCGCGGTGCGCGGAGCGGTGCCCGGCTGGGCGGCTCGGCCGAGTCACGGCTTCACCCAGGACAGCCCCGGACCGCACGGCCTGCTGCTCGCGTTGCTGCTGATCGTGCTCGGCTGGGGCCTGCTGCGGGCCAGGCGGGTCGCGCTGGTCGCGACCGTGCTGGCGATCGGCTGGGCGACACTGGCCCTGCGGCACACCACCTGGAGCATCCTGCCGATCGGCTACGCCCTCGCGCTCGTCCTGTGCTACCACGGCTTCCCTGCTGTGCCGGAACGCGGCCAGGTGCGCGCGGCAGCGCGCAACGGTGCGCTCGCCGCGGTCGTCACGCTGCTGATCGAAGGGGCGGCCCGGCACGGCTGGGTCGCCCACCTCGGCCTCGCCGCGTCCAGCCTGATCGTCATCGTGGTGGTGTTGATCACCATCCTGCGCGCGGCGCCCGCACCCGCGCCGGCGAGCGAGGCCGAGCGGGCTCGGGTCGCCGCGCTGGTGCGCAGGCCGGGCGCGGACACGCTGGCGCCGTTCGCGCTGCGCTCGGACAAGTCCTACGTGTTCAGTGAGGACGGCACCGCGGCCGTCGGCTACCGGGTGCTGCTCGGGGTCGCGGTCGTCGGCGGCGACCCGATCGGTGATCCGCGCGGCTACGCCGACGTGATCGCGCGGTTCATCGCGTTGTGCCGGCACAACGGCTGGCGCCCGGCCGTGCTCGGCGCGCGGGCCGAACTGGCCGGGCTCTGGGACGCGCAGCACCTGACCGGATTGCAGGTCGGCGAGGAGGTCATGATCGACGTGCCGACCTTCAGCCTGGCCACCCGGCGGATGCGCAACGTGCGCCAGGCGGTCGGTCGCACGCACAACGCCGGCATCACCACCCGCGTCGCCCGCGCGGGCGAGCTCGAACCCGCACTGCTCACCGAGATGTCCGAGGTGTCCGCCGACTGGCTGGGCAAGGCACGGGAGCGCGGTTTCTCCATGGTGCTGGACGGCCTTTTCGACATCAGGAACCCGGACGCGGTGTTCGTGCTCGCCTTCGACCCGGCCGGCCACGTGGTCGGTTTCCAGCGCTACCTGCCGGCCGGCTTCGGCGACGGCCCGGTGCCCGCGCCCGGCGCCGCGCTGTCCCTGGACGTGATGCGCCGCGAGCGCGGCCGGTTCAACGGGCTCAACGAGCGGATGATCGTCGACCTGGTCGGCTATGCCGAGCACGAGGGCATCGGCACGGTGTCACTGAACTTCGCCGCGTTCCGCGCCCTGCTCGACCGGGGTGCGGACCGCCGGCCGGTGCAGCGGCTCGGCTACCGCACGCTGCACCTGCTGGACCCGTTCATCCAGGTCGAGTCGCTGTACCTGTTCAACGCGAAGTTCCGGCCGGGCTATCTGGGCAGGCGGGTCGCGTTCGGCAGCTGGTTCGCGCTGCCGGTGGTGTTGCTGGCGCTGCTCGGCCTGGAGTTCGCGCTCCCGTACGACCTGCGCCGGCACGGTCACGGGCCGGGCATCTGGGGTCAATGAACACGGTTGGGCGACAGGTCCGGGGCGCGCCAGCGCTCGGCTTGCGTTCGGCTCGCCATCAGGCGCATTGTTGCGGCTGGCAAGTATTTGCGTAGCGCATGCAACGGCGTGTTAGTAGCTCTCAAGGAGGTGGCGGTCGTGCTGCCTGACGTACCCGCGATGCGGACCTCTCATGTCGAGAACGCCGATCACCAGGTCAAGGACGACACCAACGCCTGGTCGCCCGAGCGACTCGCGGCGGCCGACGAACTCGGCAGCCAGTGCACCCGTTTCATCCGGCTGGTCCGCAAGATCGGCGCCAGCCTCACGCTCCAGCGCCACGACGGCATCGAGTCCGCCGCGTACGCGCTGCTCGCGTGTGCCGTCGTCGCCGGACCGCAGCGGCTGACCAGCCTGGCCGAGGCCGTGCACGCCGACCCGTCCACGGTGAGCCGGCAGACCGCCGCGCTGGTGCGGCACGGCCTGCTGGAACGACGTGCCGATCCGGCGGACGGCCGCGCCTGCATGCTGGTGGCCACGCCGGAGGGTGTTCGGGTGTTCGAGGACAACCGCGAGCTGCGCAGCAGGATGCTGGCCAAGACGCTGCGGAAGTGGTCCATGGCGGACCTCGCCAGGCTGACCGTCCTGTTGGACCGGTTCAACAGCGACCTCGAAGGCGGCGTCGACAGCTACTTCAAGGACACTGAATCAAGAGCACCGGGACATCCGCGGTGACCGCGACCGAGCCCCGCCACGACGCGGCGAGGAGCATCACGACCGACCACACCGGACCGGCAGCGGCGCCCCCGAGCGCGACCACCGTCCTCGACGCACCCGCGCCCGCGTTGACGCATCGCCAGGTCATGCTGGTGTTCATCGGGCTGATGCTCGGCCTGTTCCTGGCCGCGCTGGACCAGATGATCGTCTCGGTCGCCATCCGCACCATCGCCGACGACCTGCACGGCCTCGACCTCCAGGCGTGGGTGACCACCGCGTACCTGATCACCTCGACGATCAGCACGCCGCTCTACGGCAAGCTGTCCGACATCTACGGGCGCAAGCCGTTCTTCATCACCGCGATCGTGATCTTCATCATCGGCTCGATCGCCTGCACGTTCGCCGACAGCATGTACATGCTCGCCGCGTTCCGCGCGTTCCAGGGTCTCGGCGCGGGCGGGCTGATGTCCTTGGCGCTGGCCATCATCGGCGACGTGGTGCCGCCGCGCGAGCGCGCCAAGTACCAGGGCTACTTCCTGGCCGTGTTCGGTTCGGCCAGCGTGCTCGGGCCGGTGGTCGGCGGGTTCCTGGCCGGCCAGTCGCAGATCCTGCACATCGCGGGCTGGCGCTGGGTGTTCCTGGTGAACGTGCCGATCGCCGCGATCGCGCTGATCGTCGTCGCCCGCGTGCTCAACCTGCCGCACCTGCGGCGCCCGCACCGCGTCGACTACTGGGGCGCGCTGACCATCACCATCTGCCTGGTACCGCTGCTGATCATCGCCGAGCAGGGCCAGCAGTGGGGCTGGACCTCGCCGAGGGCCTGGCTGTGTTACGGCGTGGGCGCGGGCGGCCTGCTGCTGTTCGTGATCGCCGAGCACTTCATGCGGGACGAGGCGCTGATCCCGTTGCGGCTGTTCCGCTCCGGTGTGTTCAGTGTCACCTCCAGCGCCAATTTCATCGTCGGCATGGGCATGTTCGGCGGCATGGCGGTCATTCCGCTGTATTTGCAGATCGTCAAGGGTGCGTCACCGACAAAGGCCGGTCTGCTGATTCTTCCGCTGGTGCTGGGCATCGCGCTCGCGTCCGTCTTTTCCGGACAGCTGACGGCCAGAACCGGTCGATACAAGATTTTCCCACTACTCGGGACGGCGCTGATGGTCGCCGGTCTGCTGCTGTTGAACACCATCAACGCGAACACCGATCTGCTCTATACCGATATCTGGATGTTCATTTTCGGTTTCGGTCTCGGTAACTGTATGCAGACCTTGATCATCGCGGTGCAGAATGCCGTGCCGGCCAGGGACATGGGCGTCGCGTCGTCCTCGGCCACGTTCTTCCGACAGCTGGGCGCGACGCTGGGAACAGCGGTTTTTCTGTCCATTTTGTTCAGCGTGCTCGGCACCAAGATCGCGAACGCGTTCGCGGGCGCGGCCAGGACGGCCTCGTTCCAACAGGCGCTCCACGATCCCGCGGTGATCGCCAATCCCGCCAACGCACCGGTATTCGCGGTACTGCATAATGGCGGAGTCGGTGCCGCTGCCGGCGGATTGGCCCAGGATTCATCGTTTGTGCAGCGGCTCGATCCGCGATTGGCGCGACCGTTCCTGGACGGTTTCGCCGACTCGCTGCATCCGGTATTCCTGACCGCCGCCATCGTGGTCGCGGTGGGTTTCGGTGTATTGCTGTTCTTGAAAGAGGTTCCGCTGCGACTCCAGTCCGGCATCGAGGCGAGGATGGCCGAGGACGGCGCAGCGACTGGTGGTGAAGGAGGAGGCGTGAGCGCAGGCGAGTATGGCTCCGTCGAGTACAGCTCGGCCGGGACCAACGGTCGCGGCAACGGATTGGGCGAGCTTGCGGGAGCGATGCCGATGAGCGGTGACGGGTTGGGTGCCGTGGATGGACTGTCGACCAGCGGGCACGTGATCAGCGGGCACGTGCGCAGATCGGACGGGCATGCCATCGCCGACTCCGCGCTCACCCTGATCGACATGGCCGGCAGACAGGTCGGCCGCAACGCCTCGGCGAGCGACGGCGCCTTCCACATCGCGGTTCCCGGGCCGGGCGCGTACGTGCTGATCGCGTCCGCGGGCGCGCACCAGCCGCAGGCGTCCACGGTGACCGTCGGATCCGGACCGGTGACCGTCGACGTGGTGCTCACCGGCACGTCCAGCCTGTCCGGCGCGGTGACCATCGCGAACCGCGGCACGCCGGTGTCCGGCGCGGCGGCCACCCTGGCCGACGGCCACGGCGAGGTGGTCGCGTCGCAGTTGACCGACGCGCAGGGCGCATACCTGTTCGGCGAACTGGTCGGTGGCACCTACACACTGGTGATCAGCGCGGAGGGCTTCCAGCCGGTTGCGCAGAGCGTGACCGTCGAGTCGACCGGCACCACGACGCAGGACGTCGCGCTGGCCGGCGGTTCGCACCTGCGCGGCGTCGCCCGCGTCGCGGACGGCCGGGTCGTGCCGGACGCCCGCGTCACCCTGCTGGACGGCGCCGGCAACGTGGTCGGCCTGGCCACCACCAATGACGACGGTGAGTACAGTTTCGACGATCTGCCCGAAGGTGACTACACGGTCATCGCGAGCGGCTACCCGCCGGTGGCCAGCACGTTGCGGGTCGTCGGCGGCGAATTCGGTCAACACGACGTGCGATTGGGACACCCGCAGGCATGACTACTCAACCAGAATCGACCGACTGGTTCGGCCAGCCCGCCGCGCAGGGCGCTCCGGCGGCCGCGCCGCAACCGCAGCCCGCTCCGCTGATCCCGCCCGCGCCCGCCTCGGTTCCGGAGGGCGAGCCGAGCGGCGTGAGCGCGACCGTGCACACCTCGGACGGTTGGCCGGTGGCCGCCGCCGTGCTGACCGTGACCGACGTGACCGGCCAGCAGGTGGCCAGGGTGGGCGCGGACACCGACGGCCGACTGGCCTCGAAACCGTTGCCCGCCGGCACCTACACCGCGATCATCACCGCGCCCGGCTTCGACCCGACGGCGCGCGCCGCGCTGGTCACCTCGGGCGGAGCCGCGCTCGGCACGATCGCGCTGCCCCGGGTCGCCGGCGCGGAGCTGCCGCCGCCGGGCATGTACACGATCGACCCGGCGCACTCGGCGATCTACGTGACCGCGCGGCATCTGGGCTTCGCCACGGTGCGCGGCCGGTTCACCGAGTTCAACGGCAAGATCGAGGTCGGCAACCCGGTCGAGGAGTCGCGGGTGACCGCGCTGATCGACGCGGCGAGCATCGACACCGGCAACAAGATGCGCGACGACCACATGCGCTCGGCGGATTTCATGAGCGTGGACGTGCACCCGGTCATCCAGTACGTCGGCACCGGCATCACCCCGCTGGGCGGGGAGAAGTGGCGGTTGGACGGTCGGCTGACGCTCAACGGCACGACTCGCTCGATCGCGCTGGAGCTGACCTACCTGGGCGTCGGGCCGGACTCGTGGGGTGGGACGCGGGCCGCGTTCCACGCGGTGACCGACCTCAAGCGGGACGATTTCGCGATGAACTACAACCCGATGATCCGGGCCGGCGTCGCGGCGGTCGGCACGACGTTGCGGGTCGAGATGGACATCGAGGCGCTTCAGGGCGACAGCCTGCCGTCGATGTGAGGAACGGTTGCGTGCGTGCTGCACGTGATCAGTTTCACTGCGTGCGCCGAGGTTGATAGTTGTGCATAGCAAACAAAATTAGTTAGCATAGTTAAAGTAATTGGAGGACAACGGCGAGCCATGGGCTCGCTGCGGGGAGTGTGGCCGTGGCCATCGCATCGGACGAACTGGCGGCAGGACGACCAGGAGGTCGAGCGCCGGACCGGCGCACCCGATCGCTCGCCGATCTCGGACCGCACTACAAGTGGATCGCGCTGTCCAACACCACGCTGGGCATGCTGATCGCCACCATCAACTCCTCGATCGTGCTGATCGCGCTGCCCGACATCTTCAAGGGCATCAACATCAACCCGCTCGACCCGAGCAACACCAGCTATCTGCTGTGGATGATGATGGGCTTCCTCGTCGTCACCGCGGTGCTGGTGGTCAGCTTCGGTCGGATGGGCGACATGTTCGGCCGCGCCAAGATGTACAACCTCGGCTTCGCGGTCTTCACCATCTCCTCGATCTTCCTCGCGGTCACCTGGATGAACGGCAGTTCGGCCGCGCTGTGGCTGATCGGCTGGCGCATCATCCAGGGCATCGGCGGCGCGTTCCTGATGGCCAACTCCAGCGCCATCCTCACCGACGCGTTCCCGGCCAACCAGCGCGGTCTGGCCATGGGCTTCAACGGTGTCGCCGCGATCGCCGGCTCCTTCCTCGGCCTGGTCATCGGCGGCCTGCTCTCGCCGGTCAACTGGCACCTGATCTTCCTGGTGTCCGTGCCGGTCGGCGTGCTCGGCACCATCTGGGCCTACATCAAACTGCACGACATCGGTGAGCGGCAGCGCGCCAGGATGGACTGGTGGGGCAACATCACCTTCGCGATCGGCCTGATCGCGGTGCTGGTCGCCATCACCTACGGCATCCAGCCCTACGGCGGGAAGTCCATGGGCTGGACCAATCCCTGGGTGCTGGGCGCGCTGGTCGGCGGCGTGATCGTGCTGATCATCTTCGGCATCATCGAGACCAGGGTCGCCAACCCGCTGTTCAACCTCTCGCTGTTCAAGATCCGCTCGTTCGCCTTCGGCAACCTGGCCAACCTGACCGCGTCGCTCGGCCGAGGCGGCCTCCAGTTCATCCTGATCATCTGGTTGCAGGGCATCTGGCTGCCGCAGCACGGCTACAGCTTCGCGTCCACGCCGTTGTGGGCCGGCATCTACATGCTGCCGATGACGGTCGGCTTCCTGCTCTCCGCGCCGCTGTCCGGGGTGCTCTCGGACAAGCTCGGCACCAGGGTGTTCGCGGCGGTCGGCATGTTCATCACGGCACTGACGTTCGTCGCGCTGATCATCATCCCGGTCAACTTCAGCTACGTGGCGTTCGCCGCGATCCTGTTGTTCAACGGCCTTGGCATGGGCATGTTCGCCGCGCCGAACCGCGCCGAGGTCATGAACAGCCTGCCCGGCAACGCCCGCGGCGCCGGTGCGGGCATGACCGCGACCTTCCAGAACGCGGCCATGGTGCTGTCCATCGGCGTCTTCTTCAGCCTGATCATCGCGGGCCTGTCCGCGCACCTCCCCTCCGCGCTGAGCAGCGGCCTGGTCGCGCACGGCGTGCCCGCCAACTCCGCCGCGCAGATCGCCTCGCTGCCCGCGGTCGGTGTGCTGTTCGCCGCGTTCCTGGGCTACAACCCGATCCAGCAGCTGCTCGGGTCGACGGTCCACACGCTGCCGGCCGCGCAGGTGAACTTCCTGACCGGGCGCAGCTTCTTCCCGAGTCTGATCTCCGGCCCGTTCGCGGACGGCCTGACCGTCGCGTTCATCTTCGCCATCGTGGCCTGCGTCATCGGCGCGATCGCCTCGCTGGCCTGCAAACCCGCGCCGATACTCGCGCTGGAACAGCCCGCTGAGGACATCGGCACCGAACTCGCCGGCATCGCCGGTGAACTCGTCGACGAGGACCCGTTCGAGGTGCCGGCGAGCATCAACGGTTTCCGCACGAACGGCCACGGCGTGCACGAGTTCGGCACCGAACTCGGCGGCACCGTGTTCGGCGACGGCGGCGCACCCGCTGCGGGCGCGGTCATCACCGTGACCAGCCCGACCGGCCAGCAGATCGAACGTGCCTCGGTCGGCACCGACGGCGGCTACCGGCTCACCGGCCTGCGGCCCGGTGGCTACACGGTCATCGCCAGCGCGCGCGGCTTCGCGCCGCAGGCGCTGGCCGCCCACGTCGCCACGAGCCAGCCGGCGCGACGCGACTTCGTGTTGGCGGGTGCCGGCGCGGTCGGCGGCACGGTGCGCTCCGCCCGCCAGGGACCGGGCGTGCCGGACGCGACCGTGATCGTCACCGACGCCACCGGCACCGTCGTCGGCCAGTCCACCAGCACCCAGCGCGGCGAGTACCGGATCAGCGGTGTGCCGGACGGCGTGCTGACCGTCACCGCGGACGCCAGCGGCCACCAGCCCGCGGCCGCCCAGGTCAGCGTGCACGGCGGCCCGGTCACCGTGGACCTGGTGCTGGCGGCGGTCGGCGGCGTGCTCGGCGCCGTCCGCTCGACCAGCGGTCGGCCGCTGGCCGGCGCGACGCTCACCGCGGTCGACGCGGACGGACGGGTCGCCGCGACGGTCGTCGCCGACGAAACCGGCCAGTACCGGCTGGAGGGCCTGCCGGACGGCCAGTACACCGTGGTCGCCAACCTCTACCAGCCAATGGCCCAGCCGATCCGGATCGGCCCCGGCCAGGTCGTCGAGCAGGACGTGACGCTGCGCCCGCACGGCGACTGACACCGGCCGTATCAGCCCGGCGCCCGGCCACACAGTCCTTGTGTGGCCGGGCTTTTCGGTCTTGATGGCCAACAGATCACCGACTCGTTAACCCGAGTTACCCGCGCCGGAAGGTCGATGATCGTCGGTGGGCGGTCGCGGTCTGACAGGGCCGGGCGTGGCCGCCCGCTGGTCCGAATGTGCTCTCACCGCTGACTGCGGTGCGGTGGCCGCGTGCATCCGCCGATCGGCCGGTTGCACCTCGCAAGAGGTCGATAATTCTCCTCGGGGGTAACACTTCGACCGCCTCGGTCGACCCCCATTGCAGGAGGTAGGCAGCACATCATGAGCATCACCACGGACACCCGCACCATTACCGGCGAACCCACGGACGGCGCGCAGCGGCAGCTCCCGACCGTTCCCTGTAGCGTCGTCTGGAGCCGTGGCCACGCCTACGTCCTCGAACTCGTGCTCAACCGTTCCCGCTGGGTCGGCGTCGACGACCGCGGCCGCGCGGTCCAGTACAGCTGCGCCGACCTGGAACGGCGTGGCTGGAGTCGCACCGCGAACTGAAACCCGGCCCCGTGTGGCAGGCTGATCGCGTGGGGCAGGTCGAGGACACCGATACCGTCGCTGACCAGCGGTCGCAGGACCGCTGGCTGACGGTGCCGAACGCGCTGAGCGTGCTGCGCCTGCTGGGCGTGCCGGTGTTCCTGTGGCTGCTGCTGGGCCCGCACGAGGACCTGATCGCGCTGGCGCTGCTGGTGTTCAGCGGCGTGACCGACTGGCTGGACGGCAAGCTGGCCCGCTGGCTCAACCAGATGAGCAAGCTCGGCGCCCTGCTCGATCCGGCCGCCGATCGGCTCTACATCTTCGCCACGCTCGTCGCATTCGTGCTGCGCGGCATCGTGCCCTGGTGGCTCGCGGCGATCCTGGTCGCCAAGGACGTGGCCGTCGGCCTGTGCCTGCCGGTGCTGCGCCGGGCCGGCTACGCCCCGCCCGAGGTGCACTACGTGGGCAAGGGCGCGACATTCGCGCTGCTCTACGCGTTCCCGTTGATGTTGCTCGCGCAGGGCGGGTCCGAGGTGGCCGTGCTCGCCCGGCCGATCGGGTACGCCTTCGTCATCTGGGGATCGACGCTCTACGTCTGGACCGGCCTGCTCTACATCGCACAAGTGGTGATCGCTGTGCGGCGTCCCGGCCGGATTGGCTAAGTTGGCGACTACATCAGTTGGCAGTCCGTGAGGAGCGTTCGACGTGGTACCCGATGAGCTGAAGTACACCCAGGAACACGAGTGGGTGGCGCGGGTCGGAGAGGGCTCGGTCCGCATCGGCATCACCGACTTCGCCCAGTCCCAGCTCGGCGACGTCGTCTTCGTGCAGCTCCCCGAGGTGGGGGAGCAGGTCACCGGCGGTCAGGCCGTCGGTGAGGTCGAGTCGACCAAGAGCGTCTCGGACATCAACGTGCCGGTCGCCGGTGAGGTGACCGCGCGCAACGACGCCCTGGACGCCACCCCTGAACTGGTCAATTCGGATCCTTACGGCGAAGGCTGGATGATCGAGATCAAGCTGGCCGATCCGGCCGAGGTGGACGGACTGCTCGACGCGGCGGCGTACCAGAAGCTGACGGAGCAGGAGTGATAACGATCTTTCGTCGACTCTTCGGTCGTAGGGGGAGTCAACGCCGGGCGCAGCAGTCGGGCACGGTACGTTGGGACGGTCACGACGAGTCCAGCAGCAGGAGGAGAGCCCCAGTGAGCACGAACGACGGGCCCGGGGTACCGCCGGAGGGATCACCGGAACGCACCTCGGTGTTCCGTGCCGACTTCCTTTCCGAGGGCGAACCGACGGAAACAGCCGTCCCTGAGCCCAGCGTCGCCGGTGTCGACGCGCTGCCTGCCGGTTCTGCTCTGCTGGTTGTCAAGCGTGGCCCCAATGCCGGTTCGCGATTCCTGCTCGACCGCGACACCACCAGCGCGGGCCGCCACCCCGACAGCGACATCTTCCTCGACGACGTCACGGGTTCCCGTCGGCACGCCGAGTTCCGGCGCGAGGGTGGCGAGTTCGTGGTCATCGACGTGGGCAGCCTGAACGGCACCTACGTGAACCGTGAACCGGTCGACCAGGCCGTGCTCGCCAATGGCGACGAGGTGCAGATCGGCAAGTTCCGCCTGGTGTTCCTGACCAGTCCGAACAACGCCTGAACCACTCCGGACCCGGGGGCGGGCCGGTATCGGGTGAGGAGTTCTGCGTTGACTGCGGCGGGGCGGCCACAACGAGACGGGTTGAGCATCGGGGCGGTGTTGGCACAACTCCGCCCCGAGTTCCCTGACGTGACGATCTCCAAGATCCGGTTCCTCGAATCGGAGGGCTTGGTCTGTCCCGGCCGCACTCCGTCCGGCTACCGCCAGTTCGGGCCCGTGGACGTGGATCGGCTGAAGTTCGTGCTGGCCGCCCAGCGTGACCACTACCTGCCGCTGAAGGTCATCAAGGAGCAACTAGACGCCGCCGACGACGACGGCCGCCCGCCCGGTGCCCCATTGACGCCCCGCCTGGCCAAGAACCTTGGCTCGCGGGGCGGTTCGTCGGCCGCGCCCAGTGCGTCCGATTTCGCTGTCGGGCCCGAGATCCGGATGACCAGGGAGGAGTTCCTCGCCGAGGTCGGCATCGACAAGGCCACGCTCGGCGAACTGGAGCAGTACGGCCTGGTCAAACCCGGTGCGGCCGGCTTCTACAACCCGGACGCGGTGGTGGTCGCGCGGACCGTGAAGACCATGACCGAGTTCGGCATCGAACCCCGGCACCTGCGGGCCTTCCGCGCCTCCGCCGACCGCGAGGTCGGCCTGCTGGAACAGATCGTGACACCGTTACAGCGACAGCACGACCCGGACGCTCGGGCTCGTGCCGACGAGGTGGTGCGGGAGCTGGCCGCGCTGTCCGTCACGCTGCACACACTCCTGGTGAAAGCCGGTCTGCGCGCGGTGACCGGCGGCTGACTTTCCGCGACTTCGCCGCGACCGCTGCGCTGCCGACATCATGATGTCCGACCGAGTTGGCCATGGTTGGTCCGGATGCGCCGTGCGGCTGCCGGTTTCGTCGGCAAAATGTCGTATCGTAATCGCGAAGGTCCAAGTAGGGGTAAGCATTGGCGTCCTATCGCGGGTAGCGTCAGGGGTAGCTGCGAGACTCGGTAGGGCAGCAGACGCGGTTGGTCCTTGGTCGCAAGAGGAGGCGAAGCCCGATGAGCGAAATGCGAGTCGTCGGTGTTCGAGTCGAGTTGCCCCAGAACCAGCCAATCCTGCTGCTGCGGGAGGCTTCCGGTGATCGCTACCTGCCGATCTGGATCGGCTCGGTGGAGGCTACCGCGATTGCCCTTGAGCAGCAGGGCGTCCGTCCGCCCCGACCGCTCACCCACGACCTGCTGAAGGAGATCATCTCGGCGCTCGGTCGCGAACTGGAACAGGTTCGGATCACCGGGCTGCAGGAGGGCACCTTCTACGCGGAGCTGGTCTTCGACGGCGACGTGCGCGTCTCCGCCCGGCCCAGCGACTCGGTCGCGCTGGCGCTGCGGGTCGGCGTGCCGATCCACGCCGAGGAGGCGGTGCTGGCCGAGGCCGGCCTGATCATCCCGGACGAGCAGGAGGACGAGGTGGAGAAGTTCCGCGAGTTCCTCGACTCGGTCTCGCCGGAGGACTTCCGCGGAGCGGATACCTAAAGAGCCGCGGTGCCGACACTTGGGTCGCACATATGACGTATGCCTCCGGCCGGCCCCGCTGATGGGCCGGCCGGAGGCGTTTTTCCGGATCGTTCGGCAGGTCCGTGCATGATCAACGACATCGGCGGATCGCGCTGGTCGAGGGCGTCGCGAGGGCGGCTCAGGTTTGCTGTTCACCTGCTCCCGCGCGTCGCGTTGACCGGTCCGCTCACCAGTCTTACCGTCGATGTCAGTGGATCGCGGCGGTGTGATTCGTAGAAGTACGGACGACACCGCCGCGTGAGCGTGGCCGGCGAGCCCCAGTGGAGGGGCGAGCGGTCGTGCCGACCGGTCTCGTACGAGGCCGGACGAGGGGAGGCAGGCGTGGTGCAGGAAGTACCCGACCGGGCCGAGAGTTCCGCCGGTGTCGAGCATGGCCAGACCGGCGAGCAGGCCGCGCTGTTCCCGGACGCCTCGTTGCCGGACGAACTGGTCGGCTACCGGGGGACCGCGGCATGCCAGATCGCCGGCATCACCTACCGCCAGCTGGACTACTGGGCACGCACCTCGCTGGTCGCGCCGTCGATCCGCACCGCGCACGGATCCGGTTCGGCCCGCCTGTACTCGTTCAAGGACATCCTGGTGTTGAAGGTGGTCAAGCGGCTGCTGGACACCGGGGTCTCGCTGCAGAACATCAGGGTCGCCGTGGACCACCTGCGTCGGCGTGGGGTCGCCGACCTGGCCAGGATCACGCTGTTCAGCGATGGCACCACCGTCTACGAGTGCACGTCTCCCGAAGAGGTCGTCGATCTGCTCCAGGGCGGTCAGGGCGTGTTCGGCATCGCGGTCAGCGGCGCCATGCGCGAGATCAGCGGCACCATCCACGAGTTCCCGGCCGAGCGGGCCGACGGCGGCGAGATAGAAATGGTCACCGAGGACGAACTGGCCCGGCACCGCCGGCAGCGCCGTACCGGCTGACCTGCGTGTCGAGCAGGTCACAACCGAACTTCGACGGATCACCGGGTACCCTTGGCGGGTAGTCGTAGAACCCGCGCGGGAGAGTTCGGACCATCCCGTCCGGCGCCGAAGGAGCAACTCCTCCCCGGAACCTCTCAGGCAGCAGGGACCGTGCGGGCTAGACGCCTCTGGAAAGCGGGTCCGTCCCGGACCCCGCCGACGGTGCAAGGCTGACGTGTGCGGCCGAAGCTCTCAGGCATCCGTGTTTCTCGCGGGTACGGACAGAGGGGGAGGGCCGGTTCTGCGGGCGCGGTGCGTCGGCAGAACGCCCACCGCCCGCTGACGCCGGAGGCCCGCACCATGACCGCTCGCATTCCGCTCGCCGCCCTTGAGCACGGAACCCCGTTCGTCGACCGGCACATCGGTCCCCGCCCGGCCGAACTCGCCGCGATGCTGGAGACCATCGGCGTCTCCTCCCTCGACGAACTCGCCGACCACGCGGTGCCAGCGTCGATCCGCGACACCGACGCCCCCGATCTCGGGCTGCCCGCGCCGGCCACCGAGACCGAAGCCCTGGCCGAACTGCGCGCGCTCGCCGCGTCGAACCGGCCGATGACCCAGATGATCGGCCTCGGCTACTACGGCACCGTCACGCCGCCGGTGATCCGGCGCAACGTGTTGGAGAGCCCGGCCTGGTACACCGCGTACACGCCGTACCAGCCGGAGATCTCGCAGGGCCGACTGGAGGCGCTGCTCAACTTCCAGACCATGGTCGGCGACCTCGCCGGCCTGCCCGTCGCGAACGCGTCCATGCTGGACGAAGGCACCGCCGCGGCCGAGGCCATGACGCTGGTGCGCCGCGCGGGCCGGGCCAAGACCAATCGGTTCCTGGTCGACGCGGACACCTTCCCGCAGACCATCGCCGTGATCGAGACCAGGGCGGAGCCGCTGGACATCGAGGTCGTCGTCGCGGACCTGGCCGACGGCCTGCCCGAGGGCGAGTTCTTCGGCGCGCTGCTGTCCTATCCGGGCGCGTCCGGTGCGATCCGCGACCACGCCGCCCTGATCGAGGCCGTGCACGCGGCAGGCGCGATGGCCGTTGTCGCGGCCGACCCGCTCGCGCTGACCCTGCTCCGCGCGCCCGGTGAGATCGGCGCGGACGCGGTGGTCGGCTCGACCCAGCGCTTCGGCGTGCCGATGGGCTTCGGCGGCCCGCACGCCGGCTACCTCGCCGTCCGCTCCGGGCTGGAGCGGCACCTGCCCGGTCGGCTGGTCGGTGTCAGCATCGACGCGGACGGCGCCATGGCTTACCGCCTCGCCCTGCAGACCCGCGAACAGCACATCCGGCGTGAGAAGGCGACCAGCAACATCTGCACCGCGCAGGTCCTGCTCGCGGTGATCGCGTCCATGTACGCCGTCTACCACGGGCCTGACGGCCTGCGCGCGATCGCGACCAGGGTGAACCGGATGGCCGGCGTGCTCGCGCACGTGCTGCGCAAGATCCCCGGCACCCACCTGGCCTCCGACAGCTTCTTCGACACCGTGCTGGTAACCGTGCCCGGCCGCGCGGCTTCGATCGTCGCCAAAGCCCGCGAGAACGGTGTGAACCTGCGCCAGGTCAACGACGACCAGGTCGGCATCTCCTGCGACGAGACCACCACCCGCGCCGACCTGGTCACCGTGCTCGCCGCCTTCGGCGCCGACAACGTGGACATCGACGCGGCAGACGCGGCCGCGCCGGAAACCCTGCCCACGGACCTGTTGCGTACCAGCGACTACCTGACCCACCCGGTGTTCCACACGCACCGCTCGGAAACCTCGCTGCTGCGCTACCTGCGCGCGTTGTCCGACAAGGACGTCGCGCTGGACCGCAGCATGATCCCGCTCGGCTCGTGCACCATGAAGCTCAACGCGACCGCCGAGATGGAGCCGATCACCTGGCCCGAGTTCGCGAACCTGCACCCGTTCGCGCCGGTCGAGGACGCGAAGGGCCTGCTGAGCATCGTCAACGACCTGGAGACGTGGCTGGCCGGCATCACCGGCTACCACTCGATCAGCCTGCAGCCCAACGCCGGCAGCCAGGGCGAGTTCGCCGGCCTGCTGGCCATCCGCGGCTACCACCGCGGTCGCGGCGAGGCCGCCCGCGACATCTGCCTGATTCCGAGTAGCGCGCACGGCACCAACGCGGCCAGCGCGGTCATGGCCGGTATGCGGGTCGTGGTCGTCAAGTGCGACGAGCACGGCAACATCGACGTGGCCGACCTGCGCAGGCTCGCCGACGAGCACCGCACCGACCTGGCCGCCATCATGATCACCTATCCGTCCACGCACGGCGTGTACGAGGACACCGTGCGCGAGGTCTGCGAGATCGTGCACGACGCCGGCGGTCAGGTCTATGTGGACGGTGCCAACCTGAACGCGCTGATCGGCCTGGCCCGGTACGGCAAGTTCGGTTCGGACGTCTCGCACCTGAACCTGCACAAGACGTTCTGCATCCCACACGGCGGCGGCGGTCCCGGCGTCGGCCCGATCGGCGTGCGCGAACACCTCGCCCCGTACCTGCCCAACCACCCGCTCCAGCCGACCGCGGGCCCCGCCACCGGGCCCGGCCCGATCTCGGCCGCGCCGTGGGGCAGCGCGTCGATCCTGCCGATCTCCTGGGCGTACGTGCGGATGATGGGCGCGGACGGCCTGCGCAAGGCCACCCTCACCGCGGTCGCCGCCGCCAACTACGTGGCGAAGCGGCTGGCCGGCCACTTCGAGGTGCTCTACACCGGTGCGGGCGGGTTCGTCGCGCACGAGTGCATCCTCGATCTGCGGCCGATCACCAAGGCCACCGGCGTCACCGTGGACGACGTGGCCAAGCGCCTCGCCGACTACGGCATGCACGCGCCGACCATGTCCTTCCCGGTCGCCGGCACGCTCATGGTCGAGCCGACCGAGAGCGAGGACCTCGCCGAGCTGGAGCGCTTCTGCGCCGCGATGATCGCGATCAAGCAGGAGATCGACAAGGTCGGCGCCGGCATCTGGCCCGCGGAGGACAACCCGCTGCACAACGCCCCACACACCGCGGCCAGCGTCGCCGGCAAGTGGAACCATGCCTACACCAGGGAAGAAGCCGCGTTCCCTGCTGGCCTGACCGGCCCCAAGGTGTGGCCGCCGGTCCGTCGCATCGACGGCGCGCGCGGCGACCGCAACCTGGTCTGCTCCTGCCCCCCGCTGGACGCCTACCAGAACTGACCCCCGCAAGCGCTAGTATGGCGGTCACACCAGGCGGCTACGACGAGTGCCGATCTTGGTTCTCGTCGTAGCCGCCCTCTTCTTGTGGGAGTGAGCACCCATGCAGGACGACCGGCCCAGGCGCGGCAAAGGCCGGCGCGGCGGTGGGGACGAGTCCAGAGGGAACCAGCCGCCCAACGGCAGGCCCGGACCCGGCATGGACAGCGGTTTCTTCGCCAGCCACGGATTCGACAACGAATTCGACCGGAACGCGTCCGAGAACACGGCGCTGAACAACATGGACCCGATCCGCGAAGCCAAGCTGTTCGAGGAGTTCGAGCAGGACTTCCGGTCGGGCGGCTACGACCCGGGCCCCGCGCCGGAGCGCTACGGCCGCGACCCGCGCGAGCGCCCCACCAACGGCCCCACCGCCAATGGCTACCCGGCCGACACCGGCTATCGCCAGCCAGCCGAGCCGGCCTATCCGCCGCCCCCGGCCGAGCCCGGCTACCCGCCGGCCGAACCTGGCTATCCCGCCGATCCCGGTTACCCGGCGGATTCGGGCTACCAGACCAACGCGGGCTACCCCGCCGGCGACTCCGGCTATCGGGGTGGCGACTCCGGGTACCGCTCCGGCACCGATTTCGGCTATGTCTCCGGCACGGATTCCGGCTATCGCTCGGGCAACGACTCCGGCTATCGCTCAGCGTCCGACTCCGGGTATCGCGAGGCGGGCGAGCGCAACGGCAAGCCTCGGCACGGCAAGTCGCGCGATCGGCACCAGCCGCCCGAGCGTGGCGCACGCATCCCGATGTTCAACCGCAAGGACAACAAGCCCGCGCGGCCGAGGTCCACGCCCGCAAGCTCCTCGCCGTTAGGCGAAGTGACCGGCTACCTCGTGCCGATCATGGTCGCCGTGGTGATCGTGATGGTGCTGGTCGTGCTGCTGCTCAACCGCTGATCAGTGCCGGGGGTCGGCCCCGTTCAACGTCCAGTGCCGCGCGACGGACGGGAGCCACCCGTCCTCGCCCTCCTTCATCAGCGGCCGCACGCCGATCCAGGTGATCGCGAGCTGCCCACCCTCGTGGTCGCTGTAGAGCAGTTCGACCGCGAACGGTTCGCGCGCTTCGATCGTGTCGCGCAGCGGTTGGTAGAACTCGTCTTCCTTGTCCCGCAACGCCGCCTGCCAGAAGCCGGTGTCGCCGGAGGCGATGTAGAGGTCGCGGCCCTGCGGGCGGAACTCCTCCGGCGCGCGGTGTTCCGGCGGCGAGGTCGAGTAGGGCACGGTGATGTACCAACCTTGCAGCACGCCGATGCCCGAGCCGACATTGCGCAGCGAGATCGCCAGGTAGATGTTGTCTTCCTCGATCTTGGCGATGGCCCGGCCGCCTTCCAGCCTCGCCCAGTGCCGGTCCAGCCAGCTCAGCTTCTCGACCGGATCGCCTTGTCGCGACGTGGCGAGCACCGGCTTGAGGTTCTGCAACAACGCGCGCTCGGCGAGCCGCGCGGACCGGTTGGACATGCGGATCGAGGCGAAGGTGGCCACCGCGAGCACCAGGGTGCCCAGGGCGGTGGCCAGATTGGACAGTGTCGCGAGATCGGGCACAGCCGAACTGTAGCGCCCGTCAGCCTCCGGTCAGTCGAAAATCCGCGTACTCGAAACCGGGCGTGACCACGCAACTGACCAGGGTGTCCGCCGTGACCGGCCGGGTCGACTGCCATTGGCCGGCCGGCAGGTGCGCCTGCGGCCGTTCGCCCGCGGCCAGATCCGGCCCGAGTCGGACCTCGGTCACCGACCCGGGTTCGTCGCCGTCGCCGCCGAGTAGCAGCACGACCGGTGCGCCCCGGTGCCAGAACCACAGTTCGTCCGCGCGCAACTGGTGCCACGCCGACTGTTGACCCGCCGCGAGCAGAAAGTAGATGGCGCTGGCGAAGGCCCGCTCACCCGGGAAACCGGCCGGCTCGGCGGTGTGCGCGGAGCGGAACGTCCCGGCGAAGAATCCGCCCTCGCCGGCCAGCGGCGCCAGGTCGAGTCCGGCCGCCCAGTCAGGAACCTCGTGCATGGGCCCAGGTTACGGAGCCTGCGCCCCGGTCCAGGCGGTGACCAGGCGTTGTGCGGTGTCCGGGTCGGTCGGCAGCGCGGTCGAGCGCACGGTGCCCCAGTCCATCCCGGGCGAGGGCACCGGCCTGGTCACGCCGTTGGTGGTACGCAGGCCCGCGGTGGCCAGTGCGCGCTGCTGCGCCGGACCGCGCAGGAACGCGCGGAACATCTGCGCCGCCTGGCCCTGCGCGCTGCTCACCCAGTCGCCGGCCAGCGGCACGTACGGGAAGTCCAGGGCCGGCCCCGCGCCGGTCAGCCGCACCTCGTCGAGCACGTTCAACGGCTTCGGTTCGCCGTCCGTGCCGAGGTTGCGTTCGTAGAGCGCGACCTCCGACACCGGCACCGCCGAGTACGGCGCGCCCTGGACACCGGGTGACTTCGCCAGCGTGATGAGCGCGGTCAGCGTGTCCGAAGGCAGCGTGAGCGGCTGCTTGGTGGCGACCGTGGTGATCGCCCCGGCGACCGGCGCGGAGGCGAGCACGGCGGGGGAGAGCGGGGTACTGCCCGGATCGACCATGGCCTCCAGCCCGAGCTGGCTGGCCGGGTTGATGGCCGGATTGGGCAGGTCGACGGTGAACACGCCCCAGGTCGGCTGGCCGAGCGTGGCCCAGCCGGTCGCCGAGGCGAGCAGGTTGGGCAGGCCGTTCCAGGCCAGCTGCGCGGTCGCCGAGACGGCTTTGGCCGCGTCCGGCGGCATGGCGAGCACGATCGGGCTGCTGGCCACCGACTGCACCACGTCCGCGACGAGCGCGCCGTGCTGGGCGGCCAGCTGGTTGGTCCACAGCGAGGAGTCCGCGAGCCACGCCTGCGGTTTGGGCCCGTACTTCGTGGCGTCCCAGCTGCCGGTCAGCCCGGCCAGCACCTGCGCCGAGTCGACCGCGCTGACCTGGATCTGCACGCAGTGGTCAGCGACGACCACCTGCTGCGCGTTGTACGCCGCCGCCGCGTTGCGGGTCGCCACCGCGATCGACGGCGCGGCGGCCACCTGCACGGCCATCGGGCCGCTGTCGCAGGCGTGCGCCTGGGCCTGGTTGCGCGCGGTCAGCGCGCCGCCGACCCACATCCAGGCCAGACCGCCCAACACCAGCAGCACCACCAGGCAGAGCACGACCAGTGGCCAGCGCGCGATCCGCCGCAGGCCGAACGCGGAAGCGGCCTGCCGACGCATCGTCCACTTGTCCGACCGGTGTCGCGACATCCAGCCCCGTCCTCGTGTGCAGCTGACTGAGCGTCACGCTAACAGGTGAGACTTGTCCTTCGGATGAAACTGCGCTGAGTAGTCGGTGATCGGCCGGGCGCGCATCAGCTCGACGGTACGAGCGCCAGCAGGTCGGCGCAGACGGCGAGCAGTCTGGCGCGCAGCGGTGCCGCTTCGTGCGCGAACCTCGCCTGCTCGCGGGCGTATTCGGCGCGACCGGCGGGAGTTTCGATGGGCACCGGTTGGTAACCGAGCGGCCGCAGATCGTAAGGACTGGCACGCATGTCGAGTTCGCGCACGCGCAACGCCAACGCGAAACAGTCGGCGACGAGTTCGGCCGGCACGTACGGATCCAGCTTGTACGACCATTTCAGAAGATCCATGGTGCTGTGTAGACAGCCCGGTTGTTCCAGATCCGGCTGGCTGGCCCGAGTCGGCCGCAACGTGTTGTGCGGGACGGCTTCGGGGGTGAAGAAGCGGAACGCGTCGAAGTGTCCGCAGCGCACCGTCAGGCTCTCCAGGACCTGGTCGGTACCGGCCGAACCGAGCCGCAGCGGCCAGGCGCTGTGCCGCAGCTGTTCCTGGCTGCTTCGGTACACCATGGCCCACTCGTGCAGCCCGAAACAGCCCAGCTGGGCGGGCCGTCGCGCGGTCGCGGTGAGCAGCCGCTGGATGAATTCGGCGGTCTTCAAGCGGGTGGCCGGCAGCACGGGATCGACCGTGACGCCGTCGGCGACCTCGACGAAGCCGGGCCGCCCCAGGAAGGTCCGCGCGGCCTCGCCGGCCAGCACCACGCCGATCCCGGGCGTCCAGCGGGCCAGCCGCGCCGGGCGCTGCGAGTAGTAGGTGAACAGGAAATCGAGCACCGGATGCTTCTCGCCGCGCGACTTGCGTTGCCGGTGCGGCTCCGTCCACTCGCGAACCCGGTCCTGGTGCGCCTGCTGTCGCGCCAGCCATTGGTCCTCGGCGAGCAGGATCATGCGACCGGAGCGGGGAAGTGCTTGTCCAGCCAGGTGGTGACCGTGGCGAGCGCGTTCGCACGGACCGGGGGAGCGGACAGGAACAGGTCGTGCATGCCGCCGGGAATCGCCGCGATCTCTGTGTGCTGGCCGATCTTCGGCGCCCACTCGTGGATCTGGTCGACGTCGAGCACCGCGTCCACGTGCATGATCGGCTCGGTCCAGGCGAGTTGGCGCAGCAGGCTCTTGTCCGAATGCATGACCAGCACCGGCCCGCGCACGTCGAGCCCCTGGTGCAGTTCGCCGTGCGCGCGTCGCACCGCCGCCAGCCAGCCCGCTCGCACCGGCACCGCGGGCAGCGGCTTCCAGTCCAGTCGGTAGTCCCATTCGCCGTGGTAGTCCTTGTGCAGGCTCTCGCCGTAGGCGGTGCTGGAGGTCGGCCGGATCGCGTACATCGGCGCCACTCGGCCCAGCAACTGGATCAGCGGACTGGCCAACACGCGCAGGTGCCACGGCTCGGCCAGTTCCAGCCACGGACTGTTCAGCACCAGCCCGTCGACCACCCCTTCCGCGCGCCGCGCGTGCGCCCAGAGGCTGGTGATCAGGCCGCCGGTGGAATGCCCGAACACGACCAGTTGGCGATATCCCGGCTCCGTGCGGATCAGCTCGACGGCGGCGTCCAACTCCTCGAAGTAGGAGTGCATGTCGGTGCTGAAGTTCGCCTCCTGGCCCGGCCTGATCGACCGACCGTAGCGGCGCAGATCCAGTCCGTACACGTCGAAACCGAGCGCGGCCAGCTGTCCGGCCAGTTCGGCCTGGAGGAAGTAGTCGGCCCAGCCGTGCACGAGCAGCAGCGAACCGCGCCCCGGGTTCTCGGTCGCGGGCAGCCGCACCAGGGTGGCGACGACCTCGCCGTGCGCGTCCGGGCGCAGCGGGATCGTGCGCGCCTGGAAGTCGCCGCCCAGCGCGGCATCCGGCTGCCAGCCGTCAATGTCCGTTTCGGTCTCGGTGTGCTCGGTCATGGTGTTCTCGTCGCCTCCGCTGACAGCGTCGATGTCGTCGATGTCACGTGCGTGCCATCGTGCACCGTGCCAACGTATTCCTCGACCAGATCCTCCAACGCCACCACACCCGCCAACGACCCGTCCGGCGCAACCGCGCTCGCCAGATGCGAGTTCGCCCTGCGCAACGCCGACAGCGCCTCGTCAAGCCGCGCGTCCGTGGGCAGTTCGGGCAGGCCGCGCACGCGGTCGGCGGGGACCGGAGTGGACGGTTCCGCGTTGGCGATGTCCAGGATGTCCTTGACGTGTAGATAGCCGGCCAGGTGACCATTGGTGCGCAGCGGGAATCGGGAGAAACCGGTCGCCGCGACCAGATCCTCGACGTCGCCGACCGTCGGCGCGGCCGGCAGCGTGGCCAACTCGCTCATCGGCACCACCACGTCCGCGACCGTCCGATGCGTCGAGGACAGCGTCTTGGCCAGCCGACGATGCTCGGAGCCTTCCAACAACCCCTCGCGCCGTGACTCGGCGATCAGCGAGGCCAGCTCGTCCGGTGTGTACGCGCTGTCCAGTTCGGACTTGGGCGTGACCCGGATCAGCTTGAGCACGGCGGACGCGATCGCGGTGTAGAGGTTGAGCAGCGGCCTGGTCAGCTGGCAGAACCGGAGGTGGATCGGGACCAGCCACATCGCCGCCCGCTCCGGCCCGGCCAGCGCCAGGTTCTTCGGCACCATCTCGCCGAGCAGCGTGTGCAGCATGGTCACGATGCACAGGGCGATTGCGAAGCCGATCACATGCACCACCGCGCTCGGCACACCCAAGGCGTCGAACGGCTTCTCGATCAGGTCGGACACGGCCGGTTCGGCCAGCGCGCCGAGACCGAGCGAGCACAGCGTCACGCCGAGCTGCGCACCCGCGATCAGCAGCGGCAGCTGGCTGCTGCCGCGCAACGCGGCCCGCGCCCGCGCGTCGCCCTCGTCGGCCAGCGCCTCCAGTCGATCGCGCCGCGCGGTGATCACCGAGAACTCGGCGCCGACGAAGAACGCGTTGCCGGCCAACAGAACCACGGTCAGGAACAGCGCGAGGCCGATACTCATGGCGCCACCTCGCCCTCGGTGGGCCGGGTGAGCCGCAACTCGGCGACGCGATGCCGATCCATGCTCATCACGGTGATGCGCCAACCGTCCACCCGGACCTCGTCGCCGACGTCCGGAATGCGGCCCAGATGCGCGACCACCATGCCGGCGAGGGTTTCGTACTCGCCGGCCGGCATCTCGAAGCCGGTCGCCTCCTCGACCTCGTCGTCGCGCAGCAGCCCGGAGACCATCCAGTTGTTCGGCCCGAGCGGCCGCACCGGCGCGGTCTCGCCCCGGTCGTGCTCGTCGCGCACGTCGCCGACGATCTCCTCGATCAGGTCCTCCAGCGTGACCAGACCGGCGGTGCCGCCGTACTCGTCGACCACGATCGCCACCTGAAGGCCGGACGCGCGCACCCGGTCCAGCAGCGCGTCCGCCGGCAGCGTCTCGGGCACCGTCGGCACCGGCCGCAGCAGCGCGGACACCGGGGTGCTGGCCCGTTCCGCGACCGGCACGCCGAAGGTCTGCTTCACGTGCACCATGCCGCGTACGTCGTCGACGTCGTCGTCGTGCACGGGAAAACGGGAGAACCCGGTCCGTCGGCTGGCCTCGATCAGGTCCAGTACGGTCGCGTCCGAACGGAGCGACTCGACCCGCACGCGCGGCGTCATCAGCTCCTCGGCGGTGTGGTCGCCGAAGCGCAGCGACCGGTCCAGCAGCGTCGCGGTGCTCGGGTCGAGCGTGCCTTGCTGCGCGCTCGACCGCACCAGCGAGCCCAGTTCCTCCGGCGACCGCGCGGAGCGCAGTTCCTCGGCCGGTTCCACGCCGAGCCTGCGCACCACCCAGTTCGCCGAGCCGTTCAACGCCCTGATCAGCCAGCCGAACACGACCGAGAAGCCGGTCTGGAACCCGGCGACGGCGCGCGCGGTGGCCAGCGCGCGGGCGATGGCCAGGTTCTTCGGCACCAGTTCGCCGAACACCACCGACAGCGTGGTGGCCAGCAGCAGCGCGATCACGTAGCCGATCGCCTCGGCGACGCTGTCCGACATCCCGGTCCGCAGCAGCGCGGGCCGCAGCAGTCCGACGATGGCGGGCTCGGCAAGGTAGCCGACGGCGAGGGTGGTCAGCGTGATGCCCAGCTGCGCGCCGGAGAGCTGGAAGGACAGCGCCTTGTGCGCCTTCGCGACCTGCTTGGCGCGGCGGTCACCGACCTGCCGCAGATGGGTGTCGACCTGGAGTTTCTCCAGGGTGGTCAGCGAGTACTCGGCTGCCACGAACACGGCCGCCCCCGCGGTCAGCACGATGACGAGTGCCACTTCGAGGGCGTCGAACATGGTCCCGGTCACCGCGGCACCCCCCGTGCGCGATGAGCCGGGCCGATATGGCAGCCAGGACCAGTGGTGTCGCCGGGACTGGATCCCGGCTGACTACTGCCAGGTGAGGGTGCGTCGCGCACCGAGGAACTCACTCCTCAACAAAACGAAAAGCTCGGGTCGAATGCCCCCGAGCATAGTTGTTCCGCTCGCCGGGCGCCGCGATGTCCACACCGAACACGAGTACTTCAGTGATTCACGATGACCGAACGCCGTACCGCGGTCCCGCGCACCGGCAGGTGCAGCATGCCGTTGATGTTGCGCGAGTGCCGCCGCCGCGGCTTGCCGGCCAGCGCCAGGTTCGGGTAGCGGGTGAACAGGGCGCGCAGCGCGACCGCGGCCTCGATCCGGGCCAGGCCCGCGCCGAGGCAGTAGTGCACGCCCGCGGAGAAGGCGAGGTGGTCGCGGTTGTTCGCCCTCGTCGGGTCGAACGTGCCCGGCGAGCTGAACACGGCCGGGTCGCGGTTGGCGCCGGCGAGCAGCAGCAGGATCGGGTCGTCGCGGCGGAAGTGCGCGCCGGCCAGGTCGAGCGGCTCGTGCGCGAGCCGCATGGTGAACTGCACCGGCGGATCGTGCCGCAGCACCTCCTCGACCACGTCGTCCGCGCGGTCCGGATTGGCCGCGAACCAGGCCAGCGCGTCCGGGTTGCGCAGCAGCGCCAGCACGCCGTTGCCGATCAGGTTGACGGTGGTCTCGAAGCCGGCGACCAGCAGCAGTTCGACGCTGGCCAGCAGGTCCTTGTGCAGCACATCGGGATCGGTGTCGCCGGCCGCGACCAGTTCGCTGATCAGGTCGTCGCCCGGTTCGGCGCGGCGCTGCTCGATGAGCGTGGTGAAATAGTCGGCCATCTCGACCAGCGCGGCGCGCAGCCTGCGGAGTTCGTCGATGGTGCGGATGTCGTCCAGGGACGCGCCGAGGATCGCGCCCCACGGGATGAACTTCGGGTACTCCTCGCCGGGCACGCCGAGCAGGTCGCAGATGACCTGGACCGGGACGCGCACCGCGAAGTCGTCGATCAGGTCGAACTCGTCGCGGTCGCCGAGCTCGTCCAGGAATCCGTTGACGACCTCCTCGATCCGGTCACCGCGCAGCCGCAGCGCCTTCGGGCTGAACCACGGCGAGACCATCTTGCGCAGCCGAGTGTGCGTTGGCGGGTCCAGCGACAGGAAGGACTCCTGGATCGGGTGCACGGCCTCGCCGTAGCCGAGGTTCTGGAACGTCTCGCGCGAGCGGTCATCGGTGGTGCGCACGCCGAAGCGCTGGTCGCGCAGCACCGAGTTGATCACCGAGTGCGACGCGGTCGCGTACATCTTGAGCCGGCTCTGGCTGACCTCGCCCTGCGCGCGAACCCGTTCGTAGAGCGGATAGGGCTCACTGTTCGGGTTGCGCGCCAGGATCGCGGCAGGGGTGTCGCCGAGCAGGGCGTAACCGCGCAGGATCGAGCGGAACATCAACAAGCCGAAGCGGAGCCGGGCTCCGGACGGTACCGCCATGCGTCGACCTCCGTCTTGACGAAACAGTGGCTATGGTCAAGAATCTTAGTAACTAAACGAGCTTCATTGCCAGCTTTACAAGGAGTATCCCGGTGTCCACACTCCCAGAGCCAGTCGGCGAAGTGGCCGTGTTGCGTATTTCCGACGCTGACCGCGAACAGGCCGTCGTCACGTTGAACGACGCGGTGGCCGACGGCCGGTTGACCTGGGACGAACACGCCGAGCGGGTCGAGCTGGCCCTCAAGGCCCGGACCAGGGCCGACCTCGCCCCCTACCTCGCCGACCTCGGCAAGCCCGCGGTGCGCGGCGGCAGCGGCGGCACGCCGCAGCGGGTGGTGGCGCGCGGCAGCAAGATCATCCGTTCGCCCGAGCCGGGCCGCCGGGTCGAGGCGCGCGCCCTGTTCGGCGCCGTCTACCTCAAGCTCACCGACGCCGAACCCGGCAGCGAGGTGCTGGTCGAGGCGACGTCGTTCTGCGGCAAGGTCGTGCTGATCGTCGGCGCGGACGCGACCGTGATCGACGAGGGCGACGCCGTGCTCGGCAAGCGCAAGATCCTCACCTCCGCGCCCTCCGGCGAGGGCCCGCTGATCCGGATCACCGGCCGCAGCACCCTCGGTCACCTCAAGGTCGTCCAGGAAGGCTCGGGCTGGTGGGGTCACTGGCACGCGCGCTGACGGTCTGACTCGACCCGCCCAGCACCCAGCCGAGTCCGGCCCCGAGCAACTGCGCCGCCGCGACCACCACGATCACCCGACTCGCGCCGAGCGAGGGCGCGAGGACGCCGCCGAGCACCGACCCGAGCGCGAACGCGCCGATCTTGAGGCTCGCGCCGGTCGTGCTGACCTGGCTGAGCAGATCGGGCGGCGAGTGCTGCTGCCTGGTCGCGAACAGCGCGGGCAGCGTCGGCCCGGAGGCGATGCCGGCGAGCAGCAGCAGCGGCAGCGCGACCGGCAGCGACGGCGCCAGCGGCCAGCTGAACAGCACGATGCCGAAGGCGGCCGTGCAGATCAGCACCCGCCGGTCCGGCCTGCCGGTGTCCCGGCGGGTCAACGTCAGCGTGCTGATCAGGCAGCCGATCTCCAGCGCGGTCCACAGGTAGCCGCTGTAGGTCGGCCTGCCGCTGATCCGGCCCGCGTAGAGCGGCAGCACCACGTAGAGCATCCCGACGCTGCCCCAGCCGAGCACGCTGGCCAGCGTCGCCCCGCGCAGCGGCGCAACGCTCACCACCTGGTGCAACCCGGCCCGCACGGTCGCGGCCAGACTCGCGTGCTGCTCGGCGGCGACCGGCGCACCGGGCGGAATGGCCAGCGCGGCCGCCGCCCCCGCCGCCGCGATCCCGCTCACCACGACCAGCGCGGTCGCCGGCCCTACCGTCGCGGCCAGGGCGCCGACCAGGGCAGGGCCGCCGATGCTGCTCAGGTTGAAGGTGGTCGCGTCCATCCGGTTCAGCCTGCTGAACGAGGAGCCCGGCGCGAGGCTCGGGACCAGGCTGGTGAAGCCGCCGGTGGTGCCCGGCACCACGATGCCGCCGATCGCGGCCAGCAGCACCGGCACCACGATCGGCGTCCGGCCGACGGTCAGCACCAGCGCGAGCGAGCTGACCGCGACCACCAGCTGACCGGCGGCGAGCGCCCGCGCGCGGTGCCGCAGCCTGCCGAGCCAGGCGCCGAAGATCGGCCCGGACGCGAGCGATGGCAGCGTCCACGCGCCGGTGACCAGCCCGACCTCCTGCGGATGCCCGGTGCGCAGCAACACCAGCAGCACCAGACCGGGCGTGAGCATCTCGTCGGCCAGCCGGGCCAGCGTGGCGGCCGTGCAGTAGCGACCAAGGACCCCCACGAAGACACCCCCTCACGCGTGTAACGGCTTTGTCGAAGATAGCCGTTACAGTGTGAGTCTCCTAGCGATTTCAGGAAGCGTCTATTTGGGGAGGCCGCATGCCGAGGTCCGTCCGAGAGCCGGACCGGTTCATCCACCTGGCCGTCGACCTGGCGAACACCGTGCGCGACGGCCGGGACCAGCTGGTCAGCCCGTTCGACCTGCACCAGTTCCTCGTGGAGTCGGGCGAGCCCGAGCCGTTCGAGGTCACCCAGTACGACGTGTTCGACATCGTCGAGCTGCGCACCAGGCTGCGCGCGGTGTTCCACGCGCGCACCGAGGACGAGGCGGCCGTGGTGCTCAACGAGCTGCTCGCCGAGTCGGCGACCGCGCCCTACCTCTCACCGCATGCCGAGGTCGGCTGGCACCTGCACGTTGCCAAGCCGGACGCGAGCTGGGCCGAGTGGCTCGCCGCGCTGACCGCGACCGGTCTTGCCGAGCTGATCAGCGCGGGCGGCTTCGACCGGATCCGGGTGTGCGCCGCCGCCGACTGCGGCCGGGCGTTCATCGACGAGTCACGCAACCACACCCAGCGCTACTGCACCAGCACCTGCGCCACCCGGGTCCGGGTGACCGCGCACCGCGCCCGCCGGACCGGCCCCAGCTAGTTGCGGCGCACGCTCTGCTCGACCAGATCCAGCACCGGTTCGAGGTTGTCCGCGGGCAGGCCCATGGCCAGGTGTGAGACCAGGCCCTCCAGCACGAGTTCCAGGTAGGCGCTGAGCACCTCGACGTCCACGTCGTCGCGCAGCTTGCCGGCCGTGCGCTGGCGGAGCAGGCGCTGCCGCGTGGCCGCGCCGAGCTGCTGCGAACGTTCCGCCCAGCGAGCCCGGAAATCGGGGTCCGTGCGCAGCCTGCGGGACACCTCCAGGCGGGTGCCCAGCCACTCGGCCGGGTGCGTGCCGTCGTTCTCGGGGCGCGGTGACAGCAGGTCGCGCATCACCTGGACCAGGCCCTGTTCGGCGACCACCTCGGCCATCCGCAGCGCGTCCTCCTCGGCGAGCGCGAGGAACAGCGACTCCTTGTCGCGGAAGTGGTGGAAGATCGCACCCCGGGACAGGCCGGTGGCTTCTTCCAGCCTGCGAACCGTGGCACCCTCGTAGCCGTACCGGGCGAAGCAGGTGCGCGCGCCGTCGAGGATCTGACGTCGACGCGCATCGAGATGGTCCTGGCTGACCCGTGGCATTCCACGATCGTCCCAGCTGATCACCGCCCGCCGCAAACCGTACGTACGGTTGGGCAACGACTACCTGACGAAGTGATTGTTCACAGTTGCGAAAGATTCGTGTCCACGGCAACTGTCAGAGGCCGCGTGTAGCGTCGATCGAAGGTGACTCGAAACGCCCACAATACGGGCAGGAAATGAGGTGAGGAACATGACCATGCTGTCGGACAAACCGGCCGAACCAACCGCGACGATTCTGCACGACCGGGCGGCCGCGGAGACCTACGTGGCATCGGTCTGTTTCAAGCACGGCCCACCGAGACTGCTCGGCGTCGAGTTGGAGTGGACCGTGCACCATGTGCACGACCACAGTCGGTACCTCGACGCCGCGCATCTCGCCGACGCACTGGGCGCACACGCGCCGAGAAGTCTGAATCCGGACAGTCCCCAACTGCCGTTGCCGGGCGGCAGCCGGATCACCGTCGAACCGGGCGGTCAGGTCGAGATCTCCTCGGCGACCAGCCCGTCTCTCGCCACTCTCATCGCGACCGTCTCCGCGGACATCGCCCAACTGCGCGAGCAACTGCTCGCCAACGGGCTCACCGTCGGAACCCGAGGAATCGACCCGTACCGGGCGCCTCGCCGGTTGCTGGACACCCCCCGTTACGCCGCCATGGAGGCTGCCTTCGAGCCGATCGGGCCCGACGGCATCGCCATGATGTGCAGCACGGCCGGTCTGCAGGTGTGTGTCGATGCGGGGGAGGGCGACCGGGTCGCCGCGAGGTGGGCCGCGGTCCACGCCCTTGGCCCGGTGCTCACCGCGTTGTTCGCCAATTCCACTCAGGTCCGCGGCCCGTGTGCACCCACCTGGGCCTCCGCCCGGCTGCGCACCCTGCTCGGCACGGATCCACCCAGAATGCGACCGCCCGCGGTGTTCACCGCCGACCCGGCCGCGAGTTGGGCCCGACACGTCCTGGACGTGCCGGTGATCTGCGTTCGCCGGGAGAGCGGCAATTGGCGGCCGCCGATCAAGTTGAGCTTCGCCGACTGGATCGACGGCGCCTTACCCGACCCGCCGACCACCGAGGACCTGGACTATCACGTGTCCACGCTGTTTCCTCCGGTGCGTCCGCGTGGCTATCTCGAAGTGCGTTATCTGGACGCACAGCAGGATGAGGGCTGGATAACCCCTGCCGCACTGCTCATCGGCCTGTTGGCCAAAGAATCCACTGTGGACGAGGTACTGGACATCACCGCACCGGCCGCGAACCGGTGGCTGCACGCGGCCCGGTACGGGCTCGGGGACGAGCGGATCGCCACGGCGGCCCGCGGTGTCGTCGGGCTCGCCGAGCGGGTGCTCGCCGACGGAACCGACCTCGGTGCGGAACTGACCGCCTCGGTGATCAAGCAGGCGCACGAACGGATCGCCGGCGCGGGACGGGAGGGCATATGAGCGTGGAAGACTTCACTGGCGAACGATTGCGCGACACCGTGGCCGAGAATCTGACCAGAGCCCGGGATCGCAGCGTCACGCTGACCGACGCGGTCGACGACGACGATCTGGTGCGCCAGCACTCGAAATTGATGTCCCCGCTGGTGTGGGATCTCGCGCATATCGGCAACCAGGAAGAACTCTGGCTGGTGCGCGACGTCGGCGGGCGGGAGCCGGTGCGCGAGGACATCGACAACCTCTACGACGCGTTCCAGCACGCGCGTTCGGATCGGCCTGCCCTGCCGCTGCTCGGTCCGGCCGAGGCTCGCGGGTACGTCAAAGAGGTCCGCGCCAAGGCGTTCGATGTGTTGGAGAAGACGCCGTTGGAGGGCAGGCGCCTGGTCGAGCAGGCGTTCGCGTTCGGCATGATCGTGCAGCACGAACAGCAGCACGACGAAACCATGCTGGCCACCCACCAACTGCGCACCGGCGCACCGGTACTGCACGCCCCGCCGGCACCACGCGCCCGGGATGTGGCGTTCCCGGCCGAAGTGCTCGTGCCGGCCGGCCGGTTCACCATGGGCACGTCGACCGAACCGTGGGCGCTGGACAACGAGCGGCCCGCGCACACCGTGCACGTCGACGCGTTCTTCCTGGACACGGTCCCGGTGACCAACGGCCAGTACCTGCGCTTCATCTCGGCGGGCGGCTACGACAACGAGAAGTACTGGAGCGAAGCCGGCTGGGCCTACCGCAACGAGGCGAACCTGATCGCACCAAGGTTCTGGCAGCGCGACGGTCAGGGCTGGCTCCGCACCCGCTTCGGCGTCGTCGAACCCGTCCCGGCCGACGAACCAGTGGTCCACGTGTGCTTCTACGAAGCGGAGGCCTACGCGAACTGGGCCGGCAAGCGGCTGCCCACCGAGGCGGAATGGGAGAAGGCCGCCCGCCACGACCCGGCGACCGACCGTTCCCGCCGCTATCCGTGGGGTGACGAGGATCCCGGCCCCGAACACGCCAACCTCGGCCAACGGCACCTCAGCCCCGCCCCGGTCGGCGCCTACCCGGCCGGCACGGCGCCCAGCGGCGCGCAACAGCTCATCGGCGACGTCTGGGAGTGGACCAGCAGCGACTTCCACGGCTATCCGGGCTTCACCGTGTTCCCGTATCCGGAGTACTCCAAGGTGTTCTTCGGGCCGGACTACAAGGTGTTGCGCGGCGGGTCATTCGGCACGGACGCGGCCGCCTGCCGGGGCACGTTCCGCAACTGGGACTACCCGATCCGACGGCAGATCTTCGCTGGCTTCCGCTGCGCGCGGGACGCCCGAGCCGACGAGTTGGGTTGACCGTCGGTGTGCCGACACCTCGCCTACCTAGGCCCGCCGGTGACCCTGGCCGACCTGCTGCTGCGCCCGGAACACTCCCTGCTCACCCAGAGCTGGGCCCCGTGCGACATGCGGCAGGGCGGCACCATCAACGCCGACGGTTTCGGCGTCGCCTGGTATCCCGAGCAGGAGGGCCCGCCGGTGCGCTATCGGCGGGCCACCCCGCTCTGGAGCGACGAAAGCCTGCCCGGCCTGGCTGAAACCGTCTCCTCCGGTGCCGTGCTGGCCGCGATCCGCTCGGCAACGGTGGGCATGCCGGTCACCGAGATCGCCTCGCAGCCCTTCACCGAGGGGCAGTGGCTGTTCAGCCACAACGGGGTGATCGCGGGCTGGCCCGACTCGGTCGCCGACCTCGCCCGCGACCTGCCGGTCACCGACCTGATGACCATGCCCGCCCCCACCGACTCCGCATTTCTCTGGACCTTGGTCCGGCACCGACTGAGAGCCGGAACCAGCATGCGGAAGGCCGTGGCTGACGTGGTCGTCTCGGTCGGCGAACTGGCTCCCGGCTCCCGCCTGAACATCCTGCTCACCGACGGCGAGACCGTCGTCGCGACGGCCTGGTGGCATTCGCTGTCGGTGTTGAGCACGGGCGAGCGAACCGTCATCGCCTCAGAACCCCTTGATTCCGATCCAGCCTGGACGCCGGTCGCGGACCGGCGACTGCTGGTGGCCACGCGTGCTGGCGTAGACCAGCACGCCCTCACCTGAGGAAGGACTTCGATGTCTGACTCGGATATCACCATCGACAACCATCTCAGCGCCGACCACCTCGACGGCGCGCTGCGCTCGGACGTGCTGGCCGGCCTGACCGCGACGCCGAAAACCCTGCCGCCCAAATGGTTCTACGACGCACGCGGCAGCGAACTGTTCGAACAGATCACCACCCTCCCCGAGTACTACCCGACCCGCGCCGAGCGCGAAATCCTGGCCACCTACGCCCCGGAGATCGCCAGCACCACCGGCGCGACGACCCTCGTGGAACTGGGCTCCGGCTCCTCAGAGAAAACCCGACTCCTCCTGACGGCGCTGCGCGACCACGGCACCCTGCAAACCTTCGTCCCCCTGGACGTCTCCGGCTCCGCCCTGCGCGAATCCGCCGCCGCCATCGCCGCCGACTATCCGGGCCTCGCCGTGCACGGCGTGCTCGGCGACTTCACCGAACACCTCGACCTGCTGCCCGGCACGGCGCCCAGGGTGGTCGCCTTCCTCGGCGGCACCATCGGCAACCTGGTCCCGGCCGAGCGCGCCAAGTTCCTGGCCGGCGTCCGCTCAGTGCTCAATGCCGGCGAATGGCTGCTGCTCGGCACCGACCTCGTCAAGGACCCCGACACGCTCGTCCGCGCCTACGACGACGCGGCCGGCGTCACCGCCGAGTTCAACCGCAACGTGCTCCACGTGCTCAACCGCGAACTCACCGCCGACTTCGACGTTGACGCATTTGCGCATATCGCCCGGTGGGACGCGGAGCGGGAATGGATCGAGATGCGGCTGCGCGCCACCCGCGCCATCCGCGCGCACATCGCCGACCTCGACCTCACCATCGAGTTCGCCGAGGGCGAGGAGTTGCGCACCGAGGTGTCCGCCAAGTTCAGGAAGGATGGTGTCCGCGCCGAACTCGCCGACTCCGGATTCGAGCTGGTCACCTGGCTGACCGACGAACAGGGCCGGTTCGCGTTGTCGCTGGCGAGGGCCGTTCGCTAACGGAAGGTGAACTTTCGCGCGCCGTGCCGAGTGCCTGTCAAGGCCCCTGACCGGCGCATCTAGACTCCCGCCATCTGGACTCAGCGACTGGCTGCATCACCGCGGGAGGCTCGATGGCCGAGGCGCATGTGGAGCTCCCGAACGCCATCTGGCACGCTGCCGCGCTGGTGGAGACCGCGCATCCGCCGATTCTGGTCCGCGGTTACCTGGATCTGCTCGACGGACAGCAACCGGTCACCACCGGCGTGGTCAGCGCGCTGATGCGCACCAAGCTCGTGCCCAGCATCTACGAGCGCTGGTGGCGCCCCATCCTCGGCCAGGCCATCAAGGGCCCGTTCGGCCCGACCACCGCGGGCGAGTTCCGCCTGGCCCGCGACTATCTCCACCTCGAACCCGGGGACGTCGTCCTCGACGTCGCCTGCGGCCCCGGCAACTTCACCAGGGCACTGGCCGAATCCGTCGGCGAGCGCGGCCTGGCCGTCGGCGTCGACGCCTCCCCGACCATGCTCGAACGCGCCGTCGCCGACACCCACTGCGACAACGTCGCCTACCTGCACGCCGACGCCACCGAACTCCCCCTGCGCACCGGCGGCTTCGACGCGGTCGGCTGCTTCCTGGGCCTGCACCTGTTCGACGACCCGATCCTCGCCGTCGAACGCATGGCCGCCATCCTCGCCCCCGGCGGCCGCCTCGCCCTGTTCACCAGTTGCGGCCGAGGCGAACCCCTCAGCCGCGCCCTCACCGGTCCCCTCTGGCAACTGGGCGGCGCCCGCCTGTTCACCCGCCGCGAGCTGACCGACCTGTTGTGCGGCCTCGGTTTCACCGACGTCCAGCAGCGAGTCCACGGCTTCCTCCAGTTCGTCGGCGCCCGCAAACCAACCTGATCCCGGAGAGAAGTTGCCTTTCGTGAGACTTACCTGCATCAGCGGTTAGGGAGGTGTTGGCCGTTTGCCCGCTCAAGTAGCCGCTGAAAGTCTTGGAGCCGGAAGGCGGTGACGTGCTTCAACGGCAACTGATACTGCTCAATGACCGCGAGAGATACGCCGCTGCAGGCCTGGATTATCATGCTTGCGAGAGACATCCCACTATTTACACGTATGCGATTCAGTGTGTCGGCTGACATTCGCATCCTACCAACAAATCTTGTCGCTTCGTTCTCGCCAATTAGGCGTATAAGCGCCACGCGGGCGGCCTCAGGAAGACTGCCGATTGAAGCAAACTTCTGAACGCGGAGCTGCTGCGAGCATTTGATGATCTGAACCAACCCGTAGCGCGCGCGGTCCTCGTCCAGTGAATACCCGATTCCATCGGCGAGTGAGAGGGCGGCTAGGCCCAGCGCTACCTGCATTTTCCCATCGCGCGCCGCCAGCTGTGAAAGTTCGACTAGTAGGGCGCGGATGGCCGTTCTTATGTCGTCGAAGTCGTCGGCGTGTTTGGCGAGTTCATAGCCATAAGACTCGCTTCTTTGCGGAGTGTTCTTACGTAGTACACTTAGGTAGGTAACGCGCGGCTCAAGCAGGTGCGGCGCGCCTTGAAGTGCTCCTTCTGCGGCAGCAACTGCTTCGTATGGATCACTTAGGTTGCGCCCGAGTAGATAGGCATCCGCATATTCTGATATAGGCGGACCTCCCAGTTGGCGCAGCCTGGCACCTGCCTTGCCAAGACGTCTGACGGTATCCAGGATCGAACGGTCTTGGCGGATCTGAGTGACAACGGCTTTTGCAATCGCGGGATGACGACTGTACACGCGGCCGCCGGCATATGCTACAGCCGCTTCACGCCCGAGTAGCTCGAGAATCTTTCCATCGGCAAAAACGCTGTCGAGCCCAGCCAGCGCGGCGATGACACTTCGAGTAGCCCCGCGCTGCACGTTCCCGTCTTCATCGAAGGTGTACTGCATTACGCATATCGCTTTGAAAATGTCTGCGAGCGTTACCGATGCGGGCGAGGTGATCTTCACTGATTGCAGTTTTGCGACTAGATCCTTGACTCGTGAGGCCAGCGCCTCGCCATATCGAACGTCGAGTATCGCTCCAAATAGGGTTGTTTCGCGTCCGTTGAACATACTTTGTGAGGACTTGCTAAGCTTTGCCGAGATGCGGTCGATGCTGGCTTCGTCGCCACGCTCGTTTGACGGCAGCGCTCCTATTTTTGCCCAGGCGGCAACAATCGAATTTGCCTCAGATTCGTTCAGTCCGTGGAAAATAACCTCGGAGAGGTTTGCCTGAATTGTTTTTGATCGCTGCCGCCATAGTCGGTCCTGGCTGGCCAGCAGTAGAGCAATCTCACTGTTTTCTTTGGCCCATACGTCCCTGGTTGTCGCGAGGTCGCTGGAAATTAGATCTGCGTCGTCCGCACATATCAAGACCGGGCCATAGCTCTCCCGTACGTCAGTGAGCCATTTCCGGGAAAGGTTCGGAGCGCCCGGCTCGCGCCAAAGAACCGTCCAATCGCTAGCCGCTGCTATTGACAATGCCGACTGTCTGAGAGCCAGGCTCTTTCCTTCGCCCATTGGGCCGAGTGCAATCACGCCGGAACCTCCTCCGTGCGCCAGTATATCATTTGCCTTGGCGCACAGGGCGTCCGTCGCTTCGAGTCGGGGCCAGGCGCCGGGAACCGCGTCGGCCCAAGATGGATTTCGCCCGGCTATGAAATCAGTATTCACCGGACCGTCCGGAATATTGATCGTTGACATTAGAGTGTATCCAAACGGACTCACTTTTACACTCTTTGATTTTATTGATGGGGAATCAAATACTTTATTACCGTCAATGCCAAGATATAGGGTAAATCCAGGCATTGTGCTCAAGGAGTAAAGCGTCGGGTTGGAAGCAACCTTGCCCGGGTCGGGATCGTAGGCCGCCCAAAGTATCTCTGCGCCGAGCAGGTCGGCCTCCGAGACGCGTTCGGTGAGCGCTGTCATGAATGCATCTTGCCATCCGCCATACCCCAGTACCAAGGTTATCGATTTGGTGAGCAGGCGTCTTAACATTCCATGCAGGTATGGGCGACTACCGGTGAGTTGTGTAATAGTGTTAAGTGTTGATGTGCTCGTCCAGAAGCCGTGAAGATGTATTACCGGTTGGCTTGCTTGCTCGGTAAGTTGCTCGACCGTGAACGATGCGTCCCCGTGAACGGGAATGGCCGCCGTTTCAAGGCCGGCTTGTCTCAACGATATTTCGATAAGTGGATCGAAATTTGTGGTCAGTATTTGGCCTCGTAGTGAGCCGCTGATGCTGGAAAAATACTTTGCGAAATTTGCGTACCCTGCTGGAATTGACCATTTTCCGGTACGTTCCAGTTGCTTGCAGTATTCAATATCTGCGGATGCTGCTGCGCGATCCTCAACGCTGACGTCATCGCAGGCAGCCAGTACTGCTTGGCGAATAGCCCGAGCTAGGACGGCATCGCCACGGCGTCGCTTCAAGAATGAGGCAGCATTTTGGTATGCAAGGGCTGACCCGTCAATCGGAGCGATCATTGCATCAAAGTCGGCGGAGCTCGCAGGCAGCAGATATGACCGAAACAGGCTGGTCACGCCTTTGATGTCAGGAATGACCGAGTTGCTAAGGCCTGAGCCAAACAGCATGACGAGGCGACGATCGTCATCCTTCTCGATAGCTTCCAGGCGAGCACGGAGGTCGGCGATGTCACCGTAGTCAATTTGTTCTACCATTTGGCGACGCGCTCCTTACTCCCGTTAGATGCCGGGCCTATCGCATTGGTCCGCCGTTTTGTTTCACCCTGCCCTCGCTGGTGGAGATTCGTAATGATCAAGCCTGAGACTTGTGGCGTCACGCGACCGTGTGTCGGGATGTTGGTCACGCCTGCAGGCGAACGTCCCTATGGATCAGATCGGGAGCGCTGGTCCCCAGCAGCAGGACTGTCGGTCGTATGCCTCCCCGCACGAATCCGGATCGACGCGAGCGGTGCCGATCTCCGGAAGCTTGTCCCGCAAATGTGCGTCCGCGACAAGTCGAGGACTGGTCCAGCAACTCGATGAGAGTCATCGTCGGCAAAATGCGGTGGCCTCGCTCGTCGGCCTGATTTGCGAGCCACCGACGAAGTTAACGGCGGGTCGTCCGCATCGGACGACCCGCCGTTTCGTCGGTAATGCTCAGCCGCGGAGCATCTTGCGCAGGACGTACTGCATGATGCCGCCGTTGCGGTAGTAGTCGGCTTCGCCGGGGGTGTCGATGCGCAACACCGCGTCGAATTCGACGGTGTTGCCGTTCGTTCCGGTCGCGGTGACGTGCACGGTTTCCGGGGTGGTGCCGTCGTTGAGGCCGGTGACGCCGGAGATCGCGAAGGTCTCGGTGCCGGACAGGCCCAGCGACGACGCGGTCTGGCCGGTCGGGAACTGGAGGGGCAGGACGCCCATGCCGATCAGGTTCGAGCGGTGGATGCGCTCGAACGACTCGGCGATGACCGCGCGGACGCCGAGCAGCGAGGTGCCCTTCGCGGCCCAGTCGCGGGACGAGCCGGAGCCATACTCCTTGCCGGCCAGGATGACCAGCGGAGTGCCGGCGGCGGCGTAGTTCTGGGCGGCGTCGTAGATGAACGCCTGCTCGCCATCCTTGGTGAAGTCGCGGGTGTAGCCGCCCTGCACGTCGTCCAGCAGCAGGTTGCGCAGCCGGATGTTGGCGAAGGTGCCGCGGATCATCACCTCGTGGTTGCCGCGGCGCGAGCCGTAGGAGTTGAAGTCCCTGCGCTCGACGCCGTGCTCGGTCAGGTACTTGCCGGCGGGCGAGTCCTGCTTGATGGCACCGGCGGGGGAGATGTGGTCGGTGGTGACCGAGTCGCCGAGCACCGCGAGGACGCGGGCGTCGGCGATGTCGGTGACCGGCTCGGGGTCGGTGCCCATGCCCTCGAAGTACGGGGGCTTGCGCACGTAGGTGGACTTCGCGTCCCACTCGAAGATCTTGCCGGTCGGGGTGGGCAGCGAGCGCCAGCGGTCGTCACCGGCGAACACGTCGGCGTAGTCGGCGGTGAACATCTCCGAGGAGATCGCCGAGGCGACCACGTCCTGGATTTCCTGCGGGCTCGGCCAGATGTCGTTGAGATACACGGGCTTGCCGTCGCTGCCGGTGCCCAGCGGCTCGGTGGTGATGTCGATGTCCATCGAGCCGGCGAGCGCGTACGCGACCACCAGCGGCGGGCTGGCCAGGTAGTTCATCTTGATGTCGGGGTTGATCCGACCCTCGAAGTTGCGGTTGCCGGAGAGCACCGCGGCGACCGCCAGGTCGGCCTCGTTGACGGCGGCGGAGATCTCCTCCTGGAGCGGACCGGAGTTGCCGATGCAGGTGGTGCAGCCGTAGCCGACCAGGTTGAAGCCGAGCTTCTCCAGGTAGGGCAGCAGGCCCGCGCGCTCGTAGTAGTCCATGACGACCTTGGAACCGGGCGCGAGCGTGGTCTTCACCCACGGCTTGCGGTCCAGGCCGCGCTCGACCGCCTTCTTGGCGAGCAGCGCCGCGCCGATCATGACCGACGGGTTGGACGTGTTGGTGCAGGAGGTGATCGCGGCGATGGCGACCGCGCCGTGGTCCAGTTCGAAGGTGGCGCCATCGAGGCTGACCCGGGTCGGCTTGCTCGGCCTGCCGTGCGCGTTGGTGGCGGCCGAGTAGGCGGGGGCGTCGCTGGCCGGGAAGGACTCGTCGGAGGCCTCGTCGACGGTGTCGTCGCCGTTGGTGTAGTTGCCGAGCACCGAGCGGAACGACGTCTTGGCGTCGGAGAGCGAGATGCGGTCCTGCGGGCGCTTCGGGCCCGCGATGGACGGGACGACGGTGCTGAGGTCGAGTTCGAGGGTCTCCGAGTAGTGCGGCTCGGCAGCCGGGTCGTGCCAGAGGCCCTGCTCCTTGGCGTACGCCTCGACCAGTGCGACCTGCTCGGCGGAGCGGCCGGTGAACTTGAGGTAGTCGATGGTTTCCGCGTCGACCGGGAAGATCGCGCAGGTCGAGCCGAACTCGGGGCTCATGTTGCCGATGGTGGCGCGGTTGGCCAGCGGGACGGCGGCGACGCCGGAGCCGTAGAACTCGACGAACTTGCCGACCACGCCGTGCTTGCGCAGTATCTCGGTGATGGTCAGCACCAGGTCGGTCGCGGTGGCGCCGGCGGGCAGCTCACCGTGCAGCTTGAAGCCGACGACGCGCGGGATCAGCATGGAGACCGGCTGGCCGAGCATGGCGGCCTCGGCCTCGATGCCGCCGACGCCCCAGCCGAGCACGCCAAGGCCGTTGACCATGGTGGTGTGGCTGTCGGTGCCGACCAGCGTGTCCGGGTACGCTTGGCCGCCGCGAACCATGATCACGCGGGCCAGGTGTTCGATGTTGACCTGGTGGACGATGCCGGTGCCGGGCGGGACGACCTTGAACTCGTCGAACGCGGTCTGGCCCCAGCGCAGGAACTGGTAGCGCTCCCTGTTGCGCTGGTACTCCAGGTCGACGTTGCGCTCGAAGGCGTCCGGGCGGCCGAAGATGTCCGCGATGACCGAGTGGTCGATGACCAGTTCGGCGGGGGCGAGCGGGTTGACCTTGTCCGGGTCGCCGCCGAGTTCGGTGACGGCCTCACGCATGGTGGCCAGGTCGACGATGCACGGCACGCCGGTGAAGTCCTGCATGACAACCCGGCCGGGGGTGAACTGGATCTCCACCGACGGCTGCGCGGCCGGGTCCCAGTTGCCGAGGGCGCGCACGTGGTCGGCGGTGATGTTCAGGCCGTCCTCGGTGCGCAGCAGGTTTTCCAGCAGGATCTTCAGGCTGTAGGGGAGAGCGGCTGAGCCCTCGACCGCCGAGAGCCGGAACACCTCGTAGGAGGCGTCACCGACCGTCAGGGTGCCACGGGCACCGAAGCTGTCCTTGCTCTCTGGTGAGGTCACGTCTCACTCCATCCACATTGCGTCTGTTCACGTCCATCGGGAAGGTACCTAAACAGTACGCCCGTCCTATATAGTCGGCAAACCGGGGTAGGGGGATGATTTCATGATCGTGTTGGAGCGGGTCGGAAAGCATTATCGACGCGGCGTGCCGGTGCTGCGCGACATCGACCTCACGGTGCCCACCGGCGTCGCGACCGTGATCAGCGGGGGCAACGGCAGCGGCAAGTCGACCCTGCTGCGCATCGTCGCCGGGGTGCTGCGGCCCACGTCCGGCCGGGTGCGCGGGCGGCCGCGCTCGATCGGCTACCTGCCCTCGCCGTTCCCTGCCGAACTGCGCCTGTCCGCGACCGGCTACCTGCGCCACTTCGCTGCCATCCGCGGCCTGCCGGCGAGCCGGGCGATCGGCCACGCGCGGGAGGTACTGGACCGGCTCGGTTTCGCGGGCGACCCGGACGAGCCGATCCGCACGCTGTCCAAGGGCAACATGCACAAGGTCGGCCTGGCCCAGGCACTGCTGCCGAGCGAGGGCCTGCTGGTGCTCGACGAACCATGGTCCGGTTTGGACCACGCCGCCCAGCTCACCCTCGACGTGATGATCGGCGAGTTGGTGGCGCAGGGGCGCGGGGTGCTCATCACCGACCACGTCGGACACGCGCTGCGCCTGCCGGACCGGCGCGCGCTCGTGCTGACCGACGGCCTGCTGCACGCGCAGCGCGATTCGCCGGAAACGCCCGCGGTCACCGTGGAGCTGACCGGGGCGGCCGAGGTGCTGGACACGGTCGCCGGGTTGGCCGGGGTGCGGGGCAGCGAGCGGCGCTCGGGAGGGGTCCGGCTGCTGGTGGACCGGGCGGTCAGCGACACGCTGCTGGCGGAGGCGCTGCGGCTGGGTGCGTCGGTTCGCACGGTCACGTCACCCGAGCGGGTGGTGTGATGCTCGCGCTGCTTCGCTACCTGCTGGCCGACGTGCTCAAGTCGCATCGGTACTTCCCGCCGGCCTTCCTGTACCTGTTGGTCTCCGGCATCTTCGACGCGCGCGGTGACTCGGGCCCGGCGCTGAACGCCTATGGCGCGTCCGCGCTGGTGCTGTACCCGGTCGGGGCGTGGCTCGCGGTGACCGTGGCCAATGCCGAGGACAACACCCAGCGCGGCATCACCGCGACCGCGGCGGGCGGCTGGCGGAAGCTGACCGCGGCGGTCGCCATCCTGTCGATGGCGGGCCTGACGCCGTTGGTGCTGGTCAGCACCGTGTGGCCGGCGATAACCACGGCCCATCCGTACCGGTTCACCGAACTGGCGGTCGGCTTCGCCGCGCAGTTGGCCTGCGGGTGGACCGGAGTCGCGGTCGGCGTGCTGCTCGGCAGGCCGGTGGTGCGCAAGATCGGCTGGTCGATGCTGGCCATCGCCGCCGTTGTCGTGCTGACCTACCAGTTCGGCCGGATTCCACCGGTCGGCTCGATGATCGGGTTGCTCGGTAATGTCCCGCCGACCATGGCCAGCGCGGCGGCGACGGTGCTGGAGAGCCTGGCCATCGCGGTCGTGCTGGTGATCGGAGTCGTACTCGGTGTGTCCGAAGTGGCCGGACGACGCGGTCAGTGAAGGAGGAGCAGGAAATGATCCATCACGTCCAGGTGTCCGCTCCGCCGAACGCGGAGGAACGGTTGCGCGCCTTCTACACCGGTGTGCTCGGCTGGACCGAGCTGCCCAAACCGCCGCTGCTGGCCAAGCGCGGCGGCTGCTGGTTCCGGGTGCCCGGAGTCGGCGGGCCGGATGGCGAACTGCACGTCGGCGTCGAGACGGACTTCCGCCCGGCCCGCAAGGCTCATCCGGCGTTCGTGGTCGACGTGGACGCGACGGCTGCGGCGCTCGAAGCCGCCGACTACCCGGTGACCTGGGCCGACCCGGCCGAGGTACCGGGTCGGCGCCGCTTCCACACCCAGGACGCGGTCGGCAACCGCCTGGAGTTCCTCGCCGGTTAGGCGAACGCGTTCACACCAGTCAGTTCGGCCGACAGCGTCCACAGCCGCGCGGCTTGCTCCGGGTCGACGGCGTAGGCGCGCACGCCCTGCATGCCCTGGTCGGTCGCCGGGACCTCCTCGGCGATGTCGCAGTCCTCGCAGTAGACGCCGCCCAGGTCGTCGAGCTGCGGCGAGGTGGCTGCCCACACGGTGGTCGACGCGCCCTGCTCGGGCGTCTTGAAGTTGTTGTTGATCAGGTTGCCGGCCTCGTCGATCCAGCCGAACGCGACCATCTCCTCGCGCGAGATGTGCCGCTGCAACGGGGTGAGGATGCCGCCGGGGTGCACGGCGAAGGCGCGCACCCCCGCGTCCTCGGCCAGCTTGTCCAGGTGCACCGCGAACAGCGAGTTCGCGGTCTTGGCCTGGCCGTACGCGGTCCACTTGTCGTAGCCGGTCGCGAAGTCCATGTCGTCCCAGCGGATCGGCGAGCGGCGGTGGCCGGAGGAGGACAGCGCGACGACGCGGCCCTGGCCGCGTAGGATCGCCGGCCACAACCGGTTGATCAGCGCGAAGTGGCCGAGGTGGTTGGTGGCGAACTGCGCCTCCCAGCCGGGCCCCACCCGGGTCTCCGGGCAGGCCATGATCGCCGCGTTGTTGATGGCCAGGTGGATGTCGCGGCCGGAGGCCAGGAAGCGGTCGGCGAACGCGGCCACGCTGGCCAGATCGCCGAGGTCGAGTTCGTCGACCTCGACGTTGGGCACGCCGGCCAGCGCCTCGCGGGCGTTGTCCGGGCGCCGCGCCGGCACGACGACCCGCGCGCCCGCGTTCACCAGCGCCTTGGTGGTCTCGATGCCGAGGCCGGAGTAGCCGCCGGTGACGACGGCGAGCTTGCCGCTCAGGTCGATCCCCGCCAGCACCTGGGCAGCCGTGCTGCGCATGCCGAAACCTGAGCCGATTTTGTGCTGCGGTGTGGTCATGCCGACCACGTTAGGTGCTGGAGTTCGCTCCAGGTCAAGCCGAACGAGCACCGATGAGTTTTCCCGCGCGGAGGAGTCTTACCTGCATGACCTCAACGCACACGCTCAGCACCCCGCAGGTCGATCTCGTCTACGACGTGCGCGGCCCGTTGCCGCCCGCCGACGGCCGGCCGGCGCTGGTGATGATCGGCCAGCCGATGGAGGCCGGCGGCTTCGCCACCCTGGCCGGCCACTTCCCGGATCGCACGGTGATCACCTACGACCCGCGCGGGCTCGGCCGCAGCACCCGTAAGGACGGCCGCACCGATCACGATCCGGATGTGCAGGCGGCCGACCTGCACGCGCTGGTCGAGGCGCTGGGCATCGGCCCGGTCGAGGTGTTCGGCAGCAGCGGTGGCGCGGTGACCGGCCTGGCCTGGGTATCCGCGTATCCCGATGACGTGCGCGTGTTGGTCGCGCACGAACCGCCGCTGTTCGCCCTGCTGCCCGACGCGCAAGCCGCGTTCCGCGCGCGCGATCAGTACCGCGACGCCTATCTGGCCGGCGGCTCGGGAGCGGGTTTCGCCGCGTTCATGCTGTTGGGCTCGTGGCACGGCCAGTTGACCGATGCCTACTTCGAGCAGCCGCTGCCGCCCAGCGACATCGCGGACGACGGCAGGCGCGACGATCCGCTGCTCTCCGAACGGTCCTGGGCGGTCAGTGGCTACGACATCGACGTCGATGCGCTGAAGTCGGCGTCGAGTCGGGTGGTCATCGGCGTTGGCATCGAGTCGAAGGACGTGCTGACCGGGCGCACCGCGGAGGCCGCAGCCACCGCGCTCGGCCAGGAGGCAGCGGTGTTTCCGAGCCACCACGGTGGGTTCCTCGGGCCGGAGTTCGGCTATCCGGGCCAGCCCGAGGCGTTCGCCGCGACGCTGCGCGAGGTGCTGGCCGGTTAGCCGACCGCGGCCCGCCAGGCTTCGCGGCGGCGGCGCTGGTCCTCGGGGTCGGCGACCGGCGCGGAGGTGATCAGCCGGTGCGTGTACGGGTGCAGGGGAGTGGCCAGCACCTGTTCGGTCGGGCCCTGTTCGACGACATGCCCTCGGTGCATCACCGCGACCCGGCCCGCGACCTCCTCGATGACCGCGAGGTCGTGCGAGATGAACAGGCAGGCGAAGCGCAGCTCGGTCTGTAGCGTGCGGAACAGTTCGAGCACGCGCGCCTGCACGGAGACGTCCAGCGCGCTGGTCGGCTCGTCGGCGATCAGCAGGGCCGGGTTCAACGCGATGCCGCGGGCGATGCCGATCCGCTGTCGCTGGCCGCCGGAGAGTTCGTGCGGGAACCGGCCCGCCATCGCGGTCGGCAGCGACACCGCGTCGAGCAGTTCGCGCACGCGGGCGTCCAGGTCGCCGCCGCGCAGGTCGCTGTGCAGCAGCAGCGGTTCGGCGATGCTGGCGCCGACGGTGGCGCGCGGGTTCAGCGACGAGCCGGGGTCCTGGAACACCATGCCGATCCGGCCGAGCGCGGTGCGCCTTGCCTTGCCGCGCAACGTGGCCAGGTTCGCGCCGGCGAGTTCGATGGTGCCCGCGGTCGTGGGGACCAGGCCGACGACGGTCGACGCGAGCGTGCTCTTGCCTGAGCCGGATTCGCCGACCAGACCGAGCACCTCGCCCGGTTCGATGTGCACGCTGACCCGGTCCACCGCGTGCACCGCGATCGACCGGAACCGGCCAACGTACACAACGGACAGATCGGTGATACGCAGCGTCGGCTCGGTCGCCGGACTGTCCACAACGGACCTGGTGGCCGGATGGCCGACCACCGCGACCTGCGCGCCGCGCTCGATCAGCTCGCCCGACTCGTCGACTGGCGGCGCGGTCGGCGTGCCGGCCAGCGACACCACCGAACCCAGCAGTTGCCGGGTGTACTCCTGTTGCGGATTGCCGAAGATCTCGGTCACGGTGCCGTGCTCGACGACCTTGCCCTCGTGCATGACCACAACCCGGTCCGCGAGGTCCGCGACGACGCCCATGTCATGCGTGATCAGCAGGATGCCGACGCCGAGCCGGGATCGCAGATCGCGCAGCAGTTCCAGGATGTCGGCCTGCACGGTCACGTCCAGCGCGGTGGTCGGCTCGTCGGCGATCAGCAGCGCGGGCTCGTTCGCGACCGCCATCGCGATCACCACGCGCTGCAACTGCCCGCCGGACAGCTCGTGCGGATACGCCCGCACCACCCGCGCCGGATCGGGCAACCCGACCGAGTGCAGCAGTTCCTCCGCGCGCTGCCGCGCCTTCGCCGAGGGGATCTTGTGATGCACGGTGATCGCCTCGGCGACCTGCGCGCCGATGGTGAACACCGGGTTGAGCGCGCTCATCGGCTCCTGGAACACGAAGCCGACCCGTTCGCCCCTGATCTGGCGCAACTGTTCGCGGTCCAGCTCGAACAGGCTGGTACCGCTCAGGAACGCGGCACCGGTCACCGTCGCGGTGGGCGGGAGCAGGCCGAGCAGCGACATCGCGGTCACCGTCTTGCCCGACCCGGACTCGCCGACCACGGCCAGCACCTCGCCGGCCGCGACCGAGTAGCTGACCTCGTCCGCGGCGACGGTCTCCGCGCCCTCGGTGGAGAAGGTCACCGAGACCTTCTCCACCGAAAGCAGAGGTGAACCACTTGTCACTGGGCGATGCCCATCTTCAGGTAGTTCGGGTAGGACGGGTAGTCCGGCACCTCGAAGTTGTCCACCTTGGACCCGTGCAGGAACGAGTTGCGCGCGAAGATCAGCGGCACCACCGGTGCGTCCTGCATGATCCGCTTGTCCACCGCAGCCCACTTCTTGCCGGCCGCGACCGGGTCGATCGTGCCCTGGGCGTCGTGGATCATGTTGTCCACCTCGGGGCTGCTGTAGCGGGAGAGGTTGTACCCGCCGTTGCCGACCTCGGAGGAGGCGTACAGGGCCTCGATGTTGCCGTTCGCGCTGGGGAAGTCCGGGTTCCAGCCGCTGAGAGTCAGGTCGTAGTCGACGCTGTTCGCGGTGACCGTCGCGTTGTAGGTGTCGTCGTCCATCGACTGGACGTTGACCTGGATACCGGCCCTGGCCAGCGACTGCGCCACCGACTGCGCCTTGTCCGCGTAGCTGTTCGAGGTGCTGACCACCAGCTTCAGCCCGGTCAGGCCGTTCGGGTAACCGGCGGCCGCGAGCATCTGCTTGGCCTTGTTCGGGTCACCGTTGGGCCCGGTCGGGTAGAGGTCGTAGACCTCGCGCCCGGCGATGCCCGGGGTGATCAGCGTGGTCGCGATCGGACCGGCCAGCGCGGCGCTGCCCGCCCAGGCGACCTGGTACGCACCCTTGTCCACCGCGTACTGGAACGCCCTGCGCACCGCGACGTTGGCCATCGGGCCCTTGGTGGTGTTCATGGCCAGGTAGCTGATCGGGCCCGCGCTGCAGGTGACAACGCGCGGCTTGACCGCCGGCTTGCCCTGCAACTGGGCCAGCTGGGACGGGTCGACGAACGACGAGCCGAACGCGAACTGGTCGTTGCCGTTGTCCGCGATCAGCCGCTGCGAGATGACCGTGTCATTCTGGGAGAGCTGGATGACGATCTTGTCCGGCAGCGCGGGCCGGACGCTGTCGGTCGAGCGGTCCCAGTGCGGGTTGCGGGACAGGTTCACCGCGACGCCTGCCTGGTAGGAGGCGACCTGGTAGGGGCCGGAGGCGATCGGGCTGGTCGAGTAGCTCGCGGTCGTGCCCTTGCCCTTGGGCACCGGCGCCAGCGAGATCAGGCTGGCGATCCACGGCCAGTCACCGAAGGGCCGCACCAGGTGGAAGACGATGGTCTTGTCGTCCGGCGTCTCGATCGAGTCGAGGCCCTGGCCGCTGAACGGACCGGTGTAGCCGGACGCGCCGACGAGCAGGGTCTTGTGGTAGCCGAGGCCCTCGGCGAACGCGGGCGCGAAGGTGCGCTCGGTGCCCCACTTGATGTCCGCGCTGGTGATCGGCGTGCCGTCGGAGAACTTCAGCCCGTCCTTGAGGGTGAAGCTCCAGGTGGCGCCGTTGTTGCTGGACCGGCCGGTGTCGGTGGCCAGGTCGGGCACGACCTTGGCGTCCTGGCCGGGCGTCAGCTCCCAGGCGGTCAGGCGACGGTGGACCAGCCCGTTGGAGGTGGTCGCCAGGCCCTGCGACTTGGCGGGGTCGTAGTAGTTGCTCGACGTGTCGTTGATGACGTACAGCGTGCCGCCCGGCTTGGTGGTGCTGCTCGACCCGGCCGCGTCCTGCGTTGGATTCGCATTGCACGCGGCCAGGAAGGCGCCGGCACCCGTGGCGACGCCGGCAACGCCGACCAGCCGCAGGAAACCCCGACGGTCCATCGAAACCCCTCTTTTCCTCAGGTCAGGCGCGCTCGCGGATCGAGCGCGCCGTAGAGCAGATCCACCAGGAAGTTCGCGATCACGATCAGGAACGCCGCGAACAGCGTGCACCCCAGTAGCAACGGCAGGTCGAGACTGTGCACCGCGCCGATCAGCAGTGCACCGACACCGGGCATGGAGAACACGGTTTCGGTGATGATCGCGCCGCCGAGCAGCGCGCCGAGATCGATGCCGAACACGGTGACCACCGGCAACAGCACGTTGCGCAGCGCGTGCCTGCCGACGACCGCGCGCTCGGGCACGCCCTTGGCCCGCGCGGTGCGGATGAAGTCCTCGTTGAGGACGTCGAGCATCTGTGTTCTGGTCAGTCGCGTGTAGATCGCGGCCTGGAGGAACGCCAGCACCAGCCAGGGCGTGATCATGTGCCACAGCCAGCCGACCGGATTCTGCGTCAGCGGCACGTATCCGTTGTCCGGCACGATGTTCAGGTTCAACCCGAAGATGATGATCGCCAACAGCCCGACCACGTACGCCGGCGCGGACACGCCGGCCACCGCACCGGCCATGGTGATCCGGTCCAGCGCGGTGCCGCGCTTGAGCGCGGACAGCACGCCGATGCCGACGCCGACCAGCAGCCAGATGATCGCCGCGCCGATCGCCAGCGAGAACGTCACCGGCACCCGGCTGGTGATCAGGCTCAGCACGGTCTGGTTCTGCTGGAACGAATAGCCGAAACACGGTGCCGCGCAATGGATCGCGGTCACGCCCGTGCCGAACGTGCGGCCGGTGAAGATGCCGGCGACGAACTGGAAGTACTGCACCACCCAGGGATGGTTGAACCCCATGAACGCGCGTGCGGTCGCCAGGCCCTGCGGCGTGCACGGCCGGCCGCAGGAGAGTTGCGCCGGGTCGGAGGGCAGCAGGTAGAACACGCCGTAGGTGGCCAGGCCCAGTACGAACAGCACGACGATCGTGGCCAGCAGCCGACCGAGGACGAAACGTGCGAGCCTCATCGTCGCACCACCATCCTCGGGTCGAGCGCGTCGCGCAGCCCGTCACCGAACACGTTGAACGACCAGGTGGCCAGGAACAGCGCGGCCGCCGGAAACAACAGGAACAGCGGGTCGCTCTGGATCCAGTCGCTCGCGGTCGAGATCGACTGGCCCCAGCTCGACGTGGGTGGCGGGATACCGGCGCCGAGGAAGGACAGCGCCGCCTCGAACCCGATGTTCGCCGGAATGTTCAGGGTCGCGACCACGATGATCGGCGCCCACAGGTTCGGCAGCAGTTCGGTGCGGAACACGTGCCACGGGCCCGCGCCCATCGCTCGCGCCGAGGACACGAACTTGCGGTCGCGCAGCGCGAGCGTCTGCGAGCGGACGATCCGGGTGATGCTCGGCCAGCCGAAGAAGCCGATCACCAGGATCAGCAGCAGCGGCCGGGGCACGCTCGGCGGTGCGATGGCGCCCAGGGCGATCATGAAAACCAGGTACGGGAAGCCCAGCAGTACGTCGGTCAGCCAGGTGATGACCCGGTTGAACCAGCCGCCGAGATAGCCGGCGCCCGCGCCGAGCAGGGTGCCGACGACCACCGCGACCACGGTCGCCGCCAGCCCGATCAGGAACGACGTGCGCGCGCCGTAACAGACCCGCGCGAACAGGTCGCGGCCGGTCAGCGGCTCGACCCCGAACCAGTGCGTGCCGCTGATGCCGCCGAGCGAACCGGCCGGCAGTCCGCTGTTCGGATCGAGCGCGTTGATGTGGTACGCGTTCGGGTCCTGGCCCTCGATCGCGGCGAGCAGCGGCGCGGCGATGGCCACGAACACCAGCACGACGATCACGATCGCGCCGGCCAGCGCCCACCGGTCGGTGCGCAGCGTGCGCACCAGCGCGGCCGGCAGCGAGCGCGGCGCGCTCACCGACGTCACCACAGCGCAGCGTCCTTCTGGTTGATGGGAACAGTCCCCCCTGGTCGGGTTGTATGCAGAACGCGGTCACCCTAGGACTTCGCCAACTGGTTCATCCAGCCGCCAAACGTCGGATCACATTATGGGAAGTCAGTGATTTTCGCCCAGGAGGGCCTTGATGTCGTCCGGCTGCAACCCGCTGACCATGGCGACCAGCAGTTCGCCGACGCTGCGCGCCGGTGACACATACCACCTGCCGCCCGTCTCGGTGGCCACCAGACCCAGGCCCGAGGTGAGGATTCCCGAGGTCAGGTGCTGCAACGCGGTCGTCACGTCGGGCGGGAGACCGGCGAGGTCGGACTGCATCTGGCCGGCGAAATCACTCGGGCAGAGCGTGCGCTGGTCGCCGGTGTTCTGGTCGGCGATCGCGTAACAGGCGTGCTGAGCCTGGATGCTGAGCGTGTCGCCACCCTTGCGCAGGGTCGCGCTCCTGAGCACCGCGTCCACGCCACCCGCCACGGGCTTGTCGGTGAACGTGATCGTGTCGATGGTGATACCGGTCGGCGTCGGCTTGCGCAGCCGGTTCAGCAGCGCGGTGCCCGCGTCGTGCAGCACGGCCATCTCGTTCGGGTCGGTCGCCTCGATCGCGGCCTGGTAGTCGGCGTTCAACAGCGCCTGGGCGAAGGATCGGACCGCGTTGTCCGCGGTGTACTGGCCGGTCGCCGGCAGGGAGGTCGCCGGCCAGGTCAGCCGCGCGGACTGCAACGCGTAGTCGGCCGCGGTGTAGAAGACGCTGGTGTACCAGCCGCCGTTCACCTTGATCGTGGCGATCCGCACCGGCTGGCCGGTCCGCCGGATCACGTCCGCGATGTCGATGGTGTTGCTCGGCGTCTTCGGCAGTCCGTTCGGGAAGGCCGACCGCAGGAACTGCTGGGTGAACATGTTCTGGTCCAGCTTGGGGGAGAGCCGGATGGTGCCGCCGACCAGCTTGTTGATCACCAGGTGGTCGTTGATGGTCTGCGCGTTCGCGGCGTCGAAGCGCAGGCCGGACGCGCTCAGCCCGCCTGCGCCGTTGGCCGCCTGCGTCTGCGGGGCGTAGCCCGGGTTCTCGATCTGGAGCCGCTTGAGCTGGTTACTGCCGTCGGCGCCGATGTCCTTGATCGCGGCAGTTTCCGCTGGTGCCAGGTCGCTCTGCACGCCGAGCAGGTCGCCCGCGGACACGTCCGCGGCCAGCTTCGCCACCGCCGCCTGCGGGGTCGCCGAGCCCGCCTGGGTGCTGCGGTTCAACGCCCACACCGTCGCCGCCGTCCCGCCCGCCACCACCACGATCGCGATCACGATCCCGATGACCAATCCCCGGCGGCTGCGCCTGCGCGGCGGCTGGGTCGCGGTCGGCCAGCTGCCGTGGCCGTACTGCTGCGGCTGGTAGGGCGGTTGTTCGGGCTGCCACTGGCCTCCCGAACCTGGGTAAGTCACCGTTGCACTCCTGACTGAAGCCTCCGAAGGACGACTATCCCACCGAGGAAAGCCCCCGCCGCGCCCAGCAGTGTCACGATCGGGCCGATGGGCGAGAACCCGATCGGGTCGCTCGCGGCCCCCATGTTCAGCATGGCCGCGATCGAGACGACGGCGACCAGTACCGCGACCAGGCAGGCCAGCGCGGCGGCGGTTCTGCGCACGCCGAGCGCGTAGAGCGCGACGCTGACCGAGCACAACGGGATCACCGCGAGCCACGCGTAGAGCAGGACCCCTGCCGCGCCGCCGGGCGGTGCCGGCTGCACCCGCAGCACGTCGACGGACTGGTAGCTGTCGCGCAGCGCGCTGCCCGAGCGCAGCCACGGCAGAAAGGCGCCGACCAGCACCACGACGAGGCCGGCGAACGCCAGCCCGGCCCCGCCGCGTGCGGAAAAACGCATCGAGCGATTCTCGCAGTTCGCGCCGCCTCGCAACGCCAATACCGGCCCGGACGCCGAAGAGTAACCAAAATCGCCATGGATACTCACTCGATGTGATCAATTGGGGCTGATGTGACACAAGATGGGTGAGTTTTGCCTGTTTCGTGTGGCGACAGGTGAGGTGGGAGTGGCACAGTGGGCTCGCGCTACTAGACCATTCGGCGTCCGATAGGGGGCTGATCGGGCTAACTATGGCGCGGAGTGCGGCAGGGTTGCGGGAGGTGAAACGGCGTGGCGACAAAGCCTGACCAGTTCCACGGGAGCTGGCGTCGAGGGATCACGGCCGCCGTCGTGCTTGGCGGCGCGCTCGCGCTCACCATCTCCGGCACCAGTGCGGCCGTGCCCCCTCCGCCGCCCAATCCGAGCAACTCGCAGATCAGCGCCGCGCAGGCGCAGGCCAATGCCAAGGCGGGCCAGGTCGGTCAGCTGACCAACCAGCTCGCGGCCGCGCAGAGCAAGCTCCAGAACCTCCAGGACGCCGTCGAGGTCAAGGACGAGGACGCGAACAAGGCCCTGGTCGACCTCCAGAACGCGCAGGACGCGGCCGCCGCCGCCCAGTCCGCGGCGCAGTCCGCGCAGGTCGCGGCCGACGCGGCCAGTAACGCGATCACCCAGGCCCAGCAGCAGGCCGACCAGTTCGCGCTGGGCAGCTTCGAGCAGGGCAGCCAACTCGGCTCGGTCGCCGACTACTTCAACGCGACCAGCCCGAAGGACATGCTGGAGCGGCAGCGGCTGCTCCAGGCGATGAGCGGTACCGAGGACGAGATCCTCGACCAGTTGCAGCGGGCCAGGACCCAGCAGGCGAACGCGGATTCCTCCGCCCGCGCCGCGCTCACCGCTGCCCAGCAGAAGCAGGATGCGGCAACCACAGCCAAGAGCACCGCGGACAACGCGGTGCGGGCGGCGGAAGCCGCGCAGCAGAGCCAGGCCGCGCAGACCACTCAGTTGCAGGCCCAGCAGGCCAGCCTGCAACAACAGCTCGCTGCGGCCCAGGCGCAGGTCAGCGACCTGAGCGCGGAACGAGCCACCTACCAGAGCTGGCTGGCCGCCAAACAGGCCGAGGACGCGCGCAACGCGGCCGCCGCCGCGCACGGCAGCGGCGGTGGTGGCGGACGCGGTGGCGGCGGAGGGCGGATCGGCAACCTGCCGGCCGGCGCGGCCGGCATCGTGATCCGGCGCGCGCTCGGCGAACTCGGCCTGCCCTACGTGTGGGGCGGCGGCAACGCGAGCGGCCCGACGCACGGCGTCGCGGGCGACCCGTTCGATCCGGGCTGGGCCAGCCAGATCGGCTTCGACTGTTCGGGCCTGATGGTCTACGCGTTCGCCGGGGTCGGCATCTCGCTGGCGCACTTCAGCGGCTACATGTACACGGCGGGACCGCACGTGCCGCTCTCCGCGATCCAGGCCGGCGACATGCTGTTCTACGGCGGAGGTGCCGGGATCCACCACGTGACCCTCTACATCGGCAACGGCATGATGATCGAGGCGCCCGAGTCCGGTCAGGTCGTGCACGTGACCCCGGTTCGCTACTACGCCGGCATCATGCCTTACGCGGTCCGCCTGCTCTGATCCGCGCGGCCTGCCTGATCAGGTGGATTTGTTCCGGAACACTGGTCGCGGCACGGGATGCCGCCGCGTACAGCTCGGCGGCGCGTTTTGAGTCACCGGAGCGTTCGTGCAGGTAGGCACTGACGGCCAGGTAACGCGGCAGGTCGGGGCTTACGTCGGCGAGCGCGGCGAGGCCGGCCCGCGGTCCGTCGGCCTCGCAGACGGCGACCACGCGGTTGAGCCGCACGACCGGGCTGCCGGTGAGGGCGAGCAGTTCGTCGTACCACTCGACGATCTGCACCCAGTCCGTCTCGGCGGCCGTGCGGGCATCCGCGTGTAGCGCGGCGATCGCGGCCTGCGCCTGGTATTCGCCCAACCGGTCGCGGGCCAGCGCGGCCTGCAGAATCGCCACGCCCTCGGTGATCAGACCGGTGTCCCAGCGCGACCGGTCCTGTTCGCCGAGCGGGATCAGTCGGCCGTCCTCGCCGGTCCGCGACGCGCGCCGGGCATGGTGCAGCAGCATGAGCGCGAGCAGCCCGGCGACCTCCGGCTCATCGGTCAGGCCGACGAGCTGGCGGGTGATCCGGATCGCCTCCGCGGCCAGGTCGACATCGCCGCTGTAGCCCTCGTTGAACACCAGATAGAGCACGCGCAACACCGTTGACAGGTCGCCGGGCTGGTCGAGTGGCAGGCCCGCGATGCGCCGCTTGGCGCGGCTGATCCGCTGCGCCATGGTCGCTTCCGGGACCAGGTAGGCGTTGGCGATCTGCCGCGTGGTCAGGCCGCCGACCGCGCGCAGCGTGAGGGCGACGGCCGAAGCGGGCGGCAGGGTCGGGTGTGCGCACAGGAAGTAGAGCCGCAGCGTGTCGTCCGCGCCGGACACTGGTCCGGCGGGCGGCTCGGCGTCCATGGCCAGTTCACGTCCGCGCCGCGAGGCGTCGGCTCGGGCGGCGTCGAGGAACTTGCGCCAGGCGACCGCGACCAGCCACGCCTTCGGCTCACGCGGCGGATCCGCCTGCCACGCCTCGAACGCTCGGATCAGCGCCTCCTGCACGGCATCCTCGGCGGAGGCGAAGTTGGCGCCGCGCCGGACCAGGACACTGATCACGGCGGGCACCAACTCGCGCAGCAGCGACTCGTTCACTCGGTGACCGAGGCCGACTCGGTCAGGAACGGCCGAACCTCCAGCCATTCGTGGATCGGCTTCCCACCCGCGCCGGGCGCGGCGGACAGCTCACCGGCCAGTTCGACGGCCCGCTCCCACGACTCCACATCGATGATCATCCAGCCGGCGATGAGATCCTTGGTCTCCGCGAACGGCCCGTCGGTGATGGGCGGCTGCCCGGCCCCGGCGGACCGCACGAAGGCGCCGCCGGGCGCGAGCGCCTGGGAGTCGACGAACTCGCCGGTCTCCTCCAGCCGAGCCGCGAAGTCACGCATGTAACGGACGTGCGCGTCGAGTTCCTCGGGCGTCCACTGGTCCATCGGCACGTCGTTGACCGGGGTAGGGGCGCCTCGATAATGCTTGAGCAGCAGATATTTCATGTCATCTCCTCCTTGGTGCCCCTGGGACGGAGCCGGCGGCCCGTTCTCGACACTCGACCTCACTCGGCGCGAAGATTTTCGCGAAGCACTCACCGATCGTGCCCCAGTGCGGCGGCCGCCGCCGCAACGTTCACGTAGTCGCGCAGGTGGCGGATCTGACCGTCGCGCGCGGTGAGCACCTGGATGTTGGGCAGCACGAACTCGCCGGTGATCGGGCTGGTGCCGATGGCTTCCTGCTCGACGACGATCGTGTCCGGGTCCTCGGTCCGGTGGATCGCGATGGTGCGATAGCGCTGGTAGCGCAGCGGATTGGCCTGCCACAGCTCGGCGCTCCAGTTCACGATCTGCTCGCGTCCGACCAGCCGGGACGGCATGCCGGCCACGGAGAACGGGAACTCGTGCACCGCGTCGATCGCGTACAGCGCTCGCGTGTCCTCGACGGACTGGTCGATCGCGGCCCTGCGACTGCGCTCCAGCACCGCGAGCGGACTCTCCGGCAGGATCATGGGGTGGCCCTCCGCTAAGGTGAGACATGGTCCGATTATGTCGGGCACGGTAACGGACTGTGTCCCCGGTTAGCAAGGGGTGTGATGGCGGTGCGCGCCGACGCGCGACGCAACTACGAGCGGCTGGTCGAACAGGCGAGGCTCGCGTTCGCCGAGTTCGGCGCGGACGCCTCCCTTGACGAGATCGCGCGACGGGCCGGCGTGGCCAGCGGCACCCTCTACCGGCATTTCCCCACCCGGCTGGACCTCATCGAAGTGGTGCTCGCCGAACAGATCGGCGAACTGGTCGCCCTCGGCCGCCGGTTGCTGGCGGCCGAGGACGAGTTGGAGGCGTTGGCCACCTGGCTGCGCGCCGCGCTCGCACACGGCCTGACCTATCAGGGCCTGTCAGCGGCGATGCTGAACTCGGCACTCGGCCAGGACGCGGCCTCGGCCTGGCACGCGGACCTGTTCGAGATCGCGGCCGCACTGCTGGCCAGGGCGCGGCAGGCGGGCCGCGTCGTCGCCGACGCGGACCCGTCCGACGTGCTGAAGCTGATCGGTGCCATCGCAATGGCCAAACCGGACGACGCCGCTCAGGCCGACCGGCTCCTCGCGTTGGTCATGACCGGGCTGGCGTCCGATAGGTGAGGTGCATCAGGCCGTCACCGACCCGCTGCGTGTCCGCCAGTTCCAGCTTTCGCTGATCGCCTGCCGGGTCGAACAGGCGGTCGCCCGCGCCCATGACGATCGGGAAGATCGCCAGACGCACCTCGTCCACCAGATCGTGCGCGAGCAGCGTGTGCGCGAGCCGGGTGCTCCCGTAGAGGCGGAGCTCGCCGGCGATCTCCTGCTTCAACGCGGCCACCGAAGCCACCGCGTCGCCGCGCAACACCGTCGAGTCGTGCCAGTCGGGGTTGGTCAGCGTGCTGGACACCACGTACTTCGGCAGCCCGTTGATCCGATCGGCCAACGCGCCGGTGCGGGAGGGATAGCTGCCGGCGAAGAACTCGTAGCTGCGCCTGCCGAACAGCAGCGCCTCGGCGCGGAGCGCGTCGTCCAGGATCATTTTGCCCCACGCGGCCTGGTCGGCGGAGGAGAGCACGGCGCGCCAGTCCGCGCGGCTGAAGCCCTCGTCACCGGTCGGGTCCTGCGTGACACCGTCGAGTGAGATGTTCTCGAAAACTACCAAGTTTCCCATGCCCCATACAGACACCCCGACCTTCCCGAAACTGGGCGGCCGACGACCGCCCAGTTCGCGCCCCGGCCGGTGTCAATATCGCCGGAAGTGCCATGCGGAGGAGGATGTCGATGGTGACCGGCGAACTGATCGAACATGCGCGGGCCGGCAACGGCGACGCGTTCCGCGCGTTGACCGAGCCGTACCGGGTCGAGTTGCAGGTGCACTGCTACCGGATGCTCGGGTCGCTCCAAGACGCCGAGGACACCATGCAGGAGGTCATGCTGGCCGCCTGGCAGGGCATCGGCGCGTTCGAGCAGCGCGCCTCGCTGCGCACCTGGCTGTACCGGATCGCCACCAACCGCTGCCTGAACGCGCGCCGCTCGGCCAACCGACGCCAGGCCAAGGAATGGGACGTGCCGCTGGTCGAACCGCTGGAGCCGAGCAGGCTCGGCGAGGTCGTCTGGCTGGAGCCCTACCCGGACGACCGGCTCGGGCCGGAGGCCAGCTACGAGCGCAGCGAGTCCATCTCGCTCGCCTTCGTCACCGCGCTCCAACTGCTGCCACCGCGCCAGGTCGCCGTCCTCGTCCTGCGCGACGTCCTCGGCTTCCACGCCGACGAGGTCGCCGACATGCTCGACGCGACGCTGGACAGCGTGAACAGCGCGCTCAAACGCGCCCGCGCCGCGCTGAACCGCCAGCACCGCGCGACCGAGCCCCCGCCGCCGCCCGGCTCGGCCGCCGAGGACGCGGTCGCGGCGAAGTTCGCCCGCGCCTGGGTATCGGCCGATCTCGACGCCCTGGTCGACCTGCTGACCGACGACGCGTTCATTTCCATGCCGCCCGTCCCGTTCGAGTACGAGGGCCGCGATCTCGTGCGCCAGTTCTGCGGCCGCCTTTTCGACGTGGGCCGCCGGTTCGACCTGGTGCCCACCCGCGCCAACGGCCAACCCGCGTTCGGCGCCTACCTGCGCGGCCCGAACGGCATCAGCCACGGCACCGGCCTCTACGTGCTCACCCTCGCCGGCGACCGGATCAGCGCCCTGGCCCGGTTCGAGAGCAGCATGCTGCCCTGGTTCGGCCTGCCGCGCTCACTGGACTCGGCCTGAGATTCAGGTGCGCGAGTGGCCGAACAGGATCGCCGGCCGCACGATCCCTTCGGTGTAGAGCAACAGTTGGGTGTCGACCTCGAAACCGGCCTGGCCCACCAACTCGGCCATTCGCTCCGGTTGGCGGCGGTGCACATACACCTTCATCGGGTGCCCGCCATAGCCTTCGGTCTTCAGGTTCGACTCGGTGCCGACGTGGAAACCGATCTGCACCAACCCACCCGGCCGCAGCATTCGGTGGAAATCCCTGAGCACGCCGGGCACCTCGTCGTCCGGCACGTGGATCAACGACCAGAAGGCGAGCACACCGGCCAGCGATCCGTCCGCCAAGCCGAGATCGGTCATCGAGCCGACCTCGAACCGCACTCCCGGATGTGCGCGCCTGGCCAGTTCGATCATCGCGGGGGACAGGTCGATGCCGAACGCGTCAACGCCCAACTCGTGCAGGTACGCGGTGAACTGGCCGGGCCCGCAGCCGATGTCCGCGACCGGCCCGCCGCCGAGTGCGCGCACCTGCTCGGCCAGCACGGTCAGCGCCGAGCGGAGCTGTGCGTTGTCGGTGGCCGCGTCGCGTACCAGGTCGGCATAGTTCGCCGCGACCGTGTCGTAGGAAATCCGGGTGTCGGCCAGCCAGTCGTTGATCACGGTTCAGTGCTTCGCGAAGAACTCGCGCAGCGCGGCCGCGACCGGTACCGGGTCGTCGGGGCTGTGGCCCTGGCCGGGCAGCACGATCGTGTCCGGTGCGGACAGTTCGCGTGCCAGCCGCGCGACGCTCGCCCTGCCGTACTCGTCGCTGTTGCCGCCGGCCATCAGCAGGATCGGCAGGTCACCGGTTGGCCACCGGCCGGGTTCGGTGGAGGTCGACGTCATGCATTCCAGGTCCTCGATCAGGCCGTGGGCGCTACGCGCCAGGAACGGCGCGATCTGTTCGATGGCCGGATCCGGTCCGCCGACGGCGGTCAGGAACGTGACCACTGCGTCGGCATTGCGGCCGCTCTCGACCTGTTCGCGGCACTTCGCCAGGGTCGGCAGCAACGGCGGGCCGGCCAGGGTCGCGGGTGGTTCGTAGAGCGCGACCGCGCGGACCCGGTCGGCGATCGACGCGAGGGCGTGGATGGTCGCCATGCCGCCTGCGGAATGGCCGAACACGTACCGCGGTTCGTCGACCGTGTCGAGCACGGCGGCGATGTCGGCGGCCTGCATGTCGAAGGTGCCGGGCCGGGCGCCGTCGCCGCTGACTCGGTAGCCGCGCCGCTCCATGAGTACGACGTGGTGATCGGTGGCGAGCAGCGACGCGATCGGCGCGTACATCTCGGTGGTGGCCAGCGTGCCGTGCACGACCAGCACGGTCGGCCCGGAACCCGTGTGGTGATACACGATCGGCGTACCGTCCGGCGAGGACACGGTTTCGGTGCGCAATTCTCGTTCCCCCATAAGGTTCAGTGTATCCACCTCGCTATCATTCGGCCCGTGACCACCTACGATGATCTTGCCGCGTTCGAACACCTGGACACCACGTCCCTGCCCGAACGCCAGCAGCGCATCCTGGTCACGATCCGGGACTGGGTGCTGCGGCACGGCTACTCGCCGAGCACGCGCGAGATCGGCGATGCGGTCGGCCTGCGCTCGACCTCCGCGGTGGCCAAGCACCTGACCAGCCTGGAGGAGCGGGGTTTCCTGCGTCGCAGCACGTCGATGTCCCGTCCGATCGACGTGCGTATGTTCCTGGGTGAGACGTCCGCGCGGGAGTCGTCCGAGGACTCGGTCGCCGTGCCCGTCGTCGGTGACATCGCGGCCGGCTCGCCGATCATGGCCGAGGAGCACGCCGACGAGGCGCTCACCCTGCCGCGCGAACTGACCGGTCGGGGCAACGTGTTCGGTCTGCGCGTGCGTGGTGATTCCATGATCGACGCGGCCATCTGCGACGGTGACATCGTGGTCGTGCGCCAGCAGCAGGAGGCGCACTCCGGTCAGATCGTGGCCGCGATGATCGATGGCGAGGCGACCGTGAAGGTGTACCGGCGCCGCAACGGCCACGTGTTCCTCGAACCGCGCAACCCCGAGTACGCCGTCATCGACGGCGACGAGGCGGTCGTGCTCGGCACGGTTGTGTCCGTTCTGCGTAGTGTTTGATGGTAGCCTGACCGACATGATCACCGGGACGGCCCTGAGCCATGCACGGAAAGGCGACCCGGTGGTGAGCTGACCGCCGCACGGGCACGTGGCCCGCCACGCGACTGCACCTCCAAGCGTCCGCAGTCCCGAATGGCCACCTGTAAACCCGAAAGCGAGTCAGTCACCATGCCAGTCAGCTTCAACCACACCATCATCGCGTCCAAGGACCGGGCGGCGTCCGTCAGGTTCTACGTCGACCTGTTCGAAGTGCCCGAGGCGCGGTCCTGGGGCCTGTTCCGCAACATCCAGCTGCCCGACGGGGTACTGCTGCAGTTCGCCGAACCGCCGGTCGAGATCCAGATGCAGCACTACGCCTTCCTCGTCGACGACGAACTGTTCGACCGCGCCTATGCCCGGCTCAAGGCGGACGGCGTCGAGCACTGGGCCGATCCGCAGATGAAGCGCCCCAACGAAACCAACACCGAACACGGTGGCCGGGGCGTGTATTTCAACGATCCGTCCGGCCACGGCATCGAGATCATCACCCGGCCGTACCTGTAGGTCAGAACGCGAGACCGAGATTGCCCGCGACGTGTCGCAGAGCGGCGATCAGGGCCTTGCGTTCGGCGATCTGGAGGCCGGCGAGCAGATCGGCCTCCAGGTCGCGGGTGATGCTCGCGCACTCGGCGAACAGGGCACGGCCGCGTTCGGTCAGGCGCAGCGTCTGCCGTCTGCGGTCGTCGGGGTCGCGGGTGCGCTCGATCGCGCCGAGTGATTCGAGCTGGTCGGCGATGCGGACGACCAGGCTGGGCGCGACGTTCATGGCGGTCGCCATGTCGAGCTGGGAACTGGCCGGGTTGGCTGCGAGCAGGGTGAGCAGGCCGACGTGTTTCGGCTTGAGGCCGAGCGGCTCGATCTTCTCCGCGAACCGTTGTGAGACAACGGCTCCGATCGTGCCGAGTTGAAACGTGGCGGTGTGTTCGAGCGTCGCCTTCTTGACCGGGGCCATGCCATGCATGCTACCGTCAATCATTCTTACTGTGAATGATTGCATCGGCGCCTTGCCGGGTGATCCACACGCGCGGCCACTCGCAGGGGCACATCTTGCTGCGGCACCAACCCACCGGCGCGGTGCTGGTCGGCGACGCGGTGTTCCACACCGGCAAGCTCGGCCTCGGGCCTGCCGGCTTCGCCGCCGAACCGGACGCGCGGACGAGCGGAGCGGCCCGGATCACGCAGGACGTGACGGCCGTCGGTTTCGGTCACGGCAAGCCGCTGACCGGGGCAGACGTGGATCGGTTCGTGGAATTCCTGCGCGAATTGTCGTGACGTCCGGGTAGCGTGTCGCGCATGGGTTCGTGGCCGGGCGGGATCACCGCCATCACATTGTTCGTCGAGGATCTTGCCGAGGCCAAGCGCTTCTACCAGGCCGTCTTCGACCTGCCGACGCACTACGAGGACGAGAGCTCGGCGGTGTTCGGCTTCGGCAACACGCTGATCAACCTGCTCGACGTCAAGGCGGCGCCGGAACTCGTCGATCCGGCGCCGCTCGGTTCGCCGGAGGGTGCGCGCTCGGTGTTCACCCTCACCGTCGACGACGTGGACGCCACCTACGAACGGCTGACCGGCCTCGGTGTCGAGTTCCTCAACGGACCCGTCGACCGGCCGTGGGGCATCCGCACCGCGAGCTTCCGCGATCCGGGCGGGCACATCTGGGAGATCGCGCGCTGAGCAGTCCGGATCCCTCCCTCGCCGGCGCGTACAACCTGCGTGACGGACAGGTCCCAATCGTCGACGGCGAGCCGAGATGGCCGTGGGACGAGGAGGTCGCGCGCGAGCGGTTCGCCCGCGTCGCCCGACGGCTCGGGCTCCGGCCCTCCGGTGACGAGTCGCTGTTGGACGGTGCGTCCAACGACACCTGGCTGCTCGGCGAACAGGTGTTGCGGGTGTGCTGGCGCGGCGACCTGGATCGGCCGGCCAGGGAAGCCGCGCTGCTTACCGCTCTGCCGGCCGAGATCCCGGTGCCGCGACCGCTGGACTGCGGTCGCGACAACGAGTTGAGCTGGCTGTTGATGCCGCGCATGCCGGGCGAGACGCTCGCGGACACCTGGGCGAGCAGCTCGCCCGGCGAACTGCGCGCTTATGTGCGGGAACTCGGTGAGGTGGTGCGGAATGTGCACGCCTGGCAACCGTCCGCCGAGATCGCCGCCCTGCTCGACGCCGGCGCGCCCGCCGATGCCGACAACGCCCTGGCCATTACCGGGAAGTCGCTGATCCCGTTGGCGCGAAACCGGCAACTACGGCTGGTCGAGTACGTGCGAACGCTGCCGTTCGTGCCGGGCGACCTGCTCGACGCGGTGGTCGGGCGACTGACCGAACAACCGGTTCCCGGGCCGAAGGCGTTGCTGCACGGGGATCTCACGCCGGGCAACGTGCTCGTGCGCGACGGACGGATCAGCGCACTGCTCGACTGGGAGTGGGCCTGGCTCGGGCCGACCAGTACCGAGTCGACGCTGCCGATGTGGTGGGCCCGGGTCACCAGCCACCCGGAATTCGTGGACTGGCTGATCGCGGAATGTCCTGATATCGCCGCGAATCCTCGACAGCGCTGGGTGTATCAGGCCGCGTTCGCGTTGCGCTGCATCGTGCACTGGCCGCCGGATCGGCCGGAACGCGAGCTGTACCCGGATCATCCGCTGCTGTTGCTGCGCGAACTGATCAGCTGAATTCTGCGCCCAGCGCGTCGAGTTGGTCGCTGGTGCCCTGTTCGCGCCAACTCGGCTCCTCATGCCCGTCGAGGTAGGTGCCCTGCTGGGCGAGCACGAGCTTGGTGCCCTCGCCATCGGCGACGAACTCGACACTGGTGATGGACACCGTGGTCAGCGTCTTGTCCGCGGTCATCGTCGAGGTGTAGACGATGCGCTGCTCGGGCACGATGTCGTCGTAGTGCGTCTCGAAGGTGAGCAGCGGACCGTCGCCGTGCCGGCCGCGGATGGTCTCGGTGCCGCCGACGCGGAAGTCCAGTTCGAGTTCGGCGTTCGGACCCGCCAGCCAGCGGGACTTGGCCTTCTGATCGGACCAGGCCGCGAAGACGCGGGCCGGGCTGGCGGGGTAGCTGCGCTCCAGGGTGAAGGTGGCGTGCTTGATGCTCATGACAGATCTCCTTCTTGCAGTAGGTCGCCGAGTGCGTCGAGATGGTGTTCCCAGTCGGTGCGCTGGTGGCCGAGCCATTCCTCGACCATGCGCAGCCCCGCCGGTTCCAGGTGGCAGGTGCGAACCCGCCCGACCTTTTCCGACCGGACCAGTCCCGCGGATTCCAGGACCTGGAGGTGCTGCATCACCGCGGGTAGCGACATGGCCAGTGGTGCGGCCAGTTCGCCGACCGAGGCAGGCCCGGCGACGAGCCGTTCGACCAGGTCACGTCGGGTGCTGTCGGCCAGTGCCTTGAGCACCTGATCCATAACGCTCCGTTGGTTAGGCACATGCTTAACTATAGGCCGAGGCGCCCAATAGTCAAGTAGGTACTTAACTTTAGTTCACGTGGTTGCCATCTGGATGTCGGCTCGTCGCCGACTTGGCCAGTCATGCTTCGACTTGTACAGCCAAGTCAAGGAGGTCGACATGGAGCTGGCCGCGCCGGCGATCTGGCTGCGGGACAACTGTTCGTGCGGGCGATGCCGGCACGCGAACGGGCAGAAACTGCACGGCATCACCGACCTCGCCGCCGATCTGCGGGTCTCCGCGATCACCGAGACGGGCGAGGAGATCAGGATCAGGTTCGACGGCGACGAGCACGAGGCCGTCTTCGACCGCGACTGGCTGAGCACCTGGTGGGCGGAGCCCGAGGACGGCGACGGCCGCACCGAGGACGCCAAGCGCACCTGGTCGGCCGCTGACCTGGCGACCGTGCCCGACTGCGACTGGTCGGCCTACCGCGCCGGCCCGGCCGCCCGGCTCGCCGCGTTGGAATCGGTGCTGAGCACGGGTTTCGTGATGCTGCACGGTGTCCCGGCCGACGACGGCGCCGTGCTGGATGTCGCGGAGACCTTCGGTTTCGTCCGGGTCACCAACTACGGCGACCTGTTCGACGTGCGGGTCGAGGCCGATCCGACCAACCTGGCCTTCACCGCGTTGCCGATCAGCCCGCACACCGACAACCCGTACCGCGACCCGGTGCCCACCCTGCAACTGCTGCACTGCCTGAGCAACGCGGCCCGGGGCGGCGACTCGGGCCTGGTCGACGGCTTCCGCGCCGCCGCCCTGCTGCGCGCCGAGCAGCCGGCCGCGTTCGACGTGCTCACCCGCACCGAGGTCACCTTCGCGTTCTCCGCGCCGGACGCGGAACTGCGCGCCCGGCGACCGATGATCGGCCTGGACACGCAGGGCCGCATCCGCGAGGTCCGCTTCAACAACCGCTCGCTGCAACCGATGCGCGGCGAACGCGTCGCCGAGTTCTACCCGGCGTACCGCGCGTTCGCCGAGATCCTGAACCGGCCGGAACTGCGACTCGTGCTCCGGCTGGCGCCCGGTGACTGCCTCGTCTTCGACAACACCCGGCTGCTGCACGCGCGCACGGCCTTCGATGCGGTGGGGGAGCGGCACCTGCAGGGCTGCTACGCGGACCTCGACGGTCTTGCCAGCACGGTGGCCGTGCTGCGGAGGGAGTTGGCATGAGCGCGGATTTCGTCACCGAGTTCGGCGCCTGGCTGGCCGGCGAGGGTGGTCGGGACTATCTCGGCGAGACGGTCACCATCGCCGCGCATTCGCTCCAGGCCGGCGGCCTCGCGCAGCGCCATGGCGCGCCGGATGCGCTCGTCGCTGCCGCGTTGCTGCACGACGTGGGACATCTCGTCGAGTCCGAACGTCACGATGACGCGGGCGCGGACTGGCTGTCGGCCTGGTTCGGGCCCGAGGTCACCGAGCCGGTTCGGTTGCACGTCAAGGCGAAACGGTACCTGTGCACGGTCGAACCGTCCTATTTCGACCTGCTCTCGCCAGCTTCCGTGCACACGCTGGGATTCCAGGGCGGGAAGATGGTCCCGGACGAGGTGGCCGAGTTCGAGGCGAGCCCGTACCACCGGGACGCGGTCGCGGTGCGGCGCTGGGACGACGAGGCCAAGGACCCGAACGCGCAAACCCCGGACTACGCGATTTTCGTGCCGATCCTGACCAGACTGGCCGGACCGGGATCAGCGGCAGGCCGAGCACGGCCGCGAAGATGATCGAGCAATGCCTGCCGATCCGCTCGGACAGCGTGCCGAAGATCAACCCGGCACGTGTTCTCGCGCGTGTTCCCGAATATGGGAGACAATCAGCGGATGACTGGATACGCGGCCGTTGTGCTGGCCGGCGGCGCCGCGCGCCGGCTGGGTGGTGTCGACAAACCCGGACTGCGCCTCGGCGCGTTCACCCTGCTCGACCGGGCGCTGTTCGCGACCGGCGCGGCCAAGCCGCTCGTGGCCGTCGGACCGGAGCGGCCGACCGAGCGCACCGTGCGCTGGTGTCGGGAGGAACCCGCCGGTGGCGGCCCGGTTGCCGCGCTGGCCGCGGGCCTCGCCGACCTGCCGGCGGACATCGAGGTCGCGGTGCTCGCCGCCGACCTCGCCGAGATCGGCCCGGACACCGTCACCGGACTGCGCTTCGCGCTCGCCCGCAACCCGGAGGCGGATGGCGCCCTGCTGGTCGACGCGAACGGCAGGCGCCAGTGGCTGACCGGGGTGTGGAAGATCAACGCGCTGCGCGCCGCGTTGCCCGCCGAACCGGCAGGCGCCGCGCTGCACGCGGTGCTCGGCGGCCTGCGCGTCGTCGAGGTGCCGGCCCGCGCGGGCGAGGCCCTGGACGTGGACACCCCGGAGGACCTGGACAAGGCCCGGCACCGGGCCTGACCTTCACGCCGGTCATACTGGTGATCCGGTTTCCTAGGAAACGATTGCACGTTGGTAGGAGATTGGCGGGGGCGTGACCGAACAGGTACACAACGGCGGCGGGCCGAGCACACCGGCACATGACGCGCAGTTGCTCGAACGCACCGTCTTCGAGGTCAAGCGGGTCATCGTCGGACAGGACCGGCTGGTCGAGCGGATGCTCGTCGGCCTGCTCGCCAAGGGCCACCTGTTGCTGGAAGGCGTGCCCGGCGTCGCCAAGACGCTCGCCGTGGAGACCTTCGCCAAGGTCGTCGGCGGCTCGTTCTCCCGCGTGCAGTTCACTCCCGACCTGGTGCCCGCCGATATCCTCGGTACCCGGATCTACCGGCAGGGCAGCGAAACCTTCGACGTCGAACTCGGCCCGGTGGTGGCCAACTTCGTGCTCGCCGACGAGATCAACCGTGCGCCCGCCAAGGTGCAGTCCGCGATGCTGGAGGTCATGGCCGAGCGGCACGTGTCCATCGGCGGCAAAACGTTCCCGATGCCCGATCCGTTCCTGGTGCTGGCTACCCAGAACCCGATCGAGAACGAGGGCGTCTACCCGCTGCCCGAAGCCCAGCGCGACCGGTTCCTCTTCAAGATCATCGTCGACTACCCGACGGCCGAGGAGGAGCGCGAGATCGTCTACCGGATGGGCGTGACCCCGCCGGAACCGCAGCAGGTGCTCAGCCCGGCCGAACTGGTTCGGCTCCAGGGCGTCTCCTCCCGCGTGTTCGTACACCACGCCCTGGTCGACTACGTGGTGCGGCTGGTGCTCGCCACCAGGACGCCGAACGACCACGGACTGTCCGATGTGGCCAGTTGGGTGTCCTACGGTGCCTCGCCGCGCGCCAGCCTCGGCATCGTCGCCTCCGCGCGTGCTCTTGCTCTCGTGCGCGGCCGGGACTACGTGCTGCCACAGGACATTGTGGACGTCGTGCCGGACGCGTTGCGGCACCGCCTCGTGCTCTCCTACGACGCGCTCGCCGACGGCGTGCCCATCGACCACATCGTGACCAGGGTGCTGCACGCGATCCCGCTGCCGCAGGTGTCCGCGCGGCCCCAGGGCCCCGGTCCGCAGCAGCCGATGCCGGCCGCCGCGCCGCTGCGGAACTGACCGTGACCGAGCCGGTCCATCCCGAAGTGAGCTTGCCCGTACTGGACCCACACGCCGCCGAGCGGTTCGCGGTGCGCCAGGAGTCCGAGGACCGCGCCACCCGGCCGGCCTGGGCGCCGCCGATCCTGCGCGGCGAACGGCTGGAAGCCGGCCTGCGCACCCTCGAACTGGAGGTGCGGCGCAGGCTCGACGGCCTGTTGCAGGGCAACCACCTCGGCCTGGTGCCCGGTCCCGGCTCGGAACCGGGGGAGGCCCGGCCCTACCAGCCCGGTGACGACGTGCGGCGGATGGACTGGGCGGTCACCGCGCGCACCACCGTGCCGCACATTCGCGAGACCGTCGCCGACCGCGAACTGGAAACCTGGCTCGCCGTCGACCTTTCGCCCAGCCTCGACTTCGGCACCGCGCTGTCGGAAAAGCGTGACCTGGTGGTCTGCGCGATCGCCGCGATCACCCACCTCACCGGCGGAGGCGGTAACCGGGTCGGCGCGGTCGTCTCGACCGGCGCCGAGACCTACCGCGTCCCGGCGCGCGGCGGACTCGCGCACGCGCGCGGCATGCTGCACCGCATCGCCAGCACGCCCAGCGCGCCGATCGGCACCAAAGGCGACCTCGCCGCGATCCTCGAACAGCTGCGCAGGCCGCCCCGCAGGCGCGGACTGCTCGTGGTCCTCTCCGACTTCCTCGGCCCGCTGGACTGGGAACGCCCGCTGCGCGCGCTCTCCGGCCGGCACGATGTGGTCGGCATCGAGATCCTCGACCCGCGCGACATCGACCTGCCCGAGGTCGGCTCGCTCGTGCTCGCCGACCCGGAAACCGGCCGCCAGCGTGAAGTGAACGCCTCGCCCCTGCTGCGCCGCGAATTCGCCGCCGCGGCGGCCGAACACCGCGCCATGGTCGCGGCTGCCCTGCGCGGCGCGGGCGGCGGGCATCTGGTGCTGCGCACCGACTCGGACTGGATCGCCGACACCGTCCGCTTCGCGGTCGCCCGCAAGCGCCGTTGGTCAGGAGGTGTCTGATGACGTTGAGCCTGGTCGGATTCACCGCGCCGTGGTGGTTCCTGCTCGCGATCGTGGTCGCCGCGCTGGCCGTCGGCTACCTGCTCACGCAGCGCTGGCGCAAGCGCCGCACGCTGCGCTTCGCCAACCTCGATCTGCTGGAGAAGGTCGCGCCGCGCAAGCAGGGCTGGTGGCGGCACGTGCCGGCGGCCGTGCTGCTGGTCGCGATGCTGCTGCTGACCGTCGCCCTGGCCGGCCCGACCGCGCAGGAGCGGGTCCCGCGCAATCGGGCCACCGTGATGCTGGTGATCGACGTTTCGCTGTCCATGGAGGCCACCGACGTCACGCCGACCCGGTTGAAGGCGGCCCAGGTGGCGGCCAAGCAGTTCACCGACGGGCTGCCGGCCGCCTTGAACCTCGGCCTGATCTCCTTCGCGGGCTCGGCCACGGTGCTCGTCTCACCCACCACCGACCACGTCCAGGTCGACCAGGGCATTGACGACCTGAAGCTGGCCCCGGCCACCGCGACCGGCGAGGCGATCCTCACCGCATTGCAGGCCATCGACCTGTTCGGCAAGGCCCTCGGCGGCCCGACCGAGGCGCCGCCCGCGCGCATCGTGCTGATGAGCGACGGCAAGCAGACCGTGCCGACCGAGGACCCGTCCGGCCAGCAGGGCGCCTACACCGCCGCCCAGCAGGCCGAACATGCCGGCGTCCCGGTGTCCACGATCTCCTTCGGCACGTCCGACGGCACCGTGGACATCGGCGGTGTCCAGGAGCCGGTCCCGGTTGACGACGAACTGCTGCACCAGGTCGCGAACATCTCGCACGGCAACTTCTTCAAGGCCGCGAGCGCCCAGGAGATCCAGCAGGTCTACGCCACCCTCGGCGACCAGATCGGCTACACCACCGAGCAGAGCGACGCGAGCAAGCCCTGGCTGATCCTGGGCACCATCCTCGCCCTGATCTCGGCGGCGGGCTCCCTGTTCATCGGACAGCGGCTGCCCTGAACTTCTCGACCTCGGTCAGCACCAGGTCCAACTGCTCGATGTGCGGGAAGTGCCCGGCCTCCGGGATCGCGCGGAGTGTGCCGTGCGGGAACGAATCCGCGAGATCGCGCTCGTAGTCCAGCGGCACGATCCCGTCCTGCTCGCCGCCGAGCACCAGCACCGGCAGGCCGACCCGGTGCAGCCTGCCGCCCAGCTTCGGGTCGAAGCTGCCCGGCGCGAGCAGTGCCTGGACGGCCTGGTTCGCGGCCATGATCGCGCGCTGCCCGTCGGTGAGCGTGCTCGGGTCCAGGCGCAGGGCCGGGTTGTGGAAGGCCAGTTCGCCCGTCCTGATCGGACCGATCTTGGCCGGGTCGGCGATCTCCAGCGGCGGCTTCGGCTCGATGCCGGTCGCGCCGAGCAGCACCAGCGAGTCGAGCACGCCGTGGTTGTCGCGCACGGCCATCTCGGTCGCGATCCAGCCGCCGATCGAGCTGCCGAACACGGTGACCCGGGTCAGCCCGAGTTCGTCGAGCAGATCGAGGTAGACCGTGGCCAGGTCGGCGACCGAGTCGACCGCTTCCGGTCGAGGCGTTGCGTCGAACCCGGGATGCGTCGGCACGACCACGTAGCCGTGCCGGCTCAGCGCGTCGGCGAGTCCGGCGACCGAACGCGGCCCCGCGCCGCCGTGCAGCACGAGCGCGCCGGTGCCGTCCGCGCGATCGCCGAACTCGCTGACCGTGAGCGCGACGCCGCCGGGCAGATCAATGGTGGAGACAGTCATGGTGATAGTTCCTCTTCTTCGTGAGAGCGAGCTGTCGTAAGACTAGGGCCAGATCGACCTTCATGCAAGTCCACTCTCATGAAGAGAGGATGCTCACTCCGCGAGCGTGGTCGCGTAGTTGCTCATCACCGCCGCGATCGCCTGCGGTGTCACGTCCTCGCCGCTGGTCATCAGCG
>DASZJG010000082.1:0-13356 GCA_035948315.1 Pseudonocardiaceae bacterium | reverse complement strand
GGCCAGCCGAGCCTTCGCCCGCTGACGCCGGTGGGAGCCGCGCTGGCAGCGGGACAGCGCACGCGCCGCCTTCCGGACACCCACCGGTGGCGGCGCCTGGTAGGTGGCGCCGTCGGAGAGGGCCAGCGTGACCGCGACGCCGCGATCGATACCCACCACCGAGCCATTGCCGGGCCCCGCCAGTGGTGCGGGGATCACCGCGAAGGCGATATGCCAACGCCCGGAGAGATCCCGTGTCACGCGGTAGGACTTCCACTCGGCCAAGACTCGACTGCGCCGGAATCGTACCCAGCCGACTTTCGGTATCGCGACCCGCGACCAGCGCCGGTTGATCTGCTCCACCCGCAGGGCCTGCGGGCCGACGATGCGGAAACCTTCATGCCGTCCCCGTTTGCGCCAGGTCGGCCGCCGATGGGTACCGGCACCGCCAGTTCGCCATCGCCTGGGCGAAGTCCCGCAACGCCTGCTGCTGCACCGTCTGCGCGCCTGCACGCAACCACTCGTACGCGACCCGCGCCTCGGTCAACTGCCGACTCTGCGCCACATAGTTCGGCAGAGACTGGTGATGATGCCGGTATCCGAGTTGTTCCACCGCGAGGTTCCACACGAACCGCGCCTGCGCACAATGCTCCGCGAGCAGCACCTCCTGCTCGTGGGTCGGATACAGGCGAAACCTCACAACCGGAGGCTAACCGTGCTCCCTGACAATTCGGGATTCCTCCCCATCCGGAAGGGCGGGGTATCCACCCGTGACTCTCGATGACCGACGCCCGGACGAGCCGGCTGGCCCAGCGCATCGACGGCCTTTCCTCGGCCGACGCGTACGCGAGCGTGCTCGACCTCGTGTGCGAGCTGACCGCGGAACTGCTCGGATGGTCGGCCCAGGACATCGACCCGGACCGCGCCTACCGTGACTACGGCGCGAACTCGCTCGCCGCGCTCGAACTGACCTCGCAGTTGGCCAGGGCGACCGGCCTTGAGCTGCCGATGACGCTGCTGTTCGACCACACCAGCCCGAGCGCCCTCGCCGCGCACCTCCTCGACCGCGTCCGCCCGGCGGAAGTGGCCGAACCGACTCCGGCACCCCGCCCGGCCGACGACGATCCGATCGCGATCGTCGGTGTGGGGTGTCGTTTTCCGGGTGGGGTGTCCTCGCCCGAGAGCCTGTGGAATCTGGTGTCGTCCGGCGGCGACGCGGTGGGGGAGTTCCCGTCGGATCGCGGTTGGGATGTCGACGGTCTTTTCGATCCCGACCCCGACCGAGTCGGGCGGTTCTACTGCCGTGGCGGCGGCTTCATTGCGGACGTGGCCGGCTTCGACGCGAGCTTCTTCGGGGTGGGGCCGCGTGAGGCGCTCGCCATGGACCCGCAGCAGCGGCTCACCCTGACCTGCGCCTGGGAGGCGTTGGAGGACGCGGGGATCGACCCGAGTTCCTTGCGTGGCAACGATACCGGCGTGTTCATGGGGGTTGCCGCACACGACTACGACGCGGTGACCCGCGCGGCGGACCCGGACGAGGTCGAAGGCTATTGGGGTGTCGGCACGGCCGGAAGCGTGGTCTCGGGCCGGGTGTCCTACGTGCTCGGCCTCGGTGGTCCGTCGGTGAGCGTGGACACGGCGTGTTCGTCATCCTTGGTCGCGCTGCACCTGGGCGCGTCGGCGCTGCGGCGCGGCGAGTGCTCGCTGGCGCTGGTCGGCGGGGTGACGGTACTGGCAACACCCGCGCTGTTCGTGGAGTTCTCCCGGCAGCGCGGGCTCTCGCCGGACGGCCGCTGCCGGTCGTTCGGTTCGGGTGCCGACGGCACCGGCTGGGCCGAGGGCGTCGGCGTATTGGTGGTGCAGCGGCACTCCGACGCGCTACGGGAGGGGCGTCGCGTCCTCGGCCTGGTGCGCGGCTCGGCGGTCAACTCCGACGGCGCGTCCAACGGGTTGACCGCGCCGAGCGGCGCCGCCCAGGAACGGGTGATCCGCGCCGCGCTGGCGGACGCCGGTCTTGGCGTCGGCGACGTGGACGCGGTGGAGGGCCACGGCACCGGAACGCGGCTCGGCGACCCGATCGAGGTCGGCGCGCTGTTGGCCACCTACGGCCGACGCGATGCCGACGTGCCGCTGTGGCTGGGCTCGTTGAAGTCGAATCTCGGCCATGCCCAGGCCGCCGCCGGTGTCGGCGGCGTGATCAAGATGCTCGGCGCGTTGCGGGCGGGCGTGTTGCCCCGTTCGCTGTGGTGCGCGGAACCGACCGACGCGGTGGACTGGTCGGCCGGCAACGTCCGCCTGTTGCAGCAGGACCAGCCGTGGCCGCGCGACCCGGACCGACCGCGCCGTGCCGGCGTATCCGCGTTCGGCGTCGGCGGGACCAACGCGCACGTGATCATCGAGGAGCCACCAACCCAGCCGACCCGAACCGCCGAACCGATGACCACTCTTGCGTTGCCACTCTCGGCCAAGACGCCTGCCGCGCTCACCGCACAGGCCCGCAATCTCCGTGACCACCTCGGCACACACCCCGACCTGCCCCTGCGCGATGTCGCACACACCCTCGCCGTCGGGCGGGCCGACCTCGCGCATCGTGCGGTCGTCGTCGGCGCCGACCGGGCCGAACTGCTCGCCGGCCTCGCCTCGGTCGAAGCGGGCGAGAGCACCGACCGCGTCGCGCTCGGCACCGCGACCGGCCGGGGCAAGGTCGCGTTCGTGTTCCCGGGCCAGGGTTCGCAGTGGGCCGGCATGGCCGTGGACCTGCTCGACACCGCACCCGTGTTCGCGACGCGGCTGCGCGAATGCTCCGCCGCGCTCGCCGACTACGTCGACTACGCGGTCGAGGACGTGCTGCGCGGTGCGCCTGGCGCGCCGTCGCTGGACCGCGTCGACGTGGTGCAGCCCGTGTTGTTCGCGGTCATGGTCTCCCTCGCCGAACTCTGGCGCTCGCACGGCGTGGTGCCGGACGCGGTGATCGGCCACTCGCAGGGCGAGATCGCCGCCGCCTGCGTCGCGGGCGCACTGTCCATTGCGGACGCGGCACGCGTCGTGGCCCTGCGCAGCAAACTCATCGCCACCCTGGCCGGTAACGGCGGCATGGCATCGGTGACCATGCCACTGGCCGACCTGGAGCGCAGGCTGGCTCGCTGGGCGGGCCGACTGTCGGTGGCCGCCGTGAACGGGCCGTCCTCGGTGACCGTGTCCGGCGATCGGGACGCGCTGGCCGAACTGCTCGCCGACTGCGCGGCCGAGAACATCTGGGCCAAGGCCGTTCCGGTCGACTACGCGTCGCATTCCGCGCACATCGAGGCCATCGAGGCCAGCCTGCTCGACCAACTCGGCCCGATCCGCCCCAGCAGCACAGACCTCATCTTCTGCTCGACCGTCACCGGCCGCCCCGTCGACACCGCGACCCTGGACGCCGGCTACTGGTACCGAAACCTGCGACGCACCGTCCGCTTCCAGGAGGGCGTCACCGAACTGCTCGACCGCGGCTTCCGCACGCTGCTGGAAATGAGCCCGCACCCGATCACGACCATCGCACTCGAACAGACCGTGGAGGGCACCGGTCACGACCCGCGTCAGATCCTGATCGGCGGCTCACTGCGCCGAAACAACGGCGGCCTTGCCGAGTTCCTGACCGCGCTGGGCCGGGTGCACTGCGCGGGCCGCCACATCGACTGGGCCGCCTCCGGCGCTCCGGTGTCGCTGCCGACCTACCCGTTCCAGACCCAGCGCTACTGGGCCGAGCCCGCGCGACGCACCGGCGACCTGAGCGGAGCCGGCCTCGCCTCGACCGACCATCCGCTGCTCGTCGCGTCGGTCCCGCTGGCCGACCGACCCGGCCTGCTGTTCACCGGCACCCTGTCGACCAGGGCGCAGCCGTGGCTCGCCGATCACGCCGTCGGCGAGGTGGTGCTCGTCGCGGGCACCGTGTTCGTGGAACTCGCGCTGTACGCGGCGGCCGAGGCCGGCTGCGACGAGGTGCGCGAACTCGTCATCGAGGCCCCGCTGGTGGTGGCGCCGGACGCGATCATCACGGTCCAGGTTGTGCTCGGCGAGGCCGATGATGACGGGAGCCGTCCCATCGCCATCCACGCCCGTCAGTCCGATGTGGACATATGGACGCGCCATGCCAGCGGCAGCGTCGGCACCGCCGAAGGCCCCGCGACCGCGCCGAACTGGTCCACCGCGGGCGCCCGCCCGGTCGAGGTGGGTGATCTCTACGATCGGCTTGCCGACCGCGGTCTCGGCTACGGGCCAGCCTTCCAGGGCCTGCGTTCCGCCTGGCAGCAGGGCAAGACGGTGCTCGCCGAGGTCGCGCTCGCCGAACAAGCCCGGTCGGCGGCGCGCCGGTTCGCGGTCCATCCGGCTCTGCTCGACGCGGCCTTCCACGCCAAGCTGACCGGCATCGCCGACGCCGACAGCCAGGGCACCGTGCTGCTGCCCTTCACCTGGACCGGTGTGCGCGTGCACCAACCGGGCGCGGACTCGCTGCGCGTGCGCCTCACCGACGCGGGCCAGGACGCGGTCGCCATGACCGGCATCGACGAGTCCGGCGCACTCGCGGTGTCGGTCGAGTCGGTCGCGGTACGGCCGATCCCGCTCAGCCAACTGGCCGCGACCCGCCCGATCACCGAGGACGCCCTGTTCGACATCGACTGGGTACCCGTCCCGACACCGCAACGCGCCGCGCCGGACGTGCACGTCGCCGACCTGCCGACCGTGCCCGGCGAACCGCTGCCCGCTGCCGTGCGCCGCAGCACCGCGTGGGCGCTGGACCTGGTGCAACGCTGGCTGTCCGACGAAAGCCGCGCGCACACCCGCCTGGTGATCCGCACCAGTGGCGCGGTCGCGACCGACCGGCCCGATCTCGCCGCCGCCGCGGTCTGGGGCCTCGTGCGCAGCGCCCAGTCCGAACACCCCGACCGCATCATGCTTCTGGACGCACCCGAGATCGATCCGGCGTTTCTGGCCTCCGACGAACCGCAACTCGCGGTCCGGGACGGCGCGCTGCTCGCCCCGCGCCTGCACCGAACCCGCCCAGCTGAGCCGGCCGCCCTGGTCGGCACACCGCTCAACCCGAATGGCACCGTGCTCAACCCGAACGGCACCCCGCTCAACCCGAACGGCACCGTGCTCATCACCGGTGGCACCAGCGGCATCGGCGCACTCGTCGCCCGCCATCTGGTCGTCGCGCACGGAATCCGGCATCTCGTCCTGGCCAGCAGGCGCGGCGCGGCGGGCGGCGCCGCGACCGAACTCGCCGGCGAGCTGAGGAGCCTCGGCGCCGACGTTCGCCTCGCCGCCTGCGATGTCGCCGACCGCGCCGCACTCGCCACGCTGCTCGCGTCGATCTCGGCCGAGCACTCCCTGACCGCGGTCATCCACTCGGCGGGCGTGCTCGACGACGGCATTGTCGAATCCCTCACCCCCGAACGGCTGAACTCCGTGCTGCGCCCCAAGGTCGACGCCGCGACTCATCTCGACGAGCTGACCGAGAACCTCGACCTCGCCGCGTTCGTGCTGTTCTCCTCGATCGCCGGCACCGTCGGCGGACCCGGCCAGGGCAACTACGCCGCCGCCAACGCCTTCCTCGACGGCCTCGCCGCGCATCGCCGTGCTCGTGGCCTGCCCGGCATTTCGATCGCCTGGGGCCTGTGGGCGCAGGCCAGCGAACTGACCGGTCACCTCAGCGGCGCCGACCTCGCGCGGCTGCACGGGTCCGGCCTGATCGAACTGTCCACATCGGACGGACTGGCCCTGTTTGACGCCAGTCTCGGCGCGAGCAAGCCGGTCGTGGTCGCCGCCAGGCTGGACAGCACGGCGCTGCGTGCCCAGGCCAGGGCGGGTGGTCTCGCTGCGGTGCTGCGCGACCTGGTGCCCGCCGCGCGGTCCTCGGCGCAGCCCGGCTCGTTCGCCACCCAACTCGCTGCCGTGCCCGAGGCCGAGCGGCCCGCGTTGGCCCGCCAACTCGTGCTCGCGCAGGTCGCCGCGGTGCTCGGCCATCGCAGCGCGGACGCGGTCGAACCGGACCGCCCGTTCAAGGAACTCGGCTTCGACTCGCTCGCCGCCGTCCAACTGCGCAACCGGCTCAACCGCGCGACCGGGCTGAACCTGCCCTCCACCACCGTTTTCGACCACCCGACCGCGAACGCGATCGCCGAGCACCTGCTCACCACACTCGACGCGCCTGCTCAGCGGACCAACGTGATCGACGAAGAACTCGACCGGCTCGCCGCGCTGCTGCGCGGAATCTCCGCGAGCGAGCGCGACAGGGCCGGTGCGCGGCTGCGCGGTCTGCTGTCCACACTCGACACCGACGAACAGGACGCGGACGGGGACCGGCTCGGTTCGGCCAGCGCCCAGGAGATCTTCGATCTCATCGACAACGATCTGGAGGTTCGGTGAGCGATGTCCGATGATGAGAAGACCCTGAACTACCTCCGTCGCGTCACCGCCGAGTTGCAGTCGACCCGCGCCCGGTTGCGTCGGGCCGAACAGGCCGCGCACGAACCGATCGCGATCGTCGGCGTGGGATGTCGTTTCCCGGGTGGGGTGTCCTCGGCCGCGGGTCTGTGGGGTCTGGTGTCTTCTGGTGGTGACGCGGTGGGGGAGTTCCCGTCGGATCGGGGTTGGGATGTGGAGGGGTTGTTCGATCCGGATCCGGATCGGGCAGGTCGGTTTTATTGTCGTGGTGGGGGCTTTCTGGGGGATGTGGCTGGTTTTGACGCGAGGTTCTTCGGGGTGGGGCCGCGTGAGGCGGTCGCGATGGATCCGCAGCAGCGGCTGACGTTGATGTGCGCGTGGGAGGCGTTGGAGGACGCGGGGATCGATCCGGTGTCGTTGCGGGGCAGCGATACCGGCGTGTTCATGGGCGTGATGTATCAGGACTATTCCGTGCTCGCGCAGGCGCATCAGGACGAGTTGGGCGGCCACTGGGGTGTTGGCACGGCGGGGAGCGTGGTGTCGGGTCGCGTGTCGTACGTGCTCGGTCTGGGTGGTCCTTCGGTGAGTGTGGACACGGCGTGTTCGTCGTCGTTGGTGGCATTGCATTCTGGCGCTGGCGCGTTGCGCCGTGGCGAGTGCTCGCTGGCGTTGGTCGGCGGGGTCACCACGATCGCGACGCCGTCGCTGTTCATCGAGTTCTCCCGGCAACGCGGGCTGTCCGTCGACGGCCGCTGCCGCTCCTACGCGGCCGACGCGAACGGCACCGGCTGGGCCGAGGGCATCGGCGTCCTCGCCGTCGAACGGCTCGCCGACGCGCAACGGCACGGTCATCGCGTGCTCGGCGTGCTCAGGGGCAGCGCGGTCAACTCCGACGGCAGCTCCAACGGGCTCACCGCACCCAACGGAACCGCGCAGGAACGCGTCATCCGCGCTGCCCTCGCCGACGCCGGTCTCGGCATCGACGACATCGACGCGGTCGAGGGCCACGGCACCGGAACCCGGCTCGGCGACCCCATCGAGATCGGCGCGCTGCTCGCCACCTACGGCCAACGCGGCACCGGTCCGCTCTGGCTCGGCTCACTCAAGTCCAATGTCGGCCACACCCAGGCCGCCGCGGGCGTCGGCGGCGTCATCAAGCTCCTCATGTCGTTGCGCCACGACACCTTGCCGCCGTCGCTGTGGTGCGAGCAGCCCACCGACGCGGTCGACTGGACGAGCGGAAACGTCCATCTGCTGAACAAGGCCCAACCCTGGCCGCGTAACCCCGATCGGCCGCGCCGGGCGGGCGTGTCGGCGTTCGGGATCAGCGGCACCAACGCGCACGCCATCATCGAGGAGGCGCCCCAGGCGGCTGCCGAGCAGCGCGCGCACACCGACAAGCAGGTCGTGCTGACGATCTCGGCAAAGACCCCGGAGGCACTCGCGGGCCAGGCGAGCCGGCTCGCCGCGCACCTGCGTGCGGAGTCCGAAGTGGACGCCGCAGACCTCGCGCACGCGCTGCTCACCACCCGGACCCGGTTCGGCACGCGCGCCGCCGTGATCGGTCGCGGCCGCGACGAACTGCTCACCGGCCTCGACGCGCTCGCCGCCGGAACCGCACCGGCCAACACCGTCAGCGGCACCGCGTCGGCCGAGGGCACGATGGCCTTTCTGTTCACCGGTCAGGGCAGCCAACGCGCGGGCATGGGTCGGGAACTCGCGGCGACCTACCCGGTGTTCGCCGACACGTTCGAGGAGATCTGCGCCGAACTCGACCCGTTGCTGGATCGACCGCTGCGCTCGGTCATGTTCGACGACGACCCACTGCTGCACGAGACCGGCTACACGCAGGCCGCACTGTTCACCATCGAGACCGCGTTGTTCCGCCTCGTCACCGCCTGGGGCCTTCGGCCGAGCCACCTGATCGGGCACTCCATCGGCGAACTCACCGCCGCACACGTGAGCGGCGCGCTGTCGCTGGCCGACGCATGTCGGCTCGTCGCGGGCCGGGGCAGGCTCATGCAGGCGCTGCCGCGCGGTGGCGCCATGCTCTCGATCGAGGCGAGCGAACCGGAGGTGCTTGCCGCGCTCGACGGTCGGGCCGACATCGCCGCCGTGAACGGACCGAACGCGGTCGTGGTGTCCGGCACCGAGGCCGCGATCGAAACACTCGCCCGGCACTGGGCCGGCGCCGGTCACCGGACCAAGCGGCTGCGCGTCAGCCACGCCTTTCACTCCGCGCTGATGGAGCCGATGCTCGCCGAGTTCGCGTCGATCGCCGCGAGCATCAGCACGGCCGAGCCGACGATCCCGATCGTGTCCAACCTGACCGGCAGGCCGGTGTCCGCGACCGAACTGGCCGGCCCCGACCACTGGGTGCGGCACGCGCGTTCGGCTGTCCGGTTCCACCAGGGCATGCGCTCGCTCGTCGACGCGGGCGTGACGCGGTTCCTCGAACTCGGTCCGGACAGCGTGCTCACCGCGATGGCGCGCCGCAGCGGCGTCGCGGGCAACGGCGTGCTCGCGGCGAGCATGCGAGCCCGCCGCGGCGAAGCCCACCAACTGCTCACCGCGCTCGCCGACCTCCACGTGCACGGCCAACCCCTCGACGCCGACGCCGTCTTCGCAGGCGCGGGCGCGCGCGTGGTCCCGCTGCCCACCTATGCCTTCCAGACCAGGCGCTACTGGCCGGACGGCACCCTGCCCACCGCACCCGCCGCCACCAGCGAACCCATCCGGACGCGGCCATGGCACGAGCCCATCGACCTCGTGCTCGCCGAGATCGCCGCCGTGCTCGGCCTGCGCCCCGACGACGAGATCGACCCGCAACGCACCCTGCTCGAACTCGGCTTCGACTCCATGGCCGGCCTCGACCTGCACAAGCGCCTGGTCGCGGGCACCGGCATCGACCTGCCGCCCGCGCTCGTCATCGACCACCCCACGCCGGCCGCGCTCGCCAAGGCGCTCACCGACCTGCTCCCGGCCGAGCACCCCGAGCCTGTCGTACAGCCGGCGGGCACCCTCACCAACCTGGTCCGGCACGCGCACCGCGCGGACGCCCTCGCCGACACCATCCCGTTGCTCGGCGCCGCCTCGCGCTTTCGGCCCAGCTTCACCGCGACCCGCGATCGCGGCGAGGGCCCCGGGTCACTTCTGGTCGCCGAGGGGACGCGGGCACCCGTGCTGGTCTGCGTGCCCTCGTTCCTGGCCGGCTCCGGACCGCACCAGTTCGCCCGCTTCGCCGCCGCCTTCACGGACGGGCCGAGCGTGCGTAGACCGAGGGTGTCCGCGCTGACCCTGCCCGGCTTCGACGGCCCGATCGCGGCCACCTGGCCCGCCATGGTCGACGCACTGGCCGACGCCACCCTGCGCGCCGCGGGCGGTTCGCCGTTCGTGCTGGTCGGCTACTCGATCGGCGGCGTCCTCGCGCACGCCGTGGCCGCGTCGTTGCAGGCGGCCGGAAATCCGGCGGCCGGCATCGCGATGATCGACACCTTCGATCCCGAGCCCGCCGAACTGCGCGCCGAGGTGTTCAGTTGGGCCATGGGCCAGATCCTCGACCGTGACCACGAGCTGATCGTCATCAACGACGACAACCTCATCGCCATGGGCAGCTATCTGCGCCTGTTCGACGACTGGCGTCCCGAGCCGGTGGCCGCGCCGACACTGCTCGTCGAAGCGACGGAGCGCGGTGCGCGGTGGCCGAGGTGGTCGATCGCGCAGCGGCGGGTTGCGGTGCCCGGGGACCACTTCTCGCTGATGGAGCAGCACGCGGACCTGAGCGCGATCGCGGTACAGGACTGGCTCGGCTCGCTCCACTGACCTTCGGCGAGAAGAACGGGGCCGGCGTTCGCGAGAACGCCGGCCCCTGTTGATCGTTCCTGAGTTATCCGTGCCAGCGCAGCGCTGCCGCCGAGGCGAAGTCGCCCGCGTGCGCGAAGCCGGCCACCACCACCAGGTCACCCTCGCGCAGCGCGCCTTCCCGCGCCGCGTGGTCCAGGGTCACCGGGACGCCCGCGCCGTAGAGATTGCCGAAGCGGTCGTAGGTGTCCAGATGCCGTTGCGCGCTGATCCCCAGTGTCTCCCGCCAGTTGCGCAGGAAGATCCGGTTCGGCTGGTTGGTCACCAGCACGTCGATGTCGGCCGGTTCGACCTCGATCGACGCGCACAGCTCCGCGACCAGATCCGGCACGAGCCGGTTGCCGCGTTCGATGATCTCGCCGCCCTTGGCCTCGTTGAACCGCACGTCCAGCTGCCCGGAACCGGGTTCCCAGTAACGGCGGCCGTCCTGCGTCGCAGGCCCGAGGTCCATCGCCCATTCCGGCGTGTTGCGGGTGCGCACGCCGAGGACGGGGGAGCGGTCCCCCGCCGCGACGTAGGCGACCCCGCAACCGTCGCCGGGTGTGGCGGCGTGGGCCAGTTTGCGGATCTCGGACTGGGCGAACACCTGACCGGCGCAGTTCTGCACGTTGGCGAGCAGCGCGGTGCGGGCCTGACCGGCGGAGATGATCGCCGTGGCCAGCTTGAGCATGTAGCCGAAGGACGCACAGCCGCCGTTGTGCAGGTCGATGATCCACTCGGGGTCGGCGCCGAGCAGGTGCGCGGTCTCCGCCCCGGACCCGGTGAACAGTGGGTCCGGCAACAGCACATTCGTGATGAGCACGTCGACGTTGCCGGCCGGGCGGATACCCAGCCGGTCGAACATCGGCGTTGCCGCGTTGGCGATCATCTGCGCGGCCCGTTCGCCCCGCCCCACGTGATGCCGGGACTTGGGGGCGCGCAGCAGTGGGCTGTTGGCGAGCGGGTCGGGCGGAGTGTCGGGGTCGGCGAAGAAGTCGACGCCGACCGCGTCACCCGGCAGGTAACTTCCGAAATCGAGCACGCTGACCTGCACCACGGAAACCGTCCTCACTTGGTCATCGGTTGGCCGCCAACTCGGCGCGGGGCAGCGGCATCGCGGGCTCGGGTTCCAGGTGAAAACCGCAGCGCGGGCACACCGGGTCCGCCTCCAGTTCAGGCCCGGTGGATATCGGTGCCGCGACGGTCTTCGCCGTGGCCGTCTTGGCCGTGGCGGTGGCCCGCGAGGTCGCCTTGCCGTGCTTGCCGGTACCGTGGCGGGACCGCCAAGCACGCAACTCCTCGCGCAGGCCGCGCACGGACAGCCGCCGCTCGTCGGCGAAGACCAACCAGCGGTCCTGCTCGTCTGGCTCCAGCGCGGCCAGTTCCGAGTGATGACTCCACGACAGCGTCTCCTTGCGGCGCGACAGGTCGAACCGAGACGCCACGTAGGCCATGTTCATCAGGCTCTGCACGTCGTAGCCGGTCACCCGGGCGGCGCGCGAATACTTCTCGCCGAACTTCGCGTTGCCGTAGCTCACCCAGTCGCCGATCCACCACGCGACGCCACGGCCGATCGAACCCAGCCGCTTGCCCTGGTGCAGCCACTCCGCGAATTCCAGTCCCTGGTGCGGTTTCCAGGCGATCGGGCTGACCGCCATCTGGCTTCTCAGCTCGACGCTGGCAAGCTGTGTCTCCTCGTAACATGTAGGTGGTTTCGCCATCAACAATCTCCCAGACTTCTGGCTATGTCCACGAACGAGTGTGTTCCCAGCACATGACTCGATCAATGAGTCGCTGCCGTGCACGATCAGCTTCCCGGTAGACGCCGCACCGCCTACCGATCAGCCCCCAGTCGTGCGATGCCACGCCAATCCTCGCGTGTGGCAACGGCAACCAGCAACTTCGCGTACACCTTCCAACCTGACCGCGATCGCGTCAAGCCTCGTCGTCGCGGCTCGACAAAACGATCGGTCTCAATATGCTGTTATCCCAAGAACTTTCGCTTTGTTGTCGACCTCCTTCGCGCTGGTTGTTCAGGAAGGAATGGGAATGGGCCACTATCGGGCCAACGTCCGTGACCTGGAGTTCAATCTCTTCGAGGTGTTCAACATCGTTGGGCGGCCTGGTGTCCGACCATGTGATGAGGCCGATTCGGACTCCGCTCGCGCGGTGCTCACCGCGTTGGCGGAATTGGCCATCGGCCCGCTGTGTGAAGGTTTCGCGGATGTTGACCGGAACCCTCCGGTCTTTGATTCTCGGACACATTCCGTCACGCTGCCGGAATCGCTGAAAAGTGCGTACCGCCAACTGTGGGCGGGGGAGTGGCACCGGTTGAGCCTGCCGGCCGAACTCGGCGGCCTCGGCCTGCCGCCGAGCGTGCAGTGGGCAGCGGCCGAACTGCTGCTCGGCGCGAACTCCCCGCTGTACCTGTACTTCTGCGCGGCGCCGAACTGCGCGGCCGTGCTGAACCGGCTCGGCACGCCGGAGCAGAAGCACTGGGCGCGGCTGATGATCGACCGCGGCTGGGGCGCGACCATGGTGCTCACCGAGCCGGATGCCGGTTCCGACGTCGGCGCGGGCCGCACCAAGGCGGTCCGGCAGGAGGACGGCAGCTGGCACCTGGACGGTGTCAAGCGCTTCATCACCTCCGGTGACCAGGACATCACCGAGAACATCATGCATCTGGTACTGGCCCGGCCCGAAGGCCCCGGCGTGGAAACGAAGCCGGGTAGCAAGGGCCTGAGTGTGTTCGTGGTGCCGAAGTTCCTGTTCGACACCGAGACCGGTGAACCCGGCGAGCGCAACGGGGTGTTCGCGACGGCGCTGGAGCACAAGATGGGACTGCGCGGTTCGGCGACGTGCGAGCTGACCTTCGGCCGGCACGGGGTGCCGGCGCGCGGGTTCCTGCTCGCCGACGAGCACAACGGCATCGCGCAGATGTTCCAGGTCATCGAATGGGCGCGGATGACCGTCGGCACCAAGGCCATCGGCACGCTGTCCACCGGCTACCTCAACGCGCGCGACTACGCCAAGGAGCGCGTGCAGGGCGCGGACCTGCCGAAGATGGCGGACAAGACCGCGCCGAGGGTGACCATCACGCACCACCCGGAC
>DASZJG010000081.1:0-100853 GCA_035948315.1 Pseudonocardiaceae bacterium | reverse complement strand
TCGATCTTCTTCGGCGACACCTTCGGCAACGTCTACGACCTCAACCAGCAGACCGGCAAACTCATCTGGGCCAAGAACTTCGACAACTTCCCCACCGCCCAGCACACCAGCTCGCCGATCTACTACGACGGCCGGATCTACCTCGGCACCTCCAGTGCCGAGAACGACGGCGGCATTAACTACTCCTGCTGCCAGTTCCGCGGCCACATCGACGCCATCGACGCCAACACCGGCAACCTGGACTGGCGCTACTACACCATGGCGCCGCCGCAGCGGATCGGCACCTGGCCCAGCGGCGCGGCCGAATACGGCCCGTCCGGCGGCAGTATCTGGAGCAGCCCGGTCGTCGACCCGTTCACCGGCACGATCTACGTCGGCACCGGCAACAACTACTCCGGTTCCGGCGGCGACTTCGACTCACTGCTCGCTCTCGACGCCCGCACCGGCGCCGCGCGCTGGAAGCAGCACATGGTGAAGGAAGACACCTGGCGCCTGCTCTGCAACACCATGCCGGCAAGCTCCGGCTACTGCCCCAGCGCCGCCGACAACGCGGACAACGACTTCGACGTGAGCTCGACACCGAACCTCATGTGGGTCGGCGGACGTGAACTGGTCGGCGTCGGCCAGAAGAGCGGCTTCTACCACGTCTACGACGCGTGGACGGGACAGCTGATCTGGCAGCGTGACCTGTCCGGGGCGACGCACGTTGCGGGAACCGGTGGTGTTCAGTGGGGTTCGAGCTATGACGGGAAGCGGATCTACGTCGCGACCAACTACGCCAACCCCGGCACGCTCTACGCGCTGGATCCGGCGACCGGGGCGATCGACTGGCAAACCCCGAACCCGCCGGACGGCTGCTCCTGGGGTGGCGCGGCCGCCAACCCGAGCAGTTGCGCCCTCGCCCACGTCGGTGCGCCGAGCACCAGTCCCGGCGTGGTGTACGAAGGCAGCGCGGACGGCAAGCTCCGGGCCTACTCCGCCGACACCGGAAAGGTCCTCTGGCAGTACGACACGGTGCACGACTTCGCCGGAGTGAACGGCGTGACCGGCCACGGCGGCGTGCTCGCCGGCGGCGGCGGTGTGGTGATCGCCGACGGCATCGTCTACACCCAAGCGGGTTATTGGCCCTTCTATCCCAGCAATTACGGCGGCGTGTTACTGGCTTTCGCGCTACCCAAGGAATAACCGGCGCCAACGGAATAGCCGACCGAGGGGAACTGCCGCGGCGCGCGGGTGATCGGCCCGCGCGCCGCGGCAGACGTGCGCGTACATGCCTGGTATCAAACCATTTGCGCGATACATGCAGGTTCCCGCCGAGCTGAGGACCAGCGTCTCACGACGGTGGGATTGTCCGGGATCGATGATTTCTTTGGCAGCTTGCGACCAATCCCGCTCCAGGACCCAATCCACCCAAAACCGAGGTAGTCAATGCACCGAACGCTCATCGAACGCCAGGTCCCGACTCCTGGCGGGAAGCATAGGCGAATGCGATCGGGCCGTCTTCACCGGGGTCAAGTGGGGGCCGCAGGGCAGGACTTTTCGGGGATGCATCCCTCAATCAGTTGGGAGAGCGGTAATGCAACGGTCCGTTGACGAAACGGTGATTCCGGACGACGTGGTGGAGGACGAGGACTTCGCTCCCGCGGTGGGCGGCCCGGCCAAGAATCCACTGTGGACTACAACGGTCGACATCGTGCTCCCGGTCTACAACGAGGAGCGAGTGCTGACCGGCACGGTCGAGACGCTCAGCGCCTATCTGCGTGACAACTTCCCGTACGACTGGACGATCACCATCATGAACAACGGCAGCGTCGACACCACCATCGAGGTGGCGAACGGCCTAGCCGCGAAGGACCCCCGCGTGCGGGTGCGGCACCTGGACGCCAAGGGCCGAGGGCGCGCGCTGCGCTATGCCTGGGGGCTCAGCGACGCCGACGTCGTGGTGTATATGGACGCCGACCTCTCCACCGGGCTGGACGCCCTGGTGCCGCTGGTGACCTCGCTGGCGACCGGGCACTCCGACATCGCCATCGGCTCCCGCCACGCGCCGGGCGCGCAGCTGGTGCGCTGCGTGCAGCGTGAGTTCACCTCGCGCACCTACAACGCGCTGATCCGCCTCTCCCACGGCGCCCGGTTCCGGGACGCGCAGTGCGGGTTCAAGGCGGCCCGCCGCGACGTGATCCGCCCGATGCTGGCGCACATCAAGGACGACGGCTGGTTCTTCGACACCGAGATGCTGCTGCTGGCCGAGCACAACGGGCTGCGGATCCAGGAGGTGCCCGTCGACTGGCTGGAAGACGTGGACAGCCGGGTCGACGTGGCCGACACCGCGTGGCACGACATCCGCGGGCTGCTCAGGATGTTCCGCACCAAGTCCTCGGGCAAGGCCAGGATCGCCGGCCTGCCCAAGCGCACCGAGCCGCGACCCCAGCACCCGGACCAGGTGCTCGGCGGCGAGGAGAACCCGCTGTTCGCGCAGCTGATGTCCTTCGCCGTGATCGGCACGCTGTCCCTCGGCGTCCATCTTGGCCTGTACACGTTGCTGCGCCAGTGGTGGCCGCTGCTGGTGGCGAACCTCGGCGCGCTGGTGATCGCCACCCTGTTCAACACCGAGGCGAACCGGCGCTTCACCTTCGCCGCCCGAGACCGGTCCGCGGGCCGGGTGCAGTTCCAGGGGCTGATCGTGTTCGCCCTGTACTACGCGTTCACCTCGGGCGCGCTGGAGCTGCTGCACGCCTACGTCCCGAACGTCTCGCGAATTCTGGAGCTGGTCGTGCTGGCCGGTTCGTCGGTGCTCGGGTCGGTCGGCCGGTTCCTGCTGCTGCGCAACTGGGTGTTCCGGCGGACGGAGCGCAAGGCCGCACCAGCGGCATGAGCGCGACCCGTCACCTTCACCTTCCTAGTCGCGGAGGACACACTATGGGAAAACCTGTCGCGCTGGCGGTCTTTGCCCATCCAGACGACGCTGAGCTCGCCTGTTTCGGCACGTTAGCCGCGCTTCGCCGGCAGGGCTATGCGTTGTGCGCGCTGTCGCTCACGGACGGGCGCAACAGCAATGCCGAACAGTCCCATCTCCGCACCAAAGAAGCGCGGATGGCCGCGGAACTCGTGGGCTGTGAGCTGATCGTGGAGGGCTTCGAGGACGGCCACCTCGCTCCGCACCGTGAGGTGTTCGGTCGGATCGAGGCGCACGTCCGGCGCATCCAGCCCGCGATCGTGCTCACCCACTATCCGGGCGACCGGGAGCATCAGGATCACCAGATGATCGGCAAGATCACCACGGCGGTGGCACAGCGCTCCGGCGATGTCGGACTCGTGCTGCAGAGTGAACCGCCGTATCTCGCTGATTCGTTCACACCGCAGCTCTACAGCGACATCACCGACTTCATGGACCTCAAGCTGGAAGCGATCGCCTGCTACAAGTCCGAGGCGAACAAGCCGTTCATGAGCCGGGACCTGGTGATGACCCGAGGCAAGTGGCGGGCCCACCAGGCCGGCGCGCACGGCGACGGCGAGAACCCGCGTTTCTACGAGGCTTTCGTCGTTGCCAAGGCCATGCTGAGCTTCCCCTTCATCCCCCAGGCAACTTAGTTCCGGTAATCCCCGCGCCCCGGTCCGCATCGCGGACCGGGGCGCAAACCGTTGTTCGGGGAAAGCACTGGGGCCGGCCGACATGCTTCTCGCACGTCGGCCGGCCCCAGTGAATCAGGTCCGTCCGGTCGCTACTTGCGCTGGCAGTTGTACAGCGTGTCCGCGCTGCCACCGATGAAGTTGGGGGTGAATCCGGGCCTGCTGGGCTTCGAGCCGTAGGCGCTCGGCGGCACGACGGTGCAGTTGTGCATCACCCAGGTGGTGCGCTTCATCGCGCCGGGGCCGAACGGGCTGAAGGCCATCTTGATGTTGCTGTAGCTGAACACGAAGGCCAGCTTGCCTTCCTGCTGCCACTGGGCCAGCTGGGCCACCGTGGGCACCGGGTCGGCACCGATGTAGCCGCCCATGCCGATCACCGTGGCCGTGCTGTCGATGATGTAGGTCGACGCCGCGACGGAGCCGCCCTCGATGGCCAGTTTGATCTGCGCGTTGCCGGAGTTGTGCTCGATGTAGTCGAGCATGCGCAGCTGCCCGGCGGAGAGGTCGGCGCCGCCGATCCGGCGCCCGCTGGGCAACTGGCCGGTCCGCATGATCGCCGCCATCGTCTGGTAGCTCGGCCCGCCTTTGCCGAGCGTGAACGCCTGCGGCGGTCCCGCGGTGAAGGTGTCACCGGCGGCGAGCGCCCGGCCCGCGGTCAACGCGGTGATGGCCGACCACCCCGCCGGGGCCAGCAGGATCGCGATCACGCCCACCGCGACGGCCAGCCGCTGCGGGAGACCCGGGCCACGCCGGGCCACGAGCAGGCCGAGCACCGCGACCACGGCGACGGCCGCGACCACGTAGCGAAGCCATCCGTACCACGCGGGGTCCCGGCCGATCTCCACCCAGGCCCAGCCCGCGGTGAGCACGACGGCGGCCGGCAGCAGCAACCACGCGGCGCCGTCCGGGCTCTGGTAGTACCGCCACAGCGCCACGATGCCAACGCCGGCCAGCGCGGCGATCGCCGGTGCCAGCTGGATGGTGTAGTAGGGCAGCGCGATGTCCTGGTAGCTGAACACAGCCATGATGACGACCAGCCAGCCACCCCACAGCACCCAGCCGGCCAGCGCGGCGCGCTCCGCCTGGCGTCGGCGCAGGCCAAGGATTATCGCGCCGACCACTGTGCACAGTGCCAGCGGGATCAGCCAGCTGATCTGCCCACCGAGCGTGGGGTTGAACATGCGCAGCAGTCCCGATGCGCCCGCGTTGACCCCACCGCTGCCGCTGCTGGATTCGCCGAAGAGTTCACCGAAGCCGTTGTAGCCGACGACCAGGTTCCACACCGTCCCGTCGGCACTGCCGCCGATGAACGGCTTCTGGCCCGGCCACAGCGCGGTGAGCGCGACCCACCAGCCCGAACTGATCAGCAGCACCACGGTGGCGATGGCGAGGTCGACCAGGCGGCGAGCCCAGGAAGCGTTGCGGCCGAACAGATAGGCCATCGCGACGGCCGGGATCAGCATCCACGCGGCCAACATCTTGGTGAGGAACCCGCAGCCGATCCAGAACGCGGCCTGCGCCAGCCATTTCGTCGCGCTGGCAGGCGAAGTGTCCTTCTCCACCGCCCTGGTGACCGCGTACGCGGCGGCCACGCACAGCAGGGTCAGCAGGGTGTCGGGCAGGTCGGACCGGTTGACCGTCACCGCGACCGGCGTGACCGCAAGGGCCAGCGCGGCCAGCAGCGCGGCGTTCTCCCCCGCCCACCGGCGCACCGTGCGGTGCAGCAGGAATACCGCGCCCGCTGCCTCGATCACCTGCGGCAGCAGGATGGCCCAGCCGTGGAAACCGAAGATCCAGGTCGAGATCACCTGCGGCCACAGTGCCATCGGCGGCTTGTCCACGGTGACCACACCGGCCGGGTCGAAGGAGCCGAAGACGAAGTTGGTGAAGTTCCCGGACATCGACCTGACCGCGGCCGCGTAGAAGGAGTTGCTCCAGCCCGTCCTGGTGATGCCCCAGGCGTCCACCAACACGGACAGCACGACAATCGCGGCCAGCGTGATCCGCTGCCCGCGCGTGGAGAAGGCTCCTGGCGATCCGGTCGGTGCGCGTCGGCCCGGCGAGGGGGTCGTCGCACCCGTCGAGTCGGCCGAGCGGACGGTCTGGGTCATAGCGCCGCCTTCCTGTGGAGGAGTTGTGCACGATCCCGTGGCAGGGCCGCCCGAGCCTCGGGTCGGGCGATAACTAAGCCTGTCCTGGCGAGATCCCATGGTCACGGGTTTCCCGGCCTGCCGCCGCGACCGGCGTTCCCAGCGGAAGTAGGATCACAAGCCCGTTTCGGTGGGACACCGATCAACCACTCTCTTCACTGGGGTGTTGTCCGCGAATGTCGAGGAGTGGTCCGTCAGATGAGCAACGTGGTCACGCCGCAGGACCAGACACACCCGCCTGAGCCGCACCGGAAGGGTCGGCTGTGGTGGCAGCTCCTGTCCTTCAGCGTGATCGGCGGGGTGTCCACGGTGGCCCAGCTCGCGCTGTACGCGTTGTTCCGCATGTTCTGGCCCGCGCTCGTGGCAAACCTCGTGTCGTTGGCGGTCACGACGCTGTTCAACACCGAAGCGAATCGCAGGCTGACCTTCGCGGGCGCGCAGCGCGTGCCGGTCGGCACCGCGCACTTCCAGGGGTTCGTGCTGTTCGTCGTCTACTACGTCGTCACGTCCGCGCCGCTGCTGATCGTCGACCGCGTCGTCCGGCACCCGACCACCATGCTCGAACTCGTCGTCCTGATCGCCGCCTCCGCGATCGGCACGCTGGGCCGGTTCCTGGCGTTTCGCGGTTGGGTCTTCAAGAAGAAGGAAACGTGAAGCGCCCGGCCGGGGTGGCCGGGCGCTATGCGCGTGACGCGATCAGGAGACGGGCTGGAGCGGCTCGTCGTGGCGACGGGCCAGCACGCATTCCAGGGCGGCATCGCGGAAGAACTGCTGGGCGCCTTCCGGGGTGACCATGTCGCGCGGCTTGGCCAGGTGCTCCTCAAGCTGCCGCTCGAACTCCCTGACCTCGGTCTGCCTGCTCATGTGCGCGGCAACCAGCGGCAGCGGGCCCTCGACCTCGATGACCCGGACCGCCATCTCCTTGCCGACGAAGGCCATGGTGCCCAGCAGCCGGCCGATGACCTTGTTGTCGCCGTCGGTCACGTCGAACTGGGGCCGCCCGCTGTCGCGGAACAGCTCCTTGACCGTCTCCTCGCTGCCCGCCTTCAACGGGTAGAACAACGCATGCCAGGTGGACACGATGGATCTCCTCACTAGGATCGACTTGTCTTCGCCTTCACTGGCTGGCGGTGACGCCACCGTCGACGTAGAGCACCTGTCCGGTGATGAACCGCGCCAACGGTGAAACCAGGTACGTCACGGCGCTGGCCACTTCCTCCGGTTCGGCGAAGCGGCCCAGCGGGATGCGCTGGCGCACCGCGTCCAGGAATCCGGGATTGTGGTTGACGTCGCGGACGAACTCGGTGCGCACGAAGCCGGGCGCCACCCCGTTGACCGTGATGCCGTGCCGCCCCCATTCGGTGGCGAGCTGGCGAATCATCAGGTCGACGCCGGCCTTGCTCGCGCCGTAGGCGGAGAAGCCCTGCCGGCCGCCGACGGCGCCGCGCACCGAGGACAGGTGCACCAGCCTGCCCTCCTCGCCCCGCTCGATCAGCCTGCGGCCGAACTCCTGGGACAACAGGAACGCCGCGGTCAGGTTGATGTCGACGATCTCCCGGAACTCCTGCTCGGGAAAGCGTTCCGCGGGGATGGTGGCGAGCTTGCTGGCGCAGTTGACGAGCACGTCGAGCGGGCCGTGTTCCTTGTCGATCTCGGTGAACAACTGCCGGATGCTCTCCCCCGACGCGAGATCGACGAAGGTGCCGACGGCCAGGCCGCCCTGAGCGTAGAGCTGGTCGGCCAGTTCCTGCGCCTTGTCCACCGAACGACCGGCGATCACCAGCGACGCGCCCTGTTCGGCGAGCTGGGCGCAGATGACGCTGCCGAGCCCGCCGTAACCGCCGACCACGAGCACCCGCTGCTCGTGCAGCAGCCCGGCGGTCATGGCGTGCTCCCGGTGTCGAGCCCGAACAGTTCACGGGCGGTGCCGGCGTGGATGGCCGCGCGCTGCGCCTCGGTGACGTCCAGGCTGTTGACCAGATCGAGGGTGGCCTGCAACGGGCTGGTCAGCGGCGGCGAGTCGGTGCCGAACAACAGATGCTCGGGCCCGAACACCTCGGCCGCCGCGGCCAGCGCGATCCGGCTCGGGGTCGCGGTGTCCACGTAGAGCCTGCGCAGCTGCCCGCTGATCGGCGGGACGTTGCTTGCCGGCGGACCACCAGCGGGCGGGCCACCAGCAGGAGGACCACCAACCGGGCGACCAGCAGGAGGACCACCAGCCGGAGAACCACCGGCAGGAGGGCCGCCGACGGGGCGTCCCTGCGGCGGGCCACCGGCAGGAGGGCCGCCGGCGGGGCGGCCACCGGGGGGTCCGCCGGCCATGGCGCGCTGTTGGGCGAGGTCGAGCTTTTCCCGCAGCAGCGAGAGCGCACCACCCGCGTTGGCCACGATGAGCTTGAGCGTCGGGTACTTGTCCAGCCAGCCCGCGAACAGGATCGAGGCGACCCCGCAGGTCACGTCGCAGGGCCGGGTGACGTGCTCGATGAGGCCGAGGTGGCCGTTCATGGCGGCCGCGCCGACCGGCTCGGCCGGGGGGTGCAGCAGCACCGGCGCACCGGTCTCGGCGGCGAGCGCGAAGAACTGGTCGGCGTCGGGCGAGCCGAGGTAGTTGCCGCGCACGCTCGTGTTCACGATCAGGCCGACGAACTCCTCCTGCGCGAGGCGCTTCGCGGCCCGGCTCAGCGAGTCGTCGTCGGCGAACGGGTTGACGTAGACGTAGCCGCGCAGGTGGTCACCGTGCGCGCGCACCGTTTCGGCGACCCATTCGTGGAAGGAGTCGATCTGGTCGGCGGGCTGCGCATAGTTGTCCAGGCCCGGCACCGGAACCATGGTGCCGGCGCCGACCGGGCTGCCCACGATCGTGGTGTCGATGCCAAGCGCAGCCTTCTGCTCGATCATGCCGTCGATGTCGGCGAGGCTCGGCGGCATCGGGAACCGCTTGAACAGCTCCGGTGAGGTCACGTGTCCATGGATGTCGATCGTCATCGCTCGTTCTTCCGTTGGCCGAAGGTGTCGGAGTTGCTGCGGTCGGCTCAGGCGCGCGGCGGTCCGAGGACCTTGCCGCCGTAGGCTTCGACCGAGGCGATCACTTCGCCGAAGTCGGGGAAGTCGGCCGGGTTGAACTCGGGCACCTCAAGGCGTTCGGCCGGCTTGCCGGTGTCGAAGAACCAGCCGTCGAACCCGCCCGGCGTGCCGAGCACGAGCCAGCGCGCGCTCTGCGTCTCGACCTTGTAGGAGTGCGGGACGTTCCTCGGCGCGAACACGGTGTCGCCGACCGTCGGCTGGTACATGACGCCGCCGATCTCGATGCTGAGTTCGCCGTCGAGCACGTAGAAGGTCTCGTCCTCCCGGCTGTGCACGTGCACCGGCGAGGCGTAACCGAGGTTGGAGGTCTGCTCGGCGAGCCAGAACTGGTTGTCCGTCTGGTCACTGGTGGCTTTGAACATCATCAGCGCACCCATGTGCCAAATCGCCTTGCCCTGCTCCGGCGTGGCCAGGTACGGCTTCATGTCCGGCATGCGCACTCCCTGAATTGATGTGGGTTCCTCCGGTGCGAGCGTGGCCCGCGCACAGTCCCGATCACATGGGCATCGCATCCCGCGCGGCGGGGATCGCGTCCGGGAAAACCAAGGCGAAAGCCGAGTTCCTCGCTGGTTGGGACTGTCGGCTCACGACCGGGGACACTCGCGCGAGTTAGTTTCCGTGGAAACGCCCACGACAGCGCCGTCTGTCCATTCGTGACAAAATGGGGAGTTGAGCACGTGGCCCGTGGAATCAGCGTGTGCATCGTCGGTGCGGGCCCGCGTGGCACTTCGGTACTCGAACGCATCCGCGCCAACGTCGCCGAACTGTCCACTGCGGACTCGACGGTCGTCGTGCACGTGGTCGACCCGTTCCCGCCCGGAGCGGGCAACGTCTGGCGCACCGACCAGCCGGCCTGGCTGCTGATGAACACCGTCGCCGCCCAGGTCAGCCTGTTCACCGACGACAGCGTCCGGTGCGCCGGACCCGTGGTGGAGGGGCCGAGCCTGTACGAGTGGACCTCGCGGATCGTCGGGCCGGACGACCCGGCCGAGGTGCGGGCGGAGGCCGCCGCGCTCGGACCGAACTCCTACCCCTCGCGCGCGCTGTACGGCCACTACCTGGAGTGGGTCTTCGCCCGGCTGGTGCGCACCGCGCCGGCCGGGCTGACGATCCAGGTGCACCGCGCGACCGCGATCGGACTGGACGACGGCGAGGGCGGCGCGCAGGTGGTGACGCTGGACGACGGCAGCACGCTGCTGGTCGACGCGGTGGTGCTCGCACTGGGCCACAGCCCGGTGACGCCCACTCCCGACGAGGCGAACCTCGCCGCGTTCGCGCACACCAACGGGCTGACCTACATTCCGCCGAGCAACCCCGCCGACGTGGACCTGAACGTGATCGCGCCGGGTGAGCAGGTCGCGTTGCGCGGCATGGGGTTGAACTTCTTCGACTACCTCTCGCTGTTCACGCAGGCGCGCGGCGGCACCTTCAAGCGCGGTCGCGACGGCCTGGTCTATCTGCCCTCGGGCCGGGAACCGGTGCTGTTCGCGGGTTCGCGGCGCGGCGTTCCGCACCAGGCGCGCGGCGAGAACGAGAAGGGCGCGCACGGCCGCCACCAGCCGCTGTTCCTCACCGAGGACGTCGCGACCGACCTGCGCAGGCGTTCCGGGGCGGGGTCGCGGCTCTCGTTCATGCGCGACGTGTGGCCGTTGGTGGACAACGAGGTTCGCACCGTCTACTACTCCACGCTGCTGGCCGGCCGGCACGGCGAGTACGCGGCGGCGCGGTTCCGCTCGGCCTACCTGGCCTGCCGGCACGCCGGCCTCGACGACGACGTGCTGTTGTCGCGCTGGGGCATCACGGCGGCACAGCGCTGGGACTGGGATCGGATCGCCCGACCGCACGGCGAGGCGCGCTTCGACGACCGCGCGCTGTTCCGCGACTGGCTGCTGGACTACCTGCGCGAGGACGCGGCGCAGGCCCGGCTGGGCAATGTGCACGGGCCGTTGAAGGCGGCCCTGGACACGCTGCGGGACCTGCGCAACGAGCTGCGGCTGGTGGTCGATCACGGCGGCCTGTCCGGCAGTTCCTACCGCGACGAGCTGGCGCGCTGGTACACGCCGCTCAACGCGTTCCTGTCCATCGGGCCGCCGCTGAGCCGGATCGAGGAGATGACGGCGTTGGTCGAGGCGGGCGTGCTGCGCGCGACCGGGCCGGGGATGCGTATTCGGCAGGCGCGCGACGGCTCGGCGTTCCTGATCGACGCGACCTCGGTGCGGGCGCCCTCGGTCGCGGTGACCGCGCTCATCGAGGCTCGGATTCCCGACGTCGACCTGCGGCGCAGCGCGAACCCGGTGCTGCGGCACCTGCTGTCGACCCGGCAGGCGAGCACCTACCGCATCCCGGACAATGACGGCGATGAGTTCGACAGCGGGGGTCTGGCCGTGACCGGTGCGCCGTACCGGATCGTCGACGCAGCGAACCGACCGCACCCGCGCCGGTTCGCCTTCGGCGTGCCGACCGAGTACGTGCACTGGGTCACCGCGGCCGGCATCCGGCCCGGGGTCGGTTCGGTGACGCTGACCGACTCCGACGCGATCGCCCGCTCCGTGCTCACCGTCAACGAACCCGCGCACCAGCCCATCGCCGCCTACGCCACGAACTGAGGACATGATGGCCAGCCCCTCCCCCGACGCCGGACTGCTCGCGCCGACCTGGGCCGGCACGCCGGTCGAAACCCTTGTCGACGATCGGGCCTGGTTGCGGGCCATGCTGGCGGTGGAAGCGGCGCTCGCCAGGGCACAGGCGTCGCTGGGCCTGATTCCCGCCGACGCCGCGCGGGTGATCAGCGAGGCCGCGCTCGCCGAGGACCTCGACGTGGTCGACCTGGCCAGGAAGGCGCGCGGCGGGGCGAACCCGGTGGTCGCGTTCGTGTCCGCGTTCACCGCCGTCGTCGCCGAACACGACCCGGCGGCGGCCGAGTACGTGCACCGGGGCAGCACGAGCCAGGACATCCTGGATTCCGCGGCCATGCTCATCACCGCGAAGGTGTTGGCGGGCATCGCCGCGGATCTCGACCGGGTCGCGACCGCACTCGCCGCGCTGGCCCGCCGCTACCGGGACACGCCGATGGCCGGCCGCACCCTGACCCAGCAGGCGGTGCCGATCACGTTCGGTCTCAAGGCCGCGACCTGGCGGCAACTCGTCCGCGACGCCCAGGACCGCGTGCGCGCCCTCGCCGAGCACGGCCTGCCGGCCGAACTCGGTGGCGCCGCCGGCACGCTCGCGGCCTACCAGGAATACGGCGAGATCGACGCGGCCGACGGCTGGCCGGCGGGCGCGACCGCGCTCATCGCTCCGTTCGCCCGCGAACTCGGCCTTGCCGAGCCGGTCCTGCCCTGGCACACGGTGCGCACGCCGATCGCGGACACCGGCGCGGTGCTCGCGTTCGTCACCGGCGCGCTGGGCAAGTTCGCGCTGGACGTGCAAACCCTGTCGCGCACCGAGATCGGCGAGGTGCTGGAACCCGCGGGCGCGGGCCGAGGTGAGTCCTCGGCCATGCCGCAGAAGCGCAACCCGGTGCTGGCCACGCTCATCGTGACCGCCGCGCGCCAGGTGCCGGCCCACGCGCTGGTGCTCGCGCAGAGCATGCTCGCGGAGGACGAACGGCCGGCAGGCGCCTGGCACGCGGAATGGCAGCCGCTGCGCGAGGCCCTGCGACTGGCAGGTGGCGCCGCGCACACCGCGACCGAACTCGCCGAAGGTCTCATCGTGCTGCCGGAGAAGATGGCGGCGAACCTCGCGTTGACCGGCGGTGCGATCGTCAGCGAGCGGCTCAACGTCGCCCTCGCCCCGCGCCTTGGCAAGGCCACCGCGAAGAAGCTGCTCGCCGCGGTGACGAGGGAAGCGGCCGAAACCGGCCGGGATTTCGCGGACGTCCTCGCCGCTGCGCTGCCGGACATCGATGATCTCGACGCGCTACTCGACCCGGCCGGCTACACCGGCGCCGCGGCGGCGCTGGTGGACCGCGCGCTGAACCGCTGACGTCCCAGATCGTTCCCTGCGTGCAATAATATCTCCGTCGTAACGATTGACGCAGGGGGAACGTGATGGGTGTCAGCGGTGCGCGGGTGGTCCACGCGACGACCGGCGAGGTCGGCACGGCGCAACAGCAGGGCTGGTTGCGGCGGCTCGGTTCGGCGCTGGCCACCTACTACACCCGCGCCGGTCGCCTCGATCGCGCCTGCTACCTCATCGGCGCGGTGCTGTTCGCCAGCGGGCTGTTCCACCTCGGTGTCCAACTCGTCGTCGGCGGGCCGTGGGACGGGCCGGTGTCGTGGCGCAAGCCGTTCGACTTCGGTCTCGCGTTCGGCCTCACCGTGGCGACGCTGACCTGGGTGACGAACTTCGTGCCGCTGCGCGAGCGGACCAGGGCCGTGCTGCTGACGTTGTTCACGGCGGCCTGCGTCGTGGAGGTCGCGGTGATCACCACGCAGGCGTGGCGGCACGTGCCCTCGCACTTCAACGTGAGTACAGCGCTCAACGCGCGCTTCGCCTTCACGGCGGCGGGCGGCGGCGCGGTCATCATCATCACCACGCTGTTCATGGCCGTCGGCGCGTTCTGGCGCAACCCGGCCATGCCGCCCAGCATGCGGCTCGCGATCCGCGCCGGTTTCGTGTCGTTCCTGGTCGCGCTGGCCATCGGCGCGCTCATGATCGGCATCGGCACCAACGCCACCCGCACCATCTCCCAGGCCGCCGCGTACACGGTCGCGACCGCGTTCAAGTCCGGCCACGCCGCGACCATGCACGGCATCCTCATTCTCCCCGGACTCGCCTGGCTGACCTCCTTCACCAACTGGTCGGAGAAGCAGCGCGTCCGCGTCGTCGGCCTCGGCTGCCTTGCCTACCTGCTCGCCGCGGGCGTCGTCGTGGTGGACACGTTCACCTCGGTCGACCCGCTGGCCCCGCTCAACGCGCCGGTCATCAATACCGTCCTGACCATCGGCGGCATCATCGGCCTGCTCACCGCGGGCATCCGCACGCTGCGCCAACTCCCCCGCGAGCCGTTCGGCGCCGGCCTGGAACGCGGCTGAGCAACCGCGGCGCCCAGCTTTCGTATTCGCGCCTACGCAACCCTGCGTACTGGATCGACGACATATAACGGACGACAGCGCGGTGTCGGTACGTCAGGCTTGATCTCGTGGACATCGTCGCGCAGAACCGGGCCGCGCTCGGCCGCGCTCGCGCTGACCCGCGCCGTCTCCTGACCCACGGGTCCGTTGTGGACTTTGTCGTGCCCCGAAAGCCCCGCACCGGGGACAACGTAACAATGGTAGGAGAAATGTCATGAGTAACCCCGTTCCGCTGTCGTCGGCGGCCAAGCTCCAGGCGACCGGCCTGTTCGTCGCCGGTGTCGGCGTGTTGGTGCAGTTCCTCGTAGGCGTGCCCGGCTTCCCCAAGGTGCCTCCGGGCCCGATCATCCTGGTCGTGGCCGCGATCCTGGTCTGGACGGTGACCCCGCGCTTCCGCTGGATCGCCATCGTCGGTCTGCTCGCGGCGCTGTTCATCACGGTCGGCGGTCTTGGGGCCGGCGGCTTCAGCAGGCTCGGCAACCCGGGTGACTTCGGTCCGTGGATCGGCACCGCGTTGCAGGCGATCGGCCTGGTCGTCGCCCTGGTCTGGGGTGTTATCGCGCTGGTGCAGGCATTCCAGGGCGCCGGGCAGAAGGTCGCCAACTAAGAACTGCCAACACAGTGTTGTTCGATCAGGGAGCGGCGTCCAGGTGCGTGAGCTACAAGCCGGAGGAGTTCCCGGTACCTCTGTTGTACCGGGGACGACGACAACGCCGTAGATCGCGTGCCTGGGCGTCGCGAGCCGAACAGGCATTGTGTTAGTAGTTCTCAAGCCCCACCGAGCGAACGTGGGTCCGGCGGTGCGCGCACACCGCCGGGCCCACGTTTTTCCGCGCGCTGGGACGCGGCGTCCCAGCCGGAGAAGGAAGGTGTCCCCAAGATCGGGGCAGCTATCGCCGTGGTGCCAACGAGTTCGCCACACTTGAGCGGTCTACTCGCAGGCGGTCGCCGTGCTGCCCTGAGCTGAGGAGGGCACATGGCTACCTCCGAACAGGTGGCGCCGCAGTTGGCCGGGCGAAAAATGGTGATCGTGTTCGTCGGTCTCGCGCTGGCGATGTTCCTGGCTTCGCTGGACCAGACCATCGTCACCACGACGCTGCCGGTGATCGCCGGTGATCTCGGCGGCTTCGACCGTCTGTCGTGGATCATCGTCGCGTTCCAGCTCGCCTCGGCGTCGGCGACCCCGTTGTGGGGCAGGACAAGCGACCTGTTCGGGCGCAAGCGGCTGCTGCTCATCGCGGTCTCGATGTTCCTGGTCGCCTCGGCCCTGTGCGGGTTGGCCCAGAACATGGGTGAGCTGATCGCGTTCCGCGCGGCCCAGGGTGCCGCCGCGGGCGGAGTGATGACGCTGGCCATGTCGGCCGTTGCGGACATCATGCCCTCGCGGATCCGCGGCCGGTACCAGGGCTACCTCCAGCTGGTGTTCGTGCTCAGCCGCGTGATAGGCCCGGTGCTCGGCGGGCTCCTGGTCGTCGTGGGTACCTGGCGGCTGGTGTTCTACCTGAACCTGCCGATCGGCGCGGTCGCGCTGTGGATGCTCGCGGCGAACCTGCGGCTGCCCGTCCGGCCGGCCAGGCGCTCCATCGACTACTTCGGAGCCGGCCTGCTGGTCAGCGGAATCACCGGAATCCTGCTGGTCACTGAGTGGGGTGGCCAGAGCTACGCCTGGAAATCCCCGCAGATCATCGTGCTGGCCGCGGTGTCGGTGGCCATGCTGGCTCTGTTCGCCTGGTGGGAACGGCGGGTGCCGGATCCGATCCTGCCGCTGCGGCTGTTCCGCAGCCCGATCTTTCTCATCGTCGTCACGACGCTGTTCCTGTCGACCGCCATGCAGACCGCGATCCTGCTGTTCATGCCCTCGTTCACCCAGATCGTCCTCGGCGTGACCCCGGCGACGTCCGGCCTGCTGCTGTTGCCGATGACGATCGGGATCGGCGGATCCATGGTGGTGGCCGGCCGGCTGATCGCCAAACACGGGCACTACAAACGGTTTCCGGTGCTCGGTCTGGCCACCACGCTGGTCGCGACGGTGCTGTTCGCCCAGATTTCCGTGCACACCTCCGAGCTGACCATCCTGTTCGACATGATGCTGTTCGGCGTCGGATTCGGCATGGTGGCGCAGGTGCTGGTGATCTCGGTGCAGAACGACGTGGAGAGCAAGGACAACGGCGTCGCGACCGCGTCGGCGAACCTGTTCCGGTCGCTGGGCAGTTCGGTCGGCGCCGCCGTGCTCGGCGCGGTGTTCGCCTCGCGACTGGCCGACCAGCTGACGCCGGCCGCGACCCGGGCGGGCGCCGGCGCGGTCCTGAACAACCCGTCGGTCGTCCACCTGCTGCCGATGGCGGCCCGGGTCGATGCGGTCAACGCGGTGTCGGGCGCGGTGCAGACCGTGTTCGTGGTCACCGCCGTCGTCGCCGCGCTGGCCTTCGTCGTCGTGCTGTTCCTCAAGCCCCGCGCCCTGCGCACCACGCTGTAACGCAAACGGTCGCCGAACCGGTCGGGTCATCGACCGGTTCGGCGACCGAATGGTAAGTGCTTACCAGGCCACCGGCAGCTTGTAGAGACCGTTGATCGTGCCGTTGTTCTTGAACGGCATGTCGTCGATCTCGGCAGCCAGGTGCAGGTTCGGAATCCGGCGCATGAGCGTGGTGAACACGATCTCCAGCTCGGTGCGGGCCAGGTTCTGGCCAAGGCACTGGTGCACGCCGTAGGCGAAGGAGACGTGGTGGCGCGAGCCGCGTTCGACGTTGAAGTCGTCCGCGTCACCGAAGAAGGTCTCGTCGCGGTTGGCCGAGGCGAGCGAGAGGATCACTCCGTCGCCCTTCTTGATCGTCACGCCGTCGATCTCGATGTCGGCCTTGGCGACCCGGGAGAGGTTGTCGATGATCGGGTAGTAGCGCAGCATCTCCTCGACGGCCATGGTGGCCAGCGACGGGTCGTTGCGCAGTTTGTCGGCCGACTCGGGACGGGTGAGCAGGCCGACGGTGCCCATGGCGATCATGTTCGCGGTGGTCTCGTGCCCGGCGACGAGCAGCAGCTGGGCCATGCCGACGAGCAGGTCGCGGGTGAACACCTTGGTCTCGCGGTTGCGGACGATGAGCCTGCCGAGCAGGTCGTCGGTGGGCTCCTTCTCCTTCTCCGCGATCAGTTCGTCCATGTAGGCGCGCAGCTCGGCGGAAGCGTCCACCCGCTCCTGCGCGGTGCTGGCGGGCAGCAGCCGGATCTGCGTGCGCTCGTGGAAGAACTGACGCTTGGAGTACGGCACCCCGAGCAGGTCGCAGATGACCAGCGACGGCACCGGCAGGGCGAGGTCTTCCACCAGGTCGGATTCGTTGCCCTTGGCCAGCATCGCGTCGATCAGCTCGTCGACGACCTGCTGGATGCGGGGCCGGAGCTGGTTGAGGCGGTGCACGGTGAACTCGTTGACCAGCATCCGCCGCGGTGCGGCGTGCTCGGGCAGGTCAAGACCGATCAACGCCTTGCTGGCGCCGCTGAAGCTCTGCCGCAGTTCCGCCTCGATCTTCGTCCGCAGCGGGAAGTTGGGGTGCTGGCGGTCCGAGCTGATCCTCGGGTCGGTGAACAGCCGCCGGACGGTCCGGTGGTTGGTGATCAGCCAGGCGGTCTGGCCGGTGGGCAGGTCGACCTTGGCGATCGGCTTCCGCTCCCGTAACAGGACATAGTCGTCAGCCGGCTCCAGAGGACAACTACGCGGCAGCGGGAAGTCGAACGACTGGTCGTTCTCGATGGCACCTTCGATCATGTGGGATCCTCATTCCACGTGCCGAGCCGGCACGGTCGGCGAAAGCTGTTGTCTGACAGTGCAGGTGAGGCGTCAGTCGACGAATCGCCGCCGAGGCGAGGATGTCCCCCCTTGCGCAGGCAGCTCTCACCTCCGACTCGAACTCCTCAATCGGTTCCACCGCCAACTTTCGTCAGTTTGCTTCCTGGCTGCGAGAGGCACTCGTCCCGCTCGCCTCGGGATTAACGGTTCTTTGCGCGTGAACGTCGCGTGCATAGCATGATTGTGCTGGTCAAATTCCGAGTACTGTCAGGAGTGATCATGTCCGATCGTCCGTTCCGGTTCGGGATCATGGTGGGCCACGCGCCGGACGTCGCGACGTTCACCACCTGGGCCCGCCGCGCCGAGGAACACGGGTTCGACACGCTGATCACCCCGGACCCGGTGACCGGGAACGACCCGCTGACCGCCTTGACCGCGGTCGCCGCGGCCACGACGAAGCTGCATTTCGGCACGTTCGTGCTCGCCGCGCCGTTCCGTGACCCCAAGCAGCTGGCCTGGCAGGCCAGGACGCTCAACGACCTCTCCGGCGGCCGGCTCGAACTGGGCATCGGTGCCGGCCGGCCGGGCGCTGACGAGCAGGCGGCCACGCTGGGCCGCGAGTTCGGCACGCCCAAGCAGCGCTTCGAGCAGCTCGCCGAGGCGGTCGCCGAGATCAAGGCGCTGTCCAACCCGCCGAGGCTGCTGATGTCCGGTGCGGGCCCGAAGGTGTTGGCCCTGGCCGGTCGGGAGGCCGACACGGTCACCTTCACCTGGCGGCCGGGCTCGCTGCCGGAGGAGGTGGACGCGGTGGTCGAGCGCTTCAAGCAGGCCGCGGGCGCCCGGTTCGACGACATCGAGCTGAACATCAACGTGATGGCGGTCGGCAAGGACCTGCCGGCGCAGGTGCAGAAGTTCATCGGCAAGAGCGCGGCCGAACTGGCCGAGAGCGGCGCGGTCAGCGTGCTGGCCGGCAGTCCCGAGGAGAACATCGAGCGGCTGCTGGAATGGCGTTCGCGCTGGGGCATCTCCTACGTCACGGTCGCCGCGAACTACCTGGACCAGTTCGCGCCGGTCGTGGCCAAGCTCAGCGGCAGCTGACGCGAAGACGAGGGCGGATTCCCACGCACACTGGGAATCCGCCCTCGTCCTGTGCCGGATTCACCAGCAGACGGGCAGTTCGAGCAGGCCGTAGACGAACATGTCGTCGCGGTAGCGCAGCTCCTCGACCGGGTGCACCGGCGCGAGCTTGGGCAGCGCGGTGAACAGCGCGTTGAGCACGACCCGCAGTTCGACCCTGGCCAGGCTCATCCCGATGCACTGGTGCACGCCGTAACCGAAGGTCAGGTGCGGTGCCGCGGCCTGGTCGGGGTTCATGTCGTACGGGCAGCTGTACTGGGCCTCGTCCCGATTGCCCGAGCCGAGCAGGCAGGACACCCACTCGCCCTCGGCGATCCGCACGCCGCCGATCTCGATGTCCTCGGTGACCCGCCTGGTCACGCCGAACTGGATGATCGAGTGGATCCGCAGCACCTCCTCGACCAGCTTCTCCACCTGCTTCGGGTCCTGGGCGCGGGCGATCAGCTTTTCGTTGCCCATCAGGTGCGCGACGCCGATGCCGATGGTGCTCGCGGTGGTCTCGTGGCCGGCGAGCAGCAGCAGCATCGCCATACCGACCATGTACTCCTCGGACACCGGCTCGCCGTCGATCTCGCCCTGGCCGAGATGGCTGAGCAGATCGTCGACCGGGTGGCGCTTCTTCTCCGCGACGATGCCGCCGAGATAGTCGGTCAGGGCGATGGTCGCCTCGTCGACCTGGTCCGCCGTGCTCGACACCGAGCTGCGGATGTGCGTCTGGTACTGGAAGAACTCCTGGTCCCCCGTTGGCACGCCGAGCAGTTCGCAGATGATCCTGGACGGCACCGGAAACGCCAGCGAGGGCAGCAGGTCGGCGGGCGAGCCGCTGTCGATCATGGCGGTCAGGTACTCCTGGGTGATCGCCTCGATCTTCGGTTGCAGCGCCCGCGCCTTGCCGGGGGTGAGGTCGCGCATGAGCAGCTTGCGCCACTTGGTGTGCTCGGGTGGGTCCATCGAGACCAGCGAGCGCGGCATCATCACCGGCTTGCGGCCGATGGCCAACGACGGCGGTATGTTGCCCGCGCGGTTGATGCTCAGCCGGGGATCGGCGAGCAGGGTGCGGATGTACTCGTAGCTGGTCACCAGCCACGCCTGCTGCCCGTTGGGCCAGACGAAGCGGCTGATCGGCGATTCCGCGCGCAACGTCAGGTATTCCGGGGGCAGGTCGAACGGGTGAAGCCGGTTGCGGGGCAGCGTCGGTAAGGACGTGGGCTGCTGTTCCACCTTGACCTCAACTTTCTACTAGTTGCGCAGCGGCTGTTCTTTCAACAGGAAGACCGCGAGCAGGGCGAGCACGGCGACCGGGGTGGCGACGAGGAAGACGAGATCGGTCGCGTGCGCCACCCCGTTGACCAGCGCGGCACGTGCCGGCCCCGCGAGATTGCGGATGGCCCCCGGGCTGGCCTGGACGCTGTGCGCGTCCACACCGGAGTATCCGGACAGGCCAGCGACGAAGACCGCGCCGAACACCGCGGTACCGATGGAACCGCCCAGTGAGCGGAAGAAGTTGGCGGACGCGGTGGCCACGCCGATGTCCCTGCGTTCGGCACCGTTCTGGACCGCGATCACGAGGACCTGCGTGACCAGGCCGAACCCGCAGCCGAACAGCAGCATGCACAGACTCACCGTCAGCCACGAGGTGCCCGGCGAGACGCGGGACAGCAGGAACACCCCGACCGAGGCGATCACCAGGCCGATGACCGGGAAGAACTTGTAGCGGCCGGTGCGCGCGATCAGCCTGCCGGAGACGATCGTCGCGGCGGTGACGCCCAGCGTCATCGGCAGGATCAGCAGACCGGAACCGACCGCGCTCACCCCGACGACGATCTGCAGGAACACCGGGACGAACACGACCACCGCGAACAGCGCGGACGTGGCGAGGAAGAAGGTGACCGTGACAACGAGGAACACCGAGTTGCGGAACAGCCGCAGCGGCAGGATCGGCTCCGCCGCTCTGCGTTCCCACCAGGCGAACGCCAGCAGCAGTACGACCGCACCCGCGACGAGCCCCAGGGTCGGGGTGGATGTCCAGGCGTAGCGCTGACCGCCGAACTCGGTGACGAGCAGCAGACACACGACGCCGGTCACGAACAGGGCCGCGCCTGGGTAGTCGATGGCACGTTCGGTGCGGGCGGCGGGCAGTTCCAGCCTGGTCGCGATGATCACCAGCGCTATCGCACCGACGGGCAGGTTTCCGTAGAACACCCAGCGCCACGAGCCCAGCTCCACCAGCAAGCCGCCGAGCAGCGGGCCGAGCACGCCGGCGAGGGTGAAGACGAGTTGGAGGTAGCCCTGGTAGCGGCCGCGCTGGCGGGGCGCCACCACGTCGGCGACAACGGCCATGGCGAGGGAGATGATCCCGCCCGCGCCCGCACCCTGCACGGCGCGGAACGCGATGAGTTCGCCGATGTTCCCAGCGATCCCGCACAGCGCCGAGCCGGAGAGGAACACGCCGACCGCCGCGATGAGCAACCGCTTTCGCCCGTAGAGGTCGCTGGTTCTGCCCCACAGCGGCGAGGACACCGCGGTGGCCAACTGATAGGCGATGATGATCCAGGACAGGTTGTCCAGGCCGCCCAGCCGGCAGGCGATCACGGGCAGCGCGGTCGCCACGATGGTCTGGTCGAGGGACGCCAGCAACATGGCAAGCGCCAGCCCGGTGAACACGACCACCAGCTGGCGCTTGCCCCGCTCGGAAGGCGCGCGATGGGGCGCCTCGGGTGTGGTTGCGATGTCAGTCTCCCGTGGTCAGCACGATCTTTCCGGTGACCGAACCGTTTTCCAGCATGCGTTGCGCGTCCGCGGCCATTTCCAGCGGCAGCGTGCGCGCGACCGGCGGGCGCACCTTGCCCTCGGCGAGCAGCCGCAGCACGGCGGCCAGGTCCTCGCGGTAGGCGTGCGGGTGCGACTTCTCCAGGCTCCAGGCGTTGTAGAAGACGCTGCGCTTGCCGTTGGGCAGGATGTTGGGCAGCAGGATCCCGCCGAGGAACCCGCGCGCGCCGATGAGCTTGTTCGGCTTGCCGTCGACCAGCGCGGCGTTCTGGCCGTAGCCGACCAGGATGCCGCCCTTGGCCAACACCGAGGACGACCGGTTGAAGTGGCCGCCGCCGATCGGGTCGAACACCGCGTGCACGGTGCCGCCGGGCAGCGAGCGGATCACCTTGACGAAGTCCTCGCCCTTGTAGTCGATCGGGTGCGCGCCGAGCGAGCTGACCAGCCCGTGCTTGGGCGCCGATGCCGTGCCGTAGCACTCGACGCCTGCCATGCGAGCGAGTTCGAGGAAGGCTATGCCCACCCCGCCGGACGCGCCGTGCACCAGGATGCGTTGCCCCGCCTTGACTTCGGCGACCCGGTGCAGCATCTGGTGCGCGATGAAGTAGTTCAGCGCGGCCGCCGCCGACTCGATCGCGTCGGCACCGTCCGGGCGCGGCACGAGCCGGTCGGCGTTGATGAGCACGCGGTCGGCGTACCCACCGGTCGGCACGAGCGCGGCCACGTTCTGGCCGACCGCGAGGCCGGACACCTCCCGGCCGACCTGCTCGACGACGCCCGCGAAGTCGTAGCCGGGCGTGAACGGTGTCTTCGGTCCGCCGGGGATGACCCCGATGCGCAGCAACAGATCCCCGTAGGAGACCCCGGCCGCCTCGACCCGGACCACGGCCTCGTTGGGTCCGGGTTCGGCGAGCCTGGTGGTGCGCAGCACCATGTTTTCAAGGCCGCCCTTGGCGGTGACACTGAGATGGCGTGCCTGTACAACAGCTTCCGTCATGGGAGACCCCTCGTTGATTCAGCTCGGTCAGGCCAGAGCCATACTGTAGCCGCCCGCGGCGACGATGGACTGGACGTCGGTCAAACCCTTGACCTGCACCGGGTGCGTGCGGTTCTCGGTGGTTCCGTCGCCGAGCTGGCCGGCGTCGTTGAGGCCCCAGGCGTGGATGGTGCCGTCTTCGAGCAGCGCGAGAGTGTGGCCGCCGGGGCCGAACTCGTTGCGGCCACCGCCACCGGCGATCGCGACGACGCCGGTGATGCCCTCGACCTTGGCCGGCACGTTGGTGTTGGTGAAGGTGCCGTCGCCGAGCTGACCGCTGTCGTTGTTGCCCCAGGACCAGACGTTGCCGTCGATGTCGAGCAGGAGGCTGTGGAAGTAGCCGCCGATGAACGAACGGATCGTCACACCGTCGAGGCCCTTGACCCGCACCGGGCTGAGCTGGGTGTCGTTGCCGCCGTCGCCGACCTGGCCACGGTCGTTGCGGCCCCACGCCCACAGCGTGCCGTCCGCGGTCTTGGCAAGCGTGTGTCCGCCGCCGCCGTGCACCTCGACGACGTCGGCGAGGTCGACGCGGACCGGCTCCAGCCGGGTTTCGGTGGTGCCGTCGCCAAGGCCGCCGAACAGGTTGTGGCCCCAGGTCCACACAGTGCCGTCCCGGCCGAGCGCGACGCTGTGCCCGCCGCCCCAGGAGATCGTGGCGATGTCGGTCAGGTTCTTCACCTTCACCGGGTGGCTGCGGTTGTCCGTGGTGCCGTCGCCAAGGTCACCGCGTCCGTTGTGGCCCCAGGCCCAGACGGTGCCGTCCGCGGTCATGGCCAGGGTGTGGCCGCCACCGCCGGAGAGGATGGCGACGTCCTCGATGCCCTCGATCTTCGCGGGCTCGGAACGGTTCTCGTTGGTGCCGTCGCCGACCTGGCCGTGGTCGTTGCGGCCCCAGGACCACAGGGACCGGTCCGTGCGCAGCACCACGCCGTGCCCACCGCCGCCGACGACCGTCACGACGTCGTCAAGACCGTCCAGTTTGGCCGGCAGCAGCCGGGGTTCGGTGGTGCCGTCGGCCTGCTGCTTGAACGCGTTGTCTCCCCAGATCCACACGCTCCCGACGCCGACGCGAGCTTCTGGCTTTACCGCTGTCATCACGACTCCCGTGTCTTGTTCCGTGCGTAGCTATCGGTCGCCGCGTTGTGCGGCAGGGATGGGGTTGTCCTCTCGCGCGGCCCTCAGGAGCGGCACGAGGTCGATGAGGCTGGCGACGACGTGGTCGGCGCCCGCGGCGCGCAGTTCCGCGGCAGCCTGCTCGGTCGCGGCGACCGCGACGAGAACGTCGGCGGCCGAGGAGATGCGCCGCACGGCGTCGGCGGAGTCGGCGCAGACGCCGATCGTGCGGAACGCCGCGTTGTAGGCGCGTTCGGCCTTCTCCCGCGCGTCGGCTGGTTGGCCGGAGCCGTAGACGCCGACGGTGAAGTCGAGATAGCGCTCAAGCCCGACCTTGGTGGTTCGGAACCGCGCGTCGTCCTCGTCGGCCTCGGTGACCAGCGACAGCACGGCGTCGCCGTCGTGTCGCAGTTGGGCGAGTGCCTCGGCCGCACCGGGCAGCCTGCGCAACTCGTCCTTCGCGATCAGCACACCGTCCACATCGAACAGGACAAGTGGACGCTCGGTCATCGGATCACCCTCCCTCCAGCTGCGCTTTCGCTCAGGTCCATTGGTTTCCGCCGGTGTTCACCGGCGCCATGATCCCGACCTCGGTCAGGATTCGTGGCAGGTCGTCGGCGAGCCAGGACTCGACCACCAGCCCGCCGACCACCTGGTGCACCTCGGTTCCGGACACGGTGAACGACTTGCCGGTCGGCGGCATCCCCATCAGGCCACCCTGGCTCGTTCCCGTTGCCACGAAACGGTTCACCACGTATTCGCCCTCGACGATCAGCGCCTGCGTCTCGACGTGGTAGTCGGGAAACGCGTCCCGCCACTGTCGAACGGCCATCTTGAACGCCTCGGGTCCGCGCGGAAACGACAGGCCCGGCTTGTGCAGCACGTAGTCCGGTGCGAACAGTTCGCGGGCGATGGCGAGATCGCCGCCGTTGACGATCTTGTCGGTGATCTGTCGAACGAGTTCGCGGTTCGACTCCTCAGTGTCGTCGGCGCCCTGCGCGGCCACTGCTACCTCCGGCTCGGTCATCACGTCTGTTTCCTGACATCAAGGCTCGCCACGCGACTTCCTGACGTCGTGAGTCAGCCGTCCCACCCCCGGTGGGAATCGGTCGCCGTCGGTTGCTCGCTCGCCGACAGCGGCGCGGTCACCGTTCTGACCGCCCCGGTCATCGGCCGGCTGGGCAGCAGCTGACCTGCGCGGAGGCACGCGCCCCGACCCCGGTGGGGCGCGATTCCCCGGCAGGCTGGGATTCCGTCCCGAGTTCGCGCTCCGATCTCGCGTCGGGGGCGCGCCGTTCGCCAGACTCGTGCCGTCACGAGCCGGGTGGTAGGGAGCGCGAGATCATGGTCGATAGAAGGACTTTTCTGCGTGCGGGTATCGGAGCGATCGGACTGGCCGCCGTCGGCGCCGCGCTGCCGTCGGCGTCGAGCGCGGCCGCCGCGAACGGCGCGGACGGCGCGTCCGGGGTGCGGGCGCTGGAATGGGAGCGGCTGCGGCGGTGCTTACGCGGCGACCTGGTGTTGCCGGGCGACAGCGACTACACCGTCGCCAAACAGCTCGACGCGGGCCGCTTCGACAGCATTTCGCCCGCCGCGATCGCCTATGCCGAGGATGTCGAGGACGTCCGCGACTGCCTGCGGTTCGCCCAGCACAACGACATCGCGCTCGCGGTGCGCAGCGGCGGCCACTCCGCGGCGGGCTACTCCACCACGACCGGTCTGGTGCTGGACGTGTCCCGGTTCAACTCGATCGACGTCGGCGCGTCCACGGTGGCCATCGGGCCCGGCGTGCAGGGCGTCGACCTGCTGACCGCGTTGGCGCCGCACGGGCTTTCCGCGGTGACCGGCAATTGTCCGACCGTGTGCGCGGGCGGCTACCTGCAGGGCGGCGGGATCGGTCCGCAGATGCGCAAGTTCGGCGTGGCCAGCGACCATCTGGTCAGCGCGGAGGTGGTGCTCGCGGACGGCAGGCTGGTGCACTGCTCGGCGACGCGGGAGCCGGAGTTGTTCTGGGCGCTGCGCGGCGGCGGTGGTGGCAACTTCGGTGTGGTCACCCGGTACGAGATCCGGCCGACGAACGTGACGAACGTGGTCACGTTCAGCCTCATCTGGCCGTGGGCGGCCGCGGCGGACGTGATCGCCGCGCACCTGCCGTGGGCGCAGCAGGCCCCGGACGACCTCATCGCGAACCTGACCGTCATCGAGATGAACCCGGCTGCGGGCGGCGCGCCGACGGTGATGCTGACCGGCGACTGGTTCGGCGCCGACCCCAACGGCCTGACCCCGCTGCTGGACGAACTCGTCGCCGCGGTCGGCACCGCGCCGGTGAGCAGGACGACCAATCCGACCAGCTACCACACCGCGATGATGCAGCAGTTCAACTGCGCCACCAAGACCGTGCAGGAGTGCCACCGCACCGGCAGCAACCCGGAGGCGCTGCTGCCCAGGGACAACTACATGGCGCAGCGCGGCAGGCTGCTCGCCGGGCCGTTGGACGGCACCGCGATCAACGAACTGCTCACCGCGTTCGAGGCCACCCCGTCGACCGGACAGCTGCGGCTGATGAGCTGGGGCTTGGGCGGTGGCGCGGTCAACCGGGTGCCGCGCACGGCAACGGCGTACGTGCACCGCACCTCCCAGCACTACTTCACCTTCGCCGCCGGCCTGTTCAACTTCACCGCCACGCCGGACCAGCAGTCCGCGCTGGACACCTGGGTGGACCGCGGCTTCGCGGTCGCGCAGCGCTACGGCGACGGTGAGGACCAGGTGAACTTCATCGACTCTCGGCTGACCGACTGGCGCGGTGCCTACTACGCGGAGAACTACGGCAGGCTGCTCCAGGTCAAGCGGCGTTACGACCCCTACCGGTTCTTCTCCTTCGCCCAGGGCATCGGCAGCTGAACACCCGATGAATTGTGACCGCCTACGTCAGCTGACGTAGGCGCCCGGGTTGGATCAGCACTGTTTCGTAGATCCGGAATAAGCTCGTCGATCGATGCATCTGGCCCGTCCCGCTGGCTAAGCTGGGCGGGCCAGACAGGTGAGGTAGGAGGCCGTCATCACCGCCACCAGACAGGTCATCGAGAATCCGATCAGCGGTGAGCAGATCGTGATCCACAAGACCGCGGACGAGACCGGCGGCGAGCTGCTGGCCTGGGAACTGCTGCTCGCCCCTGGTGGACGCGTGCCGAGCAGCCATGTCCATCCGGAACAGGAAGAGACCTTCACCGTCGTCGAAGGACAGCTGCGGTTCCGGCTCGGTGGCCGGCGCAGGCTCGCCGGTCCAGGTGACACGGTCGCGATTCCACCCGGGACGGTGCACAGCTTCGTCAATCCCGGCACCGCCCAGGCGAGGGTGCTGGTGGAGACGCGGCCCGCACTGGACATGCAGGCGCTGCTGGAAACCGCGGCCGAGATGGCCAAGGCGCAGCGTTCCACTCGCAGGCTGCTGCCCAACCCGGTGAACCTCTCGTTGTTCATGCGCGACTTCACGCGCGAGGTGCGCGCACCGTACCTGCCCAAGCTGCTCGTCGACCTGGTCACCGGTACGGTCGCCGGACTGGCGCGGATCCTGCGCCTGGACACCACCTACCGAAGGTTGCGAGTACGGCATGACGAGCGCGCGAGCGCCTGAGACGTCCCGCGAGCCGATCGCGAACCCGGTGGTGCACAACGCCATCGAGGTGCGGCATCTGCGCAAGCGGTACCACCGCGCCGATCGCGACGCCGTCGGCGACGTCTCCTTCGATGTGCCGACCGGCCAGGTGTTCTGCCTGCTCGGGCCCAACGGCGCCGGCAAGACCACGATCGTGTCCATTCTGACCACGACGCTCACGCCCACCGCGGGTGAGGTGCGCATCGCAGGGCGTGACCTCGCGACCGAGCAGGCCATGGTCCGACGCGAACTGGGCATCGTGTTCCAGCAGCCGTCGCTGGACCTGAACCTCACCGCCGAGGAGAACATCCGCATGCACGCGGTGCTCTACGGCCTGTATCCGTGGCGGCCCACGTTCCGGCTGATGCCGGCGGCGTACCGCAACCAGGTGCGCACGCTGGCCGAGGTGCTGGGCATCGCCGAGCAGCTCGGCAAACGGGCGCGCACGCTCTCCGGTGGCATGCGGCGCAAGCTGGAGATCGTGCGCGCGCTGCTGCACAACCCGCGCGTGCTGTTCCTCGACGAACCCACGACCGGCCTCGACCCGGAGAGCCGCCGCAGCCTCTGGGCGTACCTGCGGCAGGTCCGCGCCGAGTTCGGCACCACGGTCTTCCTCACAACGCACTACCTGGAGGAGGCCGAGTCGGCCGACTCGATCTGCGTGATCGCCGATGGACACATCATCGAGAGCGGCAGCCCGGCCGAGGTCAAGGCGCGCTACACCCAGCCGGAACTCGTGCTCGACGCGGTCGACCTCGACGGGCTGCGCCGCGAACTGGCCGCCCTGGGCCTCACCGCGCAGGGCGGCGCAGAAAGCCCGGGGCCGCTGCACGTGCCGTTGGGAGAGCACAACGCGCAACGCGTGGTGAGCGCCCTGCGCACCGAACTCACCCGGTTCCAGGTCGTGCAACCGACGCTTGAGGACACCTACCTGCTGTTGCTGGAACGGGCGGCGAAGAAATGACCGACCTCTCCCCCGCGCCACCGAGGAGCTTCCGCGCGTCCCGTGAGGCGTGGGCGGTACTGATGATCGCCCAGCGCGATGTGCTCAAACTGGTGCGCGACTATCCTCGGCTCGCGGTGAACCTCGTGTTCCCGATCCTGCTCATCGCCGGCCTCGGCAACGTGCTCCAGTCCACGGTCGGCAGGGTCACCGGGCTCGACGCGGTGACCCTCGCGTTTTCCGGCGTGCTCGCCGCGACGCTGTTCCAGTCCGCGGCGGCCGGCATGATCTCCATTGTCGAGGACCGCGAGAACGACTTCTCCCAGGCGCTGTTCGTCACGCCCGTCTCCCGGCTCACGCTGGTGATCGGCAAGATCGCGGGCGAGAGCCTGGTCGCGGTGTTCCAGGGCGTCGCCGTCGTGGTGTTCGCGGTCATCTTCGGGGTGCGGTTCTCACCGGAACAGTTGGGCCGCATGTTGTTGCCGTGTCTGGCCTGCTGTCTGCTCGGCGGCGCGTTCGGACTGGCCACCATCGCGGTGTTGCCCAACCAGCGTTCGGCGATGCAGATCTTCCAGTTCCTGATCATCCCGCAGTACGTGCTCGGTGGCGTGCTCGTGCCGCTGGCCGGGCTGCCGCCGTTCCTGAGTTTCCTCGCGCACCTCATGCCGATGCAGTACGTGGTCGATCTCAACCGCGCCGCCTTCTACACCGGCCTGCCCGGCTATCACCAGGTGGTGACAACCGGGCCGCTGGTGGACGCGGTGGTGATCGCGGTACTCACGGTGGTGCTGCTGATCGCGGGTGCGGCCATCTTCGACTACCGCGAACGCAACCGCTGAACCGACCGGCCCGGGACGAACGGGCCGGCCGGCGATCAGCTGTCGTGCAGCAGCCGCGCGAACGCGCGCAGGTAGCTCGGGTCGCCGTCGCGGTCGCGCACGAGCCAGTACTCCGCGCCCCACAACAGGTAGGCGGAAATCCGCGTCGGCACCTCGTGGTTCCAGTGCATGCACTGGTTGTAGTTCTCGATCAGGTGCTCGGGCAGGCAGCTGCGCATGCCCTTGTTGCGCGGGTTCGGCGGTTCGGTGACCGCTTCCCACGGTTCGGCCTGGCCCTCCGAGACCATCAGTTCCCGGCCCGGTTCCTCGGCGGCCCAGGCGAACAGTTCGCGTCGCCGGGTCTGCTGCCAGGGGCTGCGGCTGCCGTCGAAGTAGGCGGAGGCCGAGCCGAGCGCGGCGACGGCGTGCCGGGGGTAGAAGTCGATGCCGACGATGTCGGCAAGTTGCTTCGCCACCACGAGAGAGTCGCCCTGGTCGCGGGTTCGCCACCACTGTTGCGCCTCGACCGCGACCGAGGTGGGCAGGAAGCCGTTGAGCATCACCGGCCTGCTCGGGTCGACGCTGCGCACGGTGTCGACCTCGCAGCGTACGAAATCCGTGGACAGCCGCCAGGAGTGTTCCATGCCGAGCGGGTCCGTCGCCTCGTGCTCGACCTGCCAGGCGATGATGGACTCGCGGTCGCGGTAGCGGTCGACGACGCGCGTGATGAACTCGGTGGCACCGTCGAGCAATCGCTGGTGTTCGGCGGGTTTCACCAGCCGGCCTTCGCGCAGCGGCTCGGGCAGGTAGTGGTCCGGAACGAAGAACTCCGGATAACCGAACACCTTCACCGCGCCGACGCACACGATGACGTGTTTGCCGGCGGCCTCGGCTGCCTCGATCTCACGGTCCAGTTCGTCGAAACAGTACTTGCCCGGCGTCGGCTCCATCTGGTTCCAGTAAGCGCCGAAGCGGATCAGGTGGAACGGGTAGGTGAGCAGATCGCGCAGGCTGTGCTGCACGTCGAGGCCGAACGTCTCGGCCTGCCTCGGCCGGAAGCTGATGCCCAACAGCGTGGAACCGCGTGGCGCCACCGGCACCTGTTCCCATCGGTCGGTCAGCGGTTGCGCGGCCCGGCCGACGCGGACCTGCGCGGCGAGCGGAGCGAGTAGACCCGCCGCGCCCGCCGCCAGCGCGCCCGCGCGGAGGGATTTACGCGCGATTCCATGCGCCTGGAACACTTCCGCCTCCCATATTCGGCGACAAAGCCGACAAACTCGTTGTCCGACAGATGAACACGGACCATCAGCTGTTGGCCGGTGCCGATATGACGGCTGATCACGCAGCAGCGTACTCGCCTGGAAAGCACCGGCCTTCCCGATCCGCGCCCTTCACACTATTGATCTCCGTCGGCCACGTCGTCCGCAGTGGGACGTATTCGCGTCTACGTCGAGGACCGGCAGTCGTAGAGTTTCGTCCACTGTCCGCCGGTATTGCCCGACTTGTTGTAGGCGCTGAGCGGCACCAGGCGGCAGTGCGCGCGCACCCAGCTCTGGATGGCCGTCATGCTGGCGGTCGGATCGGGCATGGCCACCATGAGCACGTAACGGAACTGGTGCGTCGCGACCAGGTCGGTGAGCTGCGCCGAGGACGGCGCCTGGGAGATGCCGGTGAAGCCGAGCAGCGACATGACGTTCTCGCCCGCGTCGATGTAGGGCGCCGCGGTGATGCCGAGATTGCTCGCGAACACGAATCGCTCGCCACCGGAATTCGCCCGCGCGTAAGTGAGCATCGGCTGGTCCTCGGAGACGCTGTCGCCGCCGTCGGCATTGACGAAAGCGGGCGGTCCGGCAACCGGATCGACGGCGCGGCCCGGGTTGGCCGCGAGCGCGGGCGTACTGAACAGCCAGACCGACGGCCCCGCGAGGAGCGCGACGGCGCTGGCGAGGGTAGCGACCACGACAAGGGCGCCTTGCCTGTTTTGCTGGAACTGTCCGATTGCGAGCGCGACGACCGCGACCCCGCCCGCGACCGCGATGACCGCGGCGAGCCAACCGAGCCCGGTCGGCACCCGCACCAGCACCACCGCGGCCCACACCGCGCTCAGCCCGACACCGACCGGCAGCAGCCAGGCCAGCGGCGCACGTGCTCGCCATGCTGTCCAGGCCGCGTCGATGCCGGCACCAGCGAGCGCGGCGATCGGCGGCGCCATCAACACCATGTAGTACGGGTGCATCTCGCTGACCAGGCTGAACGCGACCGCGCAGATCGCAAGCCAGCCCAACCACATCAGCCAGCCCGCGACGACACGCCGTCCGCCGCGTCGCGCGGCCCACAACCCGGCCACGCCGAGCAGAATGACCAGCGGCAGCAGCCAGCTGGCCTCGCCCGCCACCTTCACGTCGAACAGCCGCAGCGCGCCGGACGGACCGGCGAACACCGAGGCCATCTCGGTGGCCTGACTCGACGCGGTCCGGCCGATCCCGTTGTAGACGAACAGCATGTCCCACACCGAGTCCGTGGCACTGCCGTCGATTCTCGGCCTGCTGCCGGCCGGGACGAGGCTGAACACGGTGGCCCAGGACATCGCGACCGCCAGCGCGAGGACCACCTGACCGGTGACCGCGACGACGCGGGTGCGCAGCGGCTTGTCCGCGCCGACGAGGTAGGCGAGCACGAACACGGGCAACGTGAGCAGCGCGACCGTCATCTTGACCTGGTAGCCGAAACCCACGAGCAGCGCGGAGCCGACCAGCCAGCCCCAGTTGGCCGAGGTCAGCGCGCGCGTCAGGCAGTAGCCCGCCGCGACGATGCACAGCATCAGCAGCGTGTCCGGAATGTTCACCTGTGCCGTGGCGAACACGGCCGGGGTGAGCAGGAAGACGCCGATCGCGATGAATCCGGCGCGCGGCCCCGCCCAGCGGCGCACCGCGCCGAACAACAGCGGCACGGTGGCGACGGCGGCAAGCAGTTCCGGCAGCAGCATGACCCAGGTGTGCACGCCGAAAACGCGGGTGAACAACGCCTGCGCCCACAGGGAACCGGGCAGTTTGTCGGTGGTGATCGAGGCGGGCGGGTCGAAGGCGCCGTAGAAGAAGTTGTGCCAGTTCAACGTCATGCTGCGCACGGCCGCGCTGAAGTAGTAGTCCGTGGTGCCCCGGCTCAACCCCCATCCGTAGAGTACGGCCGCGAGGACGGTTGCCCCGAGAACCGCCGAACGGGAGCCGGAACCGGTCGGTTCGGGCTCCCGTTCGGCGGAAGAATCATCGTCGGATGCTGGATCGGCTTGAGTTTCGCGTCGAATTGTTCCCTTGACAGGCCCCATACCGAGAATGGTATTCGGCCTGCCGACCATTCAAATCCCGCAATTGATGTATGAAATGTCCTCTCGGCAAAGGGACTCCAGTCATCGCCAGCACGGGTGTGCGGTCAGCCTGCCACGCAGTCGTGGAGTTTGGGGGCCCACGGGTCCCGGGACGGCAGGCCGGACGGGTCGTATTCCTTCTTCGACATGACGCGGCAGTGCGCACTCACCCAGTTCTGCACGACAGCCGCGTTGCCGCGCGCGTGGGGCTGGGTGACCATGAGCACGAAGCGGAACTGGTGGGCCCGCACCATGTCGGTCAGCTGAGCCGCGGTCGGACCGGGCGATTCGGTGCTGAACCCGAGCAGCGGCAACACGTTCTGGCCGGCGGTGACGTAGGCGGACGCGGTGGCCGCGCTCGCCGTCACCAGCACGAAGCGTTCACCCCCGTCGCGTGCGTGCACGTAGCGCAGCAGCGCAAGATCGGGACCCGAGATCGTCCCGGCGCCACCTTGCTTGGCCTCGTCGGCGGCGATGAACGCGGCCGGCCCGGCCAGTTGATCGACCGCGCGGACCGGAGTCGCGGAGATCGAGGGTGTGCTGAACAACCACACCGAGGGCGCCACGAGCACGGCCACCGCGACAGCGGCCGCGGTCACGCCGGTCATGGCGCGGTTGCCGGCAAACGACCGCCCGCGCAGCAGGAAAGCGAGCACGACGACCACTCCGGCGGCCACGGTCACCGGCACCACCCAGCCCAGCCCGACCGGCACTCGCACCAGGAACACGACGGCCAGCGCCACGGTGAGCACCACCCCCACCGGCAACGTCCAACTCATCCAACTCGGACCTTCCCCGGACCTCCACGCCGAGACGGCGCGGTCGCCGCCCGCGCCGACCAGCGCGGCGATGGCCGGCACGATCAGCACCGTGTAGTACGGGTGCATCTCGCCGACGACACTGAACGCGGCCACGCAGACTCCCAGCCACACCAACCACATCAGCCAGCCGGCCACGACCTTCCGGCCTTCGCGCCGCGTCAGGACCAGTCCGGCGACGCCGAGCACGACGGCCAACGGGATCAGCCAGGATGCCTCGCCCCCGACCATGAAGTCGAACAGCCGCAGCGGCCCGGTCGGTCCGGCGAACAACGCGGACAGCGCGGCCGTGGTCGACCCGGTGCGGCCGATGCCGTTGTAGACGAAGACCATGTCCCACACCGAGTTGCTGGCACTGCCGTCAATGCGCGGCCTGCTGCTCGCCGGAACGAGGGCGAACACGGTGATCCAGGACAACGCGAGGACGGCCGCGACCGCGAGATAGCCGGCGGTGGCCAGGATTCGCGCCCGCAGCGGCTTGTCCGCGCCGACGAGGTAGGCCAGCGCGAGCGCGGGCAGCACGAGCAGCGACTCGGTCATCTTGACCTGGAAGGCGAAACCTGCCAAACCGGCCGCGAGCAGCAGCCACCAATAGTGTTTCGAGGTCAGTGCGCGGACGACCGCGTAGGCGCCGGCCACCGTGCACAGAACGAGCAGCGTGTCCGGGATGTTGACCTGCGCGGTCGCGAACACCGCTGGAGTCAACACAAACACGATGATCGCTATATATCCGGCCCGCGGTCCGGCCCAGCGCCGCACGGCGCCGAACAGCAACGGCACGGTGGCCACCGCGGCAAGCAGTTCGGGCAGCAGCAGAACCCAGGTGTGCACGCCGAGAACACGCGCGAACAACGCCTGCACCCACAGGGAACCGGGCAGCTTGTCGGTGGTGATCGAGGCGGACGGGTCGAACGCGCCGAAGAAGAAGTTGTGCCAACTCAACGTCATGCTGCGCACGGCGGCGCTGTAGTAGTAGTGCGTGACTCCTCGGCTCAGGCCCCAGCCGTACAGCACGGCGGCGGCGACCGAAGCGCCCAGCACCACCCACCGTGGTCTCAAGGTTGATCTGGCAGAGCTTTCGGAAGGTGTGACAGTGGTGCGTTGGGCGTTTTCGGCAGCACGCGTCATGTGTCCAGATTAGCGAACCAGCGAACGTGGCAGGACGTTAACCCGTGACAGAACATCAGCGCACAGCTACCAGCGGACGGGCAGCTCCCGCAGGCCGTACACGAACATGTCCTGGCGATAAGGGAGTTCCGTCACCGGCCGCAGGGATTGCAGGTGCGGCAGCGCGGTGAACAACGCGTTGAGCACGACCCGCAGTTCGACCCTGGCCAGGCTCATTCCGACGCACTGGTGCACCCCGTAGCCGAAGGTCAGGTGTCCGGTGGACGCCTGGCTCGGATCGATCGCGTGCGGGCAGGAGTACTGCGACTCGTCACGGTTGCCCGACGCCAGCAGGCAGGTGACCCACTCGCCCTTGGCGATGTGCACGCCGTTGATGTCGATGTCGTCAGTGGCCCGCCTGGTCACGCCGAACTGGATGATCGAGTGGATGCGCAGCACCTCCTCGACGAGCTTGTCGACCTGCTCGGGATCACGCGCAGCGGCAACGAGAGCGTCGTCGCCCATGATGTGCGCGACGCCGATGCCGATCGTGCTCGCCGTCGTCTCGTGCCCGGCCAACAACAACAGCATCGCCATGCCGACCATGTACAGCTCGGACACCGGCTCGCCGTCGATCTCGCCGGCACCCAAATGGCTGAGCAGGTCATCGACCGGATGCAGCTTCTTGCCCGCGACCACCTTGGCGAGATAGTCGGTCAGCGCGATGGTCGCGTCGTCGACCTCGTCCGGCGTGCTGGACACCGAACTGCGCACGTGCGTCTGCTGCTGGAAGAACTCCTGGTCCTCCGAGGGCACCCCGAGCAGTTCGCAGATGATCCGCGAGGGCACCGGAAACGCCAGCGAGGGCAGCAGGTCGGCGGGTGAACCGCCGGCGATCATCGCGCTCAGGTATTCCTGGGTGATCGCCTCGATCTTCGGTTGCAGCGCCCGCGCCTTGCCGGGAGTCAGGTCCCGCATGATCAGCCGCCGCCACTTGGTGTGCTCCGGCGGATCCATGGACACCAGCGAGCGCGGCATCATCACCGGTTTGCGCCCGATCGCCAGCGACGGCGGCATGTTCCCGCCGCGGTCGATGCTCAGCCGGGGGTCGGCGAGCAGGCTGCGGATCGGCTCGTAGGTGGTCACCAGCCAGCCTTCGATCCCGTTGGGCCAGACGAACCGGCTGATCGGCGCTTCCGCGCGCAGCTTCTGGTACTCGGCGGGCAGGTCGAACGGGTGCGGCCGGTCACGGGGCAACACCGGCAACGACGAAGACTCGGGTTTCACCGTAGCCCACACCTTTCGGGAACTGGCACCGGGCGGCGCCCTGCCAACACGGTGTCACGAAAGCGTCCCGGAGCAGCGGGACTGACAGACCGGGTGTGCTGGGAATTCGCGCATGGGAATTCACGCGTCCGAGGTCACCCAGCCCGCACGCCGCCAGAATCCCATCCCCTGATGACCGCTGCCCCACGACTCGGGAACAGCGAAGCCAGACGCTCGAATGGCAAAAGCTGTTGCCAGTACTGATCTCGCCCCGATGCCGGGCGACGAAGGAAGCAGGGCGGAAAGCATGAGCGAGAGTAGTGCCCAGGACGCAGCGGACGCATTCGCCCTCTCGCAGCTGATGTTCCCGACCGTCGCGCTGTGCATCTCGGTCGCCGCACAGTACGGCATCGCCGACGTGCTCGCCGAGGGGCGGATGTCCGTCGGTGAACTCGCCGAGCGGGCCGGCGTCGACCCGGTGCAGTTGGGGAAGGTGCTCCGGCTGCTGGTCGAGGAGGGGGTTTTCCGCGAGGTCGAGCCCGACCTGATGGAGAACTCCCGGTTGTCGCATCTGCTGCGCAAGGACTATCCCCGATCCCAGTACAACATGGCCCAGCTGGTCGGTTCGCGCTGGCTGTGGACCGCGTGGGGCCGGCTCGGTGAGGGCCTGGCCACCGGCAAGGCCGGTTTCGAGATCGCCTACGAGACCAAGCTGTGGGGCTACCTGGCCCGGCACCCGGAGGCCGACGCCGTGTTCAACGGCGCCATGCGCGACTTCTCCGAGGCGCTCTCGGATCTGGTCGCCGCGTCCTATCCGGAGTTCGGCCACAACAAGGTGATCGCCGACCTCGGCGGCGGCACCGGCACGTACATCGGCGCGATCCTGCGGGCCTACCCGAGCATCGAGCGCGGTGTGCTCGTCGACGTCGCACCGGTCATCGAGCAGGCGCGCAAGCGCGAGGACCTCGCCCCGCTGATCGGCTCCGGCCGGCTGCGCCTGCACGACGCGGACTTCTTCGAGGACGTCCCGTCCGGTGTGGACACCTACGTGGCCAAGCAGGTCATGCACAGCTGGGACGACGCCGCCGTGATCCGGCTGCTCAACAAGTGCCGGGAGACCTCGCCGAAGGCCAGGCTCGTCGTCGCCGAGTTCGTGCGCAACGAGAAGACCTCGCGGTTCGTCAAGAACTTCGACCTGGTGATGTCGGTGACCATGACCGGCAACGTGCGCAGCGAGGAGCAGTACGCCGACGTGTTGCGCGCCGGTGGTTACGAACTGACCAGGGTGGTGCCGACCGAGACCGCGTTCAGCCTCGTCGAAGCACGGCCCATCGGCTGACTCGTGGACGCCGCCGATCTGCTGGGCTGGCGGCCCGGTGTCGGGCTGGTGCCGGCTCGGGACGCGGGGGAACCGCTGCTCGTCGCCGACTCCTGGCTGCTCGACCACGGCACCGTGCGCGGCCTTGAGTTGCACGAGCGACGCTTCCGCTCCAGTTGTACGAGCGCCGGCCTCGATCCCGACGAGGTCGCCGAGTTCTGGCACGCGCTACGGGAGACGTTGCCCCGCAACGGGGTCTGGTTCCCCAGGGCCGAACTCGTCACGGGCGCGGGGCTGCGGCTACGGCTGCGCCCCGCGCCGCCGCGCACGAGCGAGGTCGACGTGCTCGTGCACACCGGCCCCGACGCCCGGCAGGCGCCCCGCCGCAAAGGCCCCGACCTCGACCTGCTCGGCGCGCTGCGCCAGCAGGCCATCGAGGCGGGCGCGAACGAGGCACTGCTCGTGACGCCGTCCGGTTTCGTACTCGAGGGCGCGACGAGCAGCCTGCTGTGGTGGGACGAGGACGTGCTGTGCGCGCCCGACACGACCCTGCGCGTGCTGCCCGGCGTGACCACCGAACTCATCCGACGCGCCGCGCTCGCGCGCGGCATCACCGTGCGGCGCAGGCGCGCCAGGCTGGCCGATCTCGCCGGCCGGGAAGCCTGGCTGGTCAATGCCCTGCACGGCATCAGGCCGGTGCGCAGCTGGGTCGGCAGCGCCGTCCCCGCAGGCGCGCCGACCCGCGCCGCGGCCTGGCGGCAGTGGTGGGCCGAGCTGGCCCGCGCACTCCCGATGCCCGCACTCGCAGCGGCCCGACAGGCGTAGGCCGATTCCCGAAACGGCCGAGACGGTTGACCCCTGACCACGGGATTTCCGCGCGTCAGGATCGTGGCGAAACCTGCCTCCACCGGTGCCCCGCACCGAAACGGAGGGCCCCGACAGGGAAGGACATTGAGACGTCCATGAAACGAAAGACGATGTGGAAACTACTACCGTTGGGGGCGGCGGTCGCGGCCGCCATCGCCACCGGCGGCTACGCGATAGCAGCCCAGTCGAGCAACAACAACGCCGCCGGCAATGGGCACTGCTGGGCTCCGGCCGCGGCGGCCAATGCCGCCAAGCCCGTGGTCGCGCCGCAGTTCGCCGACCCGGCGTCCTACGCCCTGCCGGTCGGTGCCCGCGACTTCGCCATCGACCACGGCGACTTCACCGGTAACGGACTGCAGGACGTCGTGATCACCGGCGGCGGCGCCAACGTCGTCTCGGTGTTCATGGCCCACAAGGACGGCACCTTCGCCCCGCGCGTCGACTACCAGATGCCGAACCTGCCCTACCGGTTCAACTTCAACGTCACCGTGGCCGACCTCAACGGCAACCACCGTCCGGACATCATCGTCTCCGGCGGCAACCCGGTCGGCTACGTCGCCATCTTCAAGAACAACGGCGACGGCACGTTCAACCCGACCCCGCAGGTCATCTCGGTCGGCTTCGGTCCCGACATCGTCAAGACCGCCGACCTGCGCAACAACGGCCGGCTCGACCTGATCACCGGCAACAACTTCGCCGCCGACGTGTCGGTGCGCCTGAACAACGGCAACGGCACCTTCGGCCCCGAGCACCACTACCCGGTCGGCCCCGGCCCGCAGGGCATGGTCATCGCCGACGTCAACCACGACGGCATCCCCGACATCATCACCGGCAACTTCGGCCGCGTCGAGGACTCGCTGAGCGTGCTGATCGGCAGGGGTGACGGCACCTTCCGCCCCGCCCGCGACTACGCGGCCGGCCAGTCCATCAACGACGTCGCGGTCGGCGACCTCACCGGCAACGGCGTGCAGAGCGCGGTCACCGCGGACCTGGTCAACCAGCAGGCCGACGTGCTCATCGGCAACCGCTGCGGCGACGGTTTCCTGCCGCCCAAGTACTACCCGATCGCTCCTGGCGTGAACCGGATGACCCTTGCCGACCTGAGCAACGACGGCAAGCTCGACATCATCACCAGCGTCGCCCCCAACGCCAACCGCGACCCGGGCGGCCCGCCGCCCCCTCCCGGTTCGAAGGGCGCCGGCTTCTCGGTCCTGGTCAACCAGGGTAACGGCACCTTCGCCGCCCAGACCACCTTCGCCACCACCGGTGCGGTCGCCGACCTCGACACGGCCGACATCACCGGCGACGGCCACCTGGACATCGTCGCGGTGAACATCACCAACGATAGCCTCCAGGTGTGGCACAACACGACCGCGAATTGATCGAGGCAACCTGATGACACTGACGACCAGCACCCCGGTGAACACGGCTCCTTTCGCTCGCACAGCCACGTTGATGACGCTCACCGGGTTGCTGGTCGTCGGCCAGATGTACCTGGTACTGCCACTGTTCTCGGCCATGGCCAAGGACTGGCACACCACACCGACGTCGGTCACCTGGACCACGACCGCGTTCGGCCTCGCCTACGCGGCCAGCTTCCTGGTGGCCGGTCCCCTCTCCGACCGCTACGGCCGCAGGAGGGTGGTGGTCACCGGGCTCTCCGTGCTCGCGGTGGCCACCGCCGCGGCCGCGTTCGCTCCCTCCCTGCCGATCGGCCTGCTCTGCCGGGTCGCGCAGGGCATCGGCGCCGCCGGGTTCTCCCCGGCGGCGCTCGCCTATCTCAGCGAACGCATCGAACCCGCCCGGCGCTCGATCGCGTTGACCTGCCTGGTGACCGCGATGGTCGCGGCGACGGTGACCGGTCAGCTCGTGGCCCAGGCGCTGCTGCCGCTCGGCGGCTGGCGCTGGGTGTTCGGCATCAACGCGGCGATCGTCGCGCTGCTGGCCGCGAGCCTGCGCGGCGTCATGCTCCCCGACCTGCTCGGCGGCGCCCGCCGCAGCCTGGCCAGCTACTTCGCGTCCATGGGCCGGTTGGTCGCGCGGCCGGTGCTGCTGCTGATCTACCTCGGCGTGGTACCCGTGCTGGGCAGTTTCGTCGCGGTCTACACGGCCTTGCAGTTGCACGGCCCCACCTCGCTCGTCGGCAAGCCGGAAGCCCTGCTGGAACTGCGGGCCAGCGCGTTGCCGGTGATGGTGGCGATCCCGTTCCTGGCCGGCGTGCTCGCCAAGATCCGGCCCACGCTGCGCGCCGCGCTGGCCATGGTGCTGGCCGCGATCGCGGTGTTCGGCCTGGCTTTCGCAGGCCACTCCGCCCTGCTGACCATCGGCGCCCTCATGTTCGTCTTCGTCGGCGCCATCGCGGTGGTCTCCCCCGGCCTCACCGAACTGGTCGGCACGCTGTCCGGGCCCAGTCGCGGTGCCGGCGTCGCCCTCTACACGTTTTCCCTGATCGGCGGCGCCAGCCTCGGCCCCCAGCTCGTTTCCGCGCTCGGTGGTCTGGGTTTCTCCGGCGTCCTCATGGCCACCTGCGCCATCGAGTTTGTCAGCGTGGCCCTGCTGCTGGGCGCCGACTGGCTTCGCCCGACCGCCTAGTTCTCCCGCACACAAACAAGTCCGGCGCCTCTCCAAGGCGCCGGACTTGCTTTTTCGAATCAGTACTTGCCGGAAACGTTGGTGGGCGGGGCGGTTCGCGGGCCGTAGGGCGAGTGTTCGAGCCAGGAACCGAACGGCGGCACCAGCGGAGCGAGCGCGGCGGCCGTGCGCTGGCGCAGGCGCAGGGCGCGGCTGACGGGCCGCATGTGGGCCAGCGCGGTACCGGCGGCGTTGCTGTTGTAGTGCGCGGCCGCGCGGCGATCGGTGTCGAAACCGGTGATGGCGGCGGCCGCGGCGGCGGGGTCGGCGGTGGCGAAGGCCGCGGAGATGGCCTTGGCGGCCGCGAAGCCGTCGGCGAAGCCGCTGTTCATGCCCCGGGCGCCGAAGGGCGGGAACAGGTGGGCCGCCTCGCCGACGAGCAGGACGCGCTTGTCCTTGTCGATGAACGACTCGGCGACGACCTGGAGATAGTGGTATTTGGACACCCACAGCACCGAGTCGACGTAGCGCGGGTCGATGACCCTGGGCAGCCAGCGGCGCACGGCCTCGGGTTCGGCGTAGTCGGCGACGTCGTCGTGTTCGCTGAACTGGACGTCGACCTGGAAGCCGCCCGCGAACGGCACGCGCATCACGTTGCGGCCGTCCAGTTCGGGGTGCTGGTAGTGGAAGACGCGTTCCAGCGGCATCATGTCGGCGCCGGCGTCCGCGACGTCCACGACCACGTGGAAGCCCTCGGAACGCTTGCCCTGCCAGTCGATGCCGACGCCCTTGCGCATGGCCGAGCGAGCACCGTCCGCTGCGACGACATAGCCTGCGACGAACTGCCGACCGTCCGAGGTGCACAGGGTGACGTATCGGTCGGTCGGCACGACGTCGGTGACCCGTGCCCCCCAGATGATCCGCACGCCCGCGTCGCGGCAGGCGGCGAGCAGATGGCGTTCGGTCTCGATCTGGCGCAGGCTGGTGAACCTGGGCAGCTTTCCCGGCGGGGCCGGCGGATACGTCCGCGCGAACACCTGGCGGCCTCGGTAGAGGGTGCGCTTGGTGTGCCACACCACGCCGTGCTCGACGATCCGCGCGGCCAGCCCCGGGCTGGCCGCGTCGAGCAGTCGCAGCGACTCGTTGTGCACGAACAGCGCGCGGCTGCCGGGCCGCACCCGGTCCTCCGGTTCGGCCTCCAACAGCGTGACCGGCAGCCCGGTGGCGCGCAACGCGAGCGCGGCACCGAGGCCGACCGGTCCGGCACCGATGACGAGTACCGGAACGTTGTGTTCAGCGGACGTCATGCGAAGCGGCCCTTCTGGTACGGGAGGTCAGCTCTTGACAGCGGGCTGGTAGCCGCCGACGGGCAGGCGCTGGGTGACGCCGAGGCGGTTCCAGGAGTTGATGTCGATGATCGCCATGATCACCTTGCCGAGGGTTTCCTCGTCGAAGTGCTTGGCGGCCTCGGTGAACACCTCGTCGTCGACGCCGCCGTCGGCGATGAGCGTGATCTCCTCGGTCAGGGCGAGCACGGCGCGTTCCACCTCGGTGAAGAACGGGGTTTCCCGCCACGCGGACAGCGCGTAGATTCGCTGCTCGGTCTCGCCTGCCGCGCGCGCGTCCTTGGTGTGGATGTCCAGGCAGAACGCGCATCCGTTGATCTGCGAGGCCCTGATGTTGATCAGCTCGATCAGGGTCTTGTCGAGACCGGACTGGGCGATGCCGGCGCCCAGCGCCGCCATTGCCTTCTTGCCTGCGGGCCAGGCGGTGCCGAGGTTGATCCGGGGGTCGGACATGGAACAGGACTCCAATCGAAAAGGGTTTCCGGCCGGTGATCACCGGCCGGTACGCCCAGCCTAGCGAGCCAACGTTGTGGTCAGTGCGTGTTCGTGTTGTGCAGCAGGCGAACCAGTTCCGGTCGCTGCACCTTCCAGGTGGAGGTCCTCGGCACGTCGTCGAAGGCCATCTGCACCGGGTCGGCCATCAGCGGCAGGTCGGCGACGGCGTTGCGCCAGCGTTGCAGGTCCAGCGGGCGTTCGCCCTTGGTGCACACCACCGGCACGGGCTCGCCGGAGCGTCCCGCGATGATGGCGACCTCGCGCAGTTCGTGCAGCCGCGTCATGAGCACGTCCTCGGCCTCGAGGTTGCTCGGCATGGACTCGATCTGGTCGACCTCGCGGTCGAGCAGATAGACCTCGCCCCAGCGGCCGCGGAAGCCCATGTCGCCCATCTGCCACCAGTTGTCCTTGAGCACGTCGCCGTAGCGCTGCTCCTCACCGAGGTAGGTCAACGCGCGGGCGCGCAGCCGGGCCTCGATCCGGCCGACCTGGCCGCGCTTGAGCCGGTTGCCGTCCTCGTCGGCGACGCGCACCTTCACGAACCAGGGCACCGGGATGCCGACACAGCGCGCGTCGCCCTTGGCCAGGCCGCGCCGGGTGAACCAGCGGAAACAGACCGGGCCGGTCTCGGACTGGCCGTAGAGCTGCCAGAACAGCGGGGAACGGCGCCGGGACGCGCCCAGCAGGGCGATCATGGTGCGCGGGTGCATGGCGTCGAACGTGGTGCCGAAAACCCGCACGCTGGACAGCGGCTGGTGCTCGGCGTCGACGAGCTGTTCCCATTCGATGTAGGTGTTCGGGTGGGTCTCGGCGAAGCCGGGGCGCATCCGCACGAACAGCGGCGCGATGTGTTCCGGATCGTGGTCGGCCGCGATGATCAGCGGGTTGCCGTAGTCGAGGAACACCCGCAGCGCGTTGTAGAAGCGGGAGTGCACGAACGTCATGCACAGCGCAGCGGCTTCCTTGCGGCGGATCGGCCACGCCATGATCTTCTGCGGCACGTAACGGTTGTACAGGGTCTCGGCGCAGTGCACGGCGAGCTTGGGGACGCCGGTGGTGCCGGAGCTGTGGGTGATCAGCGACGGCTGACGCGGGTCCAGGACGACGGCCGGGCGCGGCTGCGGGCTGCCGAAGGACGACAGCGGCGTGGTGCCCTCGACCGGCCGGCCCGCGGTGAGCAGCACCTGGTGCACCGACTCGGTCGGCGCGATGCCCTCGAACGCGGCGTCGATCTTGTCCGAGTCGATGAGCAGCCACGGCTTGTCCATGCGCACCAACAGCTCGGCGACGATCCCCGGCTTGAGCGCGGGCGAGAGCAGCGCGGGCACCGCGCCGATCCGCGCCACCGCACAGGCGAGCACGCCGATGTCGAAGTTGTTCGTCTTGTAGATCGCCACCCGCTCGCTGGGCCGCACGCCCGCCGCCCACAGCTGTGCCGAGGTCTGCGCGACAAGTTCGGCCATGCTCGCGACGGTCCATTCGGTACCGCGCTCGGGCACGAACTGGAGCGGCTGGTCGAGCACGACCGGCACGCTGCCGTTGTGCCGCGCGGCGTTGTCGAACATCTGGCCGATCTGGAAGGTCCGGTCAGCTGCGGACTTCGGCATGATCACTCGCTCCTTCCGGTAGCGGACGTTGTGCCTGCGGGGGGACGGCCGCGGCAGGCGTGCGCAGCACGAAGCGGCGCAGCTTGCCGGTGGAGGTGCGCGGCAGGGCGTCGACGAGCTCCACCGAGCGCGGCACCTTGAACGCCGCGAGCCTGCTCCTGGCCAGTGCGATCAGTTCCGATTCCAGCTCCGCCGCGCTGCGGCCGGGTTCGGCGACCACGAACGCGCGCAGTTTGGTCGCGCCGATCGAGTCGGGCACCGCGGCGACCGCGACCTCGCGCACCGCGTGGTGCGTGGCGAGAACGTCCTCGACCTCCATCGGCGACATGGTGATGCCACCGACCATTTCCAGGTCGTCGGTGCGCGCGATGTGCGTGAAGGTGCCGTCGTGGTGCCGGACGACGCGGTCGCGGGTACGCAGCCAGCCGTCGACGAGCACCGCGGCGGTGGCGTCGGGCCGGTTGAGGTAGCCCGACATCATCGAGGCGCCGCGCACCCAGAGGTCGCCCTCGGTCTCGTCGCCGAGAACGTTGCCCTGGCCGTCGCGCAACTCGATCTCGTAGCCGGGCACGACGCGGCCGATGGTGCCGGGTGTGTTGTACACGACGGTGTTGGCGGTCGCGGCGCAGCCGATCTCGGTCGCGCCCAACTGGTTGAGCACGGGCGCACCGAGGAAGTCGGCGGCGCGGTCGGTCATCGCCCTGGTGAACCGCTCGCCGCCGGAGAAGGCGGTGCGCACCGACCTGAAGTAGCCGGGCTCCCCCTCCGCGGTCATCCGGGCGAACCAGGACGGCACCGCGTAGAGCTTGGTGACGCCGTGCCGCGCGACGAGTTCGCCGACCGTCGCGGGCGACGGCCTGCCCTTGACAAGAACCGTGGCCGAGCCGGAGAACAGCGGGAACACCATGGCGTTGCAGAAGCCATAGGTGAAGTACAGTTTGGACACCGAGAGGGTGACGTCGTCGGCGTCCGCACGCAGACATGCCTTGCCGACGGTTTCGAAGTAGGCGAACGGGTTGCGCTGCGGGTGCACGACGCCCTTGGGTCGCCCGGTGGTGCCCGAGGTGTAGTGCACGTACAGCGGCACGTTGGTGCGCACGGCAGGCGAGTAGTCGGCGCGCTCGATCTCGGCGAGCAGCTTCTCGACCGTGACGACCTGGCCCGCGGCGAAGCGGCTGGCCAACTCCTCGGTGGTGATGACCAGCGCCGCGTCGCAGTCGTCGGCCATGAACTGGTGGTCCTCGGCGGTGAGGTCGGGATTGACCGGCACCGCCGTGCAGCCGGCCCTGGTCACGCCAAGAAAGGCGAGCACCCAGCCGATGCCGTCCGGCAGCGCGATCAGCACCCGGTTGCCCAGCCCGATGCCCTGCCGTTGCAGGAAGTTGGTGGCACGCCCAGCGAGCTGGTAGAGCTCCCCGTAGGTCCACTCACCGTCCTCGGTGACGTAGGCGGTACGCGGGCCCCAGCCGTTGTGTAGCGCGATTTCTTCGAGGTCTGCGGCGAAGTTCATGCCGCGCCTCCTCTCTGGTCCCTAGCGGTGCAGGCCATCAGTGTTCTTTTCTGGCCTGCTGTTCAGGGCCGAGTGGGCGCGCAGCGTCGCAGCGGCCTTGAGCAGCATTTCTTCGTATTCCTCGACCGGGTCGGAGTCGAGCACGATCGCCCCGCCGGCACCCACCTGGAACTCGCCGTCGTTGAGCACGGCGGTGCGGATGACGATGTTGAGGTCGGCGGTGCCGTCGCAGCCGAGGAAGCCGATCGTTCCGGAGTAGACACCGCGCGCGGTGGTCTCCAGCGAGTCGATGATCTCCATCGTGCGCAGCTTCGGCGCCCCGGTCATGGATCCACCGGGGAAGCAGGCGCGCACGCAGTCGATCGTGCTGACGTCGTCGCGCAGCATGCCGCGCACGGTCGACACGAGCTGGTGCACGGTGGTGTAGGTCTCGGCGGCCATCAGGCTCGGCACGTGCACGCTGGAGATCTCGCACACCCGGCCGAGATCGTTGCGCAGCAGGTCGACGATCATCAGGTTCTCGGCGAAGGTCTTGGCGCTGGTGGTCAGCTCCTCGGCCAGTCGCCGGTCCTCCTCGGGGGTTTCCCCGCGCCGGACGGTGCCCTTGATCGGCTTGCTCTCCACGACACCGTTGCGGTCGACGCGCAGGAACCGTTCCGGTGACGAGCAGGCGACCTCCATCGCGCCGAAGCGCAGATACGCTCCGTAGGGCGCGGGATTGGACCGGCGCAGCCTGCGGTAGTAGTCCAGCCCGGTGCCGTCGGCGGGAATGCGCACCGAGTTGGTCAGGCAGATCTCGTAGCTCTCGCCGTCGAGCAGTTTGCGCTGGCACGCCTTGACATCGGCCAGGTACTGGGCACGGTCGCGGGTCAGCCACGGTTCGACGAGGGTGATGTCCGAGGTGATGGCCAACCGGACGGGCGGCTCCCACGCCGGCAGCGCGACCAGCGTGTCGGCCGCGCTGCGCAGCCATTCCTCCGCGCCGTTCTCGCTGTTGTCCTGGCCGCTCCCGTCGCTGGTGCGCTCGCGCAGGGCCAGCAGGTACGTGCGGCCGAGTTCGTGGTCCACAGTGACGGTCCGGTCGGCGAAGATCCACTGCGCGTCCGGGTTGGGCGAGCGGTGCGCGTTGCTGGCGCCGCAGTCGGCCTTCAGCTCGTAGCCGAAGTAGCCGACGTAGCCGCAGGTGTGGTCGAAGGGCAGCTCCGGCGCGTGCACCTCGCGGCGGGCGAGTTCGGTGCGCAGGTAGTCGAAGATGGTGCCGGGCACCTGGCGCGGTGTGCCGTCCGCGGGCGTGACGGTGACCTGCTCGCCGCCCACGTGGTAGCGCACGGTCTCGCCGAGCGGTCCCGCGCCGTTGCCGAGATGGGAGAACCGGGCGAGACCCGGCTCGACGTGCGCGCTGTCCAGCCAGAACGCGCTGGACGATCCCGCGAACAGCGCGTCGAAGACCGCCTCGGTGTCGGCCGCGAAGTCCAGCGTGCGCACGTGCAGGTCGTAGTGCACGCACGAGGGCTTGTCCGCCTGCTGCTCGATGGGCTTGGCCGGCGCGGTCGTGGTGGGCGCGAGCGAGATCGTCGTGGGCGGCAGCGGGGCGCGCTTGCCGTTGTTGCGCGCGACGGTGATGTCGCGGAAGCGGCCCATCAACTCCCGGCCGTACTCGCTGGCCACCGACTCGGGGTGGAACTGCAGGCCCCACAGCGGCCGGTCGAGGTGCTTGAGACCCATGATGACGCCGTCCTCGGCCCACGCGGTCGCGACCACCCGATCCGGCAGCGGCTCGACCGCGCACAGGGAGTGGTAGCGCACCACGATGAACTGCTCGGGCAGGCCCTCGAAGAGGTCGGCACCGTCGTGGTTGAGCTTGGTGAGGTGACCGTGCCGGGCCTGCGGAGCCGGATCGACGGTGCCGCCCATGCCGACCGCGATGCCCTGGTGGCCAAGGCACACGCCGAGCAGCGGGATGCGCGTGCGCGCGATCACGTCGGCGCAGATGCCGAAGTCGCCGGGCCGGCCGGGATGCCCGGGGCCGGGCGAGATCACGATGTTGTCGAACTCGTCGAGGTCCGGTGCGTTGGTCGGGGACACGTCGTTGGTGACGACCGTCGGCTCGATACCGTTCACCTCAGCGATGAGCTGGAAGAGGTTGTAGGTATAGGAGTCGTAGTTGTCGATCAGCAGGGTCCGCATCGATCCGTCGTCTCCCTAGATGTTCCCGGCCAGCAGGCTGGTGGTGTCGGAGTCGCTGCCGGCGGCCGAGGTGAGCAACTCCTTGATCTCACCTGCCAGTCGCAGCGACTGTTCGTCATTGAGCCGCGGATCGCACAGCGACCGGTACGCCGAAGGCAGGTCGGCCAGCCGCGTCGTGCCGCCGACGCATTCGGTGACGTCGTCCGCGGCGACCTCAAGGTGCACGCCACCGGGCCACTCGCCGAGATCGCCGAGCACGTCGAAGAAACCGCGCAGCTCGTCGGCGATGTTGTCGTAGTAGCGGGTCTTGAGCCCGAACGGCGTCTTGACCGTGTTGCCGTGCATGGGATCGCACATCCACACCACCGGATGACCGGCCCGCCGCACCGCGCGCACCACCTCGGGAAGGCGTTCGCGCACATTCTTGCTGCCCTGCCGGGAGATCAGCGTCAGCCTGCCCGGCACTCGGCCGGGGTCCAGCCGGGCACAGGTGCGCAGGAGCTCGTCCAGGTCGGTGTTGGGGCCGACCTTGCAGGCGACCGGGTTGGCGATCCCGGACAGGAACTCCACGTGCGCCGCGTCCGCGTGATTGGTGCGGTAGCCGACCCACGGCAGGTGGGTGGAGGCGAGCAGCCATCTGCCGGTGTCCGGGTCGCGCCGGGTCAGCGGTTCCTCGTAGTCGAGGATGAGCGCCTCGTGGCTGGCCCACAGTCCGTTGTGCCGCCAGAAACCGCCCTGCTCGACGGTGTGCCCGTACGGCGCGCTCGTGCACAGGACCGGAGGTCCGTCCGCACCATCCACACGCGACGGTCCGCCGGTCAGCCTGGCGAGCTCGGTGAACACGTCGCGGGAGGTGTCGTAGGCGTCGAACAGCCGGGACGCGTCGACCCGGCGTGCCGCCTCGTTGGGTTCCGCGCCGTTGACGATCAGACCGCGGAAGGAGGGCAGCTGGCGGCCGTCGACGATTTCGGTCGGCTGCGAGCGCGGTTTGGCGAACTGGCCTGCCAACCGTCCGATCGTGACGACCGGCAGCCCGGTGTGCGCGCTGATCGAGGTGGCCATTCTGCCGAGCAGGTCGTGTTTGCGGCCCGCGCCCTGCGTTGCCTCGCTGCCGAACGGTTCCGCGCAGTCCCCCGCCTGCAGGATGAACCCGAGACCCGCCTGCACCTGGCGAAGTTGCGTGTGCAGAGCGTCCACATCGGTCATCGTGACCAGCGCGGGCAGGCCGAAGAGGGCCTCACGCACCCAACCGATGCGTGGGCCGGTCCAGTCCGGCTGCTGCGAGGTGGGACGCGAGTGCCAGCCCGAGGGATGCCACTGTGCCGCAACGGAGTCACCGCTGGTGCTGCCTCCGCTCGGGTCCCTGCCGGGACCTACCGCGGTGTGACGAGAAGGAAACGGATCCAACCGGTTCATGTCCACCACGCTTCGATTCAGCCGCCAACATTGATGCCCCTCCGACGATCGACGCTGATGCTGCCGGGTGAGCCCTGTCGCACTGAGGAAAGACTGACACCGGCCTATCCCATGGTCGTGAGCCCTTGGTCCTGCGAGCGATGGGACAGCAACCGGGTGTCGGTGACGCTGTCCACCGCAGGTCGGGCACGAGGACGCCGATCACGGCCGCCGAGCCGGTGATCGCTGATCGCTACGCGTGGACACGTAGCCATCCGCCGTGCGGCCGTCAGCTGGGTAGGTGAGGGTACGCAAACCTGCGTAGCGCGATCGCCGCCGCCACGCTGACGACTAATCGCCCGCGCTGCACCAGGCTGTAGTGGTGGGTGACAACCTGATCGAGACACATGCTCTCACCAAGCGGTACGGCGAGCACCGTGCCGTCGACCGGCTCGACCTCACTGTGCGCCGGGGCGAGATCTACGGCTTCCTCGGTCCCAACGGCGCGGGCAAGACCACGACTCTGCGGATCCTGCTCGGCCTGGTGCGCGCGACCTCCGGCACGGTGCGCGTCCTCGACGCCGAACCGGGCGACCCGAAGGCACTGCCCAACATCGGCGTGCTCATCGAGTCGGCCGCCTTCTACCCGTACCTGTCCGGCCGGGACAACCTGCGCACGTTCGCGCGCTACTGCAAGGTGCCGGACGCACGCGTGGAGGAAGTGCTGGAGATCGTCAGCCTCACCGACCGGGGCGGCGACAAGTTCGCCAAGTACTCACTGGGCATGAAGCAACGCCTCGGCCTCGCCGCCGCGCTGTTGAAGGACCCGGAACTGCTGATCCTGGACGAGCCGACCAACGGGCTCGACCCGGCCGGCATCACCGACATGCGCAGGCTCATCCGCAAGCTCGGCCGCGACGGGCACACTGTCGTGCTGTCCAGCCACCTGCTCGGTGAGGTGCAGCAGATCTGCGACCGGGTCGGCATGATCGCGCGCGGCAAGCTGGTGCGCGAGGGCACCGTGGACGAACTGCGCGGCACCGCGACCCTTGAGGTGGTGGCCGAACCGCTGGCGCAGGCGCGCGAGATCGTCGCGCAGCTCATCGGCGCCGACAATGTCATGGACGCGGACAACGCGCTTCGGCTCAACGCCAAGCCGACCGACGCGGTGCGGATCAACCGCGAACTGGTGCTGGCCGGGATCGCGGTGAGCACGCTGCACTGGATCGAGCGCTCGCTCGAGGAAATCTTCTTCGAGGTCACCGACGAACCCCAGGCCGAACTGACGACCACCAAGGGAGGTGTGTGATGCTCGCGAGTCTCAACGCGGAACTGTTCAAGCTGCGCAAGCGGACCGCGCTCTGGCTGATCGTGGCCGTCTGGGTGGTGCTGTCCCTGCTGTTCGGCTACGTCTTCCCGTACCTGAGCTACCGCGGCATCGCGGCCGGGCCGGGCGCGGCCGGTGGCGAGAGCGCGGCGCGGGCGATCTCCTCTGCGCTGCCCGGCGGTCTCGCGTCCACCGCGATCGCGGGCTTCCCGCTGTTCGCCGGTGCGCTCGCGATGATCCTCGGCGTGCTGACCGTCGGCAGCGAGTACGGCTGGCAGACGGTGAAGGTGATGTTCACCCAGGGACCGCGCCGGGGCGCGGTGTTGGCCGGCAAGGTCGGCGCGGTGCTGGTGATCATGCTCGGCGTCGTCATCCTGACCTTCATCCTGGACGGCGCGGCGTCGCTGCTGGTCGCGTCGATGGCGGACAAGGCGGTGAGCTGGCCCGCGTTCGGCGACATCCTGCGCGGTGTCGGTGGCGGCTGGCTGATCGTGTCCATGTGGGCGCTGGGCGGGATGTTCCTCGGTTTCCTGCTGCGCGGCACCGCGATCGCCGTCGGACTCGGCCTGGTGTGGGCACTCGCGGTGGAGAACCTGCTGCGCGCCTTCGCCTCCACCATCAGCGTCATCAACTGGCTGCAGAAGTTCTTCCCCGGCACCAATGCCGGCTCACTGGCGGCCGCGCTGGGCGTGCCGGCGATGGGTGCGGACGGGGGCACGCCCGGCATCACCGCCGCGGTGAGCGGCACCCAGGCGGCGATCGTGCTCGCCTGCTACCTGGTGGTGTTCGTCGGGATCAGCGCGATTCTGCTCAACCGCCGCGACGTGGCCTGACCCGCACGCCACGTTTTCCTATCGACCCATGAAAGAAAGAGAAGGAGAAACAAACGCCATGAGCGCGGACAAGAAGACAGCGGCGCCGGCATTGCGCTGGAACGGCTGGTTCAACATCGTCGCCGGACTTGCCATCTTCGTCCAGGACTACCTTGTCAAGCTGGCCAACTACAAGGGACAGTTCCCGCCCGGTGGCGCCATCCTCGCGGTGGCCGGCATTCTGGTGCTGCTGTTGGCGGCGAGGGCCCGCTGGATCATCATCCTCGGCTTCATCGCCCCGGCCTTCATTCTCTTCGGCGGCCTCCAGCAGAAGGGCATCGGCACGCTGTTGACCGACGCCGGTCACTTCGGCGCCTTCGCCAGTACCTGGATCCAGTGGATCGCCATGGTGATCGCGGTCGTCGCCGGCGTCATCGGCATCGTCTCGCTGTTCACCCGCAAGCCCGTCGCCGTGAGCTGAGCGCTGACGGCGGGCCGGACTCAGCGGTCGACGCTGAGTCCGGCCCGCACCGCGATCACCACGAGCTGCGCGCGCGAGTGCGCGCGCAGCTTGACCATGGCCCGGCCGACGTGCGTGCGCACGGTGGCCGGGCTGAGCACGAGTTCGCTCGCGATCTCGTCGTTGGAGCGGCCGGTGGCCACCCAGGCGACCATTTCCCGTTCCCGGTCGGTCAGCTCGTCGAGGCTGTCGACCGGGGCCGCGCCCGGGGTGACCTTCCTGGCGAACTGCGCGACCACGCGCTGGGTCACCGACGGCGAGAGCAGTGCCTCGCCCGCGGCCACCACGCGCACCGCCCGCACGAGTTCGCCCGGCGCGGCGTCCTTGAGGATGAAGCCGGCCGCACCGGCCTGGAGCGCCTCGAACACGTACTCGTCGATCTCGAACGTGGTCACGATGATGACGCGCAGATCGGCGAGGTCGGGGTCGGCGTTGATCCGGCGCAGCGTCTCCAGCCCGTCCATGCCGGGCATCCTGATATCCAGCAACAGCACATCGGGACGTTTGACGCGCAGCAGGTCCAGCGCCGCGGCGCCGCTGCTCGCCTCGCCGATGACGCGCATGTCCTCCTCGCGGTCGACGAGCGCGCGCAGCCCCATCCGGACCACGCCGTGGTCGTCGGCGATGACGACGTCGATCGGCTTGTCCATCAGCGGGCACCCTTCGGCAGCGGCAGTTCGGCCATGACGTGAAATCCCCCATCGACAACGGTGCCCGCGGTGAAGCTGCCACCGACGGCCTCGACCCTGGTGCGCATCCCGACCAACCCCCGACCTTCGACCGCGCCACCGTGACCGGCGCCGACGCCATGATCGCGCACCCGCACCACGAGCCGATCGCCCACCCGGCCGACGCACACCTGCGCCGTGGTCGGGCCGGCATGGCGCAGCACGTTGGTCAGCGACTCCCGCACGACCCGGTAGGCGGTGCTGGCGACGTCGCGTTCGGGCACGGGTTCGACCGGCGCGAGTTCCAGCTCGACGGAAAGGCCGCCGGCCCGCATCCGGTCGACCAGACCGGCCAGCCCGGCCAATCCTTCTGCGTCAGCACTGTCCTCATCGGAGGATGGCAGGCGCACGAACGGCACGGTGGCGCCCGCCGAGGCGGGATGGAAGGTGTCGAGCATGCCACGCAGGTCGGTCAGGGACTTGGTGCTGATGGCCTGGATCGCCTCAAGGGACTTGCGCGCCTGGTCGGGTTGTTCGTCGAACACCAGCAGCGCGACCCCGGCCTGCATGGCGACCACCGCGAACCCGTGCCCGGCCACGTCGTGCACCTCGCTGGCGATCTTCATCCGCTCCTCCAGCGCCACCCGCGACACCAACTCCTGGCGGGTGCGTTCCCTGGCCACCGAGGTGACGTGCAGCAGCGCGCCGACCGACCACGGCAGTACGATCCACGCGGTCCAGAGCAGGGCGAGCAGGCCGGAGGAGTCGAATCTGCCGTGGCTCAGGCGCACCGCGATGGTGACCGAGGCGATCACGGCGGCGAGCAGGCAGGCGGGTACCGAGATGCGCAGCGGGCGCTGCCGCGCCACCTGGTAGGTGACCAGGATCAGGCACAGCTGCACCGGGCCGAACGGGTAGCCGAGCAGCAGGTAGGTGTTGACCACCACGGTCGTCGCGCCCAGCGCCCAGACCGGCCCGTCACGCCGCGTCGCGAACGTGGTCACCGCGGACAGCGCCAGCAGCACGACGGCGAAGGCGTCCAGTGGACGGGACTGGCTGGTCTGGCCGATCCCCGCGGCCATCGTGCCGAACACCAGGATCAGCGCGGCCGCGACGATGACACCGAGCACCGCCGGAGCGGGAAGCTTGAACCCCGGTCGAAGCTTCATCGGGCCAGACTATCGTCGGCGGGTTCGACCGATCGGACGAATGCGGCACGGCGGGGCTCCCCGAGCCGAGTTGAGCCCAGGGAGTCCCGCCGCACGTCGGACATCAGTGGCCGAGCCCGGCCCGTCGGGCCTGCACGGCCGCCTCCGTCCGGTCGACCAGGTGCAGCTTGGCGAAGATCCGCGACAGGTAGTTGCGCACCGTCTTGATGGACAGGCCCAACTCCCGCGCGATCGCCGCGTTGCCCCGACCGTCCGCGATCAGCTCCAGCACGGCGCGTTCCCGGTCGGTGAGTTCCGGGAACGGTTTGCCGAAAGCCGGTGGCTTGGTCAGGTATTCGATCACCCAGTTGGACGCCTGCGAGTCGAACACCAGCCCACCGGAGCGGACGATCTGGATGGCCATCTCGACCTCTTCGGACTTGGCGCCCTTGAGCAGATAACCGCGGGCACCGGCCCGGATCGCGGAGAAGAACACGTCCCGGTCGTCGAGCATGGTCACGATGATCACCGCCGTACCCGGACACCGGCTCGCGATGGTCTTGGTGACCTCGATCCCGGTGACGCCAGGCAGGTTCACGTCCATCAGGACCAGTTCTGGCTTCAGCGTGTAGGCCATGGTCAGCGCCTCGGTGCCGGTCTTGGCCTCGCCGACGACGCGCAGCCTGCCGATGTCGTTGAGCAGTGTTCTCAACCCGAATCGGTAGACCGGATGGTCATCGGCGATCAGCACGCTGATCTGGTCGGTCTTCTCGCATACGTCGGTCACTACAACTCCCCAGTTGACTACGGACCCCAGTGGTCGGCGCACGTCCCCCAACGGCTCGGGTGCGGGGCCGGTCGGCCCCGCACCCGACTCACGCGGCCTGCGCAACCAGCGGGAACGCGGCTACGACGGCGAAACCGACCGGATGCATCGGCCTCGCCACGCACCAACCACCCTGTTCGGCCGCGCGATCGGCCATGTTGGTCAGCCCGGACCCGTCCGAACGCGGCAGCATATCGGTCGGGCCCCCGTCGTCAACGACTCTGACCAGCAGGTGTCCGTCGCGCACGAGCACCGATGCCGAGCAGTGCCGGCCACCGGAATGCTTGAGCACGTTGGTCAGCGCCTCGCGCATGATCCAGAACGCTGCCCAGCCAACGTCCGACGGGACCGTCTCGGCACCCTCGTCGATCGTCAGGAAGATCTCCTTGCGGTCACCGAGCAGCCTGCGCATCCTCCCGACCATCGCCCGCATCGCGGTCGGCAGAGTGCATACGTTGTTCGGCACTTCCCGGTCGGCGGTCAGCCGCCGGACGACCGAGATCAGATCGGCGAGATCGGCACGCACGTGGTCGACGAGCTGACGCGCCTCCGTCGGATCGGCGTCGATCATGCGCTCGGCCGCCTCCATCGCCATCGCCATCCCGGCGAGGGACGAGCCGACCTTGTCGTGCAGATCACGGCGAACCAGACGCAACTTCTCTCGGTGTTCGCAACGGCGCTCCTCCGCAGGGGTCCAACGCTTGGTGCGGGAGAGCGCGACCACGGTGTCCTCGACCGCGGCCCGGCTACTCATCGTAGTCCCAGCGCTGGCCGATGTGACGCAGAGCTGCTACCGTAGATGACGAACGACAAAAGGGCGGATGAACAACGCGGATAACCAAGCCGCAGTTGACCACCTTGACCCAATTCGGCATGTGGCCTTGTCGACGTATTCACGGATAAACGCCGCGATGGACTTCGGCGTACATTCGTCAGGATCAGCATTGTACAGTCGTTCCTTCCCCAGGCGGAACTAGTGTGTCGACGCGGCGCTACCACGTCCGCGAGCATCTCTGTCGCAGCCCGAAGCAGGCCTCACCGACGCCATCCCCAGAAAAAACCGAAAACGTCTCCTGAATGCGCTTGAGTGCTTTTCCCCAGTCCACTCTTTCAGGAGCGCTTTCAAAGCCAGTTTATCGAAGAGAACACGCAGGTCAAGCTTTTGCGGGGAGTCCGGATGGGTGGCGTGTCGAGCGCTGGTCGACGACCCGTTCACCTGGCACTCAGGTACGCCCCATGCGGTCTGGACAGGGGTGTGCACTGCCCGGCACCAATGGAAACGCCTGGTGGCGGCGTGGATCTTGGGGAGATGGGCCGGCAAGACGGGGCCGCTCGCCGGGGAGGACGAGCGTGACGCACCGTTCACCGGAAACCGTGATATCGAGAAAAAAACCAACCGAAAAGTCACTGACTTGGTGGTAGACAACGAGTCGTCGTCACTGTCCGCACAATGCGCTGGTGGTACCGGTCGGGGAGGCCGGGGAACGGGCCGGCCGTCGACCACCGTGCCGGAGGGGAGGCCAGCAGGGGTGTCGACGGCCGTGGTGAGCGGTGGGTCAACCGGAAATGGTCACCACCGCGCGATGGGTGTCCGCGTCCTCGATGTGCTTGACCAGGTAGTCGGCGAGATCGGCCCGGCGCACCGGGCGCTCCTGCCGCAGGAAGCCCTCGGCGGACGTCCGGTACGTGCCGGTCGCCGGACCGTCGGACAGCTTCGACGAGCGGATCATGGTCCAGGTCATGTCGCTGTGGCGGAGTTCGTCCTCCATCCGGAGCTGGTCCAGATAGATGTTGCGGAGGATCTTCTCGGTGACGTACCTGACCATCAGCCTGCGCATCAGCGGTGCCTGTTGGGGCAGGTCGATCCGCGCGGACGTGATCGTCACGATGCGCTTGACGCCGGTGTCTCGCATGGTGTCGAGCACGTTGCGGATGCCGTCCGAATAGACCACCGTCGTGCTCCGGTTCGGCGGTCCGACCGCGTACACGATGGCGTCCGCGCCCTCGATCGCGGGCCGCAGCGTGTCGACGCGCAGCACATCCGCGGCCACCACCGTGCAGTTCGAGCGAAACCCGGCGAGTGCGGCCTCGTTCCGCGCGACCGCGGTCACCTCGTGGCCTGCGGTAAGCGCATGCGCCACCACCTGCCGACCGGTGCCGCCGGCCGCTCCCAGAACCACCAGTCGCATCTTCTTCGTCCTTTCGATGTGTGTCGATGCCGTGCCGGTCAGGCGATTCCGGCGATGACCGCCGCGCCGTAGGAGGCGACCGCTCCGATCGCGGCGAAGGTGCGCACCTGGTGGGCGGTGTCCCAGTTGGCCCGCAGGCGTTCCCAGTCTTCGGGAGTCCGGCGGGGGCTCCAGTGTTCGATCTTGCGCCAGCTGGGTCGGTTGAAGAACTCCGAGGTGAGGCCGACCGTGACCATGGCGGCCGACCCGATCACGAACAGCGCCATGAGCGCGGCTGAGGAGGTCTGGAACGCCGCGACCAGTCCGGTCGCGGCCATGAGCACGCCGCCCCAGACCGCGAGCGGGTGGAAGACGTGCATGTCGATGAGTTGGCAGGAGTTGACGTATCGGTCGTAGGGCATGGAGTTCAGCATCGGCAGGATGGCCAACTTCATGATCCACAGGGTGCCGAGCTGGATACCTGACCAGGCAAGCACCACAACACCGAGGACTTCGACAGTCGTGTTCATCTCAGCTCCGTCGTGCTGTCAGTTCGTTGTGACGTGAGGTTTCGTGGCGGACCTGGAAACGGATGGACTTGGCGTCGGTGAAGCATTCGCGCATCGGCTTGACCAGAGTCCGGTGGTCGGGACTCTTCTCCCACTCCTCGAAGGACTCGATGCGGTCCCATTCGCTGGTGATCAGCCACTGCTCCGGGTCGGCGGGCGACTGGCACACCTGGTCGAGCAGGTGACCGGGCACGCCCTCGGCCACCTCGTAGCGGATCGCCTCGTACGCGGCGAGAAAGTCCTCGGTCCGCTCGGTGGGGACCCGGATCAGGAAGACCACCCGTGCCTTCTCGGGGTACTCCTCGGTGCTCATCCCGCCTCCTTCAGTGCTGCCACGGGCGCCTCGGCGTCGTAGCGGCCGATCACCAGCGAACTGTTGAAACCGTCGTAGCCGCGCGCGCCGATCAGCGCGACGTTCACCTGCGCAGCGGTGGTCTCGCGGACGAAGTTCAGCGCGCAGCCCGCAGCGGGCTTGGCCTGGCCGGTCGAGGCCGGCAGGGTCTGCTCACGCATCGCGAGCAGCGCGGTAACCACGTCCAGTGCCGACCCACCTTGATACATCCGGCCCACCAAGGACTTCTGGGTGGTCACCGCGGCCGGGCCGGACTCGCCGAACACCTCGTGCAGGGCCTGTGCCTCGGCCTCGTCGTAGCCGGGCACGCCGAGCGCGTCCGGGATGACGACGTCCACATCGGATGGTCCGACGCCGGCTCGGGCGAGCGCGCTGCGCATGGCCGACGCGTAGTGCGTGACCGAACCCTTGCCGCCGCGCCGGGTCGGCTCACCGTCGTGAGTGGACGCCGAGCCCAGGATCTCGCCGTAGATGAACGGGACGCCGCGGGCGATCGCGTGATCGAGGTCCTCGACCAGCAGCACCGCACCCCCCTCCCCCGGCACATAGCCCGAGGCTCCCTCGTCGAACGGGAGGTAGGCGCGTTCCGGGTCGTCGGCGACGCTGAGCCAGCCGTTGCGCTGCTGGCAGGCCAGTGCGTACGGGCTCAGCGGTGCCTCCAGCCCGCCGGCGAGCACCATCGGCGCTCCCCTGCGGACCAGCCGCGCCGCGTGCGCGATGCTGTCCAGTCCGCCCGCGCTCTCCGAGGCGAGTACGTTGCACGGTCCCTTGGCCTGGTTGTGAATGGACACCTGGCCGACGGTGGCCGCATAGAACCAGGCGATCGACTGGTAGGCGCCGACCGTGCGGTCCGGCAGGCTCCACAGCCGCTGGAGTTCCTTCTGCCCGAACTGGTTGCCGCCCGAGGAACTCGCCAGCGACACCGACAGCTCGTACGGGTCGATGTCGGTATCGGCGAGTCCGGCGTCGGCCAGCGCCTGGCGCGCGGCCACCAGTCCCATCCAGGTCCACCGGTCGGTCTGCACCACGAGCCTGCCGTCGAGCTTGCCCGTCACGTCGAAGTCGCTGACCTCGCCAGCGATCGTCGTCTCGTACCGGCTCGGGTCGAACAGGCTGATCCGGCCGAGTCGGCTGGTGCCCTCGGCCACGGTTTTCCAGTGCTCCTCGGCATCAAGACCGCTCGGTGCGGTCACGCCGATGCCGGTGATCACGGCCCTACCACTCATCGTTGCCCTCCTTCCACTGGGTCGTGTTCACCGCTTCACATCCGTCCATTGTGGGCATCATCGAGCTTGGCGAAGATCATCGCGGACTGGAAGCCGCCGAAGCCGCTGCCGACCGACAGCGCCACGTTCACCGGCAGTTCCCTGGCGATGTTCGGTGTGTAGTCCAGATCGCACTCGGGGTCGCGGTTCGCCCAGTTCGCGGTCGGGGGGACCGTGCCGGACTCGATGGCCAGCGCGCACGCGGCCATCTCGATCGAACCGATCGCGCCGAGCGAATGGCCGACCATCGACTTGATCGAGCTGATCGGCACCTGGTAGGCGACCTGGCCGAGAGTGCGCTTGAACGCCGCGGTCTCGTGCCGGTCGTTCTGCCGCGTGCCCGAGCCGTGCGCGCAGATGTAGGAGATGTCCTCGGCGTTGAACCGGCCCTGGTTCATCGCGTCGGCGATCGCCACGCTCATCTCCACACCGTCCGGCCGCAACCCGGTCATGTGGTAGGCGTTGCCGCGGGAGGCGTAGCCGGAGACCTCGCAGTAGATCGGGGCACCGCGGCGGCGCGCGGACTCCAGCTCCTCCAGGATCAGCACGGCCGCGCCCTCGGCGAGGACGAAGCCGCTGCGGTCCCGGTCGAAGGGCCGCGACGCGTGCTCCGGGTCGCTGTTGTCCGGGGTGGTCGCCTTGATCGCGTCGAACGAGGCAGCGGTGACCGGGGACAGCGGCGAGTCGGCCGCGCCCGCGATGATCACATCGGCTTCGCCGTCCTGGATCAACTGGTGCGCGTAGCCGATCGCGTCGATGCCGGACGTGCAGCCGGTGGAGATCACCTGCACCGGACCGTGCACGCCGTGCCGGTGCGCGATGTCCGCGCTCAGGGTGCTCGGCACGAGTGCCTGGTACAGGAACGGCGTCGTGCAGTCCGGGTCGACCAGCCAGTCCCGGCCCGACGAGCTGGCCACGACGTACTCGTGCTCCAGCGCCGTGGTGCCGCCGACCGCCGAGCCCATCACCACACCGGTCCGCTCGCGTAACTCGTCGTCGAGTTCGATCCCGCTGTCGGCCAGCGCTTCGGCGGCCGCGGCGAGTCCGAACTGGACGTAGCGGTCGGCGCGACGCTGGTCGCGCAGGGACAGCCCGGCCTCGGCCGGGTCGAAGTCGCACTCGCCGGCGACCTGCGAGCGGAACGGTGTCGGGTCGTAGAGCGTGGCGCGGCGCGTCGCGGTCCGGCCCGCGGTCAGGCAGGACCAGAACGCCTTCCTGGTCACCCCGCCCGGCGCGACCACGCCGACGCCGGTGACCACGGTCCGCCTCGGCCAATTCGTCATGCCAGCCTCGCAGCGAAGGCGGCCGCTTCCTCAGCGGTCTCGGTGTCCACGTGGCCCAGTTCCGGCCGCGGCGCGAGCGGGCCGAGGTGGAACACCGCGAAGGTCTCCTCGGTGCCGTGGTTGCGCAGCCGGTGGCGGGTGTTCGCCGGCACCAGCACGGACTCGTTGGGGCGCAACACGATCGGCTCGCCGTCGAGGTCGACGGTCAGCTCACCGCGGACGCAGAACAGGAACTCCTCGCTGTAGGGGTGGTAGTGCTCGGCGATGCACTCACCCACGGCCAGCGTCGCGGCACCCATGAAGCCGGAGGTGCTGCCGACGGTCGCGGGCCCGAGCAGGACCCTGATCTCGGCACCCCTGCGGGTGTTGGGCTGGGCATCGCGGAACGCGACCGTCCTGTGTGCGGCAGTGGCACTCATCTTTGTTCTCCCATGTGAATGTCAGGCGCGTCGGCGCCAGTCGGTCCCGATGTCCAGGCATTCGGTAACTAGCTGTTCGCGCCGGCCCCTGCGTGCGCGGCAGCTTCGATCTTGTCCTTGATGATGTCCATCTGGATCCGAGAGTTGGTGTTGAGCCGCTGCACCATCTGCTCGTTGGTGACCGGTGCGGTCGGCTTCATGTCGAAGTCCTGGAACCAGGTCATCCGAACGCCGTCCGATTCCTCGGCGTAGGTCCAGCGGATGTTCATGAACTCGAAGGGCCCGGTCTCGATCCGGTGCGCTTCGACGGTCTTGGTGGCCAGCGTGGAGGTGCGTTCGCTGACCCAGCTCCAGACCATGCCGTTCTCGTCCGGGTGCATGGTGAGCCGGAAGCTGACGGTGTCGCCGTTGCGCTCCAGGATCTCGGCCTTGGCGTACTCGGTGTAGAGCGACGTCCAGTTCGCCACGTCGTTGGTGATCTTCCAGACCAGGTCGAACGGGGCGTTGATGACGACGGTGTTCGTGGTGCTCGCGGCCATGTCAGTTGCTCCTCGCCATGCCGTCGGAAACGAACTCGGAGATGGAGTTGACGGTCATCTCCAGCGACTCGTCAGGGATCTTGACGCCGTAGCGCTGCTGCACGACGGCCTGCAACTCCATCGCGGCCAGCGAGTCAAGGCCCAACTCCTCCAGGGTCTGGCCGTCATCGGTGTCCAGCTGGCTCGGGGACAATCCGGCGCTGGTCACCAGGATCTCGCGGAGTCCGCCCTGCACCGTGGTGCGGCCCATCTCGTCGTTGATCGTCACTTCAACTCCCCACTGTCGTTCGGTCAGTTTCCGAGCAGCCTCGGCACGATGGCGGTGCTGTGTTCGGCCTTGCGGAACTCGAAGTCCGCCAGCACCCGGCGAAGCATCGGAATGGTGGTGCGCACGCCGGGACCGGAGACCTCGAACTCGCCGAGGGCGCGTTCCATCCGGTTCAGCGCGCCGATGCGGTCCGGTGCCCACACGATCACCTTCGCCAGCAGCGAGTCGTAGTGCGGGCCGAGCCGGTATCCGCTGAACGCGTGTGTGTCGACCCTGGTGAACGGTCCGCCGGGCGGGATGAACCGCTCGATCAGGCCGGCGGTCGGCGCGAAGTCCCGGTCCGGGTCCTCGCCGTTGACGCGGCACTCGATGGCATGCCCGCGAACCTCGACGTCCTGCTGGGACAACCGAAGCGGGACGCCCGCTGCCACGTGCAGCTGCTCGTGCACCAGGTCGATGCCGGTGATCATTTCGCTGACCGTGTGCTCGACCTGGAGCCGCGCGTTGACCTCCATGAAGTAGAACTTCTCGTTCTCGTCCACCAGGAACTCGAACGTGCCGGCGCCGGTGAAGCCGATCGCGAGCGCGCCGCGCACCGCGGTCGAGGTGATGTCGTCCAGCGTGGCCTGCGACAGCGCGGGTGCCGGGCCCTCCTCGATGAGCTTCTGGTGCCTGCGCTGCACCGAGCAGTCCCTGGTGCCCAGGTGGATGCCGTTGCCGTAGTGGTCGCACAGGATCTGGACCTCGACGTGCCGCGCGGCGGCCACATAGCGTTCCAGGTAGACCCGACCGTCACCGAAGACCGCGGCGGCGGTGGCGCGGGCGGCGCGGTAGGCGGTTTCGAGGTCGTCCGGCGCGTGCACGACGGACATGCCCTTGCCACCACCGCCCGCGACCGCCTTGATGATGATCGGGTAGCCGACCGCGTCCGCCTCGGACTTCGCCTCGGCATAGGTGCGCAGCGCCTCGACGCTGCCGGGCAGCAGCGGCAGGCCCTGGTCGAGCATGAGCCTGCGCGCGGTCGACTTGTCGCCGAGCGCGCCCATCACCTCCGCCCTCGGCCCGATGAAGGTCAGGTCGTTGTCCACGCAGACCTCGGCGAAGTCGGGGTCCTCGGACAGGAACCCGTAGCCGGGGTGGACCGCGTCCGCGCCGGTCTGCGACGCGGCCTCGATGATCGCGGCCGCGTTCAGATAGCTCCGTCTGCCCGCCGGTGGTCCGATGTGGACGACCTCGTCGAAGTGCCGCAGCACCAGGTCGTCGCGGTCCGCGGTGGAGTAGACCCCGACCGAGTTGATGCCGAGTTCGCGGCACGCTCTGGCCACCCGAAGCGCGATCTCGCCACGATTGGCGATCAGAACCTTCTTGAACATGGGCTCACCGCGCCCCGTCGGTGTCGGTCGGACGCACCATCATCAGCTGCTGGCCGAACTCGACCGGTTGGGCGTCCTTGACGAGGATCTCCACCACTTCGCCCGAGCACTCGGCGACGATCGGGTTGAACAGCTTCATGGCCTCGACAACGCCGATCGGCTGGTCCTTGCGCACCAGGTCGCCGACGGACACGTACGGCTCCGCGTCCGGGCTCGGCGCGCGGTAGAACGTGCCGACCATGGGCGAGGCGATCGCCGCGAGGTTCTCGTCGACGCTCTCGATCAGATCGGCGATCGGCTCGGCGGCCACCGGCGCGATCGCGGCCACCTGCGGCGCCGCGGCCGGCAGGGCCGCGGCGATCGCGTCGGGCCGGACGGTCGGTTGCTGCCATTCGACCTCGATCTCGGTGTCGCCGGAGCGCACCACGATCCGGCGCAGTGCGCCGCTCAGCTCGTCGGCGAGGCCGAGTGCGTGGGTCCGCAGCTCAACGAGCAGACGCTGGTCCGTCATCTATGCCGCACCTCCTTCTTGGTCCCGGTCGGAGTGGACGAAGCCGGTTCCGAACGAGCGGAACCGCTGCCGTCGTTGTTCCACCAGTTGCCGACCGTCGGTGGCCAACAGGTCGGGAAGCACCTCGCGCAGGGCCGCGTCGAGCGCGTCGACCGCGTCCATCGGCGCGGCCGCGACACCGCCGTCGGGTTCCGGGACGACGCCGTCTACGACACCGAGCCGCAGCAGGTCGCGTGCGGTGATGCGCATCGCGGCCGCCGCCTCGGAGGCCGCATCCGGCCTGCCCCACAGGATCGCGGCGCAGCCTTCCGGACTGATCACCGAGTAGAACCCGTCGGCCATCACCATCACCCGGTCGGACACGGCCAGCCCGAGCGCGCCACCGCTGCCGCCCTCGCCGGTGACCACGGTGACCACCGGGGTGGGCAGCGCGGACATGCCGAGGATGGACTGCGCGATCGCCCCGGACTGGCCGCGTTCCTCCGCGTCGATGCCCGGATACGCGCCCGGAGTGTCCACAAGCGACACGATCGGGATGCCCAGCCGCGCGGCGAGCTGCATGACGCGCAGCGCCTTGCGGTAGCCCTCCGGGCGCGGCATGCCGAAGTTGCGCGCCACCAGTTCCTTGGTGTCGTGGCCCTTCTGGTGCCCGATGATCGCGATCGGACGGTCGTGGAAGCGGGCAAAGCCGGCCACGATCGCCGGGCAGTCGCCGAACACCCGGTCCCCGTGCAGTTCGACGAAGTCCTCGCACAGCTGGGCGATGTAGTCCAGCGTGGTCGGCCGGTTCACGTCGCGGGCCGACGCGACGACGCGCAGCGGGTCCACGGCGGGCAGCTGCTCCGGGTCGCGCAGGAGCACCCGCGCCGGCGCGAGCACCGCGTCCCGGCTCGTGTCGGTCGCCGCGAACAGACTGCGCAGCCAGCCGCGCAGTTCGCGCCTCGGCTGCACCGCGTCGACCTGCCCGTGCGCGAGCAGGAAGTCCGCGTTCTGGAAGTCTTCCGGCAGTTCCTGCCGGATGGTCTGCTGGATCACCCTCGGCCCGGCGAAGCCCATCCGGGCGCCGGACTCGACCACGACGACGTCGCAGTTGGTCGCGTAGGACGCGGCGACACCGCCGAAGGTCGGGTCGGTGATCAGGCTGACCGACAGCAGGCCGTCCTCGCCGAGGCGACCGATGGCCTGGCTGACCTTGGCCATCTGCATCAGCGACAGCACGCCCTCCTGCATCCGCGCACCGCCCGAGGCGGTCACGATCAGCAGGGGGGTCCGCTGCGCCAGCGCGTGCTCGGCCGCCCTGGTGATCATCTCGCCCGCGGCGCAGCCGAGGCTGCCGCCCATGAACCGGAAGTCCATGACCGCCAGGCACACCTCGACGCCACCGATCGCGGCGGTCGCGCACAGCACCGCGTCGGCGAGGCCGGTGGCGCGCTGCGCCTTGGCCAGCCGGTCCGAGTACGGCACGGAGTCGGTGAAGGACAACGGGTCGCTCGGCAGGACGTGGTCGTCGAAGTAGCGCACGGTGCCGGGGTCGGCGAGCTGGTCGATCCGCTCGGCCGCGGTCAGCCGCAGGTGGTCACCGCAGTCCGGGCAGACCTGGAAGTTGCGGGCGAGTTTCTTGTGGTAGTGCACGGACCCGCAGGACGGGCACCGCACCCACGACGGCTTCTCCAGCGTCGCCGTCCCACCCGCGCAGCGGTCAGCCGACATCGCCGGGCACCCAGTTGTAGAAGCAGTTCGCCATCGCGTCCTGCGGGCCGCGCCAGGTCGGCAGGTAGGGTGAGATGAACGGATCGAGTCGCCTGCTGATCCGGCTGAACTCCGGGTGCTTGCGCGCGGCGGCGACCGCTTCCGGGCCCTGCTCCTCGGTTTCCAGCAGGTGGACGTAGAGGTCGCCGAGCCGGTACAGCGAACGGTGCCTGACACCGGCGATGCTCGGCAATTCGGTCGCGTCGGACTCGGTCCAGATATCCGCCACCTGTGCTTCGCTGCCAGGAGCCATCTTCGCGATGATCAGTGATCGATGCATGCCAAGTCCTCGCTAGAGAGTGCAATTGCCGAATTACCTGGGAAAAGCGTCACTGGTGCGCTTCCCAACGCCATGAGCCAGCGGTCCCCGAACCAGCGGGAATCTCATTTCCCCGGGTCGAGACCACGATCGACACCGCGCTCGACACCGCGTGCCGGCCGCTCGTCACCGATCCCCGACACCGTGCAGGAACACCCGGAGGACCTGGGAAACAGGCCCGAGGACGGTGGGCAGGGTGTCATCCCGACGACGTCCGCCGGGCCCGACAATGACGCGGAAAGACGCGTTGAGCTGCGGTTGTTCGAGCGCGGAATGGCGATGCGGGTCAAAGGCTGACGTTACGGCAGGCGCCGGATATTTCTTGCCGGGGATATCCCGCCGCGTTAGCGTCTATTGGACCTGAAATGCGCTGGAACGACGTTCACCGTCTGTGCGGGAATTCACCATACGTCATTCGCGCATCGGCTCAATTCTCGCTGGTTGGACAAACCAGCTCCGGGAGAGGACGCAGGCAGATGGCCACCACCTCCGCGGTCACGCAGCTCGGTAGGGACCGGCTGCTCGACGCGTACCGCACGATGCGCACCATCCGACAGTTCGAGGAACGAGTGCACACCGAGTTCGCGACGGGCGAGATCCCCGGCGCCGTTCACCTCTACGCGGGCCAGGAAGCCGTCGCGGCAGGCGTGTGCGCCGCGCTCAACGAAACGGACTACATCGCCAGCACCCACCGGGGCCACGGGCACGCCATCGCCAAGGGCTGCGACGTGACCGCGATGATGCTGGAGATCTACGGCAAGGCAGGCGGCCTGTGCGGGGGCAAGGGCGGCTCGATGCACATCGCCGACTTCGACCTCGGCATGCTCGGCGCGAACGGGGTCGCCGCCGGTGGCGCCCCGCTGGTGTGCGGGGCCGCGCTGTCGGCGAAGATGCGCGGCACCGATCAGGTCGCGGTCGCGTTCGTCGGTGACGGCGGCGCCAACCAGGGCGCGTTCGCGGAAAGCCTGAACCTGGCCGCGGTGTGGGAACTGCCGTGCGTGTTCGTGGTCGAGGACAACGGATACGCGCAGGCCACCGGGACCAGCTACCACCTGCGCGGCCTCAACGTGGCCAGCCGCGCCCGCGCCTACGGCATGCCCGCCGAGGTCGTCGACGGCTACGACTTCTTCGATGTGCTCGACGCCGCCAACGAGGCGGTCATCGCGGCCCGCCAGGGCGGCGGTCCCGCGCTGATCGAGTGCAAGGCGATGCGGTTCTTCGGCCACATGGAAGGCATGGACGGCCAGGCATACCGCGCCGCCGACGAGGTGGACCGGCTGCGCGCCGACCACGACTGCCTGGACAACTTCGCCCGCGACGTGCTCGGCGCGGGCGCGCTCACCGCCGACGAGATCGCCGAGATCGACGGCTCCGTCGCCGCGCTCGTCGACGAGGCGGTACGGGTGGCGAAGGCCGCGCCCGCGCCTGAACTCAGCGAACTGCTCACCGACGTCTACGTGTCGTACTGACCGCGGAAACTAGGAGACCGATGTGGAACGGACTCTGTCCTATCTCGATGCGATAGCCGAAGCGCTGGAACAGGAAATGCGCCGGGACCCGTCCGTCATCGTGTTCGGTGAGGACAACATCGGCGGCATGGGCTGCGAGGGCAAGCTCGGCAACGCCTGGGGCCCGACCAAGGGACTGCACGAGAAGTTCCCCGGCCGCGTGCTCGACGCCCCGATCACCGAGTCCGCGTTCGTGGGTGCCGCGGTCGGGGCCGCGGCGACCGGTCTGCGGCCCGTCGTCGACCTGCTGTTCGTCGACTTCGTCGGCGTCTGCTTCGACCAGGTGCTCAACCAGGCGGCCAAGCTGCGTTACATGGTGGGCGGCCGGGCCAAGGTGCCCGCGGTGCTGCGCGCCATGTGGGGCACCGGCATGCGGCGCGGTGCCCAGCACTCGCAGTCGCTGTTCTCGTTGTTCGCGCACGTGCCCGGCCTGAAGGTGGTCGCGCCGTCGAGCGCGGCCGACGCCAAGGGCCTGATGATCTCCGCGATCCGCGACGACGATCCGGTGATGTTCATGGAGCACAAGCTGCTCTACTTCAGCAGGGGCGCGGTCCCGGAGGACCCGTACGCGATCCCGCTGGGCGTCGCGCGCACCGAACGCGAGGGCGGCGACTGCACGATCGTCGCGATCGGCCGCATGGTGCACGAGGCGGTCGCGGCGGCGAACATCCTCGCCGAGGACGGCATCGAGTGCGCGGTCATCGACCCGCGCACGCTCTCCCCGTTCGACGCGGAAACCGTGTACGAGAGCGTCGAACGGACCGGGCATCTCGTCGTCGTCGACGAGTCGCCGCGCCAGTGCGGCATGGCCTCGGACATCGCGGCACTCGTGGCAGAGAACCGGTTCCGCGCGCTGCGCAACCACCCCACCACCGTCACCGGGCCGCACGCGCCGGTGCCGTTCAGCCCGACTCTCGAGGACGCCTACCCGCCCAACGCGGATCGGATCGTCGCCGCGGTGCGCTCGACGGTCGCCGCCAAGGATCGGGTCTGATCCCTCACCCCCAGCAGAGAAAGGAAGGCATTGTCATGGTCGACCACCCCAACGTGCACCTGATGGAAAAGGTCTACGCGGCCTTCGGCACCGGTGACGTCGAGACTGCGGGCACCTACTGGAAGTCCGACGCCGTGCACCACTACCCGGGCCGCAGCCCGCTTGCCGGTGAGCACAAGGGCATCGTGGAGTCCACCAAGTTCGCCAACCAGATGTTCGAGCTGACCAACGGCAATCTGCAGATGGACGTGCTGGAGATCGGCGCGAGCGACGGCCACGCCTTCGCCCTGCTCTACACGCGCTACGAGCGCAAGGGCCGCGTGCTGGAGATGCCGTTCGTCAACGTGGCCAGGATCGAGGACGGCCTGATCGCCGAGTTCTGGACCTACCCCAACGACCTCTACGCGCTCGACGAGTTCTGGAACGCCTGAGCCACCGAACATGGAGCACGAGGAGCGAGATCAGATGAAGGTCATCGTCATCGGCGGGAGCGCGGTGGGCCTCGGTGCGGCCCTCGCGCTCGCCGACCGCGGCAACGAGGTGCTGATCCTGGACCGGGAGGCCGAGTCCGCGCCGGCCAGCCTCGCGGCCGCCGCCACCGGGTGGTCCCGGCCGACCGTCCCGCAGAGCGTGCACTCGCACGCGTTCGCCTCGCTGGGCTGCAACCTGTTGCGCGACCGCGCACCCGACGTGCACCAGGCGCTGATCGACGCGGGCGCGGGCGAGGTGCGGCTGACCGACTTCACCCCGCCGCCGCTGGGCAAGGTCACGCCGGAGCCGGGCGACGAGCACCTGCGCATGCTCACCGTGCGCCGGTCGGTGTTCGAATGGGTGCTGCGCGACCGCACCCTGGCCCGGGAGAACGTCACCCTGCGCAGCGGCGCGACCGTGCGCGGCCTGCTCCGGTCGAGCACCGAGCCCAACCGGGTCACCGGTGTGCTGCTGGACCAGGGTGAAACCCTGGAGGCCGACGTCGTCATCGACGCGAGCGGCCGCAAGTCCGCCGCCGACGAGTGGCTGGGCGCGGCGAACCTGCCGGTTCCGCCGCAGCAGGGCGAGAGCTGCAAGATCGTCTACTACACCCGCTACTACCGCAAGGTCGGCCAGCGTCCCGGCGGTCCGCTCAACCGCGGTTTCGGCGCGGGCGGCCTGTGGAACAGCTACACGGCCGTGCTGTTCCTCGGCGACGGCGACACCTTCTCCATCTCCCTCGGCGTGCTGCCCGAGGACAAGGCGCTCAAGGAACTGCGCAACGAGGCCGCGTTCACCGCGGCGATCCGGGCGACCCCGCTGCTCGCGGGCTGGCTGTCCGACGAGGTGTCCGAGCCGATCTCGCCGGTCTACGCCATGGGCGGCCTGGACAACTCGCTGCGGCTGCCGAGCACGGACCGGGCCAAGGCGACGCCGGGCTTCTACGGCATCGGCGACGCCGTCTGCACCACGAACCCGGCCTACGGTCGCGGTGTCTCGCTCGGCCTGAGCCACGCCTTCGCCCTGGCCGACCTGCTCGCCGAGCACCCCACCGTCGACGCCGACCAGGCGGTGCTGTTCGCTCAGCGCACGGCCGAACTGGTGACGCCGTGGTACGAGGAGTCCATCGCCAACGACCGCGGCCGCGCCGGTATGTGGCTGGCCACCCTCAACAACCAGCCGCCGCAGATGCCGCCGCCCGGCGTGGTCAACTTCGGCACCGCCGTCGCCGCGTCGGTCGCGGATGTCGTGGTGTGGCGCCAGGTCGCGCGGGTCATGATGATGCTGGCGCAACCGCCGTCGCTCTACGCGGACCCGGGTATCCGGGAACGGGTCGGCAAGGCGCTCAGTGGCGGCCCGCCGCCGCAGCTGCCCGGCGCCAGCCGCGAGGAACTGATCGCCGCGGTCGTCGGGACGACCGACCCCGCGACTTCGCTGGTCGCAGGCCGATAACTCGATGAGCCAACCGCCCGAGCCGGTTCCTCGCAGGGGAACCGGCTCGGGCCGTGACGCGATAGGGTGACGTCATGCGGATAGCCGTGTTCGGCGCGACCGGTGGCACCGGCCAGGAGCTGCTGCGCCAGGCGCTCGCCGCCGGCCACCAGGTGGTCGCACTGGCGCGCCGCCCGGAAGCGGTGGCTGCTCGGGACGAGCGATTGCGCGTGGTCCAGGGTGACGTGTTGCGGCCCGAGGACGTCGCGTCGGCGGTCGCCGACGCGGACGCGGTGATCTCCGCGCTGGGCATCGGCATGCACCGCCACGCGACCACGGTCTACTCGGCCGGCACGGGCAATGTCATCGACGCGATGAAAACGGCGGGTGTGCGCAGACTGCTGTGCGTGTCCACGAGTTCGCTGGAACTCCCGCCGCCGCGCAGGATCACCGAGTTCGCGGTGAGCAGGATGCTGCACGCGATTCTGGCCGCGCCGTACTCGGACGTGGCGCTGATGGAACGTGCCGTGCGCACCAGCGGTCTGGATTGGACACTCGTCCGGGCCGCCCGCCTCACCAACGCAACACCCACCGGTCGCTACCGCACCATGGTGGACGAGAAGCTGCCCGGCTGCTGGTCCATCTCCCGCGCCGACCTCGCCGGCTACCTGCTCGACCGGGTCACCGACGAGCAGACCCACGGCAGGTGCGTCGAGATCGCACGCTGAACCGGGCCGGGTGGGTGCCCTCGCACCCCACCCGGCCCGGTCGACGTTCAGTCAGCGGCGGTGGCACCGATCGGTACCTGCGTCAGCGTGGCGTCCCTGAAGAACGCGCCGATGCCCGGACCACGCAGATCGTGGTCGGTGCGCAGGTACTTGGCCAGGTCCGCCTGGAAGGCCCTGGCTTCGGGCCGCGCGGCCAGGTGCCCGATCACGGCGGACAGTTCGCCGTCGAACTCGATCAGGCGCAGCGCGATCCCGTTGCCCACGAACACCATGGTGCCCAGCAGCCGGGTCGCCGCCTCGCCCTCGCCCGCCTTCAGTTCGTCGGGCGGCAGGACGGCGCCCCGGAACAGCTGCGCGACGGTATCCTCGCTACCGGGCTGGATCGGGTAGCGCACCGCGTGCCAATTGCTCACCGAGGCCGCCTTCAGTTCTTGCCGAGCACGGAACGCAGCAGCTTCAGCTGCTCGACGTCCGCGCTGCACGGGGACAGGATCAGTTCGTGGCAGCCCGCGGCCGCGAACTCCTCGACCAGTTGGAGCAGCTTCTCCTCACCGATCGCGGTCGCGCGCACGACGGCCTCGGCGTAGGGCGGGGCGAAGCCGTAGTAGTCGCGCAGGTAGCCGTTGGCGATCTTGTCCGCGTCCGCGCCGAGCGCGAAGTAGGCGAGTGCGACCAGCTTCGGGCCGACCGTGCGGCGCTGCTCCTGCCAGGCGGCGCGGAACGCGTCCGCGCCCCTGCGGAACATGCCGACGCCACCGCTGCCGCCGATCCAACCGTCCGCTTCGGACGCTGCCCGCCTGATCGCGGATTCGGCGTGGCCGCCGAGCAGCAGCGGGGGGCCTTGCGGCCGGGTCGGCGACGGGCCGATGCCACCGGCGTAGCCGCGGCGTTCGCCGCTCCAGATCTTGCGCATCTCCTCGATCTGGCCATCCATCCGCTTGCCGCGCCCAGCCGGGTTCGCGCCGGTCGCGGCGAAGTCGTCGGGCCTGCCGCCGACCGCGAGGCCGAGCGTGAGCCTGCCGTGCGAGAGCCGGTCGACGCTGGCCGCCTGCTTGGCGAGCAGCGCGGTACTTGTCCACAGTGGAGCGATGAGGATCGCGGTGGTCAGGTTGATCCGCTCGGTCACCGCCGCGGCGGCGGCCAGTGCGGTCAGCCCGTCGTAGTTGTCGTAGACGACGCGGTCCAACGTGGCCAGCGTCGAGAAGCCGGCGGCTTCGCCGTCGACGGCCCAGGAGATCAGGGTCCGTCCCTCCGTGCCGGGTACCGCGTTCGGCAAACCGAGTCCGATGTCCACTTTCGCTCCCCGTTGTCGCCCAGGTGTGCGTGCGGTGTGCCGCACCGCCGTCGCACCTAGCGTGCCGGGTGCCCGTCCCCGTGGGATGAGCCGACGGTCCCGGCGGTCGCGGGAACCTGCTCAGGAGATCGGTGGCTCGTCCGCATCACCGCGGAAGCTGCGCCACGGTTCCACGCTGTCGAATCGGGACGGTCGGGGCGGTTCCCAGCCGGGTGGCCCCCAGGGGCGCCAGTTGCCGCCGCCCATGGCGCGCCAGCGCTGCCGGCGACGGCGGACGCGGTAGTGCACGAGCACGCTCACGCCGAGCCAGCCGATCGGCCACGCGGGCCAGAAGAACGGCGCTCCGGACCGCGTCCAGGCCAGGATGGCCATGATCGCGAACACGCTGACGATCACCACATGCGTGGTGAGCGCGCCGTTCCAGACCGAGCGCTCGGGCAGGTTCCGCTCGCGCGGTCGCATGGGTTGGGCCTGGCCGGGTTCGGCGGCGGGGGTCCCGCCGAACCCGGCCGGCCAGTCCTCCCTGGGGAGGTCCTTGACCAGCTCCGGCAGATCGTCGCGGAACTTCGCCGCGTAGATCAGCGCCAGTCGCTGGTCGGTCTCGTCGACGTTGAGCCTGCCATCACGCCCTGCGGCCATGATGGTCTGGGCGAATGCCTCGCGCTCGCGGTCCGACGCCCTGATGCCGCCCTCGTCGATCCGGGCGGTGTCGGGAGTGTCCTGGGTGTCGTTGTCGGTAACAGTGTTCTCGGTGTCAGCAGCGTCGTCGGCGCTGTGCACGGCACTGCTGCCGTCTTCTCCAGCTGGGCCAACGGTCATGACACCATGATCGGTCGTCGGGGGCGTCGCGCGCATCAGCCGGGTGCTGATTTCGCGCCTACGGTCAGTGCTGAGATCAACCGCGCCGAATACGCAAGCCGACGTAGTTCGGCTCCTACCGGCCAGGTGAGCGGCCACGATCCTGGCCTGCTGGTGATCGACGCCCCACGACAGCAGGACCACGGGTCAGGACGCTGGGGTGAGAAGCAACCATCGATCCGGAGGTGCGCGGTGTCCGTAGCGGACAACATCGAACTCGTTCGGTACATCACCGAACAGGGACTCAACCACGGCGAGGTCGACTTCGTCGACAAGGTGTTCGCCCCGGATTACGTGGTGCACGCCAGGGGCCTTGAGCTCCCGCCGGGACCGAAGGCGTTCGCGGGCGCCGTCATGTTCTGGCGGACCGCGTTCCCCGACTTCCACACCACCATCGAGGAAATGATCGGCCAGGGCGACCTCGTCGCGCACCGGTTCCACACGACCGGCACCAACACCGGTCCGCTGATGGGCCAGCCGCCGACCGGCAAGTCCTTCGAGGTGCACGGCGTCGACATGCACCGGGTCGTCGACGGCCTGGTCGTCGAGTCCTGGATCAGCGACGACATGCCGCGCATCCTGATGGAGCTCGGGGTGCTCGCCCCCGGCGGACGGCCATGAGCGGTGACACCGTGAGCACGCTGCGGGTGGGTTTCGTCGGGCTCGGGTCGATGGGCGTCGGCATGGCCGGCCGCCTGCTGGCCTCGGGCTTCCCGACCACGGTCTACAACAGGACGACGGCCAAGGCCGAGCCGCTGCGCGAGGCGGGCGCCACGGTCGCCGCGACCCCGGCCGAGGCGGCGCACGAGGCCGACGTGCTGTTCGTCAGCCTGGCCAATGCCGAGGTGGTGCAGAACGCGCTGTTCGGCGCGGACGGGGCGCGGGAGACGCTGCGCAGCGGCACGGTCGTCGCGGACACCAGCACGGTGTCGCCGCTGTTCGCCAACCGGCTGGCCGAGCAGCTGGGCGAGGTGGGCTGCGCCGCGCTGGACACCTGCGTGCTGGGCAACGCGCAGCACGCCAAGGACGGCGAGCTGCGGTTCATGATCGGCGGCGACGAGGCCGCGGTCGCCACCATCACGCCCGCGCTCGACGTGCTGTCCAAGGAGATCGTGCACCTCGGCGGACACGGCATGGGCGCGTCGGCCAAGATCGCGATGAACCTGCTGATGGGCGCGCAGATGCAGGCGATGGCCGAGGCGATCGTGCTCGGCGAGAAAGCGGGCGTGCCCAGGGCGGCGATGATCAAGATGATCGCCGCGAGCGGTTACAGCTCGCCGGTGATGCGGTTCAAGAGCGGCGTGATGGCGCGGCGCGCGTTCGCGCACGCGGACTTCCGCCTCGACCTGATGCGCAAGGACATGCTGCTCGCGTTGACCGAAGCGCAGCGGCTGGGAGTGGAGCTGCCGGTCACCGCAGCGGCCGACGCGGTGCTGCGCCGGGGCGAGGAGGACGGGCTCGGCGCGTTCGACTGCGCCGCGGTGCTGGCCGAGGTCGAGCGGATGTCGGGGATCGAGGACTACCCGTGGCCCCCGGACGTTCCCGCCGGTGCGCAGGCCCCTACCGGCCGACCGGCCACCGCCGGCCGACCGGCCTAGTCACGGCACGAAACAGGGCGGGGATCGATGCGATCCCCGCCCCGTTCGTCGTGGGTTCTCAGCTCTCGGACACAGCGTTCTCGGACGCGGCCTTCTCGGGCTCGGCCTGCTGGCGCTTGGCACCGACCCGGCCCCACGGCTTGTGCACGTTCATGCCGGTCAGGTACACGAGAATGATGAACCCGGCCAACGGCGCGATCACCAGTTTGAGGCGGTCCATGCTCATCACGGACAGCGTCGCGGCGTCGCTGAGGTGCGCGGCCTGGTCGGCAAGGCCACGCATCTGCGGGACCAGGAACAGCAGCACGGCCGCGGTCATCAGGACCGTGATCACCAGGCTCACCACGACCCACCAGTGCTTGAACAGGCCCCAGCTCGTGCCGGCGGCCAGCACGATCCCGGTCAGCAGCCCGAGCAGGCTGAACACGGGCATCAGGTAGGTCGCCAGGACGCCGTCGATCACGAAGGCCGACCGGGTGGTGACCGCGTCGCCGCTGGCCAGGCCGACGATGCCGAGCACGACGAGTGCGGCGTCCAGGCCGAGCCAGCCGATCGAACTGGCCAGATGGACCACCAGGATTCCCCTGCGATCACGCCGGGACAGGAACCCGCCGCGGCGTCCTCTTTCGGTTTCGGTAGCGATCACGATGTCTCCCCAGCATGCTGATCGGATCAGGTCGCGACGAGCGTAGCAACTTCTCGGTCGTGGGCCGTTGCTCAGCGTGGCGGCCGGCACGGGCGCTGCCGCCGGCACCAGCGTATCGCCACCTACCCGAACGACGTCCCCGCGGCGATCCGGAGATCGTCCCTTCTGGACGGACAATGGTCCCGGATCGGCTGGGACCCGGTCCCGACGAAGCCGGGCGGAGCCGAGTTGATCGGCTCCGCCCGGATGTATATCCGAAGTGGACGGTCAGTAGGCCATGTCGATGTCGATCTCGCGACCGCCGACCGCGCGGAGCAGCCAGTCCAGCGCGCCGACCGGGGCAGGCCAGTCCTCCGCGATGAGCTGGATCTGGAACCGGTCGTCGTTGATCACCTCGGCCGACCACCAGTACCAGGTGCGTTCCTCCGGATCGAAATTCGACACGAACGCACCGACCGACCAGCGCTGCGACCGCTCCGCGTCGAAGGCCCTGCGCTCCTCCGGCGCCATGGCCGCCCGACGCGCCATCAACTCCTGGGTTTCCTCGGGAGTCGGATCGGGCGCCGATGCCTCGACGAACCAGGCGGGCAGCAGTTCGCGCCACTGCTCGTCGGAAACCCACTCGCCGTCGGAGTGTGCCAGGACCACCGCCATGACCTCACGGCAGCGGGCGAGCTTCGCGGCGGCATCCCCGTCGCAGTGCACATCCGCCGCGACGAGTTGCCCGGTCGGTTCCTCGTCCGGGCGCGGACCTTCCGCGACCCGGCGTAGCTCATCGGCTGACACTGACATCCTCATCACTCATTGTCGGGAACGAAACCGGACCAGACCTTGCCGGAACCGGGGATGATCGCGTTGCGCAGGCCGTTCAACTGGCTCGCCTTCAGGCCGTACTGGTCGTCGGCCTTGGTCGGGTCGGCGATCAGCGGTTGCTTGTTGGCATCCTCGTACGCCTGCTTGGCCTCCGGTGTCGCGCCCGGCGCCTTGGCCGCCCTGCGCAGCTGGGACAGGTCGTGCTCGCTGATCGCGTTGTTCCGCAACTGGTTGACGTAGCTGGTCGGCACCTCGAAGGACTTGATGTGCGCGCCCTCGGCCTGCTGGTCATAGCGCTTCTGCAAGTACTCGTTGGCGCGTTTGGCCGACCCGAAGTTCAGATACAGCGTCTTGTTGCTGGGCACGGTCATGTTGTCGCCCTGGGGCTTGAGCAGGATGTTGCCTTCCTTGCCCGGCACCTTCTTGCCCGTGCTGTCCAACTTCGGCGGGATCTCCACCCGGTAGACCGTGGTCTTGGCGTCCGTGCACGGCGTCAGACCCATCGGGTCGATCCAGTTGGTCGGGTTGGGCACATACGCCTGCGGGTTCGGGCTCGGTTCGAGGCCGAGCGGGTCCATCGAGGCGTACCGGCCCGCGACCGGGTCGTAGTAGCGCTGCATGTTGTAGTGCAGGCCGGTTTCCCGGTCGTGATACTGGCCGGGGAACCGCAGCGGCGTGTCCACCGCGCCGTCGGGCGCCGGCTGGCGCTGGCCCCACAGGCCGTCCCGGCCACGCCACGCCACATTGCCGGCGTCGTCGACAAGTTCGGACGGCGTGCCGATGAGATCCGTGACGATGGCGTAGAACTGTCGATCGACCCAGCGCTGATCGGCAAGGGAACGGCTGACCTGGGTCAGCGCGCGGTAGCTCGCCGGGTCCCAGTCCCACACGGTCGCCTCGGTGCCGTTGTGCACCTGCTCGACGAGTTCGTAGCCGTCCCAGGTGAAATCGACCTGCTCGGCCACGCCCTGACCGTCCTGGGTCAGCCGCTGCTTGGCGATGCGCCTGCCGAAGACGTCGTAGCGGTAACGCCAGCGCTGACCGTCCGGAGTGGACACGCCGACGAGACGGTCATCGGCATTCCAGGCGTAGTGCCAGGTGCGCGGCGCCGAGGAGAGCGTCTTGGACTGGCGCAACACCATCCGGCCCTGCGCGTCGTGCTCGTAGCGGACGTTGCCGGCGCGACGAAGGCGTGTGCCGTCGTACTCACGCGGCCCGACGGCCTGTGCCGCAACGGAATCCGGGTCGAGCGCGGGCCACTGCGCGGCCGCGATGTTGCCGGCCGGGTCGTAGTCGTAGTGCTCGGCCAGGTTCGGCCCACGCACGTCGGCCACCCGGCCCGCCGCGTCGAGCCGGTATTCCCGCGAACCGGACGCCGAGTCGTACACATCGGACAGTAGCCCGTCGGGCGAGTAGCGGTAGCCGCGCTGCTGCACGAGCGTTGCCGGCTGCGCCTGGGTCAGCACGACCTGGCCGGTGATCCGGTTGTTGCCGTCCCAGGTCTGGGCGAGCGCCGCACCGGAACCCAACTGCCGGTGCACCTCCCGCCCGGCCGCGTCGTAGCCGAACTGGACGGTCCGACCGGCGGTCCGCAGCGCGACCGGCCTGCTGTTCTCGTCGTACTCCCAACGACTTTCCGCCCCGGACGGCGTGCGGCGCAGCACCCGGCGACCGAGCGCGTCGTAACCGGAGGCGACGACGCGGCCGTTCACCGACTCGCTGACCGGCCGGCCCATCCGGTCGTAGCCGAAGGCGACCTCGGCGTCCGCGTTGACTGCCCGCAGGAGCCGGCCGCCCGCGTCGTAGTCGAACGTGGCGCGCTCCCCCGCGCTGTCCCGCACGACCATCCGGCCCAGCACGTCGTAGCCGAACGTCGTCACCTGGCCGACGCCGTTGACCCGCTGCACGAGTTGGCCCGCGGCGTCGTAGGCGTTCTGCACGACGCGGCCGTTGAAGTCGGTCTCGCGCACCACGTTGCCGAGCGGGTCGTGCTCGTAGCGCCAGACCCGGCCCTGCTCGTTGGTGACCGACACCAGCCGCAGCTCGGTGTCGTAGGCGTAGGCCAGCCGCGACCCGTCCGGCGCGATCTCCGCCACCGGCAGGTCGAAGTGCGCGATCTCGGTCCGCGCTACCCGGCCCGCCGCGTCGACGCTCTGCCGGACATTGCCCTCGCCGTCGTAGGCCCACTGCCGCACCGTGCCGTCCGGCAGGGTCTGACGCAGCGGACTGCCCTCGATCGTCCATGCGGTGCTGGTGACGTTGCCGACCGGGTCGGTCACCGAGATCACCCGACCAAACAGGTCGTACTCGTAGCGCGTCGTGCCACCGAGCGGTTCGGTCACGGTCAGCGGGAGGCCGGCCGCGTTCACCTCGAACCGGGTGACGTTGCCGGCCGGGTCGGTCACCGCGACGAGATGGCCGCGCTCGTCGTAGTCGTAGCCGGTGCGCGCGCCGACCGGGTCGATCAACGCGGCGAGCAGGCCCTCCTCGTCGTATTCCCGCCGCCACACCGAACCGTCCGGTTCGACCGCGCTGATCTCGTGGCCCTGCGCGTCGTACTCGGTGACGAGCTGGCTGCCGTCCGGCCTGGTGAGCCGGACGAGGTTGCCGGCCACGTCGTACTCGTAGCCGGTGGTGCGGCCCAGCGGATCGGTCCTGGACAGCAACTGGCCCGCCGAGTCCCAGGTGGACCGCGTGGTGTTGCCCAGCGCGTCGGTTTCGGCGGCGACGTGGAAGTTCTCGTCGAGCAGGTAGGTGGTGGTCGCACCGAGCGAGTCGGTGGCGTGGGTGAACCGGTTGCCCTGCTCGTCGACCCGGTAGGCCAGCGCGTACTTGAGGAAGTCCTCGGCGCCACCCGCCCGCACGCACCGGCCGTCCGCGTCGAACTCGTAGTCGTAGAACATGCCGTTGCGGTCGACCCACCGCACGATGCGGTCGGCATCGTCGTAGTCGAACGTGAGCGGCTGACCGGCCGAGTTGATCACCTGGACGAGCCTGCCGCGCTCGTCGTAGCCGTAGGTCATCAACTCGATCGGCGTCTCGGCCCCGGCGGCGGACAGGCGCAGTGCGGTGATCCGGCCCTGCTCGCTGGCCAGTTCGAGGAGATGGCCCGCCGAGTGCCGCACCGCGGTCGGCGTGCCGGCCGCGTCCCGGTCGATCTCGATGCGATGGCCGTAGCCGTCCTGCACGGCGCGCAGCAGGCCGTCGGCACCGAAGTGCCGGACCTGGTCCTCGGCCGGCACGGCGATGGCCGCGCCGCCGTCGTCGGTGCGCACCAGTGGCCAACGCGGACCGACGACCGGCAGCACGGCCTCGTCGGGCGCGGTGGGCAGCGGGTAGCGCAGCAGGCTGCCGTCCTCGACGGCGAAGTGGATCGCGTCGTCGCCGACCTCGATCCGCTGGTCGACCGTTGCCGCCCAACTCGTGCCGAACGAGCGGCCGAGCCGATAGTCGGAGCGGTGCGTGCGACTGAACACCAACGGGAGCACGCCCGCGAGTTCGACATCGGTCTGGGTGAGCACCATCCGGCCGGTGCTCACGTCGATCGGGTCACCGCAGGTCGGCAGATCCTTGCTGCCCGTGCTGTTCTTGCCCGGGTTGGAGTTGTGATCGCCGATGCCGGACTTGTCGCCCTTCTCCGAGAAACCCTTGTAGTCGTAGGACTTGCCCGACGCGCTGCTGGTGCTCGTGCCCGACGATCCGCCGGTTTTCTCGCCGTGCGGGTTGTGCGTGGCCTTGTCCTCCGGTTTGATCCCGCCGAAGGTCTTGGCCTGGTGCTCCTCGTTCTCCCGGTGGTTCTGGCCGTTGTCCTTCATGGTCTTGCCGGCGCGCTGCGCCCAGCCGCCACCCTCGGTGAACACCTTGCCGGCGACGCCGAGGCCCTTGCCGAAGGCATTCGTGATGACCTTGCCGAACCCGGACTTGTCCTCGCTGGCCGCCGAGGACAGTCGTTCGCCCGCCGAGGACAGCGACTGGCCGCCCTGGTGCAGCTTCGACCCGAGCGAGTCCAGGGTGCCGCCCGACTTGTCGAGATCGGACGGGCTGATGTGAATTCCGGTCATGATGTGGGCACCCCTTTACCGGTGGCGACCGATGCCGCGGCGCTCGCCGGATTTCGGATCACGTTCTCCGCGCCCGAGGTCACCTGGTTTTCGGACTGTTTGACGCCCTGCGAGAAACCGCTTCCCGTAGAACTGGCGACGGACCCGAGGTCGACGCCGCTGTGCGTGCCGAGCGCGTCGCCGAGCAACTGGCCCGCGAGGTTGCTGGCCGCGCTGTCCAATGCGGAGAAGACGGGTCCCTCGACGGCCTGGAGAATCTGCTGTTCGACGGCGTCGACCGCCGCTTTGAGCGCGGCCTTGCAGATCTGCGAGGTGACCTCGGTCTGGATCGGGATCAACGCTTCGGACGCGCCGAAGGTGAAGAAGGCTTCGACCTGGTCGGAGATGATTTCCGCGGCCAGGATGCCCAGTTGGACGATGGCCGCGACCTTCATGCCCTCGATGACCACGGCCGAGGCGTCCAGCCCGGTGCCGAGCAGGTCAAGGCCCTCCTTGAGCTGGGGCAGGTGACCGCTGATCACCTTCTGCCAGAGCGCGTTGAAGTTGTCCATGGACTGACCCGTGTTGACCTGGAGCATCTTCTCGATGTCCGACTTGGCCTCGTCGCCATGGCTGCTCAGATCAGAACCGATCCCGCGCAGCGTGTTCGCGGCGTCGCGCAGTTGGTCCTCGTCGATGTTCGGCCAGTTGATGCCGATCAGGTTGAGCACCCACGCGAGTCCGCCCGGCAGTACCACGCCCATCCGCGCCTCACCACTCCCCGTCGGTCATGAAGGTGTCCGGGTCGCCAAGACGCCGCCGACCGGACGTGGTGGACGGTGCCGTGGACTCCTTGCCGGTGCCGTGCACGTCCTCGCCCGGATCGGTCGCGGTACGGGGCACTGAGGGAACGCTGAGCGCGCTCGGATCGAGGTCGGGGTAGGCCTTGGCCGCCGCGGCGAGCATGCCCGATGCGGGCGCCCGCACACCGGCCAGTGCCTCGCTCGCCCGGCCGCGCGCCTTGGCCGCGGCGGCCTGGATGGTCGCCACCGTCGCCTGCGCGAGCTTCTCCGGCGTGTTGCGGTCGAACGCGGACGGCGCGAAGGTCAACGAGGTGACCACGCCGGTCGAGTCGACGACCGCGCGCACCGAACCGTCCCGTGAGGTCTCCTCACCGGTGACCGACTGCGCGTTGCCCTGCGCCTCTCGAACCGCATTGATCTTGTCCTGTAGGCCGGAGAGCACGCTCTCCGCCTGTTCGTGCAGCTGCGCCACCCGAGTCTGCTCGGCGGCCATGTCGAACTGTGCCATCTGCCCCTGTCATTTCTTCTCGACCCCCGCCGTCGATTTCCCCACCCCTCTTGCGCGTGCGCCCGACCGAGGAGAAAGGACGGACCGGCGTACTGAAGCGTGTTACACGCCCGCCGATTCCCATCTCGTCCTCACCGATCGCCGTTTCCCGCATTCGCAAGCCAATCACGCCCTATGACGCGCCGGAAACCGACCGCGTTCCTTAACGGAGTGACGCGTCTCGTTGATCATGCAAGATCACGGATCCGTACGCATCTGGATCATGCCATGACGTGCACGAACCCGGTCCGCGCGGGACGCGGGCCGGGTTCGCTCAGATGAGCGTCAGCTGCCCGTCTGCGGCACGAGCAGTTGAATGGACGCTGCGCTGGCGTAGAGGTCGACCGGACCGGCATCGCCCGTGCGCACCTGCAACGGCGTGTTCGTCGACGCCGAGGGCACCTCGCCCGAGAGGGTCAGCGTCTGCGGGGTCGACGTCAGCTGCACGGCGATGCTGTCCAGATCCTCGGCGCCGTTGTAGAAGTCGAGGAACACGTTGCCGGTGCCCTGCAGCGTGATCGACACCTGATAGCTCGCCTTCGCGGTCAGTGCCGTGCTCGGCTGCACGTAGATCCAGGTGTCCTGGGCCGCGGCCGGCTCGGTCCAGTGGACCGCGCTGGCGCCCTGCGGCGTGGTCGCGGCGGCGATCGTGCCCGGCACCGAGCCGACTCCGTTCTCCACCGGGCCCTGCCAGGCGAGCTGACCGGTCGGTGTGCTGCCGAGCAGGTTCGGACCGGAAGGCACGAGCACGATCGGCGTGCGGCCGGGCGGGAACGTCAGCGGCGCGGCTTCGTAGGAGGGCGGCGCGTCCTGGGCCGCCGCACCCCAGCTCGTGTTCGGCGTGCTGCCCATGGTGAACGAGAGGTTGGTCGGCCCGCCGTTGCCGGTGACCAGCCCAGCCGGCACCCAGTCGTCCGACCAGGATCGACCGTCGACGTTCAGGCTCTGCACGTAGGTGCTGGTGGTCGCGCCGGGCGCGGCGAGGGTCACCGGGTGTCCGTGCGGGACGTTCAGCGCGACGTTCGGGAAGATCGGCGCGCCCACGTCGAGCACGGCCGCGCCGGGTGTCTCCGGATACAGGCCGATGCTCGACCAGACGAACCACGAACTCATCGAACCGAGGTCGTCGTTGCCCGGTTCGCCGCCCGGCGTGTCGGCATAGACGGAGGTGAGCAGGTCGTGCACGATCGACTGGGTCTTGTACGGCGCGCCCGCGTAGTCGTAGATCCACGGCGTACTCAGCGAAGGCTCGTTACCAGCCCACTCGTAGGGCTGGTTCGGGCCCGCGTTGAGATAGGTGAAGAAACTGTCCAGCCGGGACACCGTCGCCGCGTTTCCGCCGAGCGCGGTGACCAGGCCGTGCAGGTCCTGCGTCACCGACCAGGTGTACTGCGCGGCGTTGCCCTCCTGGAAACCGCTCTGCCCGAAGCTGCTCAGGCCGGCCGTCGTCGGACTGTCCGCGGGAAAGGCGCCGCTGCCGTCGCGTGGCTCGACATACCCGGCCGCCGTGTTGAACACGTTGGTCCAGTTCTGCGAGCGGAGCAGGAACTTCTGGTAGTTCGCGTCGTCCCCGGCCGCCTTGGCGATCTGCGCGATGCCGAAGTCGGCCGTCGCGTACTCGAGTGTCTCAGATGCGCCGTTGTCCACAGGGGACAGTGAGCTTTCCTGGAGGTTCTGCACATAGCCCAGCGACTCGTACTGCGAGAGCTGCGGCCGCTCGGCGTACCAGCCCTGGCCGAGTTGGCTCGGCGTCGGGTCGACCGTCGCGCCCTTGACCATCGCGGCCAGCGCCGCCTTCAGGTCGAACCCGCGCGCGCCGAAGGCGTAGGCGTCGGCGATCATCGGGTCGGCGGCGTCGCCGTTCATGACGTCGGTGTAGTTGTTGGCAAAACCCCACTTGGGCAGCCAGCCGCCCTGGGCCTGGTCGTTGAGCAGCGAGGTCACCATCTGGCTGGTCTGATCGGGCACGATCGTCGCCAGCAGCGGTATCTCGCTGCGGTAGACGTCCCAGCCGGAGAAGTTCGCGTACTGCGCCTGGCCCGGTGGCACGCGGTGCACCTGGTCGTCGAAGCCGAGATAGGCACCGTTGGCGTCGGAGAACACGCTCGGTTCCTGCAATGCGTGGTAGAGCGCCGTATAGAACTCGACCTGCTGACCGTGTGTGCCGCCACCGATCCTGATCCGGTCGAGCAGCCGGCTCCAGGCGTCGCGGGTCTGCTGGCGGAGGTGTTGCAGATTCCAACCGGGAGCTTCCCGCGCCAGGTTGTCCTTGGCGTCGGCGGTGCTCACGTAGGAGATCCCGACCTTCATCTGCACGTCGTGCCGGGCCTGCGTGTCGAACGTGACCCAGGCGCCGGACTGGAGCCCGCTCGTGCCCGCGACCTGGGTGCGCGACTGCGTGCCGTTGGGCTCGATCCCCTCAGGGTTCAGCTCGGTGACCGGCTTGCCGCTCGCGTTCGCGGCAACCCGCTGCTGGCCGGGGCCCTTGCTGCTGGTCGACGTGGTGCCTGGGGTGGTGACCACGGCTTCCTGCCGGATCGACGCGGCCGAGGCGAGCACGTTCACCGCCTCGGTGGTCGGTGTCCGCACCTGGAACTGCGGGGCGCCGATCGGCCCGGTCGGAATGGTCGCGTCGACCGTGACCGTCTGCGGAGTGGCCGACAGCGTGACCGTCTTGCCGTCGATGTCCTGCTGGCCGTTGTAGAAGTCCAGATAGACCTGGCCGGAGCCGGTCAGCGTCGCGCTCGCCTCGTACTGGTCGCCCTGGGTCAGCTGCGGCGGCGTCGCCTGGATCCAGGTGTTGGGCAGGGCGTTGCTCTGCTGCCAGGAGATCGCGCTCTGACCGTCGCTGGTCGTGGTCGGCGTAATAGTCGGGTTGCTGCCGCCGCTGGAGACCGCGTGGTAGCTCCAGCTCAGCTGACCGGTCGGTGTGGTGAACACGTTCGCGCCGACCGGCGCGGTGTGCCAGGTGCCGAAGGAGCTGAACGGACGGTCGAACACGGCCACGAAGTGCACCGGGTAGGTGCCCTGGCTGCCGCAGAACTGGCCGGCCGTCTCGGTGCCGGTGACCTCGTTGCTCCCGACCACCTCGACATCGGCCGCCTGGTTGCCCGACTGGGCGTCGCCCAGCTTGAACAGCACGTTGGACGAGGTGGAACTCGGATAGCCGAAGCGCGCGAACCCGGTGCGCGTCGTCGCGCCGAGGTCGCTCTGGATCGCGTTGGCGGTGCCCGGATCGAGGGTCACCGAGTAGGAGCCGGGGCCGGCCTGCTCATGGGCGTGGTCGAATGGCTCGGTCGTCCCCGCGGGGTCGGCGCCGAGCGCGCCGACCGTCGGTAGGACCGGGAAGTCGCCGAAGGCACCGCAGCCGGGACCGGACATGTGGGTGAGGCTGAAGCCGGTCGTCGCGTTGTCGGCGTAGTTGTAGCCGCCGCCGTCCGGCCGCGACGGCGTGTCCGGGCTGAAGCTCAGCATGCCGAACGGCGCCGCGGCGCCGGGGATCGTGTCGACCTGGCCGACCACATTGCCGCCCGAGCCGGTGCCGATCGTCGGGTCGACCAGCGAAGCCGGATCGGTCACCAACGCATCCGGGGCGTCCTGCGCGACCGCTGCGCCCGCGCCCAGCGCGAGCACGGCGATGGCCGCCGCGGCGATCGCGGTGAATCGTCTGCCATGTCGGGATAAGCCAGCCGCTGCGCCCATCTGATCCGCTCCTGACAACGTTGTCACGGTGATGCCCTGGACGGGAAGGTACGGGAGCCCGCCCGACGCCGACAATGGCTGCGGCCGGTTCTGTCCACCAGACAGTCACCTCGGTTGGTCAGACGATCGCGTCCTGCCGCGCGAGTTCCGCGCGGATCGCGGCGACGTCGTGCCGGGAGCCGTCGGCGAAGCGCGTGGCCGCCACCCCGGCGGCGTGCCCGGTGGCGAAAGCCGTACCCATGACCCGGACCGACGCGTATGCCCGGGGGTCGGCGCTGACCAACCTGCCGACTCCCCACACGTTCTCCGTGTCGGCCGAGCGGATCGCGCCGTAGGGGATGTCGTACCAGCCGCGCCCGGCCAACTCGGTGTACCGGGTGACGCCGGGCCCCGCATGATCCTCGATCGGCCAGCCACACCGGGCGATCGACGAGTCCGGCCGCTTGCGCGCGGTCAGCACGTCCGACTCGGTGAGCGTCTCCCGTCCCGCCAGGTGCCGGCTCTCCCGGATGCCCAGCGAAGGCCCGGTCCCGACCAGATACGCGCCGGCCCAGCCGCGAAGATGGGTGCGCAGTGCGTCCAGGTACTGCCACGCCTGGCGTCGCGCGCCTGCCTCGTCCCGACTGAACGCCTCCGCGTCGAGCACGTCGGTCTGCTCGTCGACCAGCAGCGCGATGACGTCCCCGGTGACCGGCAGGTGCACGGCGATGCCGTAGTCCCGGGCGAGCGGGGTGCCACCGTCGCGATGATGGGCCGCGATCGCCGCCCGCAGTCCGTCGCGGGACAGTTCGGCGTCCCTGGCGACGCCGCCGAACCGGCACACCAGCGTGCTGGTCTGCCGCTGCTCGACCGGCGCCACCCGCACGCCCGCACCGGCCTGCGCCAGCAGCGCGCCATCGCCGCTGGCATCGACGAAAGCCCGCGCGGTGACCCGTTGCCGACCACCCCGGTGATGCAGCTCGGCCTCGACCACCTGGCCGTCCTCGCGGCCAGCGCCGATGAGTGTGGTGTGCAGCAGGACATCCACGCCCGCGGCGGCGGTGACGCGGTCGCAGGCCAGCTTGGTCGCCTCGGCATCGAGCAGCACGATGCGGTTGCCCGTCCAGTTCATCAGCTTTTCCTGGTACGCACCGAGGTCGCGCAACTGCCGCAGGACCTGCTCGCCCACCCCGGCGACGACCCGTTCACCGCGCTGATCGAAAAAGCCGCAGTAGGTCAACACCGAACTGGTCGTGGCCGCCCCGCCGAGAAACGGGTACTGCTCGACCAGCAGCACCGACGCTCCCGCCTGCGCGGCACCGACCGACGCGCCGATGCCGCCCGCTCCCCCGCCGACGACAACGACGTCATACGACTCCCGCATGCCCCTGCCTCCCCCCGTGTGGTGCCAGTACACGGCAACAGAACCAGAAACGCCAATATCGGGTTGCTTGTCGGGGTATAACTCACAGGTATGGGCGAGGTCGAGCTACGGCAGCTGCGCTATTTCGTCGCGATCTTCGAGCACGGCTCGATCTCCCGCGCGGCCGAGCACCTGCGCATCTCCCAGCCCGCCCTGACCCGCCAGCTCCACCAGTTCGAACGCGCGCTGAACACGGTCCTGTTCGAGCGGGTGCCGACCGGCGTCAGCCCCACTCCGGCGGCAGTGGCTCTGCACGGCCACGCGCGACTCATGCTCCGGTTGGCCGCGGCGACACCGGAAGTCGCCCGATCCGCCGGTCCCGCACAACAACTCGTGCGCGTCGGACTCCCACCGGGCGCGTCCTCGGCCTGGCTCACCGAGGTACTCGACGGAGTGCGCGCGCTGGTGCCCACGGCGGCGATCCAGTTCACCGACGCCAGCAGTTCCGATCAGGTCCGGATGCTGCGCGAACGCCAACTCGATCTCGGCGTCCTCCACCAGCGGCCGAGCGCCTCGTTCGTCGCGCGGCTGCTCTACGAGCAGCCCTTCGGGCTCGCTGTCCGGCCCGACCACCCCTTGGCGCGCAACGCCGAATGCCGACTGACCGACCTGGACGGGCTGCGCGTCCTCGCCCACACCCGCGAACAGGTGACCGCCGAACACGATCGCGTGGTGAGCGCGGCCGAGGCGCTGGACGTCCGCCCGGACTGGACGTTCGCCTGGTTCACCGAGCACGCGCACGCCTGCGCCATCGCGAGCGACGCCGCGGCCGCGCTGCTCACCCGCCCCAGCGCCCACCGGCTGCTGCCCGACTGGCCATGGCTGCCGCTCATCGAGCCCGGCTTCGCCCTGCCGACCTGGCTGGCCCAGGAATCCCAGGTTCGCAACGTCGTCGCCGCCGTCGCCGAGGTGTTCGCGGCAACGCCCCCGCCCGAGCTGTAATCATCTACCAGGACCAACGGAGGAGGTCGCGGTCATGCAACTGCACGTCGGTTGCGCGATGTGGACGCACGCCGCCTGGCAGGGCCGGCAGTTGCCGCAGCCGCTGGCGGTGAGGGATCGGCTGCGGGCCTATGCGAGCTGGTGCAACGCGGTGGAGGGGAACACCACGTTCTATGCCACCCCCGCCGTCGACACCGTCCGCTCGTGGGCGGCCCAGACCTCGCCCGGTTTCCGGTTCCTGCCCAAGCTGCCCAAGGTGATCACCCACGAACGCCGGTTCGGCGACATCGCGGAGCCGCTGAGTGCTTTCCTGACCGCGATCGAGCCTCTTGGCCCGCGTGCGCACGCGTTGTGGACGCAGCTGCCGCCGGCATTCGGCCCCACCGATCTCGGTGCGCTGGCGGTGTTCCTGCGCCGCCTGCCGCCGGAGTATCGCTGCGCGGTCGAGGTTAGGCATCGCGCGTTCTTCGAAGAACAGCGGTGCGCGCGGCAGTTGGAGCGGGTGTTGGACGACCTGGGCGCGGAGTGGGTGAGTTTCGATACCACCGTGCTGTTCACCGGTTCGCCGAGCAGCGACGCGGAACGGGAGGCGTGGCAACGCAAGCCGCGCCTGCCGCGTCGCACCAGGGCGCTCACCGATCAGCCGATTGTCCGCTACATCGGCCGCGATGATGTCGCGCGCACCGTCGAGGGCTGGCAGCCGTGGCTGGACGTGGTCACGGACTGGCTGCACGAGGGCCGCTCGCCGACGGTGTTCCTGCACACTCCGGACAATGTCGACGCGCTCACGCTCGCCCGGCGCTTCCACGACGCTGTGCGCGCCCGGGTGCCCGAGGTCGAGCCGCTGCCGCAACCGCTACCCACCGAGCCGCTTGCCCTGTTCTGACAGCGGGACCGTGCCCTCCACTCGCGTGCCGGCGTCGGGTTCGGAGCCGATCACGAGTGTTCCGTCGACGGCGGCGATCCGGTCGGCCATGTTCTGCAGACCGGAGCCCGCGCTGACCGCGTCGGGATCGAAGCCGGCGCCGTTGTCGGTGACGGTGAAGCGCAGCGTCGTTGCGTTGTCCGCCAACGTCATCGTGACCGTGATGGTGGCGTCCGGGCTGTGCTTGACCGCGTTCTGGAGGGCCTCGCCGCAGCAGTAGTACACCGCTGCCTCGATGTGCCGGTCGAATCGGGTGTCGGCGATCCCGGGCTCGATGTCGAAATCGACCTCGGCGCACAGCGATTCGGCGGACTCGCGCAGCGCCGCGACGATGCCGGACGCGGTGAGCGCGGGTGGGTCGATGCCGCGCAGCGTGCGGCGCAGGCTGGCCGTGGCGACCTGGATCTGGTTGCGCAGCCGGACCAGCGCCGCGCGGTATGCACCGTCCTTTGTGGTGTCCGCGAGATGGTTCACCAGCCCGAGCGCGAGCCGCACGGAGGTCAGCGCGGGCTGGGCGCTGTCGTGCAGGTCCCGTTCGAGGTCTCGACGTTCGCCGTCCTGCGCGGTCACGATGCGCCAGCGCGAGGCGCGGATGTCGGCCGAGCGCGCTTGCGCGTCGTCCAGTCGGCGTCGCAGGTCCAGCGACTGGGCGGTGTTGTGCATGACCACGCCCGCGCCCCAGCCGAGTCCGGCCAGCGCCGCGCGACGGTGCCGGGGCAGGGAGCCGCGAGTGGCCGGCACGGCCAGCGCGCCGACCTCGACGCCATGGAAACGCACCGGGGTCCGCTGCTCCTTCGCGGGCGGTTGGTCGCGCTCGGGCCAGCGGACGGTCAGTTCCGCGTCATCCGGCAGGGCGAGGTGGACGGCTGCCTCGTCAGCGCCGAGCGTTCGCGCGGTCAGTGCGGCCAGCGAGCGCAGCGCCTCCGTCCCGCCCGAACTGGCTTTGGCCAGCGCGCCAACCTGCGCCAACACCTCTGCTGGCGAGCGCAGCTTGCCGTAGACCAGACGATCGGCGAGTCGTGCCAACAAGGTTCGCACCGGTTGGACCGCGAGCGCGGCCAGTCCGGCGGCGGCCACCTGCGGTGGCGCGAGCCAGTCCGAATTCAAGCCGAACGCGGCGTCGACCTGCACCGCGCCGAGCACGTACACCGCGCCGACGACGGCGACGAGCACCGAGTAGACGACGGCCCGGCTCAGCACGCGGTCGACCTCCTCGGACCGGCCGCGAACCAGTCCGACGGCCAGCGCCGCGAACGCGAGCACGGCAAGGAACCGGCACACCCAGAACGGCGCCACCTGCGCGCCCAGCCAGCCGAGACCGGCCGGATAGTGCCAGATCTCCGGACCGGACAGGCTGATCCCGTTGATCTCGCCGAGCAGACCCGGGGTCTGTAGGTGCTGCGTGATCCAGGCGGTGCCGACCACGAGCACGGTGACGCCGGCAAGGGCAGCCGACACCGAGCGCACCAGCCGCGCCGTCCGTTGCGCCTCGTCCGCCGTCGCGGTCACCGGGACCAGGGCGAGCAGCGGGGTCAGCAGAGCGCAGGAGGCGAGGAAGCCGAACGACGGCGCGTAACCGGACAGGAGTCCGCCGATCGTGCCGGCCAGGGCGGCGGTCACGGCCACCCGCCGCCCGGTCCAGCGGTCGACCGAGCCGACGATGAGCAGCAGCAGACCGGCGACGCAGGCGGCCGTGCCGATCCCGTGCAGCAGCACGGCGCCCCACGCCTCGAACCGACGATCGGCGACCCTGGCCTGGAGGTTGTAGGCACCGGCAACGCCGACGAGGCCGGCTCCGGTCAGCCGGTAGGCCCAGCGACCCTCGGCGTGCCGGAGCAGCGTGACAGCGGGGATCAGCATCAGCGCGCTGAACGCGTAGTCCTGGACGACCTCGGCGATCGGATAGCCGGGACCGACGCCGGGGGCCAGGCCGCGGATCAGCCAGGCGCCGGTGAACAGGCCGTACAGCGCCATGCCGATCCGCCAGGGCAGCTCCCGCACGGCCGGTGTGAGGGTGGTCATGAACGTTCCTCCTGGACCGGCATGGTGATCCGGACGCGCAGTTCGCCCGGTTCGGTCGAGATCTCCGAGGTCGCGGCCAGTGCGTTGACCCGGTCCGCGATCGCCTCCCACTCGTCGGCGTCGAGTTCGACCGGCTCGGTCGTCTCGGCCGTGACGACCATGGTCACCGACAGCGTGGGCGGCGACGTGTCCTTGTCCAGACCGAGATCGACGGTCAGCTGCTGCCCGGCACGCGGAGGCCGGCCGCGCAGGTGGCCTACCAGGGTGGCGACGCAGAAGTACACGCCGACTTCGACCTGCTGGTCGAGCCTGGGCAGGTCGGACGCCTTGCAGGAGGCGGGCCAGGGCAGTTCGGCGACCAGGTTGCCCAGGCTGGCCGCGAGCCCGTGATCGTTGAGCGCGGCCGGATAGAAACCGTGCACGACTTCGCGGAAGTCGGCGACCGCGGTATCCACGCGGGTGGTCAGCCGGTCGAGGGTCTCCCGCCGGTGATCGGCATCGGTGGCCGGGTCGCCGATCAGGTCGTCGACGTCGTCGGCGCAGCCGGCCAATGGCTCGTCGACGCGGAGCCTGATCTCCGCGCTCAACTGTTGCCGGGCGACATCTCGCGCCAGGATCAGGCGACGTCGTGATCTCGCCAAGTTCTCGGTCTGCTCTCGTTCCGCGTCCAGTGCGGTTGCCAGATCGGCGGCCAGCGCTCGATTCCGGAACAGCAGCGCAACGGAGTTGGCGACGTCCTCGACGAGCCGTTGGTCAGCGGAGGTCAGTCCCCTGCGGGGATCGGCGCGGAGCACGAGGGCGCCCAGCGGACCGTCGGCGTCGGCCACCGGGGCCTGATAGCTGATGCCCTCCGGCCGAGGAACAGCGTCCGGATCGGCCGCAGGCCAACCGGTCGCGATCCGCAACTCGCCGTCGGGGTCGGCCACCCACACCTCGGCGCCGTCCGCGCCGGTGCCGGCGACCAGCAACGACGCGACCTCGTCCAGCACGTCGTCGACCCGCCCGGTGCTCTCGGTGGCGGCGATCAGCGTGGCCAACGCGGGCGACGGGCCGCCGGATGCCGGCCACACCCGCCGGATGCCGCCGCCGACCAGCCGGTGCAGCCAGGACAGGCCGAGTCCCGAGATGGTCGCCGCGGTGATCCACAGCAGCAGGATCCAACTGTCCGTGAGGTTGGGCCACAACGCCAGCGCTCCGGCGACAACGGCCTCGTACACCGCGACGAAGAAGATCGCCATCGCGACGAGTTCCACCGCCCACCGAACGGCTACCGCAGGCGACCGGCGGACACCAGTCTTCGCCATGTCCGAGTCCTTTCAATCCAGGCGAGCAACGACCGAAGTCGTCTCGCCGTGTCGTTGCCGTGTCCTCGTCGTGTCCTTGTCGGCTCTGGCGCCGCCATATTGTGAGTCGACGGCGGAGGGGGACTGACGATGCCGATCTGTGTTGTGCTCGCCGAGGACAACTACCTGTTGCGGGCGGGCACTTCGGCCCTTCTGGAAGCCCTGGACGACGTCGAGTTGGCGGCCGCGGTGGCCGACGCGGGCGAACTGCTCGAAGCGGTCGAACGCCACCGCCCCGACGTGGTGATCACCGACATTCGGATGCCACCAGGGTTCGCCACCGAGGGACTCACCGCGGCAGCCGAGATCCGGCAGCGGTTTCCCGGCACCGGCGTCATTCTGCTCACCCAGTTCGCCGATCCGCAGTACGCGCAGGAGTTCCTGCGCGGCGGCGCGGCCGGGGCCGGCTACCTGCTGAAGGAACGGGTCGGCGACATCGCCGAGTTGGAGCGATCCCTGCGCCAGGTCGCGTCCGGCGGTTCGGCCCTGGACCCGCAACTGGTGGAGGCACTGGTCTCCCGCAACGAGCGCACCGCCGGTTCGCCGCTGGCGGGCCTGACGCCAAGAGAACGTGAAGTTCTCGAGGAGATGGCGCAGGGCAAGAACAACGGCGCCATCGCCAAGTCGCTCGTGCTCACCGATCGCGCGGTACAGAAGCACATCAACTCCCTGTTCGCAAAGCTCGGTCTTGGCGACAGCACCGATGTCGACCGGCGGGTCGCCGCCGTGCTGACCCTGCTGGACGCCCGTTCTCGCGAGTAGCGACAGCCAGTCTGGCCAGAGTCGCCGCGAATGCCCAGGGTGCCTGGGCGAACATCCGTGGGGAGGTCTGCACCCCCATCCCTTTCGCATGCCTGCACCGTCGCAACCGGCGGTCCCGAAAAGCGACGATTTCGGGGCAATGAAAACAGCCGGACCGGACGGGGCGGTTCAGCTTCGGCGCCGGCCAGCGGAGGGAACCAGTCATGCGAAATTCAGTTGTCGGTGCGACCGTTGCGGTCGTCGCGGCGGTGGCGGGCGCCGGCTTGCTGTCGGCGTGCACGTCCACGGCCGCTCACCCCACCGCGGTGGCGAACGTGCCGAGCGTGGGCGGACCCGCCCAACTCGTCGACCTGTCCTCCCCCGGCGGTGCGGTGGCCGCGATGGCGGCGCCGTCGATGAACAGCCAACCCAGCGCCTACGGCTTCCGGACCGTGGACAACCCCAAGGATCCGACCTTCAACCAGCTGCTGGGCATCAACGACGAGGGCCAGATCGCCGGATACTTCGGCTCGGGCGCGGCGGGGCACCCGAACAAGGGCTACCTGGTTCGCGACGGCGCACGGACCTTCGTCAACGAGAACGTCCCTGGCTCGGTGCAGACCCAGGTCACCGGAATCGACGATCTCGGCACGACGGTCGGCTTCTTCTCCCGGGCCAACAACGCCAACCAGGTCAACGACAACACCGGTTTCGTCCTGCGCGGCGGCTCGTTCCAGCCTGCGTCGTTCCCGACCAAGGCCAACGCGAACCCGCCGGTCAACCAGCTGCTCGGGATCAACGACTACGGCATCGCGGCCGGCTTCTACACCGACTCGGCCGGCAACAACCATGGCTACACCGTCAACACCAGGCGGGGCAGCTTCACCCCGGTGACCGTCGCCGGGTCGACCAGCGTCACCGCGGCCGCGATCAACGACCGGCAGCAGATCGCCGGTTTCGACACCAACTCAGCGGGGACGACCGAGGGGTTCGTCCGCGATTCCGGCGGCAGGATCACGTCGCTGGCCTTCCCCGGCGCGACCATGACCCAGGCGCTGGGCCTGAACAACCGCGGTGAGGTCGTCGGCGTGTACCAGGTCGGCTCGGGCAGCTCGGCCGCGACGCACGGCTTCACCTGGACCGCCAAGACCAGGTTCAAGACCGTCGACGACCCCAACGGCGTCGGCAACACCACGGTCAACGGGGTCAACGATGCCGGTGTCCTGGTCGGGTTCTACGTCGATGCGGCCGGGAACACGCACGGCATGCTCGCCAAGCCCGGGAGCACCGGCCCGATCACCGAACGGCTGAACCTCGCCGCGATGCCCAACGGCACCGTCAGCATCACCCAGGGCCGCGACGGCCACTACACCGCACACGTCAACGCGTACGGCCTCACCCCCGGATCCGCGCACGAGGTGGAGATCGACGCACCGGGCGCGACCGGCCCCGTCGTCCGTTTCGGTGCGGTGTCGGCCAACCCGAGCGGCGTGATCGCCGCGAGCATCACCTCCGTCGACACCGACACCCGGCTCCCCTACGGCGCTCGGTTCGTGATCAGGCTGGGTGCCAACACCGGCGACTTCAACCGCAACGCGGTCGCCGGTGAGGTGATCGGGCAGAGCACGCCGCTGCCCGCCGTCCCGCACGGTTCGTCGGCCCAGCTGACCGCCGCCAACCAGAGCGCCTCCGGCGCCGACCTGGGCAGGCTGGCCGGCACCGCGACCGTCACCTACGACCCGGCCAAGCAGACCCTCGCGGTGACCGTCAACGCCACCGGGGTCGGGGCGGGCAACCACGCCGCGCACATCCACGACGGAACCTGCCGGGCGCAGGGTTCGGTGCGGTACATGCTGATGGACTACACCGCCGACGCGCACGGCAACATCGTCAACCAGACCCGCACCGTCGCCAACGTGCCCACGATGCCGACCGCCGGTAGCTGGTATCTGAACCTGCACCTGGGCGACAGCGGCTCGATCCTCGGCCCGAACCAGCAGCCCGCGCTGAGCTTCCGTCCGCTGCTCTGCACCAACGGCTGACCCGCGGCAGCCACCCCAGGAGGGAGGAGATCATGGCCCCGCCACCCGGCGGGGCCATGATCTTTGTGCGGCGTCAGATCGTGATCATCGTCATCCCGGGTCTGCTCATCGCGGCGAGCGCGCTCGGCGCCTCGGCCAGCCCGATCGTGCGCGCCACCAACCGATCCGGCCGCAGCGTGCCGGCCGCGACCATGGCCATCATGCGCGGATAGGCGTGCGCGGGCATGCCGTGGCTGCCCAGCACGGCCAGCTCCCAGGCGATCACCCGCTCCATCGGGAGCACCGCGCGCCCCTGCGCCGGCGGCAGCAGCCCGACCTGCACGTGCCGACCCCGCCGCTGAAGCCCGGCCACGGACGCCGCGCACGTCGCCGGGCTGCCGAGACAGTCCAGCGACAGGTGGGCCCCGCCGCCGGTCGCGGCCGGCACGTCGGCTCCGTCGGTCAGGCACACCTGCGCACCCAGCGACGCGGCGAGCGCGAGAGCGTCGGGCGAGATGTCCACGGCCACCACCCGCGCCCCACCCGCCACCGCGACCATCACGGCCGACAACCCGACCCCGCCACAGCCGTATACCGCCACCCACTCCCCCGCTGACACACGGCCGACCGACACCACGGCGCGGAACGCGGTCGCGAACCGGCAGCCGAGCGCGGCCGCGGTGGTCGAGCGCATGTCGTCGGGCAGGCCGACGAGATTGACCTCGGCTCGGTCGATCGCGACGAACTCGGCGAACGATCCCCAGTGCGTGAAGCCGGGCTGCGTCTGCCGCTCGCACACCTGCTGGTCACCGGCGGCGCAGGCGCCGCACCGGCCGCACGCGCACACGAACGGCACGGTCACCCGATCCCCGACCCGCCACCGCGTCACGTCGGCCCCGACCGCGCCGATCACGCCGGCCAGTTCATGTCCGGGCACGTGCGGCAGTTCGATGTCCGGATCGTGGCCCTGCCAGCCATGCCAGTCGCTGCGGCACACCCCCGTCGCCTCGACCGCGATGACCACGCCGTCCGGTGCCGGCGCGGGGTCGGGGACCTCGCGCACCTCCGGCATCGCGCCGAACCGGTCGTACACCACAGCATGCATCCGCGGCACGTTACCGGTCGCCGCGCCCGGTCAGCGGGACTCGCCAGTCGAGCACGAAGCGCGGGGTGCCCTCGTGGGCGATGTTGTCGACGGTCACGTCACCGTCGAGCCGGGCGACCCGCTCGACGAAGCCGGCCAGCAGACCAGCATGCCCGTTGGCGGGGCGGGCGATCACGATGTGCAGCCGCATCGTGTCGTTCTCGACGGACAGGTCGATTTCGGGCGGGTCGGTGGTGTCGGGGCCGACGACCGAGCCGATCGTGTCCACCGCAACCGCGAGCAGTTCGGCCGCAACGGAATCCGGCACCGCGCGATCGAGATCGCCGGACACCCGTACGTCCGGCTCGGCGTCGGGCCGTGCCACCCGGCGGAGCTGTTCGGTCAGCCGAGCAACGAGCGGGGCCGGACGGGACGTCGCGGGCGGCTGCCCGTACATCGCGAGCCGGAGTTCGCGCAGCGCGGTGTCGATCCGGCGGGTGATGTCGATGAACGCGGGGCGAGCCCGGGGATGGCGGCCGGCCGCCGACTGCGCCGCCAAGCTGGCACCGAACAACTGGTTGCTCACCCGGTTGCCGATGTCGTGGGCGATCCGGTCGGCCTCGGCCAGGCGGGCCACCTGACCGGCGGCGGTCTCGGCACTGGCGATCTGATCCCGGATGCGTTGGCGCAGTCCCTCCACCGCCAGCGCGATGCTCTCCACCTCGCTGGGCCCGGTCACGTCCACGGGCTGGTCGAGTTGTCCGTCCGACACCCGGCGAACCTCGCGGAGCAGCCGCGTGATCGGGTCGGCAAGCGACCTGCGCACCAGGACGAACGTGGCGCCGCCGACCAGCAGTGCCAGCGCCGCGCAGATGATGCTGACCAGGGTGGCCTGTGACTGGATGGCGTTGGCGGACTGCACCGCCGTGGTGGTGAGCTGGTTGATTCTGTTCTGCAGCGCGGTCAATCCGTTGCGCAGAGTGCCGAATAGTTGTTTGCCGGTGACGACGCTGCGCACCAGCGCGGTTCCGGCCAGCGTGTCGTCCCGGGCGCCGGCGATCTCGGGTTCGGCTGCCTGTTGTCGCCAACTGGTGCCCGCGTCGGCGACCACCGTCAACAGGTGCGTGCCGACGGAGTCACCGGCCAACTCTTCGGCGAGTCGGGCGTTGGCACTGGACACTTCGGACTGTCCGGTGTCGTAGGGCGCGAGGAGTTGGGTCTCCCGGGTGAGCAGGTAACCGCGTTCCCCGGTTTCCATGTCGATGTAGCCCTGGGTGAGTTCCGCGATCTCGGCCTGGGCCGGACGCAGCGCGCCGAGGATGCGGTTGTCCAGCGAGATCACGTAGAGCCGAGCCGCGACCGTCGCGGTGACCGTGATCAGCAACAGCACCAGCATGCCGCCGACGAGGACGTACACCCGCCTGCGCAGGGTGCGGGGCCACGCGCTACGCACTCGGACAGCGCACGGGGCCGATGAGTTCGTTCAGGTGCTCCGCTCGGCAGGCGGTGACCACCCGCCGCTCGACGTCCGGCCGCGCTGTCCTCAGTCTGGGCAGCAGTGCCAGCATCGCCCGCCCAACCGGAATGGGCTCTTGGCAGTAGTCGCAGGTGTGTCTCGTACGAGAAGTTGGGTTGTCCACGGGTTCCGCAACCTCCCGTCGGTGGCGCACAGTCCCCTCCGCACGAGCCTAAACAGCGCGGCACGCCCGGTACACCGTGCGCCGTACGGATGTTTTCCTCCCCTACCGAGTGGTCCTGCCTTGCCATCGTTCGCGCGTCGGACGGATAGTGGCGGAGATGTCCCAACAGCCCGGCGCGTCATCTGCCGACTTCGCGCGGCAACTGCTCACCCCGCGCGAACGGGTTGTTCTGCTCGCGGTCGGACAACGGCTCACCAACGGCGAGATCGCGGACACGCTCAAGCTCTCGAAACGTACCGTGGAGAGCCACATCGCGGCACTGTTCGCGAAGTTCGGCGTGCGGAAGCGACTGGACCTGATCGCGCTGGCCCCCATCGACACCGAGGAATCGGCTCCCGCTCACCTGGCCGGGATCAACGGACTGTTGTGGCGGGAAGTCACCCAACTGCGCAAACAGGCGCGCGAATCCCGGATGACCGCACGCGCGTACACGACCGTCAACCAGGCCGCGGGCGTGATGTTCGAACGCTACGGCCTGCCGGACCTGATGGCGGCCCTGCGCATGCTGCACACGGTGGCGCGGCGACACGGGTTGGACGTGACGGAGGTGGCCGGAGCGCTGCTGACCGCGCCGCGCCCGGAAAACCGCGGCCCATGGTTCGCCGAGCGGGAATGGCGACGCGGCCCCGAACTGACGTTCCTGCCCGAGGAGGTTCCGGACTTCTCGCGTGTGCTGAACGCGGCGGTGGACGCGGCCATGGCCTGCGCGGACGGCGACCGGTCCGACCTGCAACTGTCCTCGTCCGGTCCGCGACGTGGCCTGGACCTGTTGGCATCGCGTGGCTTCAGCACGGCGTTCGTGACGCAGTTCGCCTTCGTCGATGCCAGGCCGGTCGACGGCAAGACCACGGCCTGTGCGCTGGCGTTGTCCAGAAAGGAGTCCGTGTCGATTCCCGACGTCACCAGCAGCGCGATCTTCGCGCCGACCGCGCAGCGCACCCTGGAAGCCGAACGCGTGCGGACGGTGCACAGCACGCCCATGGCCACGGCCGGTCAGGGGAAGTGCATCGGTGTGCTGTCGATCCACCTCGCCCGGCCCGGCCGAGTGCCCAGCCGCGCGACCCAGGCGGAACTGGGTCGGATCGCCGGCCAGACCGGCGCATGGGTGACGTGGCAACGCCGGACCGCCAGGCTCCACGCACTGGAGGACCTGCACGAGCGCGCCGGCGGCTACCCGGCGACCGGTTGACCCGGCCGGGCGTTCCAGTTCCCGTCGATCAGCTGACCAGCCGGGGCAACAGTTCCCGGCAGCCGCGCCGCAGGTCGTCGAGCGCTTGTGCGGAGCCGTCGAGGTGGCGCATCAGCGCCTGCTGGAACAGGCCGTCGAACATCGCGTATGCCTCGGAGGACGTGCAGGTCGGATCGGTTTTGGTGCGGTCGGCGTAGGCGGTGACGATGCCCCAGATCATCTGTTCCAGGCTCTCGTCGATCTCGGCGACGTCGTCGCGGAACGCCTTCTCGAACATGGACTGCGAGCGCAGGTCGTACCAGAGCCGGTGCATCAGCGGGGCGTCGGCGAGCGTCGCAGCCAGTCCCTCTCCGCAGGCGATGGCCAGTTCCTCTGGCGTGGCCGCGTCGGCCATGGCGCCCTCGTAGCGCTGCACGCAGGCCGCCTTGTAACGCCGCACGCAGTAGGTGATCAGCTCGACCTTGTCGGCGAAGTAGTAGTGCAGCAGTCCGTGCGAGAACGCGGTGTTCTCCGCGATCGTGCGCAGGCTGGTGCGGGCGTAGCCGAGGTCGGCCAAGGTCAGCAGCGCCGCGTCGGCGAGTTCGCGGCGACGATCCTCGAACTTGTCGACTGGGGTGCGACGCCTCGCGGCTGCACGGGTCACCCGCTCACGATACCTCCCAGAACTTCTCTGACCAATCGTCCAAGAAATTCTTGACATCTGTCCAACGACGCGCCAGTGTCGTGACCAGCCCCAGAAAGGACAACGGTGTCCGGGATGTCTCTCACCTTCTATCTGGACAAGGGCGCGTCAGTTGATCCGGAAGCCCCTTGCCTGACCCTCGACGACGTTTCGCTGTCTTACCGCGAGGTCGTCGATCTCTCCCATAGGGTCGCCCGCGCACTGCGCCACTCCGGCGTCGCGCCCGGCGACAAGGTCGGCATCCTCTCGGCCAACGATCCGACCGCGTTCAGCTGCGTGTTCGGCATCGCGCGGGCCGGCGCGGTGTGGTGCCCGATCAACCCGCGCAACGCGGCCGGCGAGAACGCGGAACTGTTGGACCTGTTCGACTGTTCCGTCCTGATCTTCCAGCCCGCCTTCGACGAGCTGGTCGGGCAGATCGTCCCGACACTGCCGAAGCTCACCACGCTGGTCCGGCTCGGTCCCGGCGACCACCGCGCGTCCGGCTTCGCCGCCTGGCTCGACGCCGCCCGCGAGGATCCCGCCGCCGAAGCCCCGCCGCCCGATGACCTGGTGGCGCTGGTCGGCACCGGCGGCACGACCGGGCGGCCCAAGGGCGTCATGCTGACCGACCGCAACATCGAGGCGATGTCGGCGATCACGCTGATGAGCTACCCCTTCGGCGATCGCCCGGTGTACCTGGCCCTGGCCCCGCTGACCCACGCGGCCGGCGTGCTGTGCTTCCCGATCCTGGCCAGTGGCGGCGAGGTGGTGATCATGGCGAAGCCCGATGTCGGCCGGTTCCTGGAACTGATCGAGCGGCACCGGGTCACCCACACGTTCCTGCCGCCGACGCTGATCTACATGGTGCTCGGCCATCCCGCGCTCGATGCCACGGACCTCTCGTCGCTGCACTGCTTCTGGTACGGCGCCGCGCCCATGTCGACGGCCAGACTGGCCGAAGCGCTGGACCGCATCGGGCCGATGGCCCAGCTGTTCGGCCAGTCCGAGGCGCCGATGATGATCGCGACGATGTCGCCCGCCGAACATCGCCTGCCCGACGGCACCGTCAACACCGCGCGCCTGTCCAGCGCCGGGCACCCGTCGCCGCTGGTCACGGTGGCGATCCTGGACCAGCACGGTCAGCCGACTCCGCGCGGGGAACGGGGCGAGATCTGCGTGCGCGGCTCGCTGGTGATGGCCGGCTACTACCGGGATCCGCAGGCCACGGCGGACGCCTCCGCGCACGGCTGGCACCACACCGGCGACATCGGTTTCCTCGACGACGAGGGCTACCTGCACATCGTCGACCGCGCCAAGGACATGGTCATCACCGGCGGGTTCAACGTCTATTCGGCCGAGGTCGAGCAGGCGCTGATGGCGCACGACGCCATCCGGGACTGCGCCGTGATCGGCCTGCCCGACGAGAAGTGGGGCGAGCGCGTCACCGCCGTCGTCCAACTCCAGCCCGGCGCCACGCTCGACGTCGGCGAACTGATCGCGTTCGTCAAGAACCGCATCGGCAGCGTCAAGGCGCCCAAGCAGGTGGAGATCTGGCCGGACCTGCCCCGCTCCACGATCGGCAAGGTGCTCAAGACCGAGATCCGTTCGACGCTCACTGGCCGCAAGGAGGCTGTCCCATCTTGACGTCCTCCCTGTGCTTTAGCACAAGGATTCCAACTACGTGACCGAGGAGGTCTCGTGTTGAGGTTCACGGTTCATCAGCCCAGCCAACACTGGGCCTCCCCGCGCAGTCACGGCACGCCCTGCCGCGATATTCCTCGCCGCGTTCACATCAGCGTTGTTGGTGTAGGCGCAGGCGACACAGCGGAAGAGAGCTTGGCTCTGGCGACTCCCCGCGGCGACAAACCCACACACCGAACAACACTGACTCGTGAACGCGGGATCGACTCGTTCCACCCGGCCAGCGGCCTTGCCCTCCAGGCGAGTGGCGAACGCCGTCCAGGCCGCGTTCAAAATGGACCGGTTCAGGCCAGCCTTCTGCGCGACATGGCTGCCGGGGTGATCGAGGGTGCCCCGGGCCGAGCGGACCATGTTCGCCACCCGCAGATCCTCGATCCGGATCACGTCGTACCGGCGAGCGATGATCGTGGAGGTCGTCTCCACGAAGTCCCGGCGCCGATCCGCCGTGCGGGCGTGCAGTCGGGCCAGCCGAGCCTTCGCCCGCTGACGCCGGTGGGAGCCGCGCTGGCAGCGGGACAGCGCACG
>DASZJG010000080.1:0-52974 GCA_035948315.1 Pseudonocardiaceae bacterium | reverse complement strand
CGGGGTGCTCACCCGCGTCGCGCAGCGCCTGCTGGCCATGGCCGCCGCCATCTGGCACAACTGGATGACCGGCGTGACCAGCAAAAGGTCACTGATCGCGTTCGATCACTGACACCAACTTCACCGCATCAATCATCTAGGGAGCGCGACATGCGGCCGTACGACGACATCGACCTGTCCTCCCGAGCGTTCTGGTCCACCACGGCGGCGGACCGGGAGAAGACCTTCGCCCTGCTGCGCAAGGAGCGGCCCGTCACCTGGCATCCGCCGGTGCAGGACGCGCTGCTGGAAGATCCCGACGACCCCGGCTACTGGGCGGTGGTGCGGCACGCGGACATCGTCGCGATCAGCAGGCGCAACGATGTGTTCGTCTCGGGTCAGGGCGTGCTGTTCGAGAACATTCCCGAGGAGATGCTGGAAGCCTCGCAGTCCTTCCTGGCCATGGATCCGCCCCGGCACACCAAGATCCGCAAGCTGGTCAGCGCCGCGTTCACCCCGAGGCAGGTGGCGCGGATCGAGGAGGCGATCAGGGCCAACGCGGCCGAGGTCGTGCGGGAACTCGCGGACGCGGGCAGCGGCGCCGACTTCGTCGAGCACTGCGCCAAGAAGCTGCCGCTGCGCACGCTGTCGGACATGATGGGTGTGCCCGAGGACCGGCGGGTGGCAACGGCGGAGGCCGCCAACGACCTCGTCGCCTGGGCCGATCCGGTGCACCTGGCCGGCCGGGAACCGCTCGACATGATCCTGACCTCGCAGGTCTACCTGCACCAGGTGGCCTTCGAACTCGCCGACGAACGCCGCACCCATCCGGCTGACGACCTGATGACCAATCTCGTCCGGGCGGAGGTCGACGGCGAGCGGCTGACCGACGAAGAGATCGCCGCGTTCTTCGTGCTGCTCTCGGTCGCCGGCAACGACACCACTCGCCAGACCACCAGTCACGTGCTCAAGGCACTGACCGACTTCCCGGACCAGCGCGCATGGCTGGCCGCCGACTACGACGGGCGGATCGGCCTCGCGCTGGAGGAGTTCCTCCGCTGGGCGTCGCCGGTGATGACGTTCCGCCGGACCGCCGTCGCCGAGGTCGGACTGGGCGGGCAACGCGTGCTGCCCGGCGACAAGGTGGTCATGTTCTACCCGTCGGGCAACTGGGACACCGAGGCGTTCGCCGACCCGAACACGTTCGACCTCGCCCGCGACCCGAACCCACACGTCGCGTTCGGCGGTGGTGGCGTGCACTTCTGCCTGGGCAGCCAGGTGGCCAAGGCCCAGTTGCGCGCGCTGTTCCGGGAACTGCTGCGGCAACTGCCCGAGATCCGCGCGGGCGAACCGGAGTATCTGGCCGGCAACTTCGTGCACGCCATCCGCGCCATGCCCTGCCACTTCTGATCTTTCCCGTGCTCTTTCCTGGAGGATGACCATGTCCGGCTTCACCACGTCCGACGAGGTGCGCCGCTACCTCGGCGGCATTTTCGAGACCGCGTTCGCCGACGCCGAACTGGGCCCGAAGCTGGCCGCGACCGGCCTCGTGCTCAAGCTCGCCTACACCGAGCCGAACGCGACGATCATCATCGACGCGCCACGCCAGCAGGTCCGGGTCGCGCAGGACGGCGAGCAGACCGACGCCGCGATGACCATGAGCAGCGACACCGGCAACGAGTACTGGCAGGGCAAGGTGAACCTGACTTTCGCCATCGCCCGAGGAAAAGTCAAAGTGGACGGTCAGGTGGCCAAGCTGCTGAAGCTGGCGCCGCTGTCGAAGAAGCTGTTCCCTGTCTATGTCGACCGCCTGCGCGCGGACGGCCGACAGGACCTGATCGTCGGCGACTAGGCCGCCAGGTCTCGGGTGAGCGGCGACGCCTCTCCCACTGGGAGCGTCATCTTCCTCGGACCGGATGTCACACCGATCGGAAACTGTCAGATGCCGTGGTTAGCGTGCACGCCATGGACTCCTCGGTTGCCTTCTCCGCGGTGACGGCCGACGTCGCGGCCGCTATGCAGGCCGTCGCCCGTTTCCTGCCCACCCGCGCGACGGATCCGGTGCTGACCGGCGTGCTGCTCACCGCGAACGCCGACGGCCTGCTGTTCGCCGGCACCGACCGAGAACGCGCGGTCCGGCTGTCCTGTCCCGCGCTGGTGCACACCGAGGGTACGGTCCTGGTGCCCGGCCGCCCGCTCACCGAAACACTGCGCGCACTGGACGAGGAGCAGGTGCACGTCGCGGTCGAGGGCTCCCGGCTCGCCCTGCGCACCGCCCGCGCACGGTTCGCACTGCCGCTGCTGGATGTCGACGTGCACCCCGGTGTCGCACCACCGCCCCCGCTCGCTGGCCGGGTCGACGCCGGTCCCGCCCTGCGTGCGTTGACCGCCGTTGCGGGCGCCGCGTCCAGGGACGACGCGCTGCCGCTGTTCACCGGGGTGCGCATCCGCGCGCACGGCGACGCGCTGCGACTGGTCGCGACCGACCGCTATCGGCTGGCGCTGGCCGAACTGCCCTGGCACGCCGTCGGTGAGATCGACGTCCTCGTGCCCGCCGGACTCGTCACCGAGTTCGCCCGGCAGGCATCGAATGCGACCGAGATCGCGCTGCACGCGGACACCGATCGAGTCGCCTTCGCCTGGGCCGATCACGTGGTCAGCACCGCCGTGCTCGCCACCCCGTTCCCGGACGAGAACCGCTATCTCGGCAGGCCCGGCGACGCCACCGTGGTGCTCTCCCCCGCCGAACTCGCTGCCGCCGTGCACCGGGTCGGCCTCTACGCGGACGGGCGCGGCGCCGTTGGCATCGACCTCGACGACGGCGAGGTGCGGGTCCGCTCCGGCAGTTCCGACGTCGGCGAGGCCGAGGAGTCGGTCAAGGCGAGCGTCACCGGCCGGCTCACCCAGACCTACCGGACGCGATACCTGCTCGACGCGCTGCGCGCGTTCACCGGAGAGGAGGTCCGGCTCGACATCCAGGCCGGCATGAAATCGACCGTGTTCAGCACCGAGTCGACCGACGGCACCATGCTGCGCTACCTGGTCATGCCGATCCTGCCCACCGGCTGATCTGCCCGGTCAGCCACCGTGCCCGGGGCCGTCGCCCAGCGCGTCGGCGACCTTGGTGAACCCGGCCGGAATCCGCGGCGTGTTCATCGTGTGCAGCAGGTCGGACGTGCGCGGCAGGAAGGCGAGGTCGCTGGTGTCCTGGTGGCCGTCCGAATCGGTCGTGATCAGGTACACCGGCTGGTAGCTGGTCGAGTCGACCCACATCTGCGAGGTCTGGCCGTCCACCGCGTAACTCAGCTTGATCACGTGGTGGCCCTGGTAGTCACCGGTGCCGACGACCTTGTCGTCGCCCTTGCCGATCGACTCCTTGGTCCGCTCGACGAAGGTCGTCTCCTTCGGCGGCGTGCCCGAGATGTAGCCGTTGAGCTTCTGGTCGGACGTCGAGTAGGTCCGGTCCTTGTAGTTGACCGTGGTGTCCAGCAGGTGTGTGTAGTGGTCGATCACCGGCGAACTGTCCCAGGCTTCGGTCCGGGTGTTCCCGCTGCCGTAGACCCAGTACTGGCTCATCGTGACCTGGTCCTGGTACCAGACGGTGCCCTGGCCGTGGTCGGTGATCCGGTAGACGTAGTTCGCGTCGCTGTCCAACGCCGCCGAGACCTGCCTGGCGACATACGCCGCGTCCTGCACGGAAGGCGCGCCAGCACCGCTGTCGCTCCCGTTGAACCCGATGACCGCACCCGCCGCCGCGACCGCGAGCACGCCGATCCCGGCCGCACCCCGCGTGGCCATCCCCCGCCGCCGCGCCTGCCTGGCCCGCTGTAGCAGCGAGTCCGGGTCGGCCTGAAAACGGTGGTTGGCGACCAGGTGTCGCAGGTCGTCGCTGAGCTGAATCTCCTGTTCGGTGTTCACAGCCTTGTTCCCGTCCTGTCGAAGAATGATTTCAAGCTGGCCAGTGCCCGTGAGCTCTGGCTCTTCACGGTGCCCTCGGAGCAGCCCAACGCCGCCGCCGTCTCCCGCTCGGACAGGCCCTCCAGATAGCGCAGCACCACGGTCGCCCGCTGCCGCAACGGCAACGTCACCAGCGCCTTGAGCAGCCCGTCCCGCCGGGCCACGTCCTCGGAAGCGTCGGCCACCGAGGGCTCGACGCTGAACTCCGCGACCGGCACCGACCGCTCCCGCCGCCGCCATCGCCCGCGCACCTCGTTGATCAGGATGCGCCGGACGTAGGCCTCGGGGTTGTCGGCCTGCCGGACCCGTTTCCAGTGCTGATACGCCTTGATCAGGGTGTCCTGCACCACATCGTCGGCCAGATGCCAGTCACCGCAGAGCAGGTAGGCGCTCTGGTGCAGCGGCGTCCCCCGGTTGCGCACGAACTCGCGAAACTCCGCGTCGCGGCCGGTCTGGACTTGCTCTGTTTGGTTCACACTGGTGTAGATGTCCCTAACGCGGTGAAAGTTGTCACCCGATCGCAGAAAGACACAAAAGGCGACCGAGTGGACCTAACGTGGCACGAGGACGAGCTGCGGTGGTGTCCGACCGCTGCGCCAGCCATCGAAGTCCGCGCCTACTCGCGAACGAGTACCAGCGCCAGGCTGGGGACGACGAACGACGCGAGAAAGAGCGGCAGAAACCTCTTGCCGGTGCATCGGAAGGCAACGGTTTCGCCGTCGGCGGCGTCGAAGATCTTAGTACTGCTTGAGTTTCGGCCATCGCGGACTCGCACGGTGTGCCGTCCAGGCTCGACCGGAGTCTCGATCGTGTCGTTCATTTCGAGCGACCCGACACGCTTCCCGTCGACCTCGACATCGTAGGTGCCACGACGGACCTCCACTCCGATTGCCTTGTGCGTCAGCGTCAGCGTCGCGGCCATTGTTGATCTCCTTTGTTTCTGAAAGCGATTCTCTGGGTGCTTGCCCGCACCGTTCAGACCGAGGAGCCCGAGCGCCTCAGCAACTCAGGTCAGCCGGTTGGATCCGGGACCGGGAAGGCGCCGATCCGCGCGGCCATGTCCCGGAGTACGACGTTGCCGCGACGGCGGTCGGCCTCGGCCTTGAGCGGTCGCATTCGGTCCCGAGGGCGAACCGACCGCAATGTTCTCGACACGTCCAATACCAAGCTGACGACACTGTTCGCCTCGTCGGCGTCGCCTGCCAGGAGGTGGCAGGTCGCTAGTGAGATCAGACTGAACGTGGTGCTGCGAGCCATCTCGTCGGGGTAAGCGGCCAGAGCGTCGGACAATGCCGGGATGGCGGACTGTGCGTAACGGGCATCGACGAGGCGCGCCAGCGTTGCCTGCACGGTGCCGATCATCGCGCCGAAGTCGATGTCGTCGAAGAAGACCGCCCATGGCGGCAGGTCCGTGCGATCCGCTCGCGTCATCGCGTCGTCCGCTTGGCCCATCTCAGCGGATGTCCACGCCTGGTTGGTGATCATCAGCGCGACCGCGTGCAGACTGCCGCATTTGCGTGCGGCGTCCTCGCCCAGCCGGAACTGAGCAAGCGCGTTGGCGAGCGCGCCGTGGTGCAGGTGGACCCGCCCGATCCGATAGTGGATGTCGCGACCAGCGCGTCATGACCGGCCTCGCGGGCCAGGTCCAGCGCGGCGCGGAAGTGTGTGTGCGCCACGCCGGGTCGACCGCTGTCGAAGCACGTCCAGCCGGCCAGGTTGTGCAGGTCGGCCAGTGCGACGCGCAGCGCGGTCCGGACCGGCTCTCGAATCCAGGTAGCTGACAATGGCGTCCCGGCAGGAACCACCGCCGTACCGGTAGTCCTCGCTGCGCCACGTTCCGGCCAACGTTTCCAACTGCTCGACGTCGGCCATGGTGACGGTCCGCCGGGGTCGAGACGGTTCGACTGAGTCGGTTTCGTGGTGTGCCATCGGCTTCTCCTCGCTAGGAGACATTGATTCGGCCGTCAGGTTGAGCATCAGCCGATGCACTGTTCTCGCGAGGTCTTGGCCAACAGTACAGGGGAGTTACGGTCCCCCACATACAGGTACGCACGTCAATCATGGCACCCGGCAACGCCGGTGCCCATACCGGGCGAACAAACTCCTGGAATTCCAGCCACGATCCGCTGTGCACCGGAATCGATCGGCTGACTTTCCGTTAAAGCGCGCACGCGAACGGTGACGGATGCAGCATCGGTGGTGTCGGCGGACGCGGGCGCCGTATTTCGGCGCCGTTTTTTCGCCGAGCCGATTCCGCTACCAAATAGGTCGAGATCCTGAATCACCGGATTTTTCGGAACCAGTTGGCGCGGAAAACGTGGAGCACGTTTTGCTGGACCGATCGGAACCGTCGGCCGGCATCGAAAGCGATGTGGTCCTCGGATGTGCGACGACCGGAGGAGGGCTGTGGACATGATCTAGCAGCGGTTGGCCGCCTGGTCACAGCTTGCGACATTGGCGCGGTCCACCCCCTTGACTTGCTTGCTCGCAAGGTGGACGGTTTTTCCATACGTCGTACAAATTCTGTGCGTCGTTCAGGGGCCACCGCGGTCGCGGACGATGGCCTCCTTCGAGCGATCAGGGCCGGCCCGCGGTGGGCGCCCTCGCGTTCTGTCCAGTGCTCGGGTCCCCGGCCAACAATGAAAGCGGAGTTCGCCATGCCCACAACACAGTTCGACAACCTCAGAGGCCCGCCGGACAAGACAGGCAGGGTGACGACGATGTCGGCGCTCGTACAGGACCGTTACAGCACCGAACCCGAGGACCTCTTCCGGGTCGAGCAGGTCGCCGTGCCCATCATCGGGGACGCCGATGTTCTGGTGCGGGTACACGCGGCCAGCGTGGATCGCGGCACGTGGCACATCATGGCCGGTCTGCCCTATCCGATCCGGCTGGCCGGCTTCGGACTGCGCCGCCCGAACTACGCCAACCCGGGCCGCAACCTCGCCGGCACGGTCGAGGCGATCGGCCCCGCCGTCACCGGCTTCGCTCCGGGCGACGAGGTGTTCGGGATGTCCACCAGCACCTTCGCGCAGTACGCGGCCGCCGGAGTCGGCAAGCTGGCTCCGAAGCCGGCGAACCTGTCCTTCGAGCAGGCCGCCGCCGTTCCGGTCTCGGGCGTCACCGCGCTGCAAGCGGTCCGCGACCACGCACGCGTCCAGGCCAGTGACAAGGTGCTGATCATCGGCGCATCAGGTGGAGTCGGCACGTTCGCCGTGCAGATCGCGAAGACGTTCGGCGCCGAGGTCACCGGCGTCTGCCGAACCAGCAAGACGGACCTGGTTCGTGCCCTGGGCGCCGACCACGTCATCGACTACACCCAAGTTGACTTCGCCGACGGCGAACACCGCTACGACGTCGTACTCGACATCGGCGGCAACACCCGACTGTCCCGTCTCCGGCGTGCCCTCACCCCACGAGGACGGCTGGTCATCGTCGGCGGAGAGACCGACGGGCGGCTGCTCGGCGGCAGCGACCGCCAGATCCGGGCACAGCTGCTCTCCGCATTCGTCCACCAACATCTGGGCACCTTCGTCGCGAAGGAGAACGCCGCCGACCTGATCGCCCTCGGCCAGCTCATCGAGGATGGAAAACTCACCCCCGAGATCGAGCGCACCTACCCGCTGGCCGAGGTCGCCGTGGCCATCCGCCACCTGCTCGACGGGAAGGCCCGCGGCAAGCTCGTCGTCTCCGTGCCTCCGGACAGCACTCAGCGACCTGCCACCGGGAGCACACCATGACCGAACCACGTCCGCCCTACCCGGTCCGCGTCGACGCTGCACCCGTGCCGTCGGCCTCCCGCGGCCTGTGGCTGGTCAAATGGCTGCTGTTGGTCCCGCACTTCGTCGTGCTGTTGTTCCTGTGGGTGGCTTTCTGCGTGGTCAGCGTGATCGCGTTCTTCGCGATCCTGATCACCGCACGCTATCCGCGAGCGTTGTTCGACTTCAACATCGGCGTGTTGCGCTGGACCTGGCGGGTGCACTACTACGGCTACGCCGCCCTGGGCACCGACCGCTACCCGCCCCTCACCCTCGCCGAGGTGGCCGACTACCCGGCACACTTCGATCTGCTCTATCCGGAGCGGCTGTCTCGCGGTCTGGTGCTGGTCAAGTGGTGGCTGCTGGTTCTACCGCACTACTTCGTGCTGTCGATCCTGGTCGGCGGCGGGCTGTGGGCCGGCTCCCGCGCCGCCACCAGCGGCGCGAACCCCGGTGCCGTTGGCGGCGGCCTGCTCGCGCTACTCGTGTTGATCGCCGGGATCGCGCTCCTGTTCACCGCGCGGTACCCAAGGGCGTTGTATGACCTCGTGCTCGGCATCGACCGCTGGGCGCTGCGGGTGGCCGCCTACGCCGCACTGATGACCGACCACTACCCGCCGTTCCAGCTAGACCAGGGTGGCGCCGACCCCGCCACCGACTCCACCCCGCTCGCGCCTTTCGGACCGCCGGTCGCAGAACAGACGACTGCAGCCCCCGCCACCTCGTGAACCCCGTGCACACCAGCACAGGCGGGACCCGGCCGATTTGTGGCCCGCGACGTGTCGTAGCCGGATCACCACCGCCACTGTCGTCCGCGTCCAGCTCGTAGAGCCGTTCGCCGCGTTGCCGCCATCACGGTCCGTACACAAACACCACGGTCCGCGAGAATGACCTCGCGGACCGTGGTGTGCATGAGACCTATCTGGTGGAGGTGCCGGGAATCGAACCCGGGTCCTCTGTCGCGTTATCAAGGCTTCTCCGTGCGCAGCTCACTATGCCTCTACTCGGCCCCACCGATCACGCGAGCAAGTTCGGTGTGACGGGCCCAGCCGCTGTGGGTTTCCCGATCAGTATCCGCGACCGACACTGGCGGTAAGCCTCCTAGCTGATGCCGGCAGACCAGGACGGAGGCTCTCCTGGGCCGACAGAGTCGCACTCGCTCAGGCGGCGAGGGCGTACTCGCGCTGATTGGATTCGGCGCTTATTGGTTTGCGGCGACGCTTGAGGTGGTCTCTCGCCTGCACCTGCACGCTTCCCTTGACTCAACGTCCAGAGTCGAAACCGTTCACCCCCTAGTTGGTGGCCATCAGACAGTGATTGTAACGCCCGGCCGCACGTCGATCATTCCGATTACCCTCTCGGGGTCATGCGGACACGGAGGCGCCGCTGATCATCACGATCGCGGCGGCCGCGAGTACCAGGCCGATGCGCTGAGTCCAGCCCGTTCGCTCGCCCAGCACCACCCTGGCCAGCAGCACGGTCGACGCCGGGTAGAGCGAGGTGAGCACGCTCACGATGGACAGCAGGCCGGCGCGCAGCGCGTAGAGGAACGCCGCATTCGCGACCACGTCGAGCAGGCCTGCGGTCAGGGCGAGGCGCAGCGGCACGCCGGTCGGCGGGCGGAGCTGTTTGGTGAACGCGGCCGCGACCAGCATCAACACCGTCGACGTCGTCCTGGACACGAGCAGTGGCCACATGCCGCTGTGCGCGCCGACCTTGTCGAGCAGGATGAAGAACACGCCGAACGCGGCACCCGACGCTACGGTGAGTAACGCGACCTTGGCGGTGAACCGGGTCGCGTGCTCCTGGCCCTCCGCTTCCTTCTGTCGGCTGACCAGCATGATCGCGACGACGGCCAGTCCGGCGCCGACCAGTGCGACCACGCCGAGGTGTTCGCCCATGGCCAGGCCGACCGCGAGCGGGATGCCGGCGACCAGCACGGCGGTCAGCGGCGAGACCACGCTCATCGGACCCTGGGCGAGGGCGGCGTAGTAGCAGAGAATGGCGCAGCCACCCACGATGCCGGACAGCGCGCCGAACACGATCCCGGGCGTGGTCAGCGTGCCGCCCGCGAACGGTGCGACCAGCGCCATGCCGATCATGCCGACCGGGTAGGAGGCTACGACCACGCGGAGTACGGCCACGCGTCGAGCGGCGAGTCCGCCGACGAAATCGCTGACCCCGTACCCGAGCGCGGCGACCAGCGAGAGCAGCAGAGCGGACACGCACCAATTGTCTTGTATACCCCTCTCGGAAAGCGCGGTCGGGAGGGCAGAATCACATCAGGTAGGGACAGCCCCACCTGGCGACGGCGGTCGACCGGATGGATCTGACCTGCGGTGACCGGCAGGCTGAGCGGGTAACGCGCAGCGTAGGGAGATTGGTATGCACAGCCCGGTAGCCCGGCCCGGCGTCGGTGGCTCGTTGGCCTACTTGTCGTTGTCGATGTTCACGGCGGTGGTGACCTTCGCGCTCTCGATCACGCTGACCTTCGCCGGCATCGGCACTACGGTGGTCTGGGTCGGCATACCGATCCTGATGGTCGCCACCATGCTGTGGCGCGGCGCCGCGCAGATGGAACGCAACTGGATGCGTGTGACCCTCGGTGTCGACATCCCCGCGCCGTACCGCCAATCGACGCCGGACGCGGGAATGGTGCGGCGGTGGCGGAGCCAGGTCGCGGACCCGGCGACCTGGCGCGACATGGCCTACGTTGTGCTGCGGCTGCCGCTGAGCGCCATCGAGTTCTCGGTGACCACGGCATTGTGGGCGATCCCGCTGTCCATGATCGCGTTGCCGATCGTGATCGCGGCAACGCCCGCCGACAGCACCAACCTGTCCCTGCCCGGCCTGCACGGCGGCGTCATCGTGATCAACACGGTCCCCGAGGCGTTGCCGATCGCGATCATCGGTTTGCCGATCCTGTGGCTGGTGGTCAAGGCGACCCGGCGCATCGCCCAGTTGCAGGCCGTCATCGCGACCGCGTTGCTGCGGCCGACCCGGATGAGTGAACTGAGCGCGAAAGCCGAACACCTCCAGGCCAGTCGCGCCCGCGGCGTCGACGCGGCCGAGGCCGAACGCAGGCGGATCGAACGCGACCTGCACGACGGCGCGCAACAGCGGCTCGTCGCGGTCGCCATGACGCTCGGCCGGGCCAAGTCCAAACTCGACGGTGAGGATCAGGGCGCGCTCGCCGAGTTGATCGACGAGGCGCATGCCGACGCGAAGCTCGCCGTGGCCGAACTGCGCGACCTGGCCAGGGGCATCTACCCGGCTGTGCTCGCCGACCGAGGACTCGACGCGGCCCTCTCCGCGCTCGCCGCGCGCAGCCCCGTCCCGGTCGACGTGCACGTCGACGTCGATCCACGCCCGCCAGCGGCGGTGGAGACGACCGCGTACTTCATCGTCGGCGAATGCCTCACCAACATCGCCAAACACGCCGAAGCCAAGAACATCCAGGTGAAGGTGGACCGCGGCGAGGACAAGGTGGTCGTCGAGATCACCGACGACGGCAAGGGCGGCGCCGAACTGCGTCCCGGCGGAGGGCTTGCGGGCCTCGCCGACCGAGCTGCCACCATTGACGGCGTGATTACCGTCCTCAGTCCGCTCGGCGGGCCGACCGTGGTCAGAGCGGACCTGCCGTGCGAGTGGTGATCGCCGAGGACTCGGTACTGCTGCGCGCCGGCATCCAACGCCTGCTCGCGGACGAGAACATCGAGGTCGCCGCGGCGGTCGAGGACGGCACCGGGCTGCTCGACGCCGTTCTCGAACACCGACCCGACCTGGCCATCGTGGACGTGCGCATGCCGCCCACGTTCACCGACGAGGGCCTGCGCGCCGCCGTGCAGGCCCGCAGCCGCGTGCCCGGCCTGCCGATCCTCGTGCTGTCGCAGTACGTCGAGGAGAGCTACGCGCTCGAGCTGGTGTCGGCCGGTGCGCAGGGCATCGGCTACCTGCTCAAGGAACGCGTCGCCGACGTCGCCGAGTTCGTCCAGGCCGTGCGCACCGTGGCGGGCGGCGGGACGTGCATCGACCAGGAAGTGATCAGTCAGCTGATCTCGCGCAAGCGGCACAACCCGATCGCCGAACTCAGCCCGAGGGAACGGACCGTGCTGGAGCTGATGGCGCAGGGCATGGCCAACACCGGCATCGCGCGCAAACTCGTGGTGTCCGACGGCGCGGTGGAAAAGCACATCGGCAACATCTTCGCCAAGCTCGGCCTGGAGCCCCGTTCGGAGGAGCACCGGCGCGTCCGCGCGGTCCTCACCTACCTGGAACAACGCTGACGCCGAAGCCTCGAAATTCGCGCCACATCACAATTCGCGCCATTTTCGCCCCCAAGCCCAACCCACCGCTCCCAAGGGGGCAGCCCCCATTGGCCATTGTAGTGAAAATTGGGGGGTGGCTTGCGGATTGGCCGGGGGGCTGTGGATGACGGGTTGCCCTGTGGACAAACTGGGCCATCGCGAAATAGTACACATCCACCCAACGTCCATATCAGACACAGTGGGGTAAGCCCCACCATGTGCGGTGTGTCAACTCCACCAGGAAGACACCGGGCTGCACCGCTGTCATTACGACCCGTTCCCACCAGGCTCGAAGCAGCGAAAGCGGCGAGCGAACGGGGAGCGGCATGTCGAGCAGTACGGACGTCATCGGTCGGATCAGCACGCCTCGACAGCGCCCGGGGCGGGATCCGTTCGTCGATCTGCTCAGAACGTTCTCGATGCTCGCCGTCGTGCTGGGCCACTGGATCATGCCGATGCTGGGCTACGCCAACGGCACGATCACGGTCGGCGATTCGCTGGCGACGCCGGGCTGGTGGATGTTGACCTGGGTGATGCAGGTGATGCCGGTCTTCTTCGCGGTCGGCGGGGCAGCGAACTTCCATTCCTACGCGGCGCATCTGGCCGCGGGTGGGGACGCGCGGGGGTGGCTGGCGACTCGGCTCTACCGGTTGACGATTCCGGTGCTGCCACTGCTCGGCGTGTGGTTGGTCGCGCCGCCGCTGCTGACGGCGGTCGGGCTGCCGGCGCAGCCGGTCGGGTTCGCGGCCGGGATCGTCGGGCAGTTGCTCTGGTTCCTGGCGGTCTACCTGCTGACGGTCGCGCTCGCGCCGCTGATGATCAAGGCGCGCGATCGGTTCGGCCTCGCGGTGCCGCTGGTATTGGTGGGGGCCGTTGCGCTGGTGGATGTGGCGCGGTTCTCGGGGGTGCCGATGGTCGGCTATCTGAACGAGGCGTTCGTCTGGCTTGCCGTGCAACAGCTCGGGATCGAGTACGCGGCCGGGCGGTTCGCTCGACTGTCCACTTCGGCCGCCGCCCTGATCGGCCTCGCCGGGATCGGTGCGACCGCGCTGCTCGTCGTCGCGGGGCCGTATCCGGCGAGCATGGTGGGGCTGCCGGGCCAGGCGGTGTCGAACATGTCGCCCGCGACACTCTGCCTGGTCACGCTCGGCGTCGGACAGCTCGGGCTGCTGCTCGCGGTTCGCCGGCACATCGTGGCGCTCGGGCGCGGGCGCCGCATCGCGGCCCTGCAGGATCTCGTCGGGCCGCGCTGCATGACGGTCTATCTGTGGCACATGTCCGCGATGATCGTCGTGGCCGGGGTGGCCGTGCTCGGGTTGGGCTACAGCACGCCCGCCGCCGGGACGCTGGGCTGGCTGCTGGCTACGCCGTTGTGGGTCGGGGCCCTCGCGCTGGTGCTGCGTGGACTGCTGGTCGTCTTCGCTCGCTTCGAGACGATCAGGGCGAACATCCGGCGCGGGCCGAGCCTGCCTCGCCTGGTTGCCGCGCTCGTGCTGCTCGCCGCCGGGCTGTTGGACATCGCGGCGCGCGGGTTCGTGGTGCCGACCGGGCAGGGACCGCTGGCCGCGCTGTTCCTCGGACCAATTCCCGCCATCGCGGCGATCCTGGGCAGCTTGGCGCTGACCCGGGCGGCACGGTCAGACGCGCAGCAGCGCAGCGGGCGTCTCGTGTAGCACTCGACGCAGGAACGGCTCGCCGAGACGGTCGTCGGCCTCCGCCCAGGAGGCGATCGCGGCGAGCTGGTCCGCGTAGTCGTAGGGGATGTTCGGGAAGTCGGTGCCGAGCACGATGCGGTCGCCGAGGCCGGCGAGCCGGGCGGGCCAGTCCTCGGGCAACGGGCAGAGCCGCTGGGTGAAGTCGGTGCCGACCATCGTGGTGTCCAGGTAGACGTTCGGGTACTTCTCGACCAGCGCGCCTGCCTCGTCGAACTCGGGCATGCCGGCGTGCGCGAGCACGGCGACCAGGCGGGGATGGCGGGCGAGGACCTCGCCGAACACGTCCAGGCCGGTGTGGCTGCCACGCAGCGGTCCGTGTCCACAGTGCACGACGACGGGCACGCCGGCGTCGGCGATCATGCCCCAGGCCGCGTCGAGCAGCGAGTCGCGCGGGTCGTAGCCGCCCACCTGGACGTGCGCCTTCACGCAGCGCGCACCCGCTCCCAGCGCCGCGTCGAGGTAGTTGGTGACCTCGGGCTCGGGGTAGATCGTCGCGGTGCGCACGGCTTCCGGAACGGCATCGGCGAACTCGCCGACCCATTCGGTCAGCCACGCGGCCATGCCTGGCTTGTGCGGGTAGACCAGCGGCGCGAACGTTCGCACACCGAGTCCGCGCAGGACGGCGAGCCGCTCGTCCTGGCCGAACCGGTAGCGCACCGGCCATTCGGTGCCGTAGTGCTTGCTCGCCTCGTCGAAGTAGGACCAGACCTTGCGCAGCACGGACTCGGGCAGGAAGTGCACGTGCAGGTCGACGAGACCGGGCAGGCCCAGTCCCGCGACCCAGTCCGCGACGCGTCCGTCGGTCAGCGCCGCGTCCCGGCTCACCGGCCGTACCGGCCCTTCATGGCCCGCCCGGCCGCCTTGCTGATCTCCCGCTCGGCGTCGCGTTTGGCCAGTGTCTGCCGCTTGTCGTAGGCGCGCTTGCCTCGGGCCAGCGCCAGTTCGACCTTGACCTTGCCGTCCTTGAAGTACATGGACAGCGGCACGAGCGACAGGCCGCTCTCGTGGGTCTTGCCGATCAGCTTGAGGATCTCGCCCTTGTGCAGCAGCAGTTTGCGGGTGCGGCGCGGCTCGTGGTTGGTCCACGTGCCCATGGCGTACTCGGGGATGTGCAGCCCGCGCAGCCACACCTCGCCGTCGTCGACGGTGGCGAAGGCGTCGACGAGGGACGCCCGACCGAGCCGCAGGCTCTTCACCTCGGTGCCGACCAGCGCGACCCCGGCCTCATAGGTGTCCAGGATCTCGTAGTCGTGCCGGGCCTTGCGGTTGGACGCAATGACCTTCTGGCCCTTTTCCTTCGCCATAACAACTATTTTACGTTAACCGGCCAATCAATTAGAGCCAGCCAAGCTAGAGGCGTACGTAGAGCCGCAGGGTGACGTAGCCGGTCAGCGCGGAGATGCCGACGGCGGCCAGCAGCAGCCAGGGGGACACCGAGGCGATGTCGAGCAGCCCGATCTTGGGAATGATCGTCGAGCTGAACACCGAGCCGAAGATGTTGTCCAGGAACGCGACCTTGGCCAGGATCAGGCCGCCGATCGCGAGGACCGACCCGACCACGCCGGCGACCACCGCCTCCAGGAGGAACGGCAGCTGCGTGTACCACCGCGTCGCGCCGACCAGTCGCATGATGCCGACCTCGGTGCGCCGGGTGAACGCGGAGATCTGGATGGTGTTGGAGATCAGCATCAGTGCGGCGAGCGCCTGGATCAGCGCGATCAGGAAGGTCGCGTTCCGCACGCCGTTGAGCAGGGCGGTCAGTTTGGACACGTAGATGCTCTGGTCGTTGACGTCCCGCACGCCCGGTTTGCCGGCGAACGCCTGGGCGATCGCGCTCGACTGGCTCGGGTTCTCCAGCGACACCAGCAGCGAGGACGGGAAGCCCTCCGGTCGGATCAGCTGCTCCATCTCCGGGTCGTTGGAGAACTCGGCCTTGGCCCGGTCGAACGTCTGCTGCCGGCTCTGGAACTGGACGCTGACCACACCGGGATAGTTGGTGAGGTTGGTGCGCAGGCCCAAGCAGGTCGACTGGGTGCAGTTCGAGTCGTTGGCACTGACGGTGTCGTTGAGGTTCACCTCGACCTGCAGGACCGACAGGAAGTTCGCCTGCATCTTGTCGATCGTCCTGACGATCAGCAGACCACCACCGAGCAGGCCCAGCGAGATCGCGGTCGTCAGGATCATCGCGATGGTCATGGTGATGTTCCGGCGCAGGCCGGTGATGACCTCGCTGAACACGAAACTGGCGCGCATCGGAGGGATAGTCCTTGTGATCGGTGGGTAAGAAAGGGCCTAGCGGCCGACGCCGTAGACGCCGCGGGCGTCGTCCCTGGCGACCTTGCCCAGGGACAGTTCCACCACCCTGCGGCGCATCGAGTCGACGATGGAGTGATCGTGGGTGGCCATCAGCACCGTCGTGCCGGTGCGGTTGATCCGCTCCAGCAGCAGCATGATGTCCTGGCTGGTGTCGGGGTCGAGGTTTCCGGTCGGTTCGTCGGCGATGAGCACCAACGGGCGGTTCACGAACGCGCGCGCGATGGCGACGCGCTGCTGTTCACCACCGGAGAGTTCGTTGGGCATCCGGTTGGCCTTGCCGTCCAGGCCGACGAGCTGCAGCACCTCGGGCACCACCTTGCGGATGGTGTGCCGCGGCTTGCCGATGACCTCCAGCGCGAACGCGACGTTCTCGGCCACGGTCTTGCTCGGCAGCAGCCGGAAGTCCTGGAACACGCAGCCGATGGACTGGCGCAGCCGGGGCACCCGACGGCCGGCCATCTTGGCGACGTCGAAGTTCGACACGTAGACCCTGCCCTTGGTGGGCACTTCTTCGCGCAGCAGCAAACGCAGGAAAGTCGATTTCCCCGACCCCGAGGGGCCGATCAGGAACACGAACTCACCCTTGTCGATGTCCACCGAGACGTTGTCGAGCGCGGGTCGGGTGGAACTCTTGTACGTCTTGCTCACGTGTTCGAGCCGGATCACGAGCGGCGAGTCTACCTTCAGGTCGTGTGAAGCCCCGGTGTCCCCCGGTTAACCCGGTGACCAGGGCCACCGCCAGCGGCGATACCGCATCGTAAGCCAAACGCGACCGCGGTGTTACTCGGTCTGCCGACGCCAGCGGATCCCGGCCTCCAGGAAGCCGTCGATCTCCCCGTCCAGCACCGCGGTCGGGTTGCCGACCTCGAACTCGGTGCGCAGATCCTTGACCATCTGGTAGGGGTGCAGGACGTACGAGCGCATCTGGTTACCCCAGCTCGACCCACCGTCACCCTTCAGGGCGTCCAGCTTGGCCTGCTCCTCCTGCTGGCGCCGCGCGAGCAACTTGGCCTGCAGGACGACCATCGCGCTGGCCTTGTTCTGCAGCTGGCTGCGCTCGTTCTGACAGGACACCACGATCCCGGTGGGAATATGGGTGATTCGCACCGCCGAGTCCGTTGTGTTCACACCCTGACCGCCCGGACCGGACGACCGGTACACATCGATGCGCAGTTCCTTCTCATCGATGTCGATGTGGTCGGACTGCTCGACCACCGGCACGACCTCGACGCCCGCGAACGACGTCTGCCGGCGACCCTGGTTGTCGAAAGGCGAGATGCGCACCAGGCGGTGCGTGCCCTGTTCGACCGAGAGGGTGCCGTAGGCGTAGGGCGCGGCCACCTTGAACGTGGCCGACCGGATACCGGCCTCTTCCGCATAGGACGTGTCGTAGACGTCGGTCGGGTAGCCGTGCCGTTCCGCCCAGCGCAGGTACATGCGCATCAGCATCTCGGCGAAGTCGGCCGCGTCGACGCCACCGGCCTCGGACCGGATGGTCATCAGCGCGTCCCGCTCGTCGTACTCACCGGAGAGCAGCGTGCGCACTTCCAGAGAATCGATGTCCCTGGTCACCTTCGTCTGTTCCTCGGCGGCCTCGGCCAGGCTCGACTCGTCGCCCTCATCCGAGGCGAGTTCGTAGAGCACCACGAGATCGTCGAGCCGTTGCCGCAGATCGGTGACCCGGCGCAGCTCCCCCTGCGCATGCGCGAGCTGACTGGTGACCTTCTGCGCGTGATCCTGGTCGTTCCAGAGATCGGGGCGCGCGGTCTCCTCCTCCAGCTCGCTCACCTTCGCGCGCAGGCCGGGGAGATCCATCACCACCTCGATACTGCCGAGGGTGTTGGACAGTTCCTTGAGCTCCGCTGCGATATCCGGGTCCACGACCGACAACGTTACTTGACGGCACGCACAAACCACGCGGGCCATGCCCGGATGCCGACCCGAAGGCCGGCGTCCGGGCAAGCTGGCCCGATCAGCTGACCGGAACCGCGTCCAGAAGCTTCAGGACCGCCTTGGCGTGCGCGACCGCGAATTCGGCGACGGCCTTCTCGTAGGGGTCGGCCGCCTCCTTCGAGGCGTTGCGCGCGGCGTCCTGCCCTGCCGAGTACGTGGCCTTGGCGGAGTCCACCAGGCTGCCGCGTTGTTTCGCGGTCAACGATCCCGCGTGGACAAGCCGCAGGATCAGCGGACTGCGCAGGTGATCCGGACCCGGTTCACTGACCAGCCAGGACTTGAAGGCCTTCTTGCCGGCAGCGGTGATGACGTACTGCTGGCTGGACCGGGGTCCCTGCTTGCCAAGACGAACGAGGCCGGCTTCGGCCAGCGCTGGCAATTCTCGATAAACCTGGCTCCGCGTCACGCTGAAGAACGCACCGAAGCGCGAACGCGCGGCACTGACCAGGTCGCCACCCGTTTGGGGGCCTTCGTGCAGCAGGCCGAGAAGCGCTGCTGCCGTTGCATTGAGCTCAGACACGTTATCCACGGTGCCACGCCCAGGGGCACGCTGTCCACAATGGTCACCAATTCAGTCCAATGTGGCTGATCAAGAATGACAAAATCGTTACGCCGTCCGGAGCAATGCGACGGTACTTATGACACGCCCCGCGCCCTCCGACACGCCGATCATGGACCAATCTCGCCACGTCCGGCCTAATCCGACACCCTCACCCCTGTCACACTCTGTCACGGAGTCACTGTCGAATGACGCTACGTTACTGCGAACCGGTATATTTTCCGTCGAGGTAGGGACCTGGGCTCATTTTCGCCTCACCATCAACATGAGTGGGCGCCGGAATCGCCCACCCGAGCGGATTGTGAGGGGCACAATGGGTCTCTTTCGGGGCTCGAAGATTACCGAGCACAAGGCCGTCCGCGGCGCGCGTTCCTGGGTCACCGGCGGCCAGCCCGGCCGCGACGAATGCCAGGCGTGCGGCAAGAAACTGCGGCGACACCGCACGATGATGGGCGAAGGCAGGGTCTGCTCACCGACCTGTGCCAAGTTCATGATGGCGCATTGGAAGTAGTGCCCGAGTGGCGCAGTCCACACCGGACACATCCACGCAGAATGTCTCAGTAATCTCCGATTAATCGCGAAAGCCGACCGCCGGGAAGCCGCGCGGCAGGTCGAAATCAAAGAAAATTCCAAGGGCCCCACGCTGTGTATGCATGTATACAGTCACGGGGCTCTGCCCATTCGACGCCCCAAACCAAAGGGCCGCCCGATCTCTCGGACGGCCCTTGATCTTTGTAGCGGGGACAGGATTCGAACCTGCGACCTCTGGGTTATGAGCCCAGCGAGCTACCGAGCTGCTCCACCCCGCGTCGGTAACACCAGTCTACACGCCCGCCTGAGCCCCTGCAGCGGGGGTAGCGAAGGCTGGAGGCCGGCGCCGGGGCAAGGGGCAAAGGCGAAGCCGAGCAGCGAAGCCGAAGGCGAGCCCGACCGGGGGTGGTAGGGGGCGGAGCCCCTTACACCGGGGGTCTGGGGGTCGCCCCCCAGATGGGCATACGGAAGATCCCCATCCGCGCTTCTCAGCGGATGGGGATCTCCCAGATCTGTAGCGGGGACAGGATTCGAACCTGCGACCTCTGGGTTATGAGCCCAGCGAGCTACCGAGCTGCTCCACCCCGCGTCGGTAAGGACAACACTACCGATGGATGGCGGTGGGATGCAAATCGGTTCCGACGGCCTAGTGGGTCGGGGTCGGCGACGGTGGTGGCGCCGACGGGGATTGGGTGGTGGATATGGCGGCCTTGGCCTGGTTGAACTCGTTGGTGGCGTTCTGCAGCTCCTGGTAGGCGCTGCCGAGCGCGGCGAAGTCCTTGGCCTGTTGGGCGTTGGCGATGTCCTGTAGGGCCTTGGAGATGTCGTTCACGGCCTTGGTGAGGTTGGCCGAGACGCTGCCGCCTCCGCCGGGCGCGGGGACGCCCGCGCTGTTGGTCGACGGCGTGGTGGTGGTCGTGCTCGGTGGCGATGTGCCGGTCGACGACCCGGGCGCGTTCGGCGTCGTGGCGGTCGAGCTGAACAGGTTGTTGACCGAGTCGGCGAGGGTGGCGGCGAAGCCGACCTTGCCGCCGAACGCGGTGAGCACGTCGGCCAGCTGCGGGTAGCTGCTGCTGCCGCTGGTGGGTTCGGTGTAGACCGGTTCGACGAACAGCAGCCCGCCCGCGACGGGCAGGGTTAGCAGGTTGCCGTACAACGGCTTCACCGAGGAGTTGCTCAGGAACGTCTTGTTCTCGGTGAACTTCGGTGATGTCTCGAACTGGTTCTGCACCTGTACCGGGCCCAGTGTCGGTTGTCCGGTGGGCAGCGTGAGCACGGTGATCTTGCCGTAGCTGCCCGGATCGGAGGAGACCGACATCCACGCGGCCATGTTCTGACTGGCCAGTGTGGTGAGTGCGGTGGTCAGCTGGAAGGTCGGTAGATGTTGGCTGGGCGACTGGGCCAGCACGTAGTAGGGCTGCTGGTTGGGCGAGTTGCTACTGGGCCCGGTGACGGAGGTGTTGATGCTGCCGTCGGGGTTCTCGGTCGGGTCGGGCGGGACGCTCCAGAAGCCCGCGCTGGAGAAGAAGTCCTGCGGGTTGGTGACGTGGTAGTTGGCGAGCAGGTTCCGCTGGATGTTGAACAGGTCCTGTGGGTACCGGAAGTGGTCGGACAGGCCCTGCGGGATCGCGGAGGTGGGCTGCACCACACCCGGGAACACGTTCTTCCACGCGTTGAGCACCGGGTCGCTGTTGTCGACCTGGTACAGGCTGACCTTGCCGGAGTAGGCGTCCACAACGGCCTTGACGGAGTTGCGGACGTAGCCGACCTGCTGGCCGGGGCCGGTCAGCGACGGGGTGGTCGAGTTGCTGAGGAACGTCTGCTGCCCGTACGGGTAGTTCTGCAGGGTGGTGTAGCAGTCGACGATCCAGGCGATGCGGTTCTTGCCGTCGCTGTCGTTGACCACGGCCGGGTACGGATCGCTGTCGGTGGACAGCCACGGCGCGATCTGCTGGACGCGCTGGACCGGGTTCCGCTGGAAGATGATCTTCGAGTTGGCGCCGATGTCGCCGCTGAACAGGAAGTAGCGCGAGCCGTAGTAGGTGGCGAAGGCGAGCCGGTTGAACCAGTTGGACAACGAGACGCCGCCGGCACCGTCGTAGGTGTAGCCGTTGGCGTTGGTGCCGTCGTACTCGGTGTTGCGGCCGTTGACCTCCTGGCCGACGATCGCGTAGTCGTCGCCGGCGAGCAGGCCGTAGTAGATCCGGGTCTGGCTGACCGGGATGGGGCCCTGGCCGTTGTTGGACAGGTCGCTCACGTCGTACTCGGGGTAGCCCGAGGGGCTCACGTAGTCGGCGGGGGCGGCGATGAAACCGTCGCCGTGGGTGTAGATCAGGTGCTGGCTGATCCAGTTCTGCTGACTGGAGTTGAGGTTCGACGGGTTCATCTCGCGCGCGGCGACCACGTAGTCCTGGGTGACGCCGTTGACGTTGTACCGGTCGAGGTTGAGCTGGTTGGGGAAGCCGTAGATGTTGGTGTTGGCGTGCTGTTGCTGGGTGAACGTGGGCGAGAGCACGTTCGGGTCGAGCACCCGCACGTTGGGGATGGTGCCGGTGTCGCTGAGCAGTGAACTCGCGGTCGCGTTGGCCTTGGTCGGGTCGTAGTTCTGGTAGGTGACGTTGCCGGCCAGCCCGTACGCCTGCATGGTGGCCTGGTTCGCCCGCTGGATGTACTGGGCTTCCTTCTGGTTGGCGTTGCCGCTGACCGAGAACTGCTGCAGGATCGCCGGCCACGCGGCGCCGATCAGGATGCTGGACAGGATCAGCAGCACGAGCGCGATCGCGGGCAGTTGGAGGTTGCGCAGGAAAGCACCGACGAAGAAGGCGAGCGCGCAGAACACCGCGATGCACAGCAGGATCAGCTTGGCCGGCATGAGCGCGTTCACGTCGGTGTAGGTCGCGCCGGTGAACTGGGTGTCACGGTTGGACCAGAGCAGCTGGTAGCGGTCGGTGAAGTAGGCGAACGCCTTGATCAGCACGAACAGGCCGATCGTGGCGGCCAGCTGCATTCGGGCCGGGGTGGACAGTTGACCACCTCGGCCGGCGAGCCGGATGCCGCCGAAGATGTAGTGCGCGATCAGCGCGCCGAAGAACGCCAGCGTGACCGCGATGAACAGCCAGTTCTGCAGCCAGAGGATCAACGGCAGGGTGAACTCGTAGAAGCCGATGTCGTGGCCGAACTGCGGGTCGGTGATGCCGAAACTGGTCGCGTGCATCGCCAACTGCACGAGCTGCCAGTCGTTGTTGGCCGAACCACCGGCGATGAGGCCGATCGCGATCGGGATGCCGAGCCCGAACCACTTCCGCCGCCGGGTGATCACCGCGCGGTAGCGCGAGAGCGGATCGTCCGTTCCGGACACCGGCACGAACACCGGTCGGGACCGGTAGGCGATCAACAGGCTCAGCGCGAGCGTGCCGCCGACGAACACCCCGACTATCAGGAACAGCACGATCCGGGTGAACAGGATGGTGCTGAACACCGACCGGAAGCCGACCTCGCCGAACCAGAGCCAGCTGATGTAGGTGTCCAGCAGGTGCGAGCCGGAGATCAGCAAGATCAACAGCACGAAGCCGATGATGAGCAGGATTCGGCTGCGTCGGGAGAGTCTCGGCAGTCCAGCCGTGGGCCGAGTGGCCACTGGGACACGCTCCTGGGTGGTCGGTGGTGATCTGCGGTGTTGCGCGCACGGGCACCGCGAAGTGCACGTCCGCCAGAGTGTCAACTCTACGGAGGCCGCCGTTGGTTCCCGTGTGGGTCCGGGGTATGTCCGGGCCAGGTCTGCGGCGAGCCGCCCGAATGGGAGCATGGAGCACATGTCAGCCGACGAGGCCACCGGGCCGAGTGCCACCCTGCCGCAGGTCATTCGCGAGGTCGAGGACTTCGCCGCGGCGGCGGGCTGGGATCAGCCGCCGCAGCTGTTCGCCCTGGTCACCACGGCAGACCTGCTGGCCAAGCACCCGGACCTCGGTGGCCAGGTCGACCCCGGTTCCACGCTGACCCCGGTCGCGCAGGAGCCGCTGGCCGACGCCGACCTGGCCGAGGCGCTGGCTGGCATCGCCTGGCCGGGCACGGTCACCGGCTGTGCGCTGGTGCAGGAGATCGTGGTGCTGCCGCCGGACGCCGAGGCCGAACTGCGCGGCGAGAACACCCATGACGAGGCCGACGAGCCCGCCGACCACATCGACCCGGTGGACACCGACCGGATGCGGCGCATCGCCGCCGAGCACCCGCAGCGGCGGGAGGCCCGGCTGGTCGCGGGCGTGCTGCGGGACGGCACCGCCGCCTGCGTGCTGCGGCTGCGCGGCGACGCGGACCATCCGGACGAGATCGTCGAGCACCCCGAGTTAGCGCCCAATCTGGTGGACGCGCTGCGCGAGACGCTGCGGGAGGAGTGAGCTCAGCAGCCCGGGACGGGCTTGCCGGCCTTGAGCGCGGCCAGTTCGCTGATAGCTGAACTGAGGCTGGTGACCTTCACCAGCTTCAGCCCGGCCGGCACGTGCGCCTTGGCCTCGGCGCAGTTCGCCGCCGGGGTGAGGAACACGGTGGCGCCCGCGGCCCGCGCGGCGACCAGCTTGAACGGGATGCCGCCGATCTCGCTGACATCGCCGACGTCGTCGATCTCGCCGGTGCCCGCGACCTTCATGCCGCCGTTGACCTGACCGTTCGTCAGTTTGTCCACAATGGCCAGCGCGAAGATCAGGCCGGCGGAGGGGCCGCCGATGTCGGTCAGGCTCACGTTGACCTTGAACGACACGATCGCCTGCGACGCGGGCTGGATGCCGATGAAGCCCTGCGAGCCGCTCGGGTTCTTGCCCAGGGTGATCGACAGGTTCCGCACCGGACCGCTGCCGGTCTGCACGGCGACCGGGATGGTCTGGCCGGGCTTGGTCGAGCTGACCGCGTTGAACACGTCCTCGACGCTGCTGACCGGCTTGCCGTTGACCGAGTTGATCCGGTCGCCCGGCTTGATCACCTTGTCGGCCGGGCTGCCGTCGACGATCTGAGTGGCCACGACCTCGATCGGGTAGTGCAGGTAGCGCAGCGCGGACACCTCGGCGTCGATCTGCGACGCCTGGAACTCCTGCACGTTCTGCTGGTTGACCTGCTGCTGCGACTGCCCCGGCGGGAAGTACAGCTCGCGTGGCTGCAACGCGTAGTTGCCGCTCATCCACAGGCCGAGGGCACCGAACAGGGTGATCTGGTCGATCTCGGAGACCGTGACCATCCGCAGCTCACCGCTGGTCTGGCTGATCGGGTGGCCGTTGACCTCGATGACCTGCTGGTTGTTGACGCTGCCCAGCGTGTCGTAGGTCGGCCCCGGTCCGAGCGCGACGTAGGGCACCTCGACGAGCCCGCCGACCAGGCCGAGCACGACCACGAGCACACCGCTGAACAGCAATGTCCACCTGCGCCGGGTCATGCCGCGGACCTTCTGTTTGCGGGTGGGCTCCTCGATGGCCGTCTCTTCGGCCTCTTCGGCGTCCATGTCGGTATCGGCCTCACTCACGGTGCGACAGAGTACGGCCAGGGTGCGTGTGGCCCGCGTTCGACGCCCGGTCTGGCCTGGGATCCATCGCCGAGAGTGAACCCGGTTGGCGGATACCCACCGCTGTCAGCAAACATGCGGCGCCCCCGCGTACGGTGGAACCATGACGAATATGCCGTTCGGGTTCTCCTCGCAGGACCCCGATGATTCCGGCGAAAACAAGCCCTCCGGACAGGGCCCGTTCGGCCCCATGGGTCAGCCCGGCGGAGCGTTTGACGTCAACCAACTCGGTCAGATGCTCAGCCAGCTGGGGCAGATGCTCAGCCAGTCGGGCGGCGAGGCCGGCCCGGTCAACTACGACCTCGCTCGGCAGATCGCGATCCAGCAGCTCACCCCCGGTGGGCTCGGCGGGACCGAGCAGGCCGACGCGGTCCGGGACGCGGTGCGGCTCGCTGAAACCTGGCTCGAGTCCGCGACCTCGCTGCCGGTCGGCGCGACGGGGTCGGCGGCCTGGTCGGCGCGGGACTGGGTGGAGCACACGATGCCGACCTGGCAGCGACTGTGCGACCCGGTCGCCCGACGCGTCTCGGGCGCCTGGGTGGAGGCGCTGCCCGAGGAGGCCAAGCAGGTCGCGGGCCCGATGCTGGCCATGGTCAGCCAGATGGGTGGCATGGCGTTCGGCTCGCAGCTCGGTGGCGCACTCGCCCAACTCGGCAACGAGGTGCTCACCTCGACCGACATCGGCATCCCACTCGGCCCCGAGGGCGTCGCCGCGCTGCTCCCGGCCAACATCGAGAAGTTCACCGCGGGCCTGGAACGGCCTGCCGGTGAGGTCATGGTCTACCTGGCCGCCCGCGAGGCCGCGCACCAGCGCCTGTTCGCGCACGTGCCGTGGCTGCGGCAGCGGCTGCTCGCCACGGTCGAGGAGTACGCCAGCGGGATCAAGGTGGACACCTCGGCGCTGGAGCAGCTGGCCACCCAGGTCGACCCGACCAACCCGCAGTCGATCGAGCAGATGATGTCCTCGGGCGTGCTGCAGCCGCAGACGACCGCGGCCCAGCAGGTCGCGCTTGACCGGCTGGAGACGCTGCTCGCGCTGGTCGAGGGCTGGGTCGACGTCGTGGTCGCGGAGGCCATCGGCGACCGGCTGCCCGGTGCCGACGCGCTGCGCGAGACGCTGCGCAGGCGCCGCGCCAGCGGTGGTCCTGCCGAGCAGACCTTCGCCACGCTGGTCGGTCTGGAACTGCGGCCGAGGCGGCTGCGGGCCGCGTCGAACCTGTGGGCGCTGATCGGGGAGCGGCATGGCAGCAAGGTCCGCGACGGCGTCTGGGCGCACCCGGACCTGGTGCCCACCTCGGCCGACCTGGACGAGCCGATCGACTTCGCGGACCGGCTGGGCGAGGGCCGCACCGAACTGGGCGACGACCCGATCGCCGAGCTGGAGCGCACCGAGCAGGCCGAGCGCGACGAGCGCGACAAGCCGGAATAAGACCTGGTGAGAGGCTGGGCGCTCGCATATGGAGCGAGCGCCCGGTCCTCAGTCGTCCTCGGTCATCCCCCACCCGGCGGCGGCGGACAATCCCTCCAAATACCCCATCGCTCGTTCGGTCTTCGGATAGCGCCGGACCAGCGCCCAGAAGTCCGCACCGTGACCGGGCACCAACAGGTGCACCAGCTCGTGCACGAGGACGTAGTCGAGCACCCAGCCCGGCACGTCCCGCAGACGTTCACTCACCCTGATCGTCCCGTCCGCGGGTGTGCACGAGGCCCACCTCGTCCGCATCGGGGGCACCCACCGAACACTGTTCGGTTCGGCCTTGCCGGCCAGATGTCGCGCGGCGAGCTGCTCACAGCGCGACAGCAGCGCGTCGTCGGAGCTCCGCGCAGGTGAGCGACGTCGGGTCTCGCTGCGTTCCAGCCGACCCAGCATCTCGGCGACCCAGTGCTTTTCCTCGGCTCTGGTCATCCGTGCAGGTAGGAGGACGACCACCGTGTCGCCCTCCCGATATGCGGTGACCGTGCGGCTGCGCCGCCGGCTACGCCGCACCTCGACCAATGGTTCCGCCACACCGATCACGGTAAGGCCAATCCCCGACCAAAAGGCCCACCACTCGGATGTGAACAACGACGCACAAAAAACTGTTGCAAAACCGTTGGCACGCTTAGCGAAAGTCGCTCGGTCGGTCAATAGCCCGATCGTGGACTGTGGATGAATTCGAACCCTGTGGATAGTGTCCGACGTCGGTTGCGAATCCTTGCCATGCTGTGGCCCATGAAGATCACCACCGACACCCCAGATGTCCCTCCGGCGCCGACCAACCTCGGCGCCCTCACCCGCTTCCGCAGGCCCCGGCTGCTGCCCGGCCTGCAGGTGCTGCACCGTGGCCGCGGCGAGGTCCAGGTCGGCACCGACCCACGACATGCCGTCGTGCTCAGCGAGGTGCCGGAGCCGCTGTGGCGGGTCCTGCACACCCTCGACGGCCGAGATACCGTCGCCGAGCTGACGGCCCGAGCAGGCCCGGTCGAGCCGAGCACGCTGGACCACGTGCTCAGCAGCCTGGCCGAGCTGGGCCTGCTGGAGGACGCGGCCGCCGCCGACCCGGCCACCGGCACCTCGGTGCCGGCCCGGCTGGCCGCCGACTGTTCCTGGTGGGCGCTGCGCACCGCGCAGGAGCGGGCCAACGCCAACGTGCGCCGGATGCAGGCCGCGGTCGTCATCCACGGCGGCGGCCGGGTCGCGGTCAGCCTCGCGACGCTGCTCGCCGCGGCGGGCGTCGGCTGGGTCAGCACCGTCACCGACGGCCTGGTCCAGCCGGAGGAGACCGGCTGCGGGTACCTGGAGGAGGACGTGGGCAGGCGCCGGTCGCTCGCGATGCGCAAGGCGATCGTGCGGACCGCGCCGGCGACGAACACCTCGCCGCTGCCCCGCTCCCGCAAGGCCGACCTGGTGCTGCTCGCCGACGCCGCCGTGCCCGACCCGCAGCTGGCCGGGCAGCTGTTCGGGGAGGGCGTGCCGCAGCTGGTGGTGTGGGCGAGCGAGGGCGTCGGCGTGGTCGGCCCGCTGGTCGTGCCCGGTCGCACGTGCTGCCTGAACTGCGTGGACCTGCACAAGACGGCCACCGAGCCGGCGTGGCCCGCGCTGGCGACCCAGCTGGCCGGCAAACCGCAGCAGGCCGACCTGGCCTCGGCGCAGGCGAGCGCGGCCTTCGCGGTCAGCCAGGCCCTTCGGGTGCTCGACGGTTCCGGCGCCGTCGACCCGAGTGACGCGCCGGTCTGGGGCACCGCCGTCGAGATCGACACCTACACCAGTGAGACACGCACCACGAGCTGGAAGAAACATCCGTATTGCTCGTGCGGCAGGGAAGGAGGCCGCTGATCGGATAGGCATACTGGGAGAAGATCGCGAGCGTCGTTCACGAGTGGCGCTCGATCGAAAACCAGGCAACTCGGATACGGAACCAGATACGGTCGGATGTGGGGGCATCCGCGCCTCCGTTGACCACTGGAACCGCACCCGGAGGAGGGGCTGATGGCGGATATCCCGCGCAAGGCGGCAGCCAGGACGGCCAAACTGGCCAGCCTCCCACTCGGGGTGGCAGGCCGGGTGGTCGGCGGCTGGGGTCGGCGCCTTGTCGGGCAGAACGCCGACGACGTGCAGGCGGACATCTCCGCGCGCACTGCCGAGCAGCTGTTCGCGGTGCTCGGGCAGCTCAAGGGCGGGGCGATGAAGTTCGGCCAGGCCCTGAGCGTGTTCGAGGCCGCGGTGCCGGAACAGCTCGCCGAGCCGTACCGGGAGGCGCTGACCAAGCTGCAGACCGCGGCCCCGCCGATGCCGGTGCGGACCGTGCACCGGGTGCTGGTCGAGCAACTGGGCACGGGTTGGACGAAGCGCTTCGCCGAGTTCGACGACGAGCCGGCCGCGTCGGCGAGCATCGGCCAGGTGCACCGGGCGGTCTGGCACGACGGTCGGGACGTCGCGGTGAAGGTCCAGTACCCGGGCGCGGACGAGGCGCTGCTGTCCGATCTGCGCCAGTTGCAGCGGTTCAGCCGGGTGTTCCAGGCGATGGTGCCGGGTGCCGACATCAAGCCGCTGCTCGCCGAGCTGCGCGACCGCATGGTCGAGGAACTGGACTACCGCACCGAGGCGGACCACGAACGCGCCTTCGCCGCCGCACTCGAGGGCGACAAACAGATGTTCGTGCCGAAGGTGGTCGCCAGCGCGCCCAAGGTGATGGTCACCGAATGGATGACCGGCACCCCGCTGGCGAAGATCATCCGCGAGGGCACCGTGCCGGAGCGCAACGAGGCGGGCCGCCTGCTCGCCGAGTTCCACTTCTCCTCGCCTGCGCGCGTCGGGCTGCTGCACGCCGACCCGCACCCGGGCAACTTCATGCTGCTCGACGACGGCCGGCTGGGCGTGCTCGACTTCGGCGCGTGCGCGCGGCTGCCGGAGGGCATCCCGAGGACGCTCGGGGTGATGTCCCGGCTCGCCATCGAGGGCAAGTCCGACGAGCTGCTCGACCTGTTGCGGACCGAGCACTTCATCCGACCGGACACCGAACTCGACGGCGACGACGTGCTCAGCTACCTGGCGCCGTTCACCGAGCCGCTGGTGCCGGAGCGCTTCCACTTCACCCGGCGCTGGCTGCGCCGGCAGGCGTGGCGGGTCGGTGACACCCGGGGCAACGACTTCCGCACCGGCCGGTCGCTGAACCTGCCGCCGCAGTACCTGCTGATCCACCGGGTCACGCTGGGCGCGACGGGCATCCTGTGCCAGCTCGACGCCGAGGTGCCGGCGCGGGAGATCGTGCTGCGCTGGCAGCCCGGCTTCGCGCCGGAGAGCTGATCGGGCTCACCAGTACTCGGCGGGCAGTTTTCCCTCGATGTCCCGGACGTGCACGCGCGAGCACTCCGGACACAGCCACTGGAGCCGGCCGCGGTCGCGCTCGGAGGACCAGGACAGCGCCTCGACCGGCGAGCAGTCCGCGGCGCGCTGCTTGCCGCATCGGGAACAGGACACGACGGCGTTCTCAACCACGAAGCGAAACGCTACGCCGCACCGCCCCGACCGGCGAAGTCCCACACAAACGAGCGCGCGCCCCGGACGGGCCCCCGACGATCAGCGGGTCCGATTGGCAACGGACCCGATCGGTCAGCGGGCCCGATTCGTTAGCGCGCCCCGGACGGTCAGCGGGTCCCATTGGTCAAAGGGCCCGACTGGTCAGCAGGGCCGATCGGTCAGCCGGCCCCATTGGTCAGCGGGGCCGACTGGTCAGCGGGCCCAGCCCAGGTGGACGGTGCGCGCGGTCAGCATGAACACGTCGTCGCGCTTGCCGACGTAGGCGGGGTCGTCCTGGTCGAGCAGCCTGCGCACGGTCTCCCGATCGGATTCGCCCAGCTGGTCCTCGCCGATCTGGCTCATCCAGTCCAGCCAGTTGAGCACCGAGTCGAGCACCGGCTCGGGCGCGGGCGCGGGCCGGTCGATCAGGTAGCTGAACGAGGTGATGCCGACCAGGCCGACGTTGGTCAGCGCGCGGTTCCAGCCGAAGGGCATGGGCACCGCGTCGGGCATGTCCGCGCGCATCTGCCGGAACCAGTTGCCCTGCAGCGCGCTCAACCGCTCGTGCAGGCCGGGTTCGCCGACGCCGATGTCCCACGGGAGGCAGCGCAGCGGCAGTCCGCCCTCGGACAGGGCGAGGCAGCCGCCGGGGATGAGCAGCCCGGCCAGGTCCGCAAGCGTTTGCTGCTGGTCGGGCAGGTGATGCACGACATTGGCCGCCCACAGCAGTCGGGCTTTGGGCACGAGCGCGAGCGACGCCCGGTCGGCGAGGTCGACGAGCGCGGTCTCGACGGTGACCACGTCGCCGTGCTCCGCCGCGGTCTTGCGGGCCAACTCCCCCGCGGACTCCAACAGCTCCGGGGTGGCGTCGAGGAGCACCATCCGGCCGCCGCCGTGCCGGGACAAGGCCTCGACCAGGGCGACGCTCATCCCGCCCGCGCCACTGCCGACATCGAGCACGGTCGAACCGCGCGGGGTGCGCTCGATCAGCCGCTCCGCGACTTCCCGCGATGCCGGAGCATCCACCTCGTCGGCCTTGCGGAGTTGGGCCAGCCGCGCCATCCAGTCGATGCCGTCATGGGTGTGCGGGGTGCCCGCGTGTGAGTGTGTGGCCATACCGAGCACGGTACTGAGGCGGCACGCGACCTCGCGAACTCTGTTGCTGAAACCGAAAAAAGCCGAGCGGACATTCGCGTGTTACCGCACCGGACCAGCACGCCGACCGGTCCGGGTTCGACCGTTCGAACCAGTGACCTGGATTGCAAATGGCGCAACACAATCAACGTTGGCGCAGCCGCCACTTGGGACGGCACGCGAGTATGCCGTGCTGCCCGGTCGGGGAATTCCGACCGAGCAGCACGGTATTGATCACTGTTGAATTGAACCGAATTCGCTCAGTTCACCTGGAGCTCAGTTCACCTGGAGGCTGGCGGCGCGGGCCGCGCGACGGCTGGTCCAGTGGGCCAGACGTTCCCACCTGCGGGCGGAGCTGAGCCGACGCGCGATCCGCGATTCCGCGGCGACGCGTTGGCTCTCGCGCATTCGGGCTCTTGCTAGTTCTTCTTGCAGCAACATGGCGGCGGTTCCCTTCGGTCGTGCATACGATTTGACGTTCCACTCATTGCCCTGTGGTCGTTCGTTGGTGATCACGCTGCGGCCTCCTGACCGGTCCTGACTGGCTGAACAGTCGGCAGCACGTCCGGCTGCCGGTCATCCTTGCGGGGGCGGCCACGCGGCCGCTTGCGGGCGATGACCGTCCCGCGTTCGAAGATCTGGCCACCCCACACGCCCCACGGCTCGTGCCGGGCGAGCGCGCCCGCCAAGCACTGGGCGCGGACCGGGCAGTCGAGGCACATCGCCTTGGCGCGGTCCAACTCGGCCGGGGTTTCGGCGAACCACATGTCGGGGTCGTTGGCCTGGCACGGAGTGACAACCCCCTGGGTTGCCGGAGCGGCGTCCAGCAAACCGACCAGCCCGGTGTCGGGCTCAGGCAACGTCGCCCCGCCTCCCCGCGGGGCTGTTGCGGTCAACATGATTGTGGCTCCCATCTGTTCGGTTACTGACTTCGCTGGAGAAACCTTGTCGAACGTGGAAATCACTGCGAAACCTGTTCTCATTCGGTGAAGCACCGGTGCTGGAAAAACACAAAGGCCGCGGATCCGATTTCCGGAGTCCGCGGCCTTGGAGAGCCTGAGTGCCTTGACGCTAATCAAGGGCATCTCTGTATGCGGACGGCGGTATACCGGTGGTACCTTCGGTGGCCACTGGCCGGACCTGCTGCTCGAACTTCACGGACTGCTGGGCGATGCCGGCGAACCGGTCCCGCTCGACGTGAGCGCAATCCACCTGCGGTCGCAGGTCAGCGAGCAACGTGGCCGACATGACACTTTCCCCGGACAGGAGGTAGCCAGGGGTCCTGTTGGCATTGATGATCAGATTGGACACGGGGCTCACCTCCACTCAGAAGAACTGTCTTGATCGACGTCCGCGGGCCTTCAGCCCCGGTGACTGTAGGTTATGGGGTCCGGGGGGCCGAAGGCAACACTTTTTCCCACATTGCCCTAATTCGGGTGCACTTTTCCCAGACACCGTCTGACCTGCGTCGCGAGCGCGACCGGATGAGTACGGTCAGTTGGCTTTCTGGGCCGCGCCGGCCTGTTCGACCAAGGACAGCACGGCGGCGCCGAACCTGTTCAGCTTGGTCGCGCCGATGCCGGAGATCGACACCAGCCCGGCCTGGTCGATCGGGCGCTGTTCGGCGATGGCGACCAGGGTCGCGTCGGTGAACACCACGTACACCGGCACCTTCAGCGCACGGGCCTGGTCCTGCCGCCAACTTTTCAGCCGCGCCAACAGGTTCTCGTCGATGTCAGATGGACAGTCCGCGCACCTGCCGAGTTTCACCGGCAACGTACCGGCGAGTAGCTCGCCGCACACCCGACACCTCGGTTGCCTGGCCGGCTCGTTGGCGGCCGGTCGGTTGCGCGCGATCCGCGCGGCCGGGTGGTCCTCCGGCACGAGTCCATAAAGGAACCGGCTGCGCCTGCGGTAGCGCCGACCGCCACTCGCGCGCGCCAGCGCCCACGAGAGCCACAGATGCTGCCGGGCACGCGTGACGCCGACGTAGAGCAGCCTGCGCTCCTCCTCCACCGCGGGCTCGTCGTTGTCCGCGTGCTGGATCGGCAGCGTCCCGTCGACAAGGCCGACCAGGAACACCGCGTCCCACTCCAGGCCCTTAGCCGCGTGCAGCGAAGCCAGCGTCACGCCCTCGACGGTCGGCGGGTGCTGCGCCTCCGCGCGCTGGTGCAGCTCGCCGACGTACTGGGCGAGGTCCGCGCCGTCGACCGCGCCGGCCAGCTCCTCGGCCAGCTCGACGAGGCCGAGCAGCGACTCCCATCGGCCACGCGCCGCGCCACCCGCGGGCGGCTCCGACGTGAGGCCCAGCGGCGCGAGCAGCTCGCGCACCACGCCCGGCAGGTCGCCGGCCGGCGCGTGCGGGATGGCCACCCGCAGCGCGTTCATCGCCTGGCGCACCTCCTGCCGCGAGAAGAACCGTTCGCCGCCGCGCACCAGGTACGGGATGTCGGCCTCGGTGAGCGCTTGTTCGTACACCTCGGACTGGGCGTTGACCCGGAACAGGATCGCGATCTCGCTCGCGGACACGCCCGCGTCCAGCAGCTGCCGAACCCGGCCGGCGACCGCGGCCGCCTCGGCGGGCTCGTCGTCGAACTCGCCGAAGCGCGGCTCGGGGCCGGGCTTGCGCTGGCCGATGAGCTTCAGCCGCGACCCGGACGGACGGTCGCGGGCCGCGCCGATGACCCGGTTCGCCAGGCCGACGACCTCCGGAGTGGACCGGTAGTCGCGTTCCAACCGGACGATCGCGGCCTCCGGGAAGCGCCGGGTGAACTCCAGCAGCGGCCGGGGCGAGGCGCCCGTGAACGAGTAGATGGTCTGGTTGGGATCGCCGACCACGGTCAGGTCGTCCCGGCCGCCGAGCCACGCGTCGAGCACGCGCTGCTGCAGCGGTGTCACGTCCTGGTACTCGTCCACCACGAAACAGCGGTAGCGGTCCCGGAACTCGTTGGCGACCTCGGCGTGCTCCTCCAGCGCGGCGGCCACGTGCAGCAGCAGGTCGTCGAAGTCGAGCAGCCTGCCCTGGTTCTTGAACTGCTCGTAGAGCCGATACACCTTGGCGACCTGCTCGGCAGGCGCGGGCGTGTCCCGACTGTTCTTGGCGGCGACCGCCGGATAGTCCTCCGGGGTCACCAGGCACGCCTTGGCCCATTCGATCTCGCCCGCCAGGTCGCGCAGCGCCTCCGCCTCGGTCGCGATGCCGACCTGGTTCGCGGCGCGGCCGACCAGCCGCAGCTTCCCGTCGAGCAGCTCCCACTGCTCGTCGCCGACCACCCTCGGCCAGAAGTAGCGGAGCTGGCGCAGCGCCGCCGCGTGGAACGTCCGGGCCTGCGCGCCCGCGACGCCGAGCCCCCGCAACCGGGTGCGCATCTCGCCCGCGGCCCGAGCGGTGAAGGTGACCGCGAGGACCCCGCCCTCGGCGACATGGCCCGCGGTGACCAGGTGCGCGATCCGCCGGGTGATCGCCCGCGTCTTGCCGGTACCGGCCCCGGCCAGCACACACACCGGGCCGCGCGGCGCGAGCACCACCTCGCTCTGCTCCGGGTCGAGTCCGTCCAGTACCCGCTTAGACCCGTCCATGACCCTGCATCCTGACAGAGCGGCCGGACATCATCACGAAGGCCAGGCCGCGAGCCCCGTAGATCGGCGGGGAGATAACGCTCGGGCCCATAACGAAGCAGACGCGCTCTCCATGCAGGTCGAGGGCGGCCGTATCCTGGTAATCATGGCTGGAAAGCAGGACAAGGCAGCGCAGAAGGAAGCCGCCGCGGCGCGCAAGGCGGAGCGGCGCGGCAAGTTCCGGGCGAACGTCAAGAACACCTTCGAGGCGTTCAAGATGCAGCGCCGCGAGGACAAGCTGCTGCTGCCGCTGATGGTCGGCGCGTTCATCGTGCCGGTCGTGCTGGCCGTGGTGCTCAGCCTGGTCATCCTGAAGCTCAGCGTGGTGTCGCTGGTGTCCACGCTGGTACTCGGCGTGCTGGTCGGCGTCCTGCTCGCCTTCATCATCTTCGTGCGCCGTGCGCAACGCAGCATGTTCGACCGGGTCGACGGCCAGCCCGGCGCGGCGGCCTGGGTGCTCGACCAACTACGCGGCAGCTGGCGAGTGTCACAGATGGTAGCCGGGACCACCCAGATGGACGCGGTGCACCGCGTCATCGGCAAGCCCGGCGTCATCCTGGTCGCCGAGGGCGTGCCGCACCGGGTGAAGGCCCTGCTCGCGCAGGAGAAGAAGCGGATGGCGCGCGTGGTTGGCACCACCCCGATCTACGACATCATCGTCGGCAACGACGAGGGCCAGGTCCCGCTGCCCAAACTGCAGCGGCACATCATGAAGTTGCCGACCAACATCAACAACACCCAGGTCGACACGCTCGAGTCGCGGCTGGGCGCGCTGGCCAGCCGGGGCGCGGCACTGCCCAAGGGCCCGCTGCCGCCCGGCGCCAAGATGCGCAGCGTGCAGCGCGCGATGCGGCGCCGCTGACAAGACGGCGGACGTCTCAGCGCACGTTGACGACGATCGTGCCGGCCACTCGGTCGTGCAGACCGCGGTAGTCGGCGTTCCAGATCACCGCCGGCACGATCAACGCGACCAGCACCGCCCTCGGCAGCGCCCGCAGCGGACCGACCATGGCGGTGCCGTCCATCCGCACCACCCGGATACGCAGCAACGCCATGCCGAGGGTGATACCGAAGAACGACGTGCCGACCAGCGCGATCAACAGCCAGGCCAGCAGACTCCAGTAGTTCTGCGCCTGCATGCTGGCGGGGTCGGTCAGGTGCGGACGCACGAACACCGAGGTGATCAGCGCGGCGACCACGCAGTCGATGACGAACGCGACGAACCGCCTACCCATCGACGCGACCGAGCCCGCACCCCGCTCCGGCAGCCCGAGCCGCTGCCCCGGGTAGTCCTGGGCCGCATCGGCCGACGCGGTCGACTCCGCCGGTTTCGCACCGGCCAACCAGGACTCCATCCAACCAGCCACATCCACAGCGTAATCGCCCATGGACGGGCGCCCTGCGGGCCGTCACCGGGGCCGTTAACATCAGCGAAACATGCGGGTGACGGTCGGGCAACACCGCGCTCATACCGTCGTCACCCATAAGGATGCCGTGCCCGCTCGCGCGCCGGTCCCACGACACCGAAGGAGCCAACAAGGGTGTTCACCAGTCCCGACGAGGTGCAGCGCTTCATCCGCGACGAGGGCGTGAAGTTCGTCGACGTCCGGTTCTGCGACCTGCCCGGCATCATGCAGCATTTCACCGTGCCGGCCACGTCGTGGGACGAGGACGCCATCGCCGACGGTCTCGCGTTCGACGGTTCCTCGGTCCGCGGTTTCCAGCAGATCCACGAATCGGACATGCTGCTCCTGCCCGACCTCGCCACCGCGCGCATCGACCCGTTCCGGGCCGAGAAGACCCTGATCGTCAACTTCTTCGTGCACGACCCGTTCACCCGCGAGGCGTACAGCCGCGACCCGCGCAACATCGCGCGCAAGGCCGAGCAGTACATCAGCGAGTCCGGGATCGCCGACGTCGCCTACTTCGGTCCCGAGGCCGAGTTCTACATGTTCGACTCGGTGCGCTTCGACACCACCGAGAACGCCTCCTTCCACGAGATCGACTCGGTCGCCGGCTGGTGGAACACCGGCGCGGACGAGGTGGGCGGCAACCAGGGCTACAAGGTCAAGTACAAGGGCGGCTACTTCCCGGTCAGCCCGACCGACCACTTCGCCGACCTGCGCGACAAGATCACGCTGAACCTGATCGACTCCGGTTTCACCGTCGAGCGCGCCCACCACGAGGTCGGCACCGCGGGCCAGACCGAGATCAACTACCGGTTCAACACGCTGCTGCACGCCGCCGACGACCTCCAGCTGTTCAAGTACATCGTGAAGAACACCGCGTGGCAGGCCGGCAAGACCGCGACCTTCATGCCCAAGCCGCTCTTCGGTGACAACGGCTCCGGCATGCACTGCCACCAGTCGCTGTGGCGCGACGGCCAGCCGCTGTTCTACGACGAGTCCGGCTACGCGGGCCTGTCCGACACCGCCCGCCACTACATCGGCGGCATCCTGCACCACGCGCCCAGCCTGCTGGCCTTCACCAACCCGACGGTGAACTCCTACCACCGCCTGGTGCCCGGCTTCGAGGCTCCGGTCAGCCTGGTCTACTCCCAGCGCAACCGCTCCGCGTGCGTGCGCATCCCGATCACCGGCGACAACCCCAAGGCCAAGCGCCTGGAGTTCCGCTGCCCCGACTCGTCCGGCAACCCGTACCTCGCGTTCTCCGCGATGCTGCTGGCCGGCCTCGACGGCATCAAGAACAAGACCGAGCCGCCGGCCCCGGTCGACAAGGACCTCTACGAGCTGCCGCCGGAGGAGCTCAAGGAGGTCGCCCAGGTCCCCGCGTCGCTCGGCGCCGTGCTGGACAGCCTGGAATCCGACCACGACTTCCTGCTCGAAGGCGGCGTGTTCACCTCCGACCTGATCGAGACCTGGATCTCGCTCAAGCGGGACAACGAAATCGACCCGCTGCGGCTGCGTCCGCACCCCTACGAGTTCGCGCTGTACTACGACGTGTGAGGTTGACTACGGTTGCAGCGTCCTGACCTGCGGTAACGCAGTTCAGAGCACCCTCCCAGGCCGTCTGAGTGCAAAAATCATGGCCCGCCAGCACCCGCTGGCGGGCCATGGGCTTGTTGGGCCGGACAGGCTCAATACCACTGATGCCCGGACCTGGCCTGTACCCACAATGCGTTACACAACGTAACCAGGGCTCGTTGACGAAGCACCGCCCAGGCCGTCCACAAGTAGGAGAACAGTAGGAACCGGACTGGTCGTCGTCAGAACCCTGCGTCGCCACAACAAGTCTGCGTGCACAACGGACCGAGGAGCCGGTGACCCCGGCTCAGCCCGGGGCCGGCGGCCCCAGACATCGCCGTTGTGGCGGTTACCGGCCCGTTCCGAGGCTCCCAATGATTCCACCAACTCGGCCCCGCTTCCGCCGAGGAGGGCGGGCGGACGACCGACGGTTTCTGATGATGTCCGGCTTGTTTCGCCTCGTCGCCAGCGTTGGTCAGGCGGAGCGCCGGCCTGTGCCGGAGTGGCCAGCTGGGCGATTGGTGCTGTCGCACCCATAATGGAAGATGCTCTTGACGCTCAACAACGATGCTGGGGGCGGTGGCTAGGTGACAGACGACCTCAGGCCGATGGGTACGACGTTGCCCCGAGTGGAACGGCCAGCGGCAATGTGTGCCTGCTACTTGCCGCCTGAGGTTCGGCCGAGAGCGTCGACGGTGGACGGCCGGTTCCTCTTCGTGTTCGAGGCAAGCGGCTCGAAAATCCACTACACGATCGGTCACGACAAGCGGCCGCGGGCCCGGCCCCTCCCCAACGTCCCTAAGTTCAAGACCAGCGAGGTTGTCGACAACCGGGTACGTAGAGGCGGAGCGTCACCTGGTTCCAGGCCGAAGGATGGTGACGCCTGAGTGCGCATCATCGACAACCTCAATGAGTTCTTCGGCGACGATCTAAAGGCGTCGATCAAGCCTGGCTCCAAGCTGCGTATCGCGGCGAGCACGTTCTCGATCTTCGCATTCGAAGCACTCAGGCGTGAGCTTCAGTCGATCAAGGAGCTTGAGTTCATCTTCACCGCGCCGTCGTTCACAACGACGAAGGCGACCGACAAGCCCGCGCAGGAAAGGCGGCAGTTCTTTATCCCGAGCGACAAGAGCCGGGATGCCGCACTGTACGGCACAGAGTTCGAGATTCGGTTGCGCAACAAGCTGACCCAGCGGGCCATCGCGCGTGAATGCGCTGAGTGGGTGCGGCAGAAGGTCACGTTCCGCTCGAACCACACAGGCGCGCCGATGCAGTCGTTCGCTGTGGTCGATGACACCGCCGCCTACGCACCCCTCCAGGGCTTCACGACCGCTGACCTCGGGTATGAGCGCGGTCCTGCAGTGTCGAACATGGTGCACAAGATCGACGACACACTGTCCACACGACAGTACATCCAACTCTTCGACCAGATCTGGCACAACTCGGACCAACTCGACGACGTGACCGAGGCGGTCCGGGAGCACATCGCGAGCGTGTATGCGGAGAACTCCCCCCACCGGGTGTACTTCCTGATCCTCTACAACCTCTTCAACGAGTTCCTCGAAGACATCAGCGAGGACGTGCTGCCGAACGACCGCACCGGATACCAGGGCACCGAGGTATGGAAGGCGCTCTACAACTTCCAGAAGGACGCCGCGACCGGCGTGATCAACAAGTTGGAGACCTACAACGGCTGCATCCTCGCCGACAGTGTGGGGCTCGGGAAGACGTTCACAGCGCTGGCGGTGATCAAGTATTACGAGCTGCGCAACAAGACCGTACTCGTGCTGGCGCCGAAGAAGCTCACTGAAAACTGGACGAACTACAACTCGAACTACACAACCAACATCTTCACGAAAGACCGCTTCAATTACGACGTCCTCGCCCACACCGACCTGTCGCGCGACAGTGGTGAGTCACTGGGCAAGCGGCTGGACCTGATCAACTGGGGCAACTACGACCTGGTCGTGATCGACGAATCTCACAACTTCCGCAATGCCGACATCATCGCCCAGCGGGAGACCCGCTACCAGCGGCTGATGCGCAAGGTCATCCGTGCGGGCGTGAAGACAAAGGTGTTGATGCTCTCCGCGACCCCGGTCAACAACCGCTTCAACGATCTGCGCAATCAGCTGGCCCTCGCCTACGAGGGGGATTCGACGCAGCTCGCCACGAAGCTGAACATCCAGTCGATCGAGGAGGTGTTCCGGCAGGCCCAGCGCGTCTTCAACGAGTGGTCCGACCTACCGCCGGAGCAGCGCACGACTGACGCCATCCTCGCCCAGCTGGACTTCGACTTCTTCGAGTTGCTGGATGCCGTGACCATCGCCCGCTCGCGCAAACACATCCAGGCGTTCTACGACACCACCGACATTGGCGCGTTCCCTGAGCGGATGAAGCCGGAATCCCTGCGCCCGCCGCTTACTGACCTGGCCGGCGCCCCCACATTCAACGAGATCTTCGAACAGCTCCAGTTCCTGACCCTGGCGGTCTACACGCCGCTGGCGTACGTGCTCGAAAGCCGCCGAGACAAGTACGAGCAGATCTACGGGGCTGGCGCCGGCCAGAACTACATGGGCGGAGAGAACGCGAACCTCGGCGCGGCAAACCGCGAGCAGGGAATCCGCAAGCTCATGACAGTTAACCTGCTCAAGCGGCTGGAGAGCAGCATCGAGGCGTTCCGCCTGACCCTGAACCGGCTGGAGCACACGATCGCCGACGCGATCGAGGCTGTCGACAACCACGCCGCGAACATTGCCAACATTGCCTCCGCGTTCACCGACATCGACTCCGACGATGACGACTTCGAGTTCCCGACCAGCGGCACCGTCGGCCGGAAGGTACAGATCGACCTGGCGGACATGGATGTCGAGTCGTGGAGCCGCGACCTCGCCCACGACGGTACGGTTATACAGAACCTGCTGCGCTCGATCAGCGGCATCACCCCCGAGTACGATTCCAAGCTTGGCGCGCTACTCGCGCGGCTCGATGTCAAGTTCCAGCAGCCGCTTAACCCCGGCAACCGCAAGATACTGATCTTCTCTGCCTTCGCCGATACCGCCGAGTACCTCTACAAGAACCTCGCCCCTGCTTTGAAGCAGCACGGCTACCACAGCGCCCTCGTCACCGGCCATGGCAATCCGTCCACGACGGTCGGCAAGGGGTACAGCTTCCAGCAAACTCTCACTTTGTTCTCCCCTCAGTCGAAGCAGCGCCACCTGGTGATGCCGCAGGAGACCTCGGAAATCGACTTGCTAATCGGCACCGACTGCATCAGTGAGGGCCAGAATCTCCAGGATTGTGACTTCCTGGTCAACTACGACATCCACTGGAACCCCGTGCGGATCATCCAGCGATTTGGCCGCATCGACCGTATCGGCTCGACGAACGAGCGCATCCAGCTTGTGAACTTCTGGCCCGACATCTCGCTGGACGAATACATCAACCTCAAGGAGCGTGTCGAGAACCGCATGGTCGCCGCCAACCTCGGCGGAACAGGCGACGACAACATTCTCGACCCGGAGGCCAGCGATGCCGCATTCCGCAAGGAGCAGCTCCGCAAGCTTCAGGACGAAGTGATCGAACTCGAAGACGTTCGCACCGGCGTGTCGATCACCGACCTCGGCCTGAACGACTTCCGCATGGATCTGCTCGGCTACCTCAAGGAATACGGCGACCTGGCCGGCACTCCGAAGGGACTGCACGCGGTCGTCCCCGCCCAGCCCGAAAAGGGGCTCAAGCCCGGCGCGATCTTCGTGCTGCACAACATCAACGCCGACCAGCATCTCAACCGTGGCAACCGGCTGCACCCGCACTACCTCGTCTACCTCGACGACGACGGACAGGTGATCGCCGATCACACCGAGGTCAAGCACCTGCTCGACCTGATCCGCGCCGGATGCCGCAACCGTGACGAGCCCGCATGGGAGGTGTGCCGCGTTTTCAACGCCGCCACTCGCGACGGGGCCGAAATGGGCACGTACAGTCGCCTGCTCACCGATGCGATCCACTCGATGATCGACGTCACCGACGAGCGCGACGTCGATAGCCTGTTCAGCCCCGGCCACACGACTGCCCTCGCGCAGACCATCGCCGGGCTCGATGACTTCGAGCTGATCGCATTCCTCGCCATCGTCGAGGAGCCCGCCAATGGTTGACGCCTCACCAGCGGTCGAAACCGCCGAAACCACCCCGGTCCTATACCGCTGGCCCGCGAACGCCGCGTTCGGCCGCACCATCCCGAAGACGAAGTTCTACGAGCATGGCAACGTCCGCACCGCGCTGCGCGAGAAGTTCGTCGACGACATCCAGCGCATCACCTGGGCCTACAAGCTCGCCGACGACACCATTCGCCTGCGCGGCACGACCGCGGTGCCCGAGATCCAGATCTTCACCATCGAGACCAAGGACGAGGATGTCTCCGACGACGTGCTGACCGCCATCGACAGATCTGTGCACTTCCCGATAATCTTCGAGGTCGCTAGTAACGACCGTCTGCGCACGGTCGCGGCCCAGAAGGCACTCGACGGCAAAGTGCCAAAGATCGGCCCGTACTTTACGACCGGCTGGCAGCCCTCTGATGCGCCCCGCCGACCTCTACCCACGGCGATCGATCTGCCGAGCCTATACCAGGCGATTCTCACATCGCTGCTGCCGGTCACGACGCGCGTCGGCGAGACGGTGTCACAGGCAACCGAAAGACTGGACCGCGCCCGCAAGCTCGAGCGCGAGATCGCCGCACTGAACAAGAAGCTGCGTACCGAACCACAACTCAACCGCAAGATCGAACTCCGCAAGCAGATCGAGGAACGCACCGCAGTGCTCACCGAGCTGATCGACCTGACCCCGAGCAACAAGGAATGACAGTGGACAAGCTCAAGATGCACTCGCCAGACCTCACCCAGCGCAACATCGACGCCATCGCCGAGCTGTTCCCCACGGTCGTCACCGAGACTCTCGACTCCAATGGCAAGCCGGTGCGCGCCGTGGACTTCGATCTCCTGCGTCAGGAACTCTCCGACCACATCATTGAAGGGCCGCAGGAGCGCTACCAGCTCGACTGGCCCGGCAAGCGCGCGGCTGCCTTCGCCGCTAACACGCCGATCGCCAAGACCTTGCGCCCTGTCCGCGACGAGTCGGTCGACTTCGACACGACCCGGAACCTTTTCATCGAGGGTGACAACCTCGAGGCGCTCAAGCTGCTCCAAGAGTCATACCTCGGCAAGGTCAAGCTGATCTACATCGACCCTCCGTACAACACGGGCAACGACTTCGTTTACGACGACGACTTCGCCGAGTCGAGTACTGATTACCTCACCCGCTCGAGCCAGAAGTCTGAGACCGGCGATCGCCTCATCGCAAACACCGAGGCGAACGGTCGCTTCCACTCCGACTGGCTCGGCATGATGTACTCCCGGCTGAAGCTGGCGCGCGGTCTGCTGTCCGACGACGGTGTCATGATCGTCGCCATCGACGACCACGAGCATGGGAACCTCCGCCTACTCCTCGACCAGGTCCTCGGGTCGGAGAACTTCATCGCGAATGTGACGTGGCAGGGCAGCGGGAAGAACGACGCGCGCTACACAGCGGGCGGCGTGGACTACATGCTCATCTACGCCAAGAACGAGCGCCTGCTTCGTTCTCTCGACACTCGCTGGAAAGAGCCCAAGCCTGGGATTGACGAAGTTGAGGCGGTCGCTCGTAATGCCTGGCAACAGTCTGGGGGTGACCCCGCGAAGGCGACCACAATCTTTCGCAGTGGAGTCAGGGCGATCAAAGCCGACCTGGAGCCAGCCGTCTTCCGCTATGACCAGATCGACGAGTCGGGCCGAGTTTTCCAGGCAACGGACCTGCGTAGCCCGAACCCACGACCCAATCTCCAATACCCAGTCGCCCACCCAGTAACCGGGCGACCGGTAAAGATGCATCCGAATGGCTGGGTCTATTCAGCCGACAGGATGAGAGCACTTATTGCTGAGGGTCGAATCGTCTTCGGACCTGACGAGAAAACATCTCCCCGGTTTAAGCGGTTTCTCGACGAGCAAGGCGATCGGGTCCCCTACCCCACCTTCACCCAGGTTCGTATGCCCGGGTCGAAGAAGCTTGATGATCTGCTGGGTGCCAATGTCTTCGACTATCCGAAGGACACCGCTGTCCTGGCACGTTGGATAGGCGCGATCACCCGCGACAATCCGGACGCGGTCATCCTCGATTTCTTCGCCGGCTCTGGCTCGACAGGCCATGCCGTCATGGACCTCAATGCGGCAGATGGCGGGCATCGCCGATACATCCTCGTTCAGCTCGACGAGGCGGTTGACCACCCTGGCTACGACTCCATCGCCGACATCGCCCGTGAGCGCCTGCGCCGCGCCGGCGCACGAGTGAAGCAGGAGACTGGGCTGCCGGGTGCCAATCTCGACTTCGGCTTCCGATCGCTACACGTGGCGACGACCAATATGGCTGGGACGCTCGCGACCGCGGACGACCTGGTGCAGATCGCGCTATCCGAGGCTGTCGAGAGCGTGAAGCCAGGCCGCACCGACGAAGACTTGCTCTTCCAGGTGCTGCTCGACTGGGGGCTCGACCTCGCCGAGCCGATCACGGTCAAGGACACCGGTGCCCGGCGAGTGCTGTCGGTCGCCGATGGCGCTCTGATCGCGTGCTTTGCCGACGAGATCACCGACGGTGTTGTGAAGGCGATCGCCAAGCAGCATCCGCTGCGCGCCGTGTTCCTGGATGCGGGCTTCGCGAGCGACGCCGCACGCATCAACGCCGAGCAGATCTTCCGCGAGGTGTCACCCGAGACAGAGGTAAGGGCGATCTGACCCGATGAAGCTCCAGTTCAAGGTCCAGCAGTACCAGACCGAGGCCGTCGATGCCGTTGTCGGCGTGTTCACTGGGCAGCCGTACGCCGACGGCGTGAAGTACCGCATCGACCCCGGCAAGGACGCTGCGCAAACCTTGCTGGAGGACGCCGGTCTGCGCAACGCGGAGATCGCGCTGACTCCCCCACAGCTACTGGCGAACGTGCACCGGGTGCAACAGGCGCGTGGGCTAGAGCAGTCGAAGGACCTCAAGGACCCCGTCAAGAAGTCAGCGGCCCCGATCAATCTCGACGTCGAGATGGAAACCGGTACGGGCAAGACCTACGTGTACATCAAGACGATCATGGAGCTACACAAGCGGTACGGGTGGTCGAAGTACATCGTGGTCGTGCCGTCGATTCCGATCCGCGAGGGCGTGAAGAAGTCCTTCGACATCACTGCCGAGCACTTCCAGCAGCTCTACGGCACCAAGCCTCGCACGTTCGTCTACAACTCCTCGCGGCTGCACGAGCTGGAGCGATTCTCCTCCGACTCGGGCGTGCAGGTGATGATCATCAACATCCAGGCGTTCAACGCCACCGGCAAGGACGCCCGCCGCATCTACGAGGTGCTCGACGACTTCCAGTCGCGAAGGCCGATCGACGTGATCGCGGCGAACCGTCCGATTCTGATCATCGATGAGCCGCAGAAGATCGAGGGCGATGGGAAGAAGCCGTCGAAATCGCTGGAGGCGCTCGGATTGTTCAAGGCACTGTTCGCTTTGCGCTACTCGGCGACCCACAAGATCGAGCGCACCAAGGTGCACCGCCTGGACGCCGTGGATGCGTACAACCAGAAGCTGGTCAAGAAGATCGCCGTGCGCGGCATCACGGTCAAACACCTGACCGGCAGCACCGCCTACCTGTATGTGGACGGGCTGGAGGTTGGCAAAGGTACGGACTTCCCGAAGGCTCGGGTCGAACTGGAAGTGCAGACCGCCCAGGGCATCAGGCGGCAGGTGAAGCGGCTGAGCCAGGGCATGAATCTGCACGACATCTCCGGCAACATCGAGGCGTACAGGGGCCTGTTCATCCGGGATGTCGATGCGAACCGCGACATCGTCGAGCTGAGCAACGGCGACATCATCGGCGCCGGCGAGGTCACCCAGGATGTGACCGACGACGCGAAGCGCCGCATCCAGATCCGGGAAGTCATCCGCGCCCACCTCGATAAAGAGCGCGAGCTGTTCGCGCAAGACATCAAGGTACTGTCGCTGTTCTTCATCGACGAGGTCGCCAAGTACCGCGACTACGACCGCGCGGACACGCTGGGCGAGTACGCCTGCGTGTTCGAGGAGGAGTATGAGGCGGTGCTCACTGACTACCTAGGCCAGCTCGACCTTGACGAGGCCGCCGAGCGGTACCGCGCGCATGTCGAGGCGATCCCGGTGCGGTCGACGCACGAGGGCTACTTCTCGATCGACAAGAAGACCGGCCGCTCCATCGACGGCAAGCTCGCCGCGCGGGGCGACTTCGCAGGCCAGTCGGACGACGTCGATGCCTACGACCTGATCCTCAAGGACAAGGAGCGGCTTCTGTCGCTCGAGGAGCCGGTGCGGTTCATCTGGTCGCACTCGGCGCTGCGCGAGGGCTGGGACAACCCAAATGTGTTCGTCATGGGCATGCTCAAGAAGAGCGACAACACCACCACGCGGCGACAGGAGATCGGCCGAGGCCTGCGCCTGTCGGTCGACCAGCACGGCGAGCGGATGGACAACCCCGTCACCGTCCACGACATCAATGAGCTGACCGTCGTGACCGACGAGTCGTACACCGACTTCGTCACCGCCCTGCAGAAGGAGATCATCGAGTCGCTGTCGGCCCGCCCGCGCAAGGCGACCGTCGACTACTTCATCGGCAAGCAAATCGAGCTCGCCGACGGCTCCACTAGCGTGCTGGAGAAGTCGCTCGCGCAGGCGCTCTACAACCACCTGATCCGTAAGGACTACATCGACGACGGCGGCCTGGTGACGCAGGCGTACAGGGACGCCCGCGCCGACGGAACGCTCGCCGCACCCATGGCCGAAGTGCTCAAGCCGGTCATCGACTTCGTGTGGCCGCTCGTCGATGCGCTGTACCTTGACGTGCCCAAGCCGACCGACGGCCGCAAGCCGAAGAAGATCCCGTTTAACGAGGCGAACTTCAAGAAGCGCGAGTTCCAAGAGCTGTGGGGCCGCATCAACCACAAGTCCGTCTACCAGGTCGAGTTCGACTCCTCCGAGCTGATCAAGAACTGCATCCACACGCTCGACAAGTCGCTCAACGTGACAGTCATGCAGTACCTCGTCGAGGCCGGCAAGCAGGTCGTGGGACTTGAAGTCGAGCAGCTCGAAGCAGGGATCGGGTTCAAGGTGTCGGAGACGAAGGTCGAGCATTCAGCCGTCTCGGCGGGCTCCACAGTGAAGTACGACCTGCTCGGCGAAATCGCGGAGAAGACCCAGCTCACCCGCCGGACCTGCGCGGCAATCCTTACGGGCATCAACCCCGGCACGTTCGCGAAGTTCAAGCAGAACCCCGAGCAGTTCATCACTGAGGCCGCCCGGCTCATCAACGAGCAGAAGGCCACGGTGATCGTCGAGCACCTCAGCTACGACCCGATCGATGGCCGCTACGACTCCTCGATCTTCACCGAGAATCAGACCGCGCAAGACCTGTCGAAGGCCGGCGACAAGCTCAAGAAGAGCGTCTACGAGTACGTGGTCACCGACTCGAAGGTCGAGCGGTTGTTCGTCGAGAAGCTCGACGTCAGCGACGAGGTTGTCGTCTACTCCAAGCTGCCGCGCGGATTCTTCATCCCAACCCCGGTCGGCGACTACAACCCGGACTGGGCGATCGCCTTCCGCGATGGCAAGGTCAAGCACGTCTACTTCGTCGCCGAGACCAAGGGCACGATGTCCACGCTCCAGCTCAAGGGGATCGAGGAAGCAAAGATCGAGTGCGCTCGGAAGTTCTTCAGGTCGCTCAACGAGAAGGCAGGCACCGAGAACGTCACCTACGACGTGGTCGACACGTTCGAGAACCTGCTCCAGCTCGTGGGGGCGTAACTGAGGGTAAGTTCCTTAAGATCGACTACCGGATTCCGCCCGGCAGGGCCGGGCAAGCGCTGAGCTCCGATCAAGATCTGCCAGCGGACACTGGGGTATGACATGGTTCATCCGCTGCCGTGGCATGGCAGCGTCGAGCCCGCATCGCTTGGTACGCTGACCATGGCGTGGTGCGGTGCGGTGCGGTGCCCGGCCAGCAGGTCCGGGCTCTGGCGGGAATGGATCATCCGGGCGGTCAGCATCCGCGAGTAACCCGACACCATGACCAGCACCGGCGGCCGACCGAGCTGTCGGAACCCGAGTGGGATGTCCACCGGCGGGAACCACGGTCGCACGGGGGCCAGCTTCCCGTGCGGGTAGTCGGTCCGCGACGCCGGGTCCGCTGGAGAGAAAACAGCCGCAACTCCCGCCATGCGATCGTTGAGCACTGTCAGAGACCTGGTCGAGCTGATCCGTTCGGCTGTCACCGTCGCCCGCATAGTCGGCCACTGCGCCAGCAACGGCCGGATCTGCGGCTCGACCGCATCCACGATCGGTCCCTTGGCTGGCCGCTGGTTCTTCGATGGTCCATCGGCGGCCAGCGCACGACGGACGGTGTTGCGGCCGATCCCGAGCTGACGGGCGATAGACCTAATCGGCATCTTCTCAGCCCGGTGAAGACGACGGATCTCCGCCCAGTCCTCCAACGTTGAGCACTCCCTACTACGCCGGGCGGGTCCATTTCCACCCGTCGACCGTGGTCACGGTTTCACGCGACGCCACACAAGATGACGTATCACAGTACGTATCCAGCAACGGCGACAGGGGAACGCTGAGCCCAGGCCGTCATACGTTGAAGAATGACCACCGATAACGACCGCCAGCAACTACAAACCACCAGGTCAGGTAGGACACCAATGACAAAGGTGCACGTCAGCGGCGCGCGTGAACAGTTCTACGACGTGTGAGTTAGCCGAACCCGTCCAGGACACAGGGCGGCGGCCGTGGGAGAGCCCCGGCCGCCGCCCTGATCTATGTGTTGTCAGGGCGCCTCAGCCCTCGTAGAACATCCGCTCCACCACACCGCGCGCACGACGCGTCGTACGGCGGTACTCGTCGAGGAACTCGCCCGGATCCGCGCCGCGCCGACCGGACACCAGACCGGCGACCGCGGCCAGTTCGCGGATCGTGCTGGGCAGCTGATCGGACGCCTTGCCGCGCACCAACATCGTCGCGTTGCGTGCCTTGGTCGCCAGCAGCCACGCGGCCAACAACTCGACCGCGTCCGACTCGTCGAGCAGATCGGCGTCCCGCGCGGCCCGGATACCGTCCACTGTGGAAGTCGTGCGCAGCGCGGGAATGTCGTTGCCGTAGCGCAGTTGCAGCAGCTGCACCGTCCACTCGACATCGGCCAGACCGCCCCGGCCGAGCTTGGTGTGCGTGCTCGGATCGGCGCCACGCGGCAGCCGTTCGCTCTCCACTCGCGCCTTGATCCGCCGGATCTCGCGCACCTGCGTCGCGTCCAGCCCCCGCGCCGGATAACGCACCGGGTCGATCGCCGCGATGAACCGCGCGCCCAGCTCCATGTCACCCGCCGCGAACCGCGCCCGCAACAACGCCTGCGACTCCCACACGTCCGCCCACTTCGCGTAGTAGGCGACGTAGGAGTCGAGCGTGCGCACCAGCGGACCCTGCCGGCCCTCCGGGCGCAGGTCCGCGTCGACCAACAGCGGCGGATCCTGGCTCGGCGAACCCAGCGCGGTGCGGAACGCCTCCGCGATCGAACCGGCCCAGCGCACGGCGGCCGATTCGGCGACGCCCTCGTTCGGCTCGCACACGAACAGCACGTCCGCGTCCGAGCCGTAGCCGAGTTCCTGGCCGCCGAGCCGGCCCATGCCGATGATCGCCAACTTCGCCGGCTCAGGCCCGTCCTGCGCCTTCGCGCGCAACACCGCCGAGAGCGCCGCCGCCAACACCGAACCGGCGACCCCGGTCAGCGCCGTGCACACGGTCGGCACATCCATCATGCCCAGCACGTCCGCGCTCGCCACGCGCAGCAGCTCATGCCGGCGAAACGACCTCGCCGCGGCCACGGCGCTGCGCACGTCCGAATGCCGGCCGACCGTCGCCAGCAGGGTCTCCGCAGGCGCAGGCGCCTTCGCGGCCAACTCGTCCGGCTTGGCGAGCAGCTGCAGGGTCTCCGGGGCGCGCACCATCAGATCCGGGATCAGCTTGGACGTGCCGAGCAGCTTCGCCAACCGCTCGACGACCGCGCCCTCGTCCCGCAACAGCCGGAGGTACCAGGGCGTCGTCGCCAACGCCTCGGACAATCGTCGATACGCGAGCAGCCCACCGTCCGGATCCGGAGTGTCGGCGAGTAGACCGAGCAGCACCGGCAGCAGCGTCGTCTGGATGGCCGCCCGCCGCGACACCCCCTCGGTCAGGGCCTCGATGTGCCGCAGCGCACCGTCCGGCGCGGCATAGCCCAGCGCCGCCAACCGGGCGACCGCCTGCTTCGTGGTCAGCCGCAGTTCCTCGGTCGGCACCTTGGCCACGGCCTCCAGCAGCGGCCGGTAGAACAACTTCTCGTGCAGCCTGCGGATCCGCGCGGCATGCCGGTGGAACTCGAACAGCAGCACCTCGCCGGCGGCCCGGCCGCGTCGCGGCGCAATGCCGGCGGCGCGCGCCAGCCAGCGCAGTTCCGGTTCGTCGTCGAACGCGGGGAACAGGTGAGTACGACGCAGCTTGCGCAGCTGCAGGCGATGCTCGAGATGACGGAGGAACCGGTAGTCCTCGCCGAGCCCAGCCGCGTCCTCCCGCCCGACATAGCCGCCCGCGCCCAGCGCGGCCAGCGCCTCGGTGGTGGACGGCGAGCGCAACGACTCGTCACCTCGACCGTGCACGAGCTGCAACAGCTGCACCGCGAACTCGACATCGCGCAGGCCACCCCGGCCCAGCTTCAGCTCGCGGTCGAGCAGTTCGGTCGGCACATGGTCCTCGACCCGGCGCCGCATCGCCTGCACGTCCGCGACGAAACCCTCCCGGTCACCCGCGGTCCACACCAACGGCCGCACCACGTCCAGATACGCCTGGCCAAGATCGGGATCACCGGCGACCGGCCGGGCCTTCAGCAGTGCCTGGAACTCCCAGGTGCGGGCCCAGCGCTGGTAGTAGGCGGCGTGCCCGTCGAGGGTGCGGACCAGCTTGCCGGCCTTGCCCTCCGGCCGCAGCGCGGCGTCCACCTCGAACGCCGCCTCGGTCGCGACCCGCATCATCGCCGTGGCGAGCCTGGTCGCCTTGCCAAGATCGCCTTCCGCGACGAACACCACATCGACGTCGCTGACATAGTTCAGTTCGCGGCCGCCGCACTTGCCCATCGCGATCACCGCGAGCCGGCACGGCAACGGCTCGTTCGCAGAAAACGTTTCGGCAACGGCCACCGCGAGCGCGGCACGCAACGCCGCCTCCGCCAACGTGGTCAGCTCCGCGGCGACCCGCGTATAGCCGGGCTTGGCCAACTCCGGCTCGACCAGATGACCCAGATCAGTGGCCGCCACCTGCAACAACAGCCCGCGATACGCCAACCGCAGCGCCCGCACCGCGTCATTGCCACGCAACGCGGCTCGCGCGTCAGCGGCCCCGTCGAGTCGATCGGCACCGACCGCCTGCAACAGCACCTCGGTGAACCGCTCCGGGTGCACGGAGGAAACCGGCGTCGCACCCGCCAGATCCATGGCCGAGCTGGCACTGATCCCGGATTCGTCCTGCTCCGGCGGCTTGATCTCGGCCAACCGGCGCCACTGCTCGGGATGCGCGGCCAGATAGTCGGCCAGCGCGGTCGACGCACCGAGCACGCTGATCAGCCGGCCGCGAAAGCCCGGATCCGCGTTCAGCTCCTCGTCGATCTCCACCCACTGCGAGCCCGCGGACTCGCGCAGCCGGTCCAGGCTGCGCAGGGCGAGGTCGGGGTCGGGGCTACGGGACAGCGCGACAAGCACCGGCTCACCCTCTTCCGTCGGGCCGCCCGCATCCCACCAGCCAGCCGCGCGCACGTCATCACGTGCGTGCGGATCGGTGAGGCCGTACCGGGCCATCGAGGGCGCGGAACGGGAGCGGTCGGTCGATGACGCCATCACCGGTCACGGTAGCTGGAAGACGACCTCGATGGTGTCTGTGACTGGTCGATAACCAATCCGCTGGTAGATCGAGTTCGAGATCGGATTGGCCAGGTCGGTGAACAGTACGACGTCAGCCGCACCCTGGTCGATAGCCCATCGGCTGATGCCGGCAGTCACTGCCGATCCGTAACCATGTCCGCGCTCGTCCGGCGGCGTGTAGACCGAACTCACCCGGGACATGCCCTCCGCCGGCTTGCTCGCCATCGCCAGCGAGACCGGCCTGCCCTCCACCCGCCAGATGCCATAGCCGTTGCCGGCCGCGAGCGACGCGCGCAGGGCCGGCCGTTCCAGTGGTTCCCGCTGCTCGGTCTCGAGGTCGAACCCGCGCTTCAGCTCGAACATCGCGTCCAGGTCGTCCGGGCCGGCGATGACCAGTTCGCCGGGGACATCGGCCGGCGGCGCGAACTCGGCCTCGGCGAGCCGGTACAGCCGCGAGTCCAGGCCGACAGTGTGTCGGGCGCCGGTGATGTCGTGCCATGCCGTGACGAACGCCTCGACGGCCGCGTGTTCGCCGAAGGCGGACGACGGTCGGATGCCCTGCTCGGCGGTGAACTCGGCGACCGATCGCGCTGCCGCCACCGGCATCGCGCTCAACCCGTACGGGTGTGGCGGCGTGCAGAAGACGGCGCCGACGATCGCGCCCTGGTCCTCGATGGTCAACAGGATCGGATCGCAGTCCATCTCGCCGCTTCGAACCCGTGTGAGCACGGTCAGCGCGACCGTGTGCCGGACCGGATCCTTGGTGTACAGCGGTTCGGCCTGACGCCAGAACTCGTGTACGTCGTGCAGCCTCGTGACCTTCATGACAGCCATGATGACCAGGCCGCGGCGACAGGTCGAACCAATAAAAAACCGGATTGAACGCAAAAAAGGACCAGGGGCCTCGGGAGACTTTTCGTCTCTACCGAGGCCCCTGGCCTAAATTAAGTCCGGCGGCGTCCTACTCTCCCACACCCTCACAAGTGCAGTACCATCGGCGCTGGGAGGCTTAGCTTCCGGGTTCGGAATGGGACCGGGCGTTTCCCTCCCGCCATGACCGCCGTAACGCTATGAACATATCCACCCCAGTCCCAACCCCTTTCACAGGGCCAAAACCGAACCGGTGGTTGGTTCAGAATCACACAGTGGATGCGCAACACCTTTGTAGGCAAGTCCTCGGCCTATTAGTACCAGTCAACTCCACACCTCACAGTGCTTCCATCTCTGGCCTATCAACCCAGTGGTCTAGCTGGGGGCCTTAACTCACAAAGAGAGGGAGATCTCATCTAGGAACAGGCTTCCCGCTTAGATGCTTTCAGCGGTTATCCCTTCCGAACGTAGCCAACCAGCCATGCCCTTGGCAGAACAACTGGCACACCAGAGGTTCGTCCGTCCCGGTCCTCTCGTACTAGGGACAGCCTTCCGCAAATCTCCTACGCGCGCGGCGGATAGGGACCGAACTGTCTCACGACGTTCTAAACCCAGCTCGCGTACCGCTTTAATGGGCGAACAGCCCAACCCTTGGGACCTACTCCAGCCCCAGGATGCGACGAGCCGACATCGAGGTGCCAAACCAT
>DASZJG010000079.1:0-18015 GCA_035948315.1 Pseudonocardiaceae bacterium | reverse complement strand
GTGCTCAAGGCCAGCACCACGATCGCGGACGCGCACCCGATGGTGATCGGCCTGGGCAAGGACATCGAAGGCAACTACGTCAACGCGAACCTGACGAAGATGCCGCACCTGCTGGTCGCCGGCTCGACCGGATCGGGCAAGTCGAGCTTCGTCAACTCGATGCTGGTCTCGCTGCTCGCGCGGGCCACCCCGGACGAGTGCCGGATGATCCTCATCGACCCGAAAATGGTCGAACTGACCCCGTACGAGGGCATCCCGCACCTGATCACGCCCATCATCACCCAGCCCAAGAAAGCCGCCGCCGCGCTGACCTGGCTGGTCGAGGAGATGGAGCAGCGCTACCAGGACATGCAGGCCAACAAGGTCCGGCACATCGACGACTTCAACCGCAAGGTCAACAGCGGCGAGATCACCGCGCCGCCCGGCAGTGAGCGCGTGTACCGCCCCTACCCCTACATCCTGGCCATCGTCGACGAGCTGGCCGACCTGATGATGACCGCCCCGCGCGACGTCGAGGACGCCATCGTCCGGATCACCCAGAAGGCCCGCGCCGCCGGCATCCACCTCGTCCTCGCCACCCAGCGCCCGTCGGTCGACGTGGTCACCGGCCTGATCAAGACCAATGTGCCCAGCCGGCTCGCGTTCGCGACCTCCTCGCTCACCGACTCCCGCGTCATCCTCGACCAGCCCGGCGCCGAAAAACTGATCGGCATGGGCGATGGCCTCTACCTGCCGATGGGCGCGTCCAAACCGGTCCGCATCCAGGGCGCGTACATCGGCGACGACGAGATCAACGCGGTCGTCTCCTACGTCCGCGACCAGGCCCAACCCGACTACACCGACGGCGTCACCGCGCAGAAGGCGGGCGAGAAGAAGGAGATCGACGCCGATATCGGCGACGACCTCGAACTGCTCATCCAGGCCACCGAACTCATCGTCACCAGCCAGTTCGGCTCGACCTCGATGCTGCAACGCAAACTCCGCGTCGGCTTCGCCAAAGCAGGCCGCCTGATGGACCTCCTCGAAACCCGAGGCGTCGTAGGCCCCTCCGAAGGCTCCAAGGCCCGCGACGTCCTCATCAAGCCCGACGAACTCGAATCCGTCCTCTACACCATCCGCGGCGGCGGCCCGGTCGACGCCGACGAAGGCGCCGACGAGGACTGAAACACCCCGATCCGAGGACTCAGACGCCCTCTCGTGCGATTTACTCGCACGAGAGGACGTGTAACCTTGGCTTCGGAGGTGTCACATGCTGCGAAGCTTCCGGTTGACCAACCACCGCTCGTTCGCGACCGAGCAGGAGCTGTCCCTGCTCCCCGTCTACGACCGCGACCGAACAGCGCTGCCCGTCGCCGCGATCTACGGCGCCAACGCCTCCGGCAAGTCCAACCTCGTCGATGCTCTCGCCTTTATGCAGGATGCGGTCCTGCAGTCCTTCCAGCGCTGGGACGTGAGAGGCGGAGTCCCTCGTCGGCCGTTTCGGCTCGACCCAGCCTTGCAGGCCCAGCCAACGGGTTACGTCATCGACCTGATGCTCGATGAGGCCCGCTACGCGTACGGCTTCACCACGGACGATGGCAAAGTGCTGGAGGAGTGGCTCTACAGCTACCCAGAGAAGAAGAAGCGCGTCCTGTTCGAACGGCTGGACGGTCGGATCAGGTTCGGTAGCACGCTCAGCGGTGCTCGCGCAAAGTTGGATGTCCTCTACGAACTGACCCGACCCAACGCCCTGTTTCTGAGTGTCGCGGCCCAGTCCGAGGCCGAATTGGTGATGCCCGTCTACAACTGGTTCCGGGCCAGCTTGAGCTTTCCCGTGCCGTGGGTGCGGGATACCGGACAGGCGGTGGCTGAGCGGATTCTTGATCACCTGCGTGGTGATCTGCAGCGGAAACAGATTCTTGTTGATCTGCTTGCTACTGCCGATGTGGGTATCTCAGACTTTCAGATCGTGCAGGTCGACGATCCCTCGTCCCTGGTCTGGCCTCTTCTTCGGCCCACGGATGACTCAATGAGCCTGCTCAAGAAACGCTTGGCCAATCCGAAGTTCGTCGTCGATGTTGACCGTGCTGCGTTGCTGTTCCGGCATGGGCAAGCCGAGGCTCTGTTCGACTTCCGCGACGAATCGGCCGGCACCAGATCCTGGCTGAGTCTGCTGCCCGATGCGCTCGATGCGCTGGAAGTCGGCGGGACGATGGTGATCGATGAGATCGACGCGAGCCTGCATCCGCTGCTGACCGCGCGTCTCATCGGCCTCTTCCGCGAAGCGGACACGAATCCGCGCGGCGCGCAACTGATCTTCACCACTCACGATGCGAGCCTGCTCGGCACCGCGCTTGGTGAGGAGGTGCTGGCGCGAGACCAGATCTGGTTCGTGGAGAAGGATCGCAACGGCGCGAGCCGCCTCTACCCGCTCAGCGACTTCAAGCCGCGGGAGGGCGAGAACCGGGAGCGGCGTTACCTGGGTGGCAGTTACGGCGCGGTGCCGGTGGTCAGTTCGACCGGGTTCGCGGACGCGGTGCGCGAGGGCTGATGCGGCGCGAGAACTCGCAGCGGCGGCGTCCTGGCAGTCGCGAGCCCGCTGATCGGATTCTGGTCGTGTGTGGCGGGGACGTTACCGAGCCGAGCTATTTCGAGGGGCTTCGGCAGTTCCACCGCAATCCGGCGATCAAGGTCGTGATCAGGAAGAAGTCGGTCGATCCGGTGAACCTGGTCGCGTATGCCGCCAAGCTCCGGGACAACGACCCCGACTCGTTCGAGGATGTCTGGTGCGTTGTCGATGTCGACGACTTCGACCTCGAACCGGCCATCACCCTGGCGGCGCGGAAGAACATTTCGCTCGCCGTGTCGAATCCGTGTTTCGAGACCTGGCTGTTGTTGCACTTCACCAACCAGACCGCGCCGCTGACCTGCTACATGGAGGCCGCGCGCGTGCTGCGCGGGTTCGTACCGGACTACTGCAAGAGCCGGCTCGACTTCGGTCGGTACGCGGACGGGCTGGACGCAGCGGTCGAGCGAGCACGGAAGCTGGCTGAGCCGGGTCGGGAACACCTGGCGAATCCGGCGAGCGGTGTCTGGGCGTTGATCCGGAAGTTCGAGGGCGGCCATGAACCGCTCTGAAACCGGGTAGGTGCAGGTCACCCGATCGTGGAGCGCTCGGTGCTCTATGGTCTTGCTCCGAATGGCGGCGAGTCGCGCGGCCGTTTGTCGGACCTGTCGGGGGAGTGGCCGGGTGCTGCTCAGACCGTCCCATCAGGACCCAGGGGGACCTAAGAGGAGCGTCATGCGCGATCTGGTCGCCTCCGGCCGGCAGCTCACCTGCTCGCATCCGCAGCTGGCCGACGTGCACCGCGTCATCGCCGACGGCTCGTGCGCGGTGATGTCGTTGGACATCTTCGACACCGTCTTGTGGCGCAGGGTGCCTCGGCCGACGGATGTGTTCGGGTTGTTGGGGGCGCGGCTGCGCGACGCGGGGATGTTGCTGGAGCGGTTGACGGACGCGTCGTTCCGGGAGATGCGGATCGCGGCCGAGCGGACCGCGCGGGCGGGGCACGGGTCGTTGGGCAACGAGGTGTCGCTGTTCGACATCTGGCAGGCGATGCCGCTGGCCATGTTCGGCGGGGCCGGGCTGGAGGAGTTGGTCGCGGCCGAGGTCGCGATGGAGCGTGCGGTGACCGTGGTCGACCTCGACATCGCCAACGTGCTGCGCGCCGCCCTCAAGTACGAGGTCCCTGTTGTGCTGGTGTCGGACACCTACTTCACCGAGAGTCACCTCAGGCAGCTGCTCGATCGACCGGAGCTGGGTTCCCTCGCCGATGTGCGGATCTTCCGGTCGAGCCAGCACGGCGTGGACAAGGCGGGCGGGCTGTGGGACGTGGTGTTGCGCGAGATCGGGCGCAGCCCCGAACAGGTCGTGCATGTCGGCGACAACCCGGTCGCGGATCACGAGGTGCCGGCCGGGCTGGGTATTCGGACCGTCTCCTACCGGCGGTTCGACGCGGGTCTGATCGAGCTGCTCGAACGCGAGCACGAGCCGATGGCGTATTTCGGGCCGCTGGGGCCGCTGCTGGATTCGCGCGCAGGCGACTTCGGGCTGACCAGCCTGCGCGCCAAGACGATCAACGCGGGCAGCGCGACCGGTCGGTCCACATTGGACACCGCTTGGCGGTTCGGCGCCGCAGTGCTCGGGCCGGTGTTCACCGGGTTCGCGGAGTGGGTGGCGCGGCGCGCGCACGAGTCGGGCATCAGCACGCTGTGGTGTCCGATGCGCGAGGGCGAGCTGCTCTCGACGATGGTCAACGCCGCCGCGGCGGCGCGTGGCTGGGAGCTGCGGGCGCGGCCGATCTGGCTGTCCCGGCAGGCAACCTCGCTGGGCACCCTCGACTCGGTCGAGCCCGCCACCGTGCACGAGTTCATCCGTCGGCGCTACCACATGACCGTGCGCCAACTGCTCGACATGCTGGCACTGCGGCCGGGCGACGTGCCCAGCCTCGCCGAGCAGGTCGACATGCTGCTCGACACGCCGCCGATCGTGGACAAGGTCAGTTTCGCGCTCACCGAAACCCCGCATCTGCGCAATCTGCTCTCCGTCGCCGTGAACGCGGCGCGCGAACGCCTGCTCACCTCGCTGCGCGAAGCCGGCGCGCTGGACGCGCCCGAGCTGGCCCTTGTCGATCTGGGCTGGCGCGGCACGATCCAGTTGCAGCTGGCCACGGTGCTGCGCGCCGCGGCGGTGCCGGTCGCGCCGGTCGGCTTCTACCTGGCCACGGACCAGGCGATCACCCGGCTCTACCAGCTCGGCCTGCGCGCCGAGGGGTTCCTGGGCCAGGCGGGCGACCCGGACGCGATCGTGCACCCGCTGACCCGCAGCCCGGAAGTGCTGGAGCAGTGCGCGAGCGCGCTGTGCGGGTCGCTGGTCGACTTCACCGATGACGGCCGGCCGATCCTCGCGCGGGACGAGGCCAGTCCGACGCAGAAGGCGGAGCGTGGCGCCGTGCAGCGCGGCATCGCGGCCTTCCAGCACCAGTGGCGGCGCTACCTCGACGTCGAGGGCGCCGACTGGCCGGAACTGACCGGCCCGCCCGCCCGCGCGCGGCTGGCGAACATCCTGACCAGCGCGCTGCGCTCGCCGACGCCGGACGAGGCGAGCATGTTCGGCAACTGGCTGCACGAGGACAACTTCGGCTCCGAGGTGGTCACCAAGCTGATCCCGGCCGACCTCGTGCCCGCCATCCCGTACCTCTCGCCCGCCGACCTGACCGACCTCGGCCCGCGCGACGCGTTCTGGCCGGAACTGCTGGCCGCGTCGGACACGCACCTCGGCGCCGCCGCGAAGGCGGTCGCCCTCGGCGACGTCGAGCCGAGCGTGTTCGAGAGCAGCGGCGAGGCGTTCCACACGCTGATGCGGATGCGGACGTCCGACCTGCGCTGGTTCGACGGCCCGCGCAGCCGGGTGCGCACCAACCACAACGGGCTGTCCTTCGCGCGGCTGAACACCGAGGCCAGCCGGGAGATGCCGGACATCGCCACGGTGACGCTCGGCATTCCGGGCCGGCCCGCGATCGTGCGGATCGACTGGATCGAGGCGAAGGTGGTCGCGGGGGGCGACCCGCGACGCCAGGTGTTCCGCTGGGAGAAGCCGGCGGACTTCGCCGAGCTGCCCTGCTACGAGGGCCGCTGGCTGGGCGGCAACCTCGTCGAGCTCGGCCATGTGAACTCCAGCGTCACCCTGCACCTGGCCGAGTTGGCCGGTGCGCCGGTGACGTGGGTGCAGGTCAGCGTCGCGTTCGCGGTGCTGCCCGAGTTCGGGCCGCAGGTCGGCGCCCGGATCGCGCAGTTGGAGGGCGAACTCGCCAGGGCGCGGGCCGACGCGGACCTGCTGCGCACCAGGTTGGCCGAGCATTCCGGTGGACTGGACCGCATCTCCGGCCGGGTGCGCGCGGAGTACCGGGAGCGCGGTGCGAGCGGGGTGGCGGCGGGTGCGGCCCGGCTGGCCGCGCGCTACATGGCCGGCAAATAGGGCACTCCAGCACCGATCTGGGGCTGCCGGGGATAGTGCTCGGCGCAAAGGCCCTACGATTGTGCTTCCGCACAATGACGTGGGAGGAGAGCCCGAGGTGCCCAAGAGAATCAGCGACCTGCTCGATCTCGGCAAGGTACGTGAATTAAGCCGGGACAAGGCGCTCGGACTCATCGATCATGTCGTCAGTCGCTACCACCACGAGCAGACCGAGCAGATCGCCAGGCTGGAGCGGCAGGTCGCCGAGATGCGCGAGGAACTGCGCGAGGAGGTCCGGCGCCAGGGCCAGCGGGCCCACGACCGGGTACTCGAGTTCGAGATCCGCAGCCGCCACGACATCCCGTTCGCGGCCGACCAGGAGGCCGCGCTGCAGAGCGCGCGCTTCGTGCACGAGCACATGCCCACCAAGGCCGGCTTCGGACACCCGCACCGGACCCTGGAACACGCGCTGTCGCTGGCCCCGTCCGGCGGGATGGCGCTGGAGTTCGGCGTCTTCACCGGCACCACGCTGAAGATGATCGCCACCGATCGGCAGGGCGAGCAGATCTACGGGTTCGACTCGTTCAAGGGCCTGCCCGCCGACTGGCGCAGCGGTTTCCCGGCCGGTCATTTCACCGTGGACGGGCTGCCGGACGTGCCGGGCGCCGAACTGGTCGTCGGCTGGTTCGACGACACCCTGCCGGCCTTCCTCGCCGAACACCCCGGCCCGGTCGACTTCCTGCACGTCGACGGCGACCTGTACAGCTCCGCGAAGATCGTGCTCGACCTGGTCGGGCCCCGGTTGCACGCGGGCAGCGTGATCGTGTTCGACGAGTTCTTCAACTTCCCGAACTGGCAGGAGCACGAGTACAAGGCGTGGCGGGAGTATGTCGAGCGGACCGGTGTCCAGTTCACCTACGAGGGCTACACCTGGGGTAGCGAACAGGTGATCGTCAAGCTCACCGACCCGGGCAACGCCTGAGGGCTCACAGTTCCAGCAGCATCCTGGTGTTGCCGAGGGTGTTCGGCTTGACGTAGGGCAGGTCGAGGAACTCGGCGACACCAGGGTCGATGGAGCGGCGCATCTGCTCGTAGACCTCCTCCGACACCGGCGCGCCCTCGATCGCGACGAACCCGTGCCGGGCGAAGAACCCGGTCTCGAAGGTCAACACGAACACCCGGGCCAGGCCGAGGTTGCGGGCCTGCTTGACGAGCTGGTCGACCAGGGCGTGCCCGACGCCGCGACCGCGCATCGCGGGATCGACTGCGACGGTGCGCACCTCGGCCAGGTCCTCCCAGAGCACGTGCAGCGCGCCGCAGCCGACCACGGTGCCGTCCAGTTCGGCGACCCAGAACTCCTGCACGCTCTCGTAGAGCGTGACCAGTTCCTTGGCCAGCAGTACCCGGCCCGCGTAGCTGTCGATCAGCGCCTTCATGGTGCGTGCGTCGCCGACCCTGGCCCGGCGTACGACCAGCGAGGCAGTGCTCATTCGCTGCTCATTCGGTCGCCCCGACCGGTTCGGGCTGCCGCTCCCGCGGCTTCTGGATCTCGCCGAAGCGGGCCAGCAGGCACGCGCCGCCGACCGCGATCACGAACCCGGCGACCGCGATCGGGGTCCAGCCGGGCCGGGCCGAGTCGCCGAGCAGCCACACGCCGAGCACGGCGGGCGGGATGGTCTCGCCGATCAGCATCATCGCGGTCGCGGTGACCACACCGCCGCGCTGCAGCGCGGACGCGTAGAACAGGCCGGCGACGATGCCCGCGACGGCGACCGTGTACGTGGCCGGGTCGGTGAGCAGCTTGGGGATGTCGAAGTTGGGAATGACCCGCAGGGACAGCCCGAGCGCGCCGAACTCCAGCCCGCTGACCAGGCCGAGCAGCGGCGTGCGCTGCGCATCCGGGAGCCTGCCGACCAGCGCGCCGACGCCGGCGAGCAGGATCGCGGCGACCAGCAGCCACCAGTGGAACGCCCGGCTGCCCTGGCCTGCGCCCTGGCTCTGCGCGGACAGCCCGAGCAGCGCCAGCCCAGCGCACACGACCGCGACCGCGCTCCACTCGATCGCGGACAGGCGCACGCCGAACCACTTCACGGCCAGCAGCGCTGTGACCGCGATGCTCGCGGACAGCGCGGCCTGCACCAGGAACAGCGGCAGCGTGCGCAGCGCGGCGATCTGCGCCACCAGCCCGACGATGTCCAGCGCGAGGCTGGCCAGGTACTTCCACTGGCGCAGCAGTCGCACGAGCAGGCGCGGGTCGACGCCGTGCTTGTCGTCCTCGGTCGACTGGGCGACCACGGCCTGCACGGTTGACGCGATGCCGTAACACAGCGCCGCGAACAGCGCACTGACCAAGCCGACCCACATTCCTTGACCCTAGCGTCGAGCCCGGCGCGCGCTGGGGGAGCCCGGTCGGACCGGCTCAGCGGCGCGTTGACACCTTCGCCGGTTACCCTGAGCGGGTGTCCTCCCCCGATACCCATCGCAAGTTCGCGCTGCTCACCCTCGGCTGTGCTCGTAACGAGGTCGACTCGGAAGAGCTGGCCGGACGGCTGCGCGCGCGGGGCTGGGAACACACCGACGACGACGCGGACAAGCCGGACGTCATCCTGGTCAACACGTGCGGATTCGTCGAGTCCGCCAAGAAGGACTCGGTCGACGCGCTGCTCGCCGCCTCCGACGCGGCGCAGGGCAGTGGCGCGAAGGTGGTCGCGGTCGGCTGCATGGCCGAGCGGTACGGCGTGGAGCTCGCCGACAGCCTCCCCGAGGCTGACGCGGTGCTCGGCTTCGACCACTACGCGAACCTCAACGAGCGCCTGGAAGACCTGATCGCCGGCCGCGCGGTCGCCGCCCACCAGCCGACCGACCGGCGCACGCTGCTGCCGATCAGCCCGGTGCAGCGTCCGGCCGCCGCCGAGAACGTCGCCGTGCCCGGCCACGGCTGGGGCCCGAGGGTGCTGCGCACGCGCCTCGACTCGGCCCCGGTGGCCGCGCTGAAGATCGCCTCCGGCTGCGACCGGCGCTGTTCGTTCTGCGCGATCCCGTCCTTCCGCGGCTCGTTCGTGTCCCGGGTGCCGGCCGAGATCCTGGCCGAGGCCGCCTGGCTGGCCGAGCAGGGCGCGCGCGAGCTGTACCTGGTCAGCGAGAACTCGACCTCCTACGGCAAGGACCTGCCACGCGAGCACGGCGGCCCGGACGCGCTACAACGGCTGCTGCCGCGACTCGCCGCCGTCCCCGGCATCGACCGGGTGCGGGTGTCCTACCTGCAACCCGCCGAGACCCGCCCCGGCCTGGTCGAGACCATCGCCACCACGCCGGGCGTCGCCGACTACTTCGACCTGTCCTTCCAGCACTCCAGCGAGGCCGTGCTGCGCCGGATGCGCCGATTCGGCTCGACCGACTCCTTCCTGGAACTGACCGAGCGCATCCGGTCGCTCGCGCCGAACGCCGGCATCCGCACCAACGTGATCGTCGGCTTCCCCGGCGAGACCGAGGACGATCTGGCCGAACTCGAACGGTTCCTGGTGGGCGCGCGGATGGACGCGGTCGGCGTGTTCGGATACTCCGACGAGGACGGCACCGAAGCCGCCGACCTGCCCGACAAGCTTGACGCGGACGTCGTCGCCGAACGGGTCGGCCGGATCTCCGCGCTGGTCGAGGAGCTGTCCACGCAGCGCGCCGAGGATCGGGTGGGCAGCAAGGTCGACGTGCTGATCGAACGCCTGGACGGCGAGGACGAGGACTGCGCGGGCCGGGCCGCGCACCAGGCGCCCGAGGTCGACGGCGAGTGTGTGCTGCTCGACGGCGGCGCCGGCCTGGCCGTCGGCGACCTGGTCCGCTGCGAGGTGGTCGACTCGGCCGGTGTCGACCTGATGGTCCGTCCGCTGGAGGTCCTGCCCCGGACGCCGATCACGGCGGGGCCCTGACCATGTCGGCCGAGAGCCCGGAGGGAGTGGGCCGCCGTCTCGGAGTCGGCAAGGACAGCGCTGCGACTCCTGCCACGCCGATCACGGCTCCGGTGCTCAATGTCGCCAACGCGCTGACCGTCTCCCGGCTGGTGCTGGTCCCGTTCTTCCTGCTTGCGCTGTTCGCCGACGGTGGCACCAACACCGGCTGGCGCTGGGTCGCGTCGGTGATCTTCGCGGTCGCCTCCATCACCGACCACGTCGACGGCAACATCGCGCGCAGCCGCAACCTGGTCACCGACTTCGGCAAGATCGCCGATCCGATCGCGGACAAGGCGCTCACCGGCGGCGCGCTCATCGGCCTGTCCGCGTTGGGGCAGCTGCCCTGGTGGGTCACGATCGTGATCGCCGTCCGCGAGGTCGGCGTCACGCTGCTGCGGTTCTGGGTGATCCGCTACGGCGTGATGTCGGCGACCAGGGGAGGCAAGGCCAAGACGCTGTTCCAGATCATCGCGATCGGGATGTTCGTGTTCCCGCTGCCCTCCGCCGTCCTCCCGTTCAGCTGGGGGGTGATGGACATGGCGCTCGGGCTGACCGTGCTGACCGGCATCGACTACGTGTTCCGGGCGATCAGACTCCGGATGACCAGCAAGCGCACAACGCCCGCTGCCGCCCACGACACCGCTTCGGACGACCGTGCCGCCTGATCCACTGTTGGCCGCCCTCGGCGTGCCCGCAAACCTGGTCGCCGACGTGATCCACTCCCTCCGGGCCCGCTCCGAGACCGTCGCCACCGCCGAGTCGCTGACCGCGGGCCTGCTCTGCGGGGTGCTGACCACCGTTCCGGGAGCCTCCGTCGCGGTCCGCGGCGGACTTGTGGTGTACGCGACGGAACTCAAGACCCGACTTGCCGGAGTATCCGCGGAGTTACTGTCCGAACACGGTGCGGTACACCCCGACGTCGCCAGGGAGCTCGCCGTGGGCGCGGCCGTGCGGTGCGGGGCGACCTGGGGCGTCGGCCTGACCGGGGTCGCCGGTCCGGACCCGCAGGACCACGTCCGACCTGGGCGGGTGTATCTCGGCATCTCCGGACCGGCCACGCTGCGTGTCGACACCATCGATCTTGCCGGTGATCGCCATGCGGTGCGCGCGGGCGCGGTGCGTTCGGCACTCCTGGAGTTGCGGGACATGCTGCGGAGCTGATCAACTGGAGTGGAGAGCGGTCAAGACCGGGTAAAATGGCCTGGTATCGCCCGGTTCGATTGGGATCCGGGAACATCTGGGTGATCTCACTCGTTCGCTCTTGGCAGACGCGCCCAGAAGGCGCTGCCGAGAAGTCGCTGTGCTCGGTAGCCTGGTCGCAACGGGTCACTCGAAGGGAGGCGCGCGATGACCGTACTGCTGCGTGAGGCGATCGGTGATCGGCTCCGTCACGCCCGTACCACCCAACACCGCTCGCTGCGCGAGGTCTCTCGCGCCGCTCGGGTGAGCCTTGGCTACCTGTCCGAGGTGGAACGGGGCCGAAAGGAAGCGTCCAGTGAACTGCTGGCCGCCATCTGCGACGCACTCGCCCTGCCGCTGGCCGACCTGCTGACCAACGTCGCCGACGACGTCCGCGCCGTCGACGAGGTCACCGCAGCGCCCGCCGCGCCGACGGTACCGGCCGGGTTCGCCATCACCGGCCAGAACCGGGGCGAGAGCAAGCAGCACCTGCAGGGTGGCCGGATAGTGCCGGCCGTGGTCGGCAACGACCTCGCGGACCTCCGCATCCAGCCGGTGCTCAGCCCTCGGCTGTCCACCACGATCACGCCGCCGAAGGGTGTCGTGGTCGCTGCCTGAGGCGGCGTCGGTGCAGACCGACACAGGTTCTTCCGTCATGCCCTGCTGTCCGCTCGCGGCGGCGGGGCATGATCGCATTCAGGGGTCTTTCAGGGCCGATTTCAGGGTCGTTCACCCCCGGTCAGTCCTGCGGAACGCTCATACTGGAGGAAGTGGTGGGGCCAGTGGAAGCTTCGCGCGGTACCTGACACCATGTAGCACATACCGGTAGAAGAGGCAGCAGGGGAAAAGGTAGGCGGAGGAGATGGCCAATCCGTTCGTGAAGGCTTGGAAGTACCTGATGGCGTCGTTCTCGTCGAAGGTCGACGAGCTGGCTGACCCGAAGGTGCAGATCCAGCAGGCCATCGAGGAGGCCCAGCGTCAGCACCAGGCGCTCTCCCAGCAGGCCGCCGCGGTCATCGGCAACCAGCGTCAGCTGGAGATGAAGCTCTCCCGACAGCTCGACGACGTGGGCAAGCTCCAGGCGTCCGCGCGCCAGGCCCTCGTGCTGGCCGACGAGGCCCGCAAGAACGGCGACGAGCAGCGTGCGACCGAGTTCGAGAACGCCGCGCAGAACTTTGCCACCCAGCTGGTCACCTCCGAGCAGAGCATCGAAGACCTCAAGACCCTGCACGACCAGTCCCTGCAAGCCGCCGCGCAGGCCAAGGTCGCCGTCGAACGCAACGCCAGCATGCTCCAGCAGAAGCTCGCCGAGCGCACCAAGCTGCTCAGCCAGCTGGAGCAGGCGAAGATGCAGGAGCAGGTCTCCAAGTCGCTGAACCAGATGTCCGAACTGGCCGCGCCGGGCAACACGCCGTCGCTGGAAGAGGTCCGGGACAAGATCGAGAAGCGCTACGCGACCGCGTTGGGCGCCGCCGACCTGGCCAAGAACTCGGTGCAGGGCCGCATGCTCGAAGTGCAGGCGTCCACCACCAGCATGGCCGGCCAGCAGCGGCTTGAGCAGATCAGGGCCTCGATCAACGGTGGCTCGGTCGCCCCGCAGATCACCAGTGGGTCCGCATCGAGCAACTCGGCCAGCGCCAACATCCAGCAGGAGATCCAGCAGCGCGTGCAGCAGGCCAAGCAGCAGGAAGAGGCCGGCAACGCCTGAGCCGGACCTTGGCCGGCCCGGCGCCCGATCGGGTTCGGCCGAGGCCGGCCCGGTTCGCCCGATCAGCCCGGCCGAGGCCGGCCCAGTTCGCCTGACCAGCCCGGCCGAGGCCGGTCCGGTTCGTCCAACCAGGCCAACCAGCTCGGCCGAGCCGTCGGCGGTTCGGCGCGGTCTCCGTACGCTGGTCGGCGTTGCGTTCAACCTCCAGCCGCCCACCCGGCCCCGGCCGCCCGTGCGTCCCCAACCCGCGCTGACCGGTATCGAGCGCGCCCTCGGTGACGCGCTCTACCAGCTGGACCTGAGCAGGGGAGCGCACGAGTTGACCAGGACGCAGATCTCCGCACTGCGCGCGACCGGCCTGCGCGCCAGCGCGTGGCTGTCCGGCCACGACCTCACCCCGCGCACCGACACCGAGGCGGCCGAGGGCGTCGCCCGCTTCACGGCGCTGGCGCGGACCGCAGCCGACTTCCTCGCCGGTTCCGCTGACGCGGCCGCCCTGCTCGGCGCGCGCGAGCGGCTCGCCGTACTGGTCGACCGGGTGCCGGCCGCATGAACAGACCCGAGCACCAGCGCCGGTTGCCGGTCGGGACCAGGCTCCGCCGTGGCCTGCTCATCGCCTTGTTCGTGCTGCTCACACTGGCCAACGCGTTCTGGCTGCTGGGCTTCTTCGGCACCCTGATCACCGATCCGAGCGAGATCGACGGCGATGCCGTCCTCGGCTTCGCCGTCCTGGAGTTCATCCTGATCTGCCTCTGGGTGCCCCTGTTCCGTGCGGTGCGCAGGCGCGGCCCGCGCGCGATGCGCCGGCGCGGGCGCCAGCGCGCGATGCGCTTGCGCCGGCGCCGGCGCCGGCGCGGCTACCCCGCGCTCACCGAGGCCGACTTCCGGGACGCGATGCGGTTACCGGGCCGCAAGCGCAAGGCCAGGGCGGACGTCGACTTCCCGGACGACGGCCCGCTGGAGCGGCTGGGCCGCGCCGAACAGGCCCTCGGCAACGCCCTCTACCAGCTGAACCTTCGCCCGCAGGACAACCTGCTGAGCCGGGAGCGGATCTCCGCGCTGCGTGTCACCGGGATCGAGGTGAGCGCCTGGCTGAGCGCGGACGGGCTGCCCACACGGCAGCTCAACGACGGCATCCGGCACTTCGCCGACCTCGCGCACACAACCGAGAACCTGCTGGTCGGCAGGGCCAGCGCGGCAGATGTGGACAAGGCGCGGGATCGGCTCGTCCAACTGACCACCCAACGCTGGCGTTGAGGCGCCCGAGGACGCTAAGATCAACTGGATTGATCGGCGCGAGACTCTCTCGACATCAGGTCGAGACATTTGCTTGCGCTGTGTCTACGCTGCGTTCACTCTTCGTCGGCTGGTCGTGGGCTAATGGCAGCAAAGTCGAAAATGACTACTGCATTCGAGTGATTATCGAACTGTAATACGGGCTATTCCGCTACCTCCCGTGGCACTATCTGAAGCCGACGAATCAAGTTGGCCGGGAGGATATTGCGTGTCGCTGTGGACCGTGCACGGCGACGGGCGGAGCGTTGCCGATGGCGAGGTGGTGCGCTCGGACGAACGGCTGAGCTGGCCGATGACCATCGCGCTCGGCGGCCAACACCTCGTCGCGATGTTCGGCGCCACCGTGGTCGTCCCGGCCACCACCGGCTTTCCCATCAGCACCACGCTGCTGTTCTCCGGCATCGGCACGATCCTGTTCATCGCGCTGACCCGCAACCGGGTGCCCGCCTACCTCGGCTCCTCGTTCGCGTTCGTCGCGCCGCTGGTGGCCGCCAAGAGCCAGGGCGTGCCCGCCGAACTCGGCGGCGTGCTGATCGCCGGCGTGCTGCTGTTCGTGGTCGGCGTCGCCGTCAAGGCCCTCGGCATCCGCCTGGTCGACTCGCTCATGCCGCCGGTCGTCACCGGCACGGTCATCGTGCTGATCACCCTCAACCAGGCACCCACCGCGGCCAGCGAGGCCGGCAGCCAGGTGCTGTTCGCCGCGCTCACCGTCATCGTGGCCGCGCTCTGCGCGATCCTGTCCAAGGGCGTGCTGGCCAGGCTCTCCGTGCTGATCGGCGTAGTGGTCGGCTGGCTCGCGGCCGCTGCGGCAGGCCGGCTCGACCCGGGCGCGCTCTCCGCGCTGGACAACGCCTCCTGGTTCGGCCTGCCCACCCTGCAACACCCCGAACTGCGCTCCTCGGTCGCGCTGCTCATGCTGCCCGCCGTGTTCGTGCTGGTCGCCCAGAACGTCGCGCACCTCAAGGCCATCGGCGCGGTCACCGGCCGCGACCTCGAAGGCCACGTCGGCGATGCGGTCATCGCCAGCGGCCTGGCCACCATCCTGGCCGGCGGGGGCGGCGGTTCGGCCAGCTCGACCTATGCCGGGAACATCGGTGTCATGGCCGCCACCAGGGTCTACTCGACCGCCGCGTATCTGGTCGCGGCCGGCGGCGCGATCGCGCTGTCGCTGTGTCCCAAGGTCAGCGCGCTGGTCGCGACCATCCCGCCCGGCGTCATCGGTGGCGCCACCCTGATGCTCTACGGCCTGGTCGCCCTGGTCGGCGTGCGCATCTGGATCGACAACAAGGTCGACCTCACCGACCCGCTGAACCTGCTCATCGCGGGCGCGGCCATCGCGGTCGGCATCGGCAACGTGACCGTCGACATCGGACCGATGCAGGTCGGTGGCATCGTCTGGGGCTCGGTGCTGATCGTCATCGGTCACCCGGTGCTGCGCCGGTTGCGCGGGCGGCGCGGCTGATCCCGCGCACCAGTCCCGGCCCGCCGTAGATGAACCCGGTGTAGACCTGCACCAGACTCGCGCCCGCGTCCAACATGCGCAGCGCGTCCTCGGGTGCGGCGATCCCGCCGACCCCGATGATCGGCAGTCGACCCGCGCTCTCCCGGTGCACGAACGCCACCACGTCCAGCGCGCGTCTGGTCAACGGGCGCCCGGACAGCCCGCCCGCCTGCGCGCCGGTCGCCACGTCCTCGGGCGCGAGGCCGTCGCGGGCCAGCGTCGTGTTGGTCGCGATGATCCCGGCCACCGAACGCGCCGCGCACACCTCGATCACCTCGCCGATCGCGGCGTCGTCCAGGTCCGGCGCGATCTTGACCAGTACCGGCTTGGGTGTGCCGCCGTAGGCCAGCCTGGCGGCTTCCCGGGTCAGTTCGCCGAGCAGTTCGTCCAGCAGCCCCCGGTCCTGGAGGCCGCGCAGGCCGGGCGTGTTCGGCGAGCTGACGTTCACCGCGAAGTAGTCGCCGTACGGGTACAGCTCCGCGAGCGAGCTGCGGTAGTCCGCGACCGCGTCTGCGACCGGCGTGATCTTGGACTTGCCGATGCTGATCCCCAACGGCATCGGCAGCCGCGCGGCCGTGCGCAGCCGTGCCGCCAGCGCGCGCGCCCCGTCGTTGTTGAACCCCATCCGGTTGATCAGCGCACCGCTTGCCGGTAGCCGGTACAGCCTCGGCTTCGGATTGCCCGGCTGCGGGTGCCAGGTGACCGTGCCGACCTCGACGTGCCCGAACCCCAGCGCGGCCCAGCCGGGCAGCGCGACGCCGTTCTTGTCCATGCCGGCCGCCAGCCCGACCGGGTTCGGGAATCGCAGCCCGAACACCGTGCGCGGCGCGTCGACCGCGACAAGGCCACGCAGCGTCGAGGCGCCCGGCGCGGCCGCGAACAGGCGCAGCGCGTCGATGGTGCGGTGATGCGCGACCTCGGGGTCGCCGGAACCGAGCCGGAACAGCACCGGGCGAAGAAGGCGGGAGTACAGCTGCACGCCGTCCATGCTGCCCGGCAGCGCTCGACAGGCGCCGCTCAGGGGGTCGGGCCCGGCTGGCACTTCGGGCAGAACCAGGTCACCCGCGATGGCACGTCCTTGCCCCGCGCTGCCGAGTTGCCCTGCCTGGCCGAGCTGCCCTGCCTGGCCGAGTTGCCCTGCTCTGCCGAGCGCACCGCCGTCCCGCACCGCAGACACGGGCGCCCCGCCCGGCCGTAAACCCACAGTTGTCGACCGGGCGCGCGGTCCCCGGTGGTGTTGCGGATCGGCGTGGTCGCGTTGCGCAGCAGCAGCGTGCGCGCCAATCGCACGGCCCGCTCCGCCTCGACCGAGCCCACCGGCACCCACGGCGACACGCCGAGCAGGAAGCACAACTCCGACCGGTACACGTTGCCGATCCCGGCCATGATCGTCTGATCGAGCAGTGCCAACCCGATCTCGCGGTCCGCATCGACGCCCAGCCGGCGCGCTGCCTCGGCCACCGACTCCTCGCCCCAGTCCGCGCCCAGCAGATCCGGCCCGAGATGCCCGACCAACTCCTGCTCGCGCGCGGTCCGCACGAAGGCGAGATCGTGCACGCGTACGCCGAGCGCGACCCGCCGCGCCGTGCCCAGCACCACCCGCACCTGGTGACCGGGCGCCCGCCAGCGTTCGCCCGGCGCGGAGATCCGCCAGCTGCCGTCCATCCGCAGGTGGTTGTGCATGCTGAGGCCCTCGTCGAACCGCACGAACAGGTGCTTGCCGACCGAGGCGACCTCCAGCACCGTCCGGCCGACGAGGTCGACGGTGGCATAGCGGGGATGCCGGATCTGCGCCTCGATCAGCTGCGATCCGGCCAGCGCCGCGCTCAGCGCCCGCGCGGTCTGGAAAACCGAGTCGCCCTCGGGCACGTCAGCCCGCGTCTCCCGGGACGCGCACGCCGGTCAGTTCGCTTCCGTCTCGGCCGGTTCGAACTCCTCCTCGACCGGCTCGTCCCTCGTCGGGTTCACCCGGCCCCGGCTGGCCCGCATGATCCTGGCCAGCAGCAGGTTGAACGCCAGCGACACCTCGCGCGCGCCCGGCGTGTTCCACTGGTGGATCGGCAGGCACGCGCCCTGCGCCTGCTGTACCGCGAGACGGTCCGGCAGCGCGACCGGCATGACCAGCGGCCCGAACAGTTCGCGCAGCTCCTCGACCCGGAACTGGTGCTCGTGCGAGCGCGGTCGGACTCGGTTGACCACCACGCCGAGCGGCTGAAGTCGCGAGTTGTGCTCGACCCGCTCGTTCTGCACCGCCTCGAACGCCCGCTGCACGCCGGACACCGCGAACATCGTCGGCTCGGTCACCAGCAGCGCGCGGTCCGCGGCCACCAGCGCCGACCGGGTCAGCTGGCCCAGCGACGGCGGGCAGTCCAGCAGGACGAGCTGATAGGGC
>DASZJG010000078.1:0-28409 GCA_035948315.1 Pseudonocardiaceae bacterium | reverse complement strand
CGCCGTAGACGCCGAAGAATGTGGGGGCCGGCTCGCCGGGGGCGGCCATGTTGGGCACGGTGAGGTCGGGCAGGCCGCCGGCCTGCAGCCACTGACGGACGTAGCGCGGCCGGGTCAGGCCCTCCGGCGCGAACCGGAGGATCTCCCTGGCCGTCAACCGGTCCGGGATGTGCGGACTCCCCCAGTCGCGCGCGTGTGAGAACGACCAGTCCAGCGTGACGATCAGCCCCGCGGCGCCGGCGACCTTCGCTCTTTCGATCCGGCTGGCCACCTCGTCCCGGCCGCCGATCCAGTAGATCTGGAACAACGTCTTCGGGTTCGCCGCGATCACGTCCTCGATCGGCTTGCTGGCGAACGAACTCAGTCCCATGGCCGTCCCCCTGGCCGCTGCCGCACGCGCCACCGCTATTTCCCCGTCCGGGTGCACGGCCTGCACCCCGGTCGGCGAGATCAGCACCGGCAACGCGATGTCCTGGCCCAGCACGGTGGTGGCCAGGTCGCGCTTCGCGGACAGGCCGACGGTGTGCGGGGCGAAGCCGAGCTCGTCGAAGGCGGCGACGTTGTCGTGCAGCGTCACGCCTTTCTCGGACCCGGCGAGCAGCGCCGAGTACACCGACGGCGGCACCCGCCTGCGCGCCAGCCGCTGCGCCGCGGCCACGGTTTCGAACCAGTCACCAGCCATGTTTGTTCGACCTCGTTGTCAAGTGATCACCGGACACAGTGGAGCGACGGTGGCCTCGCGCAGACAGCCGGACAGCACGCCGAGTCCGTACGCGACGTCGTCGGCGACGTGGCCCAGCACGTACCGGACCGGGTCGAGTCGCGGCCGTCGCCGCACCCAGCTCGCCAGCGGAGGACCGAGGAGCAATGACGCGGCCGCGCAGCGTCGTACCGGGTTGCCGCCGACGACGGCGAGCGCGAGCAAGGCCGGAGCGGCGAACTGGGTACCGTAGCGGCCCATGCCCTGCCAAGCGGTGCCGACCGAAGTGCCGGCGGCCCGCGCAGTCGAGCGCCAGGGCAGGCCGGCCGCCCGCAGGCCACGGGCGGCGGTGACCGTATGGCCCGCCAGCGCGACCAGGGCAGGGGACGGCTGCCCGACGAGCAGAGCCGCCCCTGCCGTCGCCAGCCACGCGGAGGTGACGACCGGCGGCAGCTCGCCGGGGTGGCGCCGCGCCAACGGCGCCACCGATGTCCCGTAGCGGAATCGCCTGCCGAGTACCCCGCGCCAGGTCGGCGGATCCTGATGTCGTACGGAAACGGTTGGCACATAGCGGATCCGCCAGCCCGAGGTACACAGCCGCCACACCAGATCGACGTCCTCGCCGACCCGCAGGGCCGGGTCGAAGGCCGATGGCGGCAGGGCAGCGCGCCGCACCACGAGCGCCGCGGTCGGTGCATAGGGCACCGGGCGCCCCTGCGCGACCCGCGCCGGCCGCTCCCCCAGGTCCAGCGCGCACCGAGCCGACGTGTACCGGCCCGCCCAGGTCGACGGCGCGACCCCGATCATGCGCGGCGCGACCGCGGCGACAAGCGGGTCGGCGAAATGCGGCAGCAGCGCGTCGACCCAGTCCGCGGTGGGCAGGCAGTCGTTGTCGAGGAACGCGACGAACTCGCTGTCCACCACGTCCAGCCCGGTGTTGCGAGCAGCGCCGGGACCACCGTTCTCCGTTCGGCGCAGCAGTTTCGCGCCGTACCGGTCCGCGACCGCGGCGACCGCGGCCGGGTCGGCCGATCCGTCGTCGACGACGACAACCGGATAACGATCACCCTGGCCGGCCAGGCACTGCGCCAACAGGGCGGCGCGGTCCTTTGTCGGCACGATCACGGTCACGTCGGCACGCCGCTGGGCGGGTGGCGGCACCGGCTGGAACAGCCCCGCGTCGGTGAGTCGCCGGGCCAGCAGGCCCGCCGCCCGCGAGGCCACCGGACCGTCGCGCAGGTCCCGCCACGCGGCCCGGCCGGGTTCGGTCAGCCGCATGATCCGCAGGGACCGCCGTCCGAACCAGCCCGCTCCCGTAGACGTGGTCAGGTCATCCGGCACAACCCGGAAGCCGACCGGCAACGGCACCGTCGTCATATTGCGAGCCCTCCGTCGACCGGAACGACGGCACCGGTGAGCGCCGCGCCCGTCGGTCCGGCGAGGAACGCCAGCACATCGGCGACTTCCCGGGCGTCGAGCAGTCGGCCGATCGGTTGCTGGCGGGCGAACACCGCCGGATCGGCGAGGTCGTAGAGCCGGGCGCTCTCGGCCAGGATCGCGGTATCGGTCGAGCCGGGGTTCACCACGTTCGCGGTGATGCCGGTCCCGCCAAGCTCGACGGCCAGCGCTCGCACGAACCCGACGACGCCCGCCTTGGCGGCACAGTACGCGGCGAGCATGGGCAGACCTCGGCTCGCGGCGGCCGACGCGACCGCGAGAAACCGCCCGTTCCTCGGCGCCGGTCGGCGCAGCAGCGCGGGAATCGCGGCTCGGGCCAGGTTCAGCACGCCGTCCAGGTCGACCGCGAGCACCGCGCGTTCCCGCTCGACCGGCATCTCCCAGAACGGCACGCCGCCCGCGATCACGCCGGCCACCGCGATCGCCGCGTCCACCCCGCCCCACAAACCCTCCGCGACGGCGACCGCCTCGGCCATGGCCCCGCCATCTCGCACATCGGCGACGTAGGGCTGAACCCGCTCGGAGGCCATGTCGGTCAGCTCGACCTTGGTGGCCATCGGGTACGGCAGCGCCGGATCGTCGCAGACCGCGTCCACGGCCAACACCGACCAACCCGCGTCCACCAGCGCGGACACCGTGGCCGCGCCGATGCCGCGCGCCGCACCGGTGACGACGGCGACCCGGTTCACGCCATCGCCGGAGACCACGCGTCCATCTCCCGCATCAGTTGGCCGGTCAGCAGATCCAGCAGCACGCGCCCCTCATCGGCGCTGGCGCCGGTCGGATCGCCCAGCACACCCGACGGGGACACCGTCCGGACGCCCGTGGTGCGCAGCACCGGCATCAGCTCCGCCAGTGGCCGGGTGTCGCCCGGTCGAGCCCGGTTCATCCAGACGTACATCGGGCGGATCGCGAGTTGGATCGCGGTCTCCGACCAGCCAGCATGCGCGTCGCCACCGTAGTTCGGCGTGAACATCCGCACGTCGCGCGATTCGGCGTGGAGTCGCCGCAGGGCCTTGGTGGCCGGTTCGGCGTTGCCGCCGTGCGCCGACACCACCAGCACCCGCTGGAACGTGCGCATGGCGGAGCGAACCAACTCGACCAGGACCAGTTCGACGGCGTCCTGGCCGATGGACAGCGTGCCGGCGAAGTCGGCGTGTTCGCCACTCGACCCGTATGCGAGCGGCGGCGCGACCAGGACATCCTTGCGGGCCAACGCCAGCCGTCTGCACAACTCCACCGCGATGTCGGTGTCGGTGCTCAACGGTAGATGCGGGCCGTGCTGCTCGGTGGAGCCCACCGGCAGTGCGAGCACCGCGCCCGCTTTGGCCAGGTCCCGCACGCGCGGCCAGGTCAGGTCGGCCAGTTCAGTCACCGGAGGGCGCCCATCCGGCCAGCGGGCTCTCCGCGCAGGCCCGGTCCGGTGGACCGTGGAATCCGATGGTGACCGGGACCGGCGCGCGCCGGTGCGAGTGATCGGCGCTCGGTTTGGGCGCGCCAGCGAAGTCCGGTGTGGACATTCCTCGAACGCATTCCGGGTCGGGTCCGTCCAACGGGAGCCCTGTGAAGAACTTGGCGGCCATGCACCCGCCCCGGCAGCTGTCGAACGCCGAACACGACCGGCAAGTGCCACCGGCCTGCGGCCCGCGCAGCCGCGCGAACAGCTCGGAGTCCCGCCAGACCGTGGCGAATCCCCCGTCGGCGCGTACGTTTCCGGCCAGGAAGTTCTCGTGGATCGTGAACGGGCAGGCATAGACGTCGCCGACCGGATCGACGAGGCAGACCACCCGCCCGGCACCGCACAGGTTCAGGCCCGGCAGCGACTCGCCAAAACCGGCCAGATGGAAGAACGAGTCGCCGGTCAACACCTGCTCGCCGTGCCCGCGCAGCCACTCGTACAGGACATGTTGCTGATCGGCCGTGGGATGCAGTTCGGACCAGACGTCCGCGCCCCGCCCGGACGGGCGCAGCCGGGTCAGCCGCAACTGGGCGCCGTACCGGTCCGCGATGCCCTTGAAATCGTCGAGCTCACCGATGTTGTGGCGGGTCACCACGACCGACACCTTGAACCCGGTGACACCGGCCGCCGCGAGGTTGTCCATGGCACGGACGGCGGTCCGGTAGGAACCCGCCCCCCGGATGGCGTCGTTGACGGACTCCGTGGCGCCGTCCAGCGAGACCTGCACGTCGACGTAGTCGCTGTCGGCCAGCCGGTCGGCCGCTTGGCGAGTGATCTTGATGCCGTTGGTGGAGAACTTCACGCCGACGTGGTGATCGACGGCGTAGTCCAGGATCTTCCAGAAATCCGGTCGCACGGTCGGCTCGCCGCCGCCGATGTTGACGTAGAAGACGCGCATCCGCTCGAACTCGTCGATCAGCGCCAGGCATTCGGCCGTGCTCAGTTCGCCCGGGTCCCGCCTGCCCGAGCTGGACAGGCAGTGCACGCAGGCCAGGTTGCAGGCGTAGGTCAACTCCCAGGTCAGGCAGATCGGCGCGGCGAGCCCGCTCTCGAACCGCTCGGCCAGGGGCAACGCGACCACGATCAGCTCCTCTCACAGATCATGTCGGACATCGCCAGCCTGGCCAACGCGGACTGATACTTCCCGAGCTCAGCCTCTGACACCCCGGATTTCGCACAGGCCGCTCGCGCGCTGGGCTCGTCAACGAGCGCGGTCACCACGGCCAGCAGTATCGGGCTGGTGAGGAAGGTGAGTCGCCGCGTGCCGAAGTGGTAGAGCAGCGCGCCGAACCGCTCCGGCCGCACCGACGCCTGTGGGTGCAGCCGCCAGCCCGCGTCGAGGTCGAACTGCTCAGTAGACACCGCACATACCGTCGATGGAGATCTCCTCGACCAGTTCCTCCTCGACGAGGTCCTGGTCCAGCTGGTCCGCGCTGCCCTGTTCTGCCATCATCATCCTTGTATATTTGATACATGATGTTATGCATAGGACGGTAGTGGCAGCAGAAGGCGAACGCAAGCAATACCCGAACACGGCCGGCCGGACGCAGTGATCCGTGCGGATTGACCGCCGGAACAAGGAACTTCGTCACAGCGAACAGCATAGTAGTCGCTATTCTCGGTCGGATCGCGCTCTCCGGGTACCTACCCGACAGACAGGAGACAACGGTGTCTGACGTCAGTCGTCGACGATTTCTCACAGGGGCCGCCGCAACCGCCGCAGTCGGCATCACCACAGCCGCGGGGCTCGCCCAGTCCGCCGGTCCGGCATCGGCGGCAACGGTGCCGGTCATCAACCAGAACCGCAGGGTGGTGATCATCGGCTCGGGCTTCGGCGGCGCCGTGACCGCGTTGCGACTCGCCAAGGCGGGCATCCCGGTGTTGCTGCTCGAGCGTGGCATCCGGTGGCCGACCGGGCCTGACGCCAACACGTTCTCGCACATGTTCGCACCCGACCAACGCGCGTCCTGGCTGACCACCTCACCCGTGCTCACCGGGTCGCCGCCCGCCATCTACGCCCCCTTCACCGGCGTGCTCGACCGGGTCAAGGGAAACGGCGTCGACATCCTGTGCGGTGCTGGCGTCGGCGGCGGTTCTCTGGTGTACCACGGCATGACCCTGCAACCGACACCGGAAGTGTTCGCCGAGATCCTGCCCATGGTGGACTACGGCGAACTCAACCAGACCTACTATCCCAGGGTCGCGGGCATGCTCGGCGTCGCGACCATTCCCGACGACGTGCTGAACAGCCCGCAGTACCTGTCCAACCAGGTGTTCATCAAGCACATCAAGGCGGCAGGCCTGACCCCGAGCAAGATCCCGATGCCGATCGACTGGAACTTCGCTCGCGAGGAGTTGCAGGGCGTGTTCAAGCCGTCCTACACGACCGGCGATGTCATCTACGGCGTCAACAACGGCGGCAAGCACTCCCTCGACGTCACCTACCTGGCCCAGGCGCAGGCCACTGGCCTGGTGGAGATCGCAACACTCAACGTGGTCGCGCAGATCGCCCGCGACACCAACGGAAAGTGGGTGATCACGTCGAACCAGATCAACACCAGCGGCCAGATCCAGTTTCAGAACGTGATCACCGCGGACGCCCTGTTCCTCGGCGCGGGCGTGGTCGGCACCACCAGGCTGCTGATGCGGGCACAGGCCCACAACACGATCCCCGATCTGCCGACCGAACTGGGCACCCAGGTCGGCACCAACGGTGACCGGATCTACTCCTGGACCGCGCCCGAGAACACCGGCGCTTTCCAGGGCGGCCCGGCGTGCATCGGCTACAAGGACTGGAGCAACCCGAGCACGGCGTTGACCATCGTGCACGGCCCGATTCCGATTCCGGTCGAGGCGCACATCATGTCGATCATCGGCTACGGCGTGACGCCCGTGCGCGGAGCATTCCAGTGGAACTCGGCCACCGACGACATTCTGCTCAACTACCCGCACGACACCGAGACCGATCTGAACAAGGCGATCCTGGCGCGCATCAACCAGATCACCGCCTCGACAGGACAGCTCGTGGACACCACCGACCTCGATGCGACCACCTACCACCCGCTCGGTGGTGCGCCGATGGGATCGGTGTGCGACCAGTACGGCCGGGTGCAGGGTCAGCGGGGCCTCTACGTGATGGACGGTTCGCTCATCCCAGGGTCGACCGGGGCCTGCAACCCGTCCATGACCATCGCCGCGCTCGCCGAGCGCAACATCACCACCATCATCCGGAAGGATGTCGGCCCGGTCTTCTGATGGGGCTGGCTCGCCGTCACCGCGTTCCCGGGTCAGTGCGACCCGGGAACGCCGGTCAGCCGGCTGTAACCGTGAAATAGTCGAGGAGCTGGAGCCTGGCTCGCCTTAGGGTCTGCGGCCTGCCAGGTGCAGTAGGCGATCTTGAGGTGTTGCCGTGCTCGGGAGGGTGTCCTGCGGGGGCGCGAAGAACGCCTGGGTGGCCGGTACTTGGATCAGCCGTTCCAACAGTGGGTAGGTCAGCGTGGCGAGGCGCTCGTCGATTCGTTCATCGAAACCGATTGCGCGTGAGACGTCCCAGGTGTGCACGGCGGCTTCGAAGACGCGGACGAGCAGTACGTCTCGGGCGGGCAGCGGGAGAAGGAAGCTGATCGTCGTGTCGAGGCTGTCCAGCCCGGCTATTGCCTCATCGAGAAGAGCCACGCCCCTGGGCCAGGAGCCGTGCGGATCGTCGCCGAGGAAGTCCTCGTCGCGGGAGGCCACGTAGTACTCGGCGTTGTTTGTCGCGAGGTTGTCGGCGTAGCGGTACTCATGGCTGACGATGTGGTTGACCAACTGGCGGACATTCCACTCGGTGCACGGTGTCGGCCGGCCCCAGTCGTCGTCAGTGATGGCGGTGAGCCTGCGCTCGAACTCCGCCCTGGCGATATCCAGCGCGTCGATGATCCCCTCCTTCATGGGCGAAGTCTGGCATGCGACGAGACAGCCTGCGAGCGGATCCCGCCCGCAGGTATGTCCGAGTGACCCGACAGCCCCCTGTCCTTCGCGCGGGGCACACTGCCGATGCCGTGATGCGGGATCGTCGGGTTTCCGTATCCGACGCCATTGACCAGGTCCGTAGTTTCCCTGCTGGTGACTATCTTGCGGAGTGGGCGCCGGTCATGAGTGCGGCGAGGTCGTCCGGTTCGAGGAACGACGGGGGTGGTGGCGGTCCCCAGGCATAGAGCCCTTGCAGGCCGTGCAGCACCTCGGGGCTCCACAGTTCGTCCTCGGGGACGGTGTCCATGTCGGAGTAGTACTCCGAGAAGTTGCCAGCCGGGTCTTTGAGGTACCAGAAGAAGTTCGCGCCGGCATAGTGCCGCCCGAGTCCCCAGATGTGCCGTTCCGGGTTGCCCTCCAGCATTGCGTGCGCGCCGCGGCCGACGTCGTCGACGTCGTCGACCTGCCAACTGGTGTGGTGCAGGAAATTCACCGGCGCCGCCATCACCAGCACGTTGTGATGCTCGACGGAGCAACGCAGGAACGCGGCTCTGTCGCCCATGTAGTCGCTGACCTTGAAACCGAGTCCCTCGGTGAAGAACCGCATCGTGGCCTCGAGGTCGGTGCTGCCGAGCACGGCGTGGCCAAGTTTGCGGGGCCGGACCGGCTCGGTGCGGCCGATGAACGGTGCCCGCCCCCACCGCTCGATCCGGCCCGGACCGTTGTAGAGCGTCTTCGGGACCGGGGGCTCGACGAGGATCCGCGGGCGCACGACAACCCGGATCTCTGTTCCGGTGACCGGTTCGACGGCGCGCAGGAGACTGTCCGTCTCCTCGACTGTCAGGTCTCGTGCCCGCAGGCGTTGGCCGATCGCCGCGATGTCGTCCGGGTCGTCGGCGGCGACGGTCAGTTCGACCAGCCTGCGGGTCAGCGCGTGCACGATCCGGAGTTGCTCGCCGCCGTCGACGGTCGCGAACACGCCGTCGCCTCGGTGTTGGAGGCCGAAGTCGGTGTAGTAGGCGATGGTCTCGGCGACGTTGGGCACGCCGATGACGACATTGCCCAGCCCGTGTAGTGCCATGGCTCTCTCCTTACTTGGCGTCCGGCGCGGAGACGAACGTCTGGTGGAGTTCGCCGATCCCTTCGATCCAGCTGTCGAGTCGTTCGCCGGGCTGCAGGAACCGCTTCGGCTCCCGGCCCATCCCGACGCCGGCCGGGGTGCCGCTGAAGATCACGTCGCCCGGGTAGAGCGTCACGTTCTCCGAAAGTGCGGCGATCAGCCGGGGAATGCCGAAGATCAGATCCCGAGTCCGTCCCTTCTGGACCTCCTCGCCCTCGATCGCGCAGCCCAGTTCGAGGTCGTCGGGATCGGCGAACTCGTCCGGGGTCACCAGCCACGGGCCTTGCGGGGAGAACCCGGTGAACGACTTGCCAAGGCCGAACTGCGGTGCGGGGCCGCGCATCTGGGTTACCCGCTCGGACAGGTCCTGGCCCGCGGTGAGCCCGGCGACATAGGACCAGGCATCGGCTACCGCCACCTCACGTGCTTCCCGCCCCACCACGGCGACCAGTTCGACTTCCCAGTCGACATCGCCCCCGGGCGGCAGCACCACCTCGGTGTCGGGCCCGGAGAAACTCGACACGTACTTGGTGAACACCGGGGGCAGTTCGGTCGGTGCGGCGAACCCGGACTCGGCGGCGTGCGCGTAGTAGTTCAGGCCGACCGCGAAGACCTGCCGCGGTGCTGGCGAGGGCGCCCCGAGTTGGTCGCGATCGACCGGGAGAAACTGGCTGGCCGGGGCGTCGAGTTCGGCCGCCCAGGCGGTGATCTCCGGCCAGTTCTGGAAGACCTCCGGCAGGCCAGGTCCCCACCGGTTGTCCGATGCGCGCGCGATGTCGAGGAACATCGCGGCACCGTCCTGCTCGATGATGAGGGCCGCCCGGTCGTCGATGTTGGCTAGACGCATGAGATCGGTTCTCCCGTGGCAGGGGTGGTCCGGGCATCGGCGAGTTCGCCGTACCGGGTGATCAGTTCCTTCGTGTCGGCGAGGTCGGTGACGGCGCCGAAAATGTAGTGGTCGGGCCGGATGAGCACCGCCCTGATGCGGTGGGTTTCGAACCAGGACGCCCAGGCCCCGTCCGGGTCGCCCAGGTCCGCGCTACCGACGGTGAAGGTGCGCCCGCCGAAGTCCTCGCCCGTCTCGTCGAGGGTCAGGAGTAGGGCGCCATATCCGGTGACGTCATCGAGCAGCGCGCGGTGGCCGTCGCGTTCGACCGGGAACTGCGGAGCCAGGGTGCCGCGCAGCTTGCTGGTGGCGAGGCTGTCGGCCAGCACGCCGTCGCCGAGCACCGGTAGCGCGGAGACCGGCAGGACGCGGGCCGGATCGGCGCCTCCGGCGACCATGCGAGCATCGCGGTCGGCGGCCTGCTGCTCGTCCAGAACGCAGATGACGCGTCCCAGTTCGACGGACATCGCGATCGCGTGCTGCAGGTGCACGCTGCGCTCGGACGTGTAGGTGTCAAGCAGCGCCATATCCGATTCGCCGCGCAACACGCGGTCGAGTTTCCAGGAGAGGTTGGCGATGTCGCGTAGGCCAGAGCACATGCCTTGGCCGGCGAAGGGCGGCATCTGGTGGGCCGCGTCGCCCGCGATAGCCAGTCGGCCGCGGTTCCACCTGTCGGCCCAGCGCGCGGCGAAGGTGTAGACGGCGTGCCGTTCCAGGCGTGAGTTCGCCGGGGTGCGGTCCCACGCGGCCAGCAGTTCCCAGGCTTTGTCGGCGGTGTTGAGCTCGTCGGGGGTTTCGCCGGGCAGCCGCATGAACTCCCAGCGACGCCGGCCAGGGCCGCCCGAAACGATCGTAGTCGGCCGGGCGGGGTCGCACAGTTGCCAGTTCTGCGGTGACCAGTCCCGCTCGTCCAGCGGGATGGTGTCGACGATGAGCCAGTCGTAGAAGAAACCCTGATCGTGCACGACGGCACCAAGGCGTTCGCGGACGAAGCTGTTCGCGCCGTCGCAGCCGACCACGAACCGCGCTCGTGCCTGCTGGTGCTTCACGACCGTACTCGTGTACGTCACTAGGACGCTCTCGGCCTGCTCCTCGATGCCGACGACCTCGGCACCTCGCCGCAGGGTCACGTTCGGCATCGCCTCGACGGCGTCGGCGAGCACCTTCTCCAGGTCCGGTTGGGAGAAGAAGTTCGCGGTCGGCCAGCCGGACGGGCCGAGCCCGGACCAGTCGATACGGAGCAGGGTTGCGTCGTCCGCGTTGCGCCATTCGTAGTGGTCGGGCACGGCCTCGGAGATTGCCTTCACTTCCTCGGTGAGACCCATGGCTTGGAAAATCCGGCCGATCTCGTCGTCGAAGTGCACGGCTCTCGGCATCGGATACGGCTGCGGCCACCGCTCCAGCACGAGCACGGAATGCCCGCGCAGGCCCAGCATCCTGGCCGCGGCGAGCCCGACCGGGCCCGCGCCGACGATCACCACATCGTGAACTGTGTCCATCCCGCGCCCCTACCGCCCTCGTCGTTGGAGGTGGTTCCTGCTTACGCCGTCAGGTTCGACATGTCAATTAACTTTCGAATCTTATGCTCTTAGTTGAATCTTGGTAAGGTGGTCGACGTGACTGGCACCGGTTCGACCCGCGCGGACGGCGTGTACCAACGTCTACGGCGCGACATCCTCGGCGGCCGCCTCGTCCCCGGCGCGCGGCTGAAGTTCCCGGACCTGACCCGGCGGTACGAGACGAGCGTCGGCGCGGCCCGGGAAGCATTGACCCGGCTGGTCGCCGACGGCTTCGTGCGAACGCAATCCAACCAAGGATTCAGCGTCATGCCGCTGTCCCACGAGGACCTCGCCGAGCTGACCTACGCCCGGTTGGAGATCGAATCGCTGGTACTGAGACTGTCGGTCCGTGACGGCGACCTGGCCTGGGAAGCCGCAGCGGTCGCCGCCCACCACCTGCTCACCCGCACCCCGTTTCTCGCCCAGGACGACGCGAGCCACCCGACGGACGCATGGTCGAGCGCGCACGCCGCGTTCCACAGCGGGTTGCTGGCCGGGTGCCGCAACCACCGGCTACTGGCCACGGCCACCGGACTACGCGAGGAGGCCGAACTCTACCTTCAATGGTCGGTCTCCTTCGGTCGCGAACCCGACCGCGATCTCGCCGGTGAACATCAGGCGTTGCTGGACGCCGCCATGGCACGCGACGCTGACCGTGCCGCGGAACTGCTGCGCGATCACATCGCCCACACCGCCCAACTACTGATCAGCGTCGCTACCGACGAACCCAACAACGCGAGCCAGACTCCATTGCCGCATCCGTAACGAGAGGCCGAGATGATCACGCACGGTCGCAGTCCACCGCAGCGGCGCCCACACCCGAGAGCCTGACCGACTGGCCGATGTGGACCACCGCACGTCGCAGGAACGCCGGTCCCCTTTCCCGCCCAGCGCATCCGGTACACACGTAGTCCTCTGTGGACGCTTCGCCTCGAATGAGCTGCTGTTCGTTTCCGCTGCCTGCTCGCTCGTCGACCCTGCGCGAGCCACCAGCAAGTCCTTTCCGTGCTCGATGAGGAGCGCAGATGAAATCTCATTCCCGCCGAAATCCCTGGTCGGTCGTTGTCGGTTCCGGCCTCGCCCAGTCCGTCGGGCTCGGCCCCCTGATCCTGACCACCTTCGGTCTGTTCGTCCTACCAATCGCGGCCGAAACCGGCTGGAGCCGGGCGATCGTCACCATCGCGTTCACCGTCACCGGGGTCGGCTTCGCGGTCGGAACCCCACTGGCCGGCTGGCTTCTGGACCGCTACGCGCTCAACGTCGTGATGATCCCGTCCTGGCTCGTGTACTGCGCGGCCGTCGCCCTCATCGGTGTCACACCACTGAGCCGGCCCATCTTCTACTTACCGTTCCTGCTCGCCGGCCTGGCCGGCGGCGGCACGTTCTTGCCGTTTTTCAAGGCTGTGCTCAGCTGGTTCGACAACCGGCGCGGACTCGCGCTCGGTGTGATGGCCGCGCTTGGCGCGTTGGGGGCCTCGTTGAGCCCGTTGCTCGTGCGTGCCCTGATCGCGCACGTCGGGTGGCGGGCGTCCTATCCCTGGATGGCGCTGATCGCCGTTGTCGTGTCGGTAACGATGGTCCTTGCGCTTGTTCGAGTCCGGGCCCAGCGCAGCGTCCGGGGCCGCCTGGTGAAGACGGTCGTGGACCAGCAGCGTCAGATCCGGCTCGACCTGCCCGGCCTCACCGTCCGGCAGGCTCTGGCCGGACGGCACCTGTGGATGATCGGCGGCATCCTCTGCCTAGCCGGCATCGCGGTAATCGGGATCGAGGTGAACGTCGTGCCGATGATGACCGACGAAGGACTTCCCGCCGCGCAAGCCGGTTTGCTGGTCACGATCTACGGTCTCGCCTCGCTGCTGGGCCGACTCGTCGGCGGCGCGCTCCTCGACCGCATACCGGCGCGGTTCGTCACCGCGGGCGTGCTGCTGTGCCCCGTGGTGGGGATCTTCCTGCTACACCCCAGTTTCCCGGAAGCCGCCGCCGGCATCGCACTGGTCGGCGTGGCCTTCGGGGTGGAGATCGACCTGCTTTCCTACCTGGTCAGCCGATACCTCGGCCTGCGCAGTCTCGGCACGTTGCTCGGCATCGTCCAGTGTGCCGTGTTGCTGTCCAGCGCTTTCGGGCCGCTGCTCGTCAGCCTCGGCTACCAGGCCACTGGCAGCTACCAGAGCACCCTCCCCTATCTCGGCGGCGCTCTGGTGCTGTGCGCTCTGACCGCACTATTCCTCGGGCAGTACCGCTATCCCGCGGTGCGTGGATTCGACCAGACGGCTGCCCAGGACGAACTGGCGGCCGCGGAAAAACTCGCCAATCTCGCGGCAGCGGAGACTTCCCGGGAAAACCCGACACCGTTCCCCCTGAACGTGACGCCCCAACCCAATGAGAGCTAGGTCCGCGAGCGGCGGGTTCAGCCGGACAATCGGGGAAGGAGGGCTTCGGCGTTGCCGCGGTCGATTGCGGCGTGTCCGGCCGCGTCGATATCGGGATAGGTGTCGAGCCCGTCGGTGAAGTAGCCGACCGCCCCGGTGGTGGAGAAGGGCCAGTCGGAGCCGAACACCACGTGTCCTGGCCGGGCGAAGGCCAGCAGGCTGGGCAGGGCGGTGGGGCTGCCGGACAGAGCGGTGTCGAACCAGAAGCTGCGCAACCCCTCCAGCACTGTCTCCTGGTTGAGTCCGGGGTAGAGCCCCGCCTGCGGGGTGACCAGCTCGTTCGCGCCGGTCAGGTTGGCGATGCGGTGTGCGGCGTATGGCAGGAAGCCACCCGCGTGCGAGAGGATCATCCGAACGTTCGGAAAGCGGCTCGCGGCGCCGCGTAGGACCAGGTTGACCGCGGCTCGGGTGGTGTCGAGCAGGAAGTCCACGACGGGTGGGGCCAGGCCGGGAACAACAGGACCGAGTAGTTCCGCGGGATGCACGAGCACAAGCGCGCCGCGGCGGTCGAGCTCGGCGAGCATCGGGTCAAAGGAAGTGGACCGATGCAGATTGCCCTGGACCGCAACCGATCGTGAGCGGCGCGCCGAGCTGGTGGATCGCGCCGCGAAACTGCTCCCGCTGCTAGCGAATGGACACCGGGGTCGCCGCCGTCAACGCCCGCGAGGCCATCCGCATCCTGATCTCCGCCCACGGCGCGGGCAGCTTCGCCGAGGCCAACCCACGGCAACGCATCTGGCGCGACAGCGAAACCGGCAGCCGACACGCGATCGTCAACCCCGAGGTCAGCGCGGAGGTGTACGGGAAGTCACTGCTCGGCATCCGGGGCACCGTTACTGACCTCGTCTGAGATCCCGCCCCACAGCGGCCAGCCGGGGAAGGAGAGCTTCGGCGTTGCGCCGGTCGATCGCCGCGCGCAGTTCGTCAGGTATGGGGAAGGCGTCCAATCGGGCGGTGAAGTCGCGGGACTGATCGGGGCGGAACTCGTACGGCCAGTCCGAGCCGAACGTCAGCCGATTCGGGTCGGCGAAGGCGAGTAGCGACGGGAGCGCATAGGGCCCGCCGACGAGCGCGGTGTCGAAATAGAACCGCCGTAACCGGGCGAGGACGGTGTCCTCGTCCCGTTCGCGGGAGAGCATTGCGGCGATGCGGGTGGCGGCATAGGGGAGGTAGCCGCCGCCGTGCGCCAGGATGAACCGGATCGACGGGTAGCGGTCGAGGCAGTCGTTGGCGACGAGGGTGGCGGCGGCTCTCGTGGTGTCGGCCAGGAAGTCGACCACCGCCGGGGACAGGCCCGAAGCCGGTGCGCCAGCCAACGCGGTGGGGTGCACGAAGACCACTGTGCCGCGTTCGTCGAGTAGTTCAAGCAGCGGGTCCCAGCTCGGCGTGCCGAGGTAGACACCATCGACGTTCGCCGGCAGGACCACTCCGTCGGCTCCCAGGACGTCGAGGGCATGTCGAGCTTCGGTCAACGCTCCCTGGAGGTCGGGCAGGACCAGGCTGGCAAAGAAGCCGAAGCGCTGCGGGTGATCGCGCACCACGTCGGCGCAGTATTCGTTGACTCGCCTGGCCAGATAACGGATCGCGTCGATCGTCGTGTTCGTCCCGTACCGCACGCCCGGGGTGGAGATCGATAGGATGCCCGCCGCGATGCCAAGGCGGTCGAAGCTGTCGAGGGCCGCTTCGGGACTCCAGGCGATCCGAGGGCCAGCGTAGCCCGGCAGGGTGTCCAGCCAGTCCAGATAGAACGGCGGCACGACGTGGGTGTGGGTGTCGATGCGTCCCGAAATCCCGGCTGGTCCGAGGTCGGTCACCAGTGCATCCTTGGTTCAGAAGATCGCGAGTGGGTTCACCGGTACTCCGGTCGCACCGAGGACCGGCATCGGGCCGAGGGCGAACAGGAACTCCGCGCGGTCCTGTTCTGCACAGACCTTGGCGAGGCCTTCCACCTCCGCGACGTCGATGATCGGCATGCCGAGCCGAGCCAGCGCGACCTCGTGCATGGGCAGCGGGGAATCATCGACCGGAGCACGATCCACGACGTCGGAGAGGTACACGCTCACCCGCCGCTCGTCCAGCCAGCGCACGACGTCGATGCCCAGTCCGGGCAGCGGTTCCCGGAAGTCGCGGTGCAGGACCCAGCCGTAGCGCACGACCAGCGCGTCGCCCGGTTCCACCCGTAACCCCACACGCTGCTCGGCAGCTTCGAAATCCTGCACCGTCACGAGCCGTCCCGGTTCGACCCGTTCACCGGGGGCCAGGTCGAGGAAGACGCCTCGGGTGGTGATCCCGCCCGCGAAGGCCGATGTCGTGCCCCGGTGCGCCCGGCCACCAGACACCGCCTCCGCCACCGGGATGCCCGGATAGACCTTGCCGTCGACCGGGATGTGCACGAACGCGTCGATGTGGGTCATCTCAACGTGGTGGGTGTTCACGATCAGGATGTCGGTATAGGCCGGGGGCGTCGGGTTGTAGTTCATCATCTGCTGCACGGGAGTGGGCATCATGACCGGCCCTGCGGGCACCGGTCCACCGCCGGCCAGCAGCACCGGGTTGATCGGCATGGCAAGGGAAACCGACTGGCCGGTGCGGACGGTGCGGGCCCCGCGAGCGCGTGCTTCGTCGGTGATGTGGTTGAGCGTGCCCAGTTCGTCGTCCAACCCCCACCGGCCCCAGTTGCTCGGCAACGACTCGACTTCCACGTTCCCGGTTTCCGGGTTCCTAGCTGGCATCGGCTTCACTCGCCACCTTTGTGTCGCATCCATGCGAACGCCTCCTGGTACAGGGAGTCCACCTCGTCGGGACGGTCGTCGCCGAACAGGTCGTCCCGGACAGTGCTGCCGACGTCGTACAAGTGGTACCCGAGATACATGTAGGGCCTGCGGAAACGGGCCAGCACGTCAGGATCGACAGCGACCTGTTCGCCGTGCACCACGGGTACCAGAGTGTCTCGTTCGTAGATGCAGTCGAAGAACACGATCTTCCAGTCGTCCCAGAGCCTGTGCAGCCGGTAGAGGAGCCGCACATACCCGACGACATAGGCTTCTACACCACCGAAGTCGTGCAATACGGTGATCTCCGCCGGCGCCTCGGCGACCGCGCGGTCACCGTCGACATGCACGACAGGCGGCGACATCCGGTGCACCGGCCGCAACCCCTTGGCGAAGAGATCACGGGATCGGTCAACGAACTCGGCACCGGGGCCGTCGAACCAGCTGATACGGACGCGGGAATCCTCGGCGAAGCACGCCGCCTCCTGATCGAACCAGCCCCGGTCCCGCCCCTGACGCTCCTTCAGCACGACCTGACTGATCACCGCCGCGTCGTTCACACGCCACCGCCGCCAACTGGGACAGTTCCGTGCAATCGGGCCGCGACCTTCGGGAACAGACTGGCCGCGTTCTCGTGGAAGATCTTCTCGACGTCGGTGTCGGTGAACCCTGGCCAGTCGCGGATCGCGTCAAGTGCCGGGCGCATCGTGGGCGCGGGCATGAACGGGATGTCGAAACCGACCAGCAGTCGCGACGCCGGAACCATCTCCGTCAGCGCCGTCAGCTGCGCCTTGGACGTCGCCGCGGTGAGGTCGTAGTAGAACGAGGCGGCGCCCTCCTGAATCTGCTGCGCACTGAGCTTCGCCCGACCAGGGCCGGCGCCTGTCGCTGGTTCAAGGATCTGCAAACGGCTCAACAGGAAGGGCAGCGTGCCACCACCGTGACTGGCGATGAAGCTGATGTCCGGGAATCGGTTGACCGCGCCACTGAAGATCATGTTGGCGATCATCCTGGTCGTATCGAACGGGAACTCCAACAAGGACTGGTTGAGCCCGAGGTTCAACGGCTCCGAGGCTTTGGCCTGGACCGGATGAACGAAAACAGTTGACTGACGCCGATTCAACTCCTCGAACAGCGGATCGAAGAACGCGTCACCGAGGTAGACGTCCTGCACGCTCGTGGGCAGGCTGACCGCGTCCATGTCCAGGACATCGAGAGCGTAAGCCAGTTCGTCCAGGGCCGCGTCGATGTTCGTCACCGGCAACGCCGCCATGGCACCCCGGCGCGTCGGGTGCTGCGTGGCGAGGCCGGTCAGGTATTCGTTGATTCGGCGGGCTCGGTCCTTGTTCTGGTCATCGTCGAAGTGCACGCCCGCCTCGGGCATCGAGAGCACGGACAGGCTGATGCCCACGTCGTCCATCAGCTCCAGTCCGGTTTCGGGTGTCCACGGCGGTACGAAGTCCAGCGAGATGTTCGTCCCCGCGTCGCGACCGTCACCGAGGTCCAGCGTCGCGTGGGAATGAACGTCGATCACCGGACCGGGCTGTGGCGTTTCGCTGTTCATCGGATTCTGTCCTTCCCGTTTCCTGGCTACCCGCGCGGATTATCAGCCAGCTAGGTTCACCGCACCGGGCTGGTCACGCCTTGACCGGCGGATTCACCCGATGGGTGATCCCGCCGCGCGGGAGGCGCCAGCCGCACCGCGACAACACCTCCGTCAACTCGTCGACCAGCGCGGGGAGTTCGTCGATCGTGCGCGCCGAACCGAAGACATAGTTGTCGGGCCGGCACAGGAACGCCTTGCGCTCGGTCGCACGGAACCAGAGGTCGTAATCCCCGTCCAGGTCGACGAAGTGATCGTCACCGGCGGCCCGCGAGACATGCGCGAACTCGACCCCGAGCGCGGTCAGCGTGGCCCGCTGCCGTTCGTCGAAGATCTCCAACGGTATCCGGTGGCGCGACACAATTTTCCAGCCGGGCAACGGGAACTGATCGTCGAACAACGCCAGCCTCCCCTGCCACACCACCCGACCCTGCCGGGCGAGGCGGCCGTCCGCGTCGGACCAGTCGGGGTGTTCCTCGCCACGAACGAGCCCCTCCCCCAGGCACGGAAATAATGGCGGCAGCGGACCGCCTTCGGTACGCAGCAACTCGTCGCGCCGCGCGGCCGATTCCGGGTCAGTCATGAGCACCATGTCACCGACGGCCATCGACATCTCGATCATGGCTGTCACATGCGGCACCCGCTCGGACTCATAAGTGTCGAGCAGCGCGGAGTCGGCGTCGCCGGACAGGACGGCCGCCAGTTTCCAGGCGAGGTTCACGGCATCACGAACCCCGGAACACATGCCCTGCCCCATGAACGGAGGCATCGTGTGGGCCGCGTCCCCGGCCAGCAGGACACGGCCGCGACGCCAGCGATCCGCGAGCAGACTCTCGAACTCGTACACGGTGCGCCGGACGATCCGGCCGTCCTCGGGTGTGATGCCCCAGGCCCGAAGAAGCTCCCAGCACGCCGTCTCATCCTCAAGGTCCGCGCGGGACTCGTGGGCGAGCGCGGCGAACTCCCAGCGGGACCACCGGCCACCCGACCACCGGCCCGCCAGGTGCGGCCGACGGATGTCGAGTACCTGGCAGACCTCCTGCAAGAAAGGGAGATCTCGATCGGGATCGTGGTGCTCGAAATCGACCACGAGTTGCGGCCTAGCCGAGAATCCGAGGTCGTGGCGTTCCACGCCGATGGCTTCGGCCACGAAGCTGCCGGCTCCGTCGGCACCCACGACGAACGAAGCCTCGACGGTATAGCCCTCGGCGTCGGGATCCTCCGTCGGACGAACACCGAGCAGTACCCGATGCTCGTCCTGCTCCAGAGCAACAGCCGTGGCCCCCCGGTGTACTCGGACGCCCAACTCGCGCGCCCTGGCGTCGATGATGTCCTCGAACTCGGGCTGGTAGGACAGGTAATCGGCTTTCCACCCCGAGCCGCTCTCCCCGAGCGCGATCGTGGTGAGCACCTCGCGCTCCCCCGTGGTGAGAGCCCATTCGAGCATCGGGCGAGCAACGAGTTCGATGTCCTGCCCGATGCCCAGGCCCTGGAAGGTGCGCATGGTCTCGCCGTCCAGATGACCGGCACGCGGCAGCGCCCAGCGCCGGGCGTGCCGCTCGATCACCAGCACGTCCACACCCCGCTGGGCGAGCAGGGCGGCGAGCGTCATGCCGACCGGTCCGTACCCGATCACCACGACCTCGCAGCTGGCCCGGATGGAGGTGGCCCCGGCTTCATTGGCGGTCATCACACTCTGTTCCCATCATCACTCGCGTAGGCGGTAAGCCCACCGGCCAGTCTGCGAGCCGACTGCCTCGTCGACAACGGGCATTTCCGATGCCTAAGATTCGGTTGAGCCGAACCTTGAGAGGGCGTTGTGAACCTGACGCAGCTGGAGTGCTTCCTGGCGGTCGCCCACGAACTGCATTTCGCGAAGGCGGCGCAGCGGCTGCACCGCAGTCCGGCCAGCGTCAGCGAGGCCGTCTCGGCACTGGAACGCGCGGTGGGCGGAGCGCTGTTCGTCCGCAACAGCCGCCGAGTGGAACTTACCCAGCACGGCATCGCCTTCCTTGCCGACATCGAAGACCCTTACCAGCAGCTCGAACGCGCCCACCGGGTCGCGTGGGAACGCGGACAAAAGCGGTATCTGGCCCACGTCGGGCACAACGCCGAACTCGGCCATCTGCTGCTGCCAGGCTTGTACGCGGCAACACCGCGCCACGGGGAATTCGCGCTCAAGCTGTGGAAGCCCGTGCTCATGCCCACCCAGGAACAGGAACGGGCGGTCGAATCCGGCGCGCTCGATATCGGGTTGTGCTGGTCGGCACATTCGAAGCCGGCTCTCCGATGCTTCGAAATACGCGAAGTATCGGCCGTGGCCGTGCTACCCGGCGAGGACCCGCTCGCCGACCAGGCCACGGTGCGGCTGGAGCAGTTGGCCGGACGGCCGATCCTGATGACTCCCCGTCACGACAATCCCGATCTCGACCGCCGAGTCCGCACGGCCTTCGCCCACGTGTCGTCGGAACAAGTAGACATCCGCGAGGTCGCACGCTATGACGAGCTGGCCCTGCAGGTCGCTACGAGCCGCTTCGCGGGCCTGCACCCCGAGACCATCGCCGCCGGCAACCGAGTGCCGAACGTCTACTTCCGCAAAGTGGAACCGGCGATCACCACGTCCATCTGCACCCTCGTCCGCGAGGACTACGAGGATCCCATGTTCGACCCGTTGCTGGACACACTCGCCACCCTGGCACGCGAGCTGGACTTGGGTGGCTGACCGTTCCCGTGCCGCAAAGAGCGCGGCCTGCCGACGGGCGTAACCAGGTGCAGGCGAGGTTCGCGCTTGCCGCCGCGGGGCTGAGTCGCTGACCAACGTTGTGATGTTGCGCGCGGTGTCGAAGGGGAATTCCACGATCGAACTCGGGCGGCCGAAGCCCAGGACGTCGATGTGCGGGCAGTCGACCGGATGCACGAACACCGGCACCCCTCGTCGGGCCAGTTCCGCCAGGACCGGTTCCAGGGTCGGGTCACCGAAGTAGCGGCCGGCCACGTTCGAGGTCAGTACGACGCCGTCCAGGTCCGAATCGTGTGGGCTGCCGGTGCGGGAGAAGCCCGGCATGTCAAAGGTCAGCACGCTGAACCGGTCCGCGAGCAGGTCGGCTACCCGGTCGAAGGACGAGCAGTCGCCCTCGCCGGAGGGAACCAGGACAACGGTTGGCCCCGCCCCTTGCTGCTGGCAGTACCACCTGATGTCTTCGGTCCGGCGCTCGAAGGATCGGGCAGCCATGGGCATCTCCTTGCCTCGATGACGCGGTTGGGACTGTCCGTGGCGGCGGGCTCAGCCTTCGTTGTTTCCTGGCGCCATGTCCTTGAACGCGTCGAGGACGAGCAGCGGGTCGAGGTAGTCGCGCCAGTGCACGATCTTGCGGTCCTTGATCGTGATCACCGAGATGAACCGGTTCAGGTAGGGACTTCCGTTGTGGACGGTCGTCCCGTGGATCGTGTATTCCAGGACGGCGACCGACTTCTCGCGGTCGTAGTAGGCGAACACGTCGCTACTGCCGTTCTGCACGATCGTGTCCCCATAGTTGCGGTACAGCTCGGCGAGCGCGTCGCGCCCCTCGATCTTCCTGGGATAGCCAGGCACGGTGATCACGTACTCGATGACCACGTCCTCGGCATGGATGTCGAAGAAGTCCTCGCCGTCCACCAAACCGGCAAGACCGGTGGTGATGACGTCGAAGTACGGCTTCATCGCGGCGTACTGGGTGATGTCCACGGTTGTCATGTCTGTCGATCCCTTTCGTTCGTCCGCCGATGCCGGCATGGTGAACGGTAGGACATGACCAGGACAGATTCGGTCCTGATCATGTCCTACAGTGCTGGTTGTGATTAGCAGCTCAGCTCGGCTGCTTCGGCTCGTGTCGTTGCTGTCGACGCGCCCTTTCTGGACCAACCGCGAACTGGCGGACCGCATGGAGGTCACCGAACGAACGATCCGGCGCGACATCGCCAAGCTGCGCGAACTCGGCTACGGCGTCGAGTCCGACCCTGGTCCCTGGGGTGGCTACCGGCTCGTGCGGGGAGCCAAGGTCCCGCCATTGAGCCTGGACGACGAAGAAGCGCTGGCGGTGGCCGTCGCGCTGCGTGAGGCTGCGCTCAGCGGTGTGCTCGGCAGCGACCAGGCCGCGTTGTCGGCGCTGCTCAAGCTGCGCCGCCTGCTGCCCCAGCACCTCGCCGCTCGGCTGGGCGAACTCGACGACGCCTTCGTCCACACCGAACGGACCGACGCAGGCCAGGTGTCACCGGGTGTTCTGCTGGAACTGGCGTCGGCCTGCCGCCGGGGCGAACGCCTTCGACTGTCCTACTGCGACATGCAGGGCCGGGATTCGGTCCGCGACGTCGACCCGCACCGGCTCGTACGCACCCGGCACCGGTGGTACCTCGTCGCCTTCGACGTCACACGTGAGAGTTGGCGGACCTTCCGGGCCGACCGCGTCACCGACGCGCACTCGACCGGAGTCCGCACCGACCTCGACGATCCGCCCGACGCCGCGGCACTCGTCGCCCGCATGCTGCTGCGCGACTATCCTCTTTACACGATCATCCGGGTACCGGTCGCGTTGGACGATGCACGCAGACTCGTCCCGCCCCATCGCGGCAGCCATGAGCCCGACGGACCCACTGCCACCCGCATCACCATCGGCGGAACGGATCCGGACCAGCTGGCCAGCTACCTGCTCAGCCTGGCGTCCCCGCTGCGGGTCCTTTCGCCCGACACGGTCCGCGAAGCTCTGCATCGTCGCGTCCGCGATCTGCTCGGTCCGGACCACACCGACTAGCTGCTGGTTGCGTCGCCGTATTGCAGTCAGGCAGTCGCTGTTGCGCACCTTGAGGTTCGTCAACAGCGCCTCATTCCGGCGATCCCATGCTCGTCCGGTGAGTGGTGTAGGTGACCCGGAACGACCGCGCGGTGGCGGCCTCGACGAGTCCCTCGGCGATCAGGCGCAGCAGCGCCTCACCAACCGGCATCGTGCTGACGCCCAGCTTGGTTGCCAATTCGGCCTGGGTCACCCGCTGGCCGGGCTCAACGCCGCGATGCGGATCACTGCGCGCGGGAATGCCGAGCCGGCCGCCGAAGGTTGGCGGGCGGCTTGGCAAGAGCACTGATGGTGGCTTCAGTTGGTGGTCGGGTTTGGCGACTATTCGGACTGCCATGTGACGAGGTAGAACTCGTTGCCCTCTGGGTCGGCGAACGTGGTCTGGCGGACCTTCGGCAGCTTGATCTCCTTGAGCGGCTTGGCACCCAGGCCGGTCAACCGGTCGGTCTCCTCGTCGTGGTGGTCGGTGATCAGGACGGAACGGAGCCTGTTCTTGGCCATCTCGTGCTCGGGTACCGGGTGCAGGAGCAGCCTAGGGCCGCTGGCCGAATCGGTGGCGTCGACGGACATGTCCCCGGCAACCGCGCCGGGGCTGACCGGGCGGCCGAGGGCCTTGCCCCAGAAGTCGGCCAGGGCGGCCGAATCGGCGCAGTCGATGTTCAAGGCTGCGAAGCGCAGGCCGGGAGTGTCAGTCATCACTGTTTCCTTCCGGTGGATTCCTTCATGGATGACCACGCGCTCATGGTGAACTTCACTGCGCGCCGCCGTTGGGGATCAGGACCTGCTTGATTCCGGCCGACCCGTCGCGCACTGCCTGATAGGCCTCGACGCTGCGCTCCAGCGGCCACGTCTGCACGGCAGGGGGAACAAGGATGCCGCGGTCGAACAGGGCACGGAGTTGGTCGAAGATGCGCGCGGCGTCGGCCCCGTCCATGAACACGCTGGCCAGTCCCGTGACACGCAGTTGCCGGTTGTAGATCTCGGCCGGCGAGAAATCGAACCGCGGTTCAGGTGCGCTGAAGATCCCGACCAGCCGACCATCGAACCGTAAGCTGCGAACAACGGGTTCGAACAATGCGCCGCCGACCGTGTCCAAGGCCAGGTCAGCACCGCGCCCACCGGTAAGGTCGAGCACCGCCTCGCGTAGGTCGGTCGAGCTGGTGTCGATGAAGTGTTCAACGCCCTCGGGCTTGCGCCGGTCAGCGACGATCGGTTCTGCACCACGCCAGCGAGCGATCGCGACGGCAGCCTGCCCGACCATGCCTGCCCCGCCGGTGATCAGGATCTTGTCGCCGGGAGCGAGCTCCATGATGTTGATCACCGTCTGCCACGCCGCCAGGTAGGACCGGCCAATGGCAGCGGCTTCGACCATCGACAAACGCTCGGGCTTGCGTGACAGCCACGTCTCGGGAAGGGCGACGAAGCGCGCGTGTGTGCCCGGTCGCTTCGTTCCCAGCGCCATGCCCAGCGCGGGCCCGCTGCCCCACACCTGATCGCCGGCGTGGTCGCCGTCGGAGACGACGACGCCGGCGAAGTCGACGCCGGGAATCATCGGCAGCGGCGTGCCGAGCAGGCCCGCGGCGTTGGCGAGGTCGAGGGGGTTCACCGCAGCTGCGTGTACCTCGACGAGCACCTCTCCCTGGCCCGGCTGCGGCACCGGCTCGGCGCGGTAGGCCAACGACTGCGACGGCGGTCCGGCGGCCTGGATGACGACCGCTTCCATGGTGTTGGTGGGCATGTTCCGATTCCTTTCGGGGATTCTCACGTGCGTCATGACTGCGGCGCCTCGGCGGCCAGGCTGGCCAGGGATTGATAGGCGGCGTCACTGAGGAGGCTGGAGTCGTAGATGGCGGTGAGGCGGCTGATCTTGCCGGCTTCGTCGAGTTCGATGCAGGTATGGCCGCGGCGCATCGGGGCGGCGACCGGGGCCGCCGACCACTCGTAGCCGCCACCCTGGGTGCTGCCCTCGGCGTGCACCAGCGCCGCGCCCGGGCCGTACGGGAGATGTGGGAGTGCCCGGGTGTAGTAGCGCTGGGCTTGGAATTGGCCGCGGACGCGGGTGTGCGCGGCCATGTCCTCGTGGACCACGTCGACGGACATCAGTGCGACGGCCGCGGCGGCGTCGCCTGCCGCGAACGCGGCCTGCAGCTTCGTGGCGGCCTGAACGAGTGTGGGATCCGCGTTCTGCTCGGAATCCTTGAAGTCGGTGGGGTATGTACCGGTGATGGTGTTCGGCTTGAGAGAGCTGCGGCCGTCCCAGTAGTCGACCCAACGGATGATCTTGCCGTGGCTGTCGAAGGCGACCGAGGACAGGGTACGAATCTCGCCGTTGAAGAACGCCGGGGAGTCCACGAACTCGATTGCGGTGCTTCGCGTGTCGCCGACGATCCGCAGCGGATAGGAGATCGCGCTGGCCGGCAAGGTCGGCAGGAACGGGGTGAAGAACTCGCTCGCCGCCTGCCAGCTTGAGAGGCTGACGCCCAGGCAGGCGTCGATGTAGGTGGTGTTCGCCCGGGAGAAATAGGACATGAAACCGGCGGCGTCGTGCTCACTCTTGGCGGTGAAGACGCCGCGGAAGATCTCGGCGGCCTCAGCGGTGCAGTGCGAGGTGTCCGTGACGCCGGACGGATAAGGAAGCCCTCGCGGCCCGCCGCTGCGCGCCGTTTCGGCGGCGCTCGCCGACCCGGTCGCGAACAAACCGACCGCGCCAAGCGCCGCAGCTGTCCCGGCGCGGAGCACCGTTCGCCTCGTCATTCCCTGCTGATTCACGTGCTGCATCTGTGCCGACCTTCCACGTTGGATGACTCAAGGGTGCAGATGGCGCTGGTGCCGGTGGCGGCCCTGCAACCGGGCTCATTGACTTCAAGCGTTAAGTGACCGTACCGCCGGATCACTTCACGATGCAAGTCATTTCGAGTCTGGATCACTTCAATCGTTGAGCTATACTGCTCGCATGGACGCGCTGCGGGAGTCTCATTGGCTCGATGCCGAGGAGCAGCAGACCTGGCTTGCTCTGGCCGGCACACTGATCAGGCTGCCCGCCGCGCTCGACGCGCAGTTGCGCCGCGACGCCGGGATCAGCCACTTCGAGTACCAGGTGCTGGCTCTGCTGTCGGAAGCGCCCGGCCGCACCCTGCGGATGAGCGCGCTCGCGACGATGGCTGAAGGCTCGCTGTCGCGCCTGTCCCAGGTCGTCGCCCGGCTGGAGCAGCGCGGCTGGATGCGCCGCACCCCCGATCCGGCCGACGGGCGCTACACCCTGGCGATCCTGACCGACCAGGGCCTGGCGAAGGTCACCGCGGCCGCGCCGGGCCATGTCGAGGAGGTCCGCCGTCTGGTGTTCGACCCGCTGACCAAGGCCCAGTCCCGGCAGCTGCGTGAGATCGGCCGGCGCATCATGCGCGCCACCGACGCGGACGACTGCGGTGTCGACGGCCAACCGCCGCCCGCCGCCAAACCCGCGCAGACGCCAGGATGACCGGATCCCCGGTGGCATCGGCGGCCATCTCGAATGCGACATAAGGGCCAGGGAAGGATTGCGGTGGGCGACACAGCGGGATGGAAGCCGGGGCAGGACACCCAACGGGTCGCCACGGCGCGGTTGCAGGGGCAGGACCCGGCGAAGATCCACTGTCCGGCCTGGGGCGTTGTCGGCAATCTCGGCGAGAGCATTTGCTACGCGGGCGTCCCGGCGAAGATCGAGGCGATCCAAGACGAGCTGCGCCGCCGCGTCGTCGACGCCGACCTGCCGGTTCGGGTCGTCGCGCCCGGCTTCGCGGGTGGTATCTCCGACGGGCAACGCAACGGCACACCGGAGATGCGGTACTCGCTGATCGGCCGTGAGACCACCAACGACGGCGTATGCCTCCACCTCGAAGGCAGCGATCTGCGCGGCGTTATCGCGGTGGTCGCCTGCGACAAACCCCCGGTAGGGACCTTGGCCGCGATCTTGGAGCGCAACGTCCCCGCGGTGATCATGTCCGACGGGTCGATCCGCCCCGGCATCGATTCCCGCACCGGCGAGCCGATTGACATCATCTCCTGTTTCCAAGCCGCTGCGGAGCCGCCGGAGGAGCGGCGGCGGATGGCACTGGAGGCATCGCCCGGGTACGGCAGCTGCGGCGGGATGTTCACCTACAACACCATGCAGTCCTTCATCGCGACCTGCGGCATGGAGCCGCTGCATATGGTGAGCCCGGCCTCGGAAGACCGGCGGCGCATCGAGGAGTTTCCCGCCCAGTTGCTGGACACGCTGCAACTGCTGGCCGAGCGCGACATCCGGCCGCGCGACATCGTCACCGTGGCGTCGCTGCGCAACGCCACCTTGATGGCGATCGCCATGGGCGGCTCGACCAATGTCGTGCTGCACGCGCCCGAGTTGGCCCGTGCCGCGGGAATCGATTACTGGCGCGAGGTGATCACCCAGGACGAGTTCAACCGGGTGTCACGCACGCTGCCCGTGCTGGTGAACGCCCGCCCGTTCGGCCAGTACTCCATGGTCGATATCGACGCCAAGGGCGGCCTGCCGGTGATCGTGCGCGAGCTGTTGGCAGCGGGCCTGCTTGACGGCACCTGCATGACCTGCACCGGTGAGACGCTGGCCGAACAAGTCGCTCGGCTCGATCCGCCCGCGCCCGACGGCGAGGTGATCCATCCGCTGTCGGCGCCGTTCAAGCCGACCGGGGGCTTGCGGCTGCTGCGCGGCAATCTCGCGCCCGAGGGCGGTGCAGTGATCAAGCTCGCCGGAGTGGAGAGCGGCATGGCCGACGGACGGTTTGTCGGTCGCGCCCGCGTCTTCGACGGCGAACAAGCGCTGATCAAGGCGCTGATCACAACGCCGGAGCAGTTCGCCGACCTCGACATGGTGGTGATCCGCTACGAGGGCCCGCGCGGCGCGCCGGGCATGCCCGAGATGCTCGATCCCACCTCGCGGATCACCACGCTGTGCCGGCGACGCGGCATCACCATCGCGCTGATGACCGACGCCCGTTTCTCGGGCGGATCGGTGGGGCTGGTCATCGGCCACGTGTCGCCTGAGGCTGCGCTCGGCGGGCCGATCGCCCTCATCGAGGACGGCGACACGATCGTCGTGGACATCAATGAGAGCACCCTCGACTGTGTCCAGCTCGACGATGCGCCGACGGTGGCGGCACGCCGCTCCCGGTGGGAGGCGGAGGCGGCGGCCAACGGCGGTACCCACCCGCTGGTGCGGCCGGTCGACAGCCGACTGCTCCTGCGGATGCGCGCCTGGGCGCTGCCCCCGCTCCAGGGCGCCGGACTGTCCGAAAGCGCGCCCACAGGAAACGGAACCAGTGCCGTCGACACCGGCACCACCAGCTGAATCGCCGCGCACGATCGACTACAGGTCGAACTACCTCGGCTGTGCAGCCTGGGTGGTTTGGCGTTCTTTGACGGACATCAGATTTCAGGGAAACGGACGACTCGGTGTCCAAACAGGATCTGGTGGACGCGGCGATCTCGTGCGTGCCCGCCTGGTGGAGCTGAATTCGATTGTCACGATAACACGAATAAATCCGTGATTTCCAACACCGGAGAGAATGGCTCGTACAAACCTGGTCGTGGCCCGATGAGGCGACTCAAGTGACCACGCCGCCCGCTTGGCAGCGTGGTCACTTGAGTCGCGGTT
>DASZJG010000077.1:0-66902 GCA_035948315.1 Pseudonocardiaceae bacterium | reverse complement strand
CTGGCCTGAACCGGTCCATTTTGAACGCGGCGTGGACGGCGTTCGCCACTCGCCTGGAGGGCAAGGCCGCTGGCCGGGTGGAACGAGTCAGTCCTGCGTTCACGAGTCAGTGTTGTTCGGTGTGTGGGTTTGTCGCCGCGGAGAGTCGCCAGAGCCAAGCTCTCTTCCGCTGTGTCGCCTGCGCCTACACCAACAACGCTGATGTGAACGCGGCGAGGAATATCGCGGCAGGGCGTGCCGTGACTGCGCGGGGAGGCCCGGCGTTGGCTGGGCCGGTGAACCGTGAACCTCAACACGAGACCTCCCCGGTCGCGTAGTTGGAATCCCTGTGCTTCAGCACAGGGAGGACGTCAACGTCACTTCTTCCCCGCCCTGGTCCGCAGTCCCGGCGTGAGCACGGACTCCAGCGCCCGCCCGCACAGCGTGAACGCGAGCACCACCACCACGATGCCAAGGCCGGGCGGCAACAGGTACCACCAGGCGCCGCCTGCGATCGCGCCGGTCTGCCACGCCTCGCTGAGCATGCCGCCCCAGGAGACCTGGGTGGGGTCGCCGAGGCCGAGGAAGGTCAGCGTCGACTCCCCGATGATCGCGCCTGCCACGGTGAGCGTGGTGTTGGCCAGCACCAGCGGCATCACCGCGGGCAGCACATGCTTGCCGAGGATGTGCCAGTGGCCCGCGCCGAGCGCGCGGGAGCGTTCGATGTAGGGCCGGGTCTCCACGGTGAGGGTCTGCGCGCGCACGATCCGGGCCGTGGTCGGCCAGGAGGCGAGCGCGAGCGCGACCACGATGGTGACCTCGCCGTGCACCAGCACCGCGCCGAGCGCGATGGCCAGCACCAGCGAGGGCATCACCAGGAAGAAGTCGGTGACGCGCATGAGCACGGCGGACAGCCAGCCGCCGAAGTGCGCCGCGACCAGCCCGACCACGGCGCCGATGCACACCGTCAGCAGCGCGGCGGTGAGGCCGACGACCAGCGAGATCCGCGCGCCCCACCAGAGCAGCAGCAGCACGGAGCGGCCGTTGTTGTCGGTGCCGAGCGGGTAGCCCGCGGTCGGGCCGGACAGCACCGGCCCGTTGACCTTGGTGACATCCAGGCCGTCCGCGTTGGTCAGCACCGGCGCGAAGATCGCCAGCAGGCCGATGACGACCAGCACCACCAGGCCGACCAGCCCGGCGCGGTTGGCCGCGAACTGTTTCCACACCCGCGCGACGGAGTTACGCCTGCGGGTCCAGGTGACGCGGCGCGCGGACGGGGCGACCGTGGTCATGATGTTCGCACCCTCGGGTCGAGCAGCCGGTAGACGAGATCGGCCAGCACGTTCATCACGATCACCGCGCCGGCCAGGGTGATGAACGCGCCCTGGATCAACGGCAGGTCGGGCACGTTCAACGCCTTGTACATCAACAGGCCCAGCCCCGGCCAGCTGTACACCACCTCGACCGCGACCGCGCCGTTCACCACCAGGCCGAGGTTGAGGAAGATCAGCGTGACGGTGGGCAGCAGCGCGTTGGGCACCGCGTGCCGGCGCCGCACGACGTCCTCGCGCAGGCCCTTGGCGCGCGCCGTGATCAGGTAGTCGGCGCCCAACTCCTCCAGCAGCGAGGACCGCATGATCAGCAGGAACTGGGCGTAGACGGCGGCGATCAGAGTCAGGCAGGGCAGCACCAGGTGGTGCAGCAGGTCGGCCAGGTGCGGGAAGAAGCCGGGCGAGACGTCGCCGGAGAAGATGCCCTGCACCGGAAACAGGCCCGGCAGCGGCCCGATCCCCTGGGCGAACAACAGGATCAGGATGATCGCGAGCCAGAACTGCGGCACCGACCAGAGGGTCAGCGCGATCGTGGTGGACGTCTTGTCGAAGGTCGAGCCGGGCCGCCAGCCGCCGCGCTGGCCGAGCCACAGGCCCAGCGCGGCCGCGATCAGCGTCGCGGTGCCGACCAGCAGCAGCGTCGGCCACAGCGCGGCCAGCACGAGTTGGCCGACCGGCTGGTTGTACACGTAGGACGTGCCGAAGTCGCCGTGCGAGAGGTTGCCGAGGTAGCTGAAGAACTGCACGATCAGCGGCTTGTCGAGGCCGAGCTGGGCGCGCAGCGCGAGCAGCTGCCTGGTGCCGATCGGCGCGCCGTGCGTCATGGTCTTGATCGGGTCGCCGGGCAGCACCCGGAACAGGAAGAACCCGAGCACGACCACGAGCAGCAGGCTGATGACGCCGCCGCCGATCTTGGTCAGCACGAAGCGCACAGTGCCGGTGGTGGCCGGGGTTTCGCCCCCGGCCACCACGTCGGCGACGGACTCGTCGGACGCGACTACGGTGCTCATTCGCGGTCGTCGCTGGCGACGCGCCGGCGCCGGGTCAGGACCACGACCAGCACGACGATCACGATGACCGCGGCCACGATGCCGATGACCAGGCCGACGCTGACGCCGCCGGAGCTGCTGGCACTGGTGAGCGGGGTGGCTTCCAGGTAGCTCCAGTAGCCGTTCTGGAACATGATCTGGCCGCCCGGGTCGGGCTGGATCGCGAACGGCGCCCAGCGGTCGGAGCGGTAGGCCTCCAGGTTGTTCTTGTACAGCAGGGTGACCTCGGGGACCTGGTCGTAGAAGATCTGCTCCATCTGCTTGACGTCGCCCGCCCGCTTCGCCGGGTCCATATCGGAGAGCTGCTTGGCGTAGAGCTGGTCGTACTGGGCGTTGCAGAAGAACGACTCGGTGGTGCCGCCGAGGCCCTGCGCGTTGGGCCGCTGCGCGCAGGTCTGGATGGACAGCACGTAGTCCGGGTCGGGGTCCACGCCGTAGCCGGAGAAGGCCAGGTCGAAGTCGCCCGCGTTGGTCAGGTCGTTGAGCTTGTTGCTGGACACCAGGTTGATGTTCACGCCGATGCCGACGGCCTGTAGCCAGCCCTTGATGTACTGGGCCTCCTGGCTGTCCTGGGTCTGGCTGGCGTCGCCGATCAGGGTGAGGGTGAGTGCCTTGCCGTCGTGGCCGACCCGGATACCGTCCGGCCCCTTGGGATAGTCGGCCGCGTCGAGGGCCGCGTTGGCCGCCGCCGGGTCGAACTTGCGCAGCTGCGCGCCGGTCGGATTCCAGTGGTAGGTGGCGAAGCGGGGCGGGATGTAGCTGGTGCCGGGCTGGGCGTAGCCGCCGTAGACGTTCTTGACCAGCTCGGCCGGGTCGATCGCCTCGGCGATCGCCTGCCGTAGCTTGACGTCCTTGAGGTTGGGGTTGCCGGTGCCGATCGGCACGTTCGCGTTGGTCGCCGTGCCGGAGTTGATGATCATGTCGACGAACCGGCTGCCCTCGCCCTCGTTCGTCGTGATGTTCTTGGTGTTCTTCAGCGCGTTGAACTGCGTCGGGGTGAGGTTGTTCAGCAGATCGACGTCACCCTTGACCAGCGCGGACTCGGCGGCGTTGACGTCGTCGAACTGGACGTACTGCAGCTCGTCGATCTTGGGCGCGCCGCGCCAGTAGTTCTTGTTCGCCGCCAGCTTGACGTACTGGCCCTGCTTGTAGTCGGTGAGAATGAACGGCCCGTCACCGACGATCGGGTGGCCGGGGGTGGGGGCGTTGGCGAACTTGCCGATGTTGGTGACGCCCTGCCACACGTGCTGCGGCACGATCGGCACATCCAGCGCGAGCATCGTGGCCTGTGGCTGCTTGGTGGTGATCACCAGCGTGTGGTCGTCGGTCGTGGTGACCTTGGCGAAGTTGGCCACGAAGTTGCCGTTCGCGGTGGCCGCGTCGGTGTTGGTCATCATCAGGTTGAAGGTGAACGCCGCGTCCTTGGCCGTCACCGGCTGCCCGTCGGACCACTTCGCGTTGTCCCTGATGTGGAACGTCCAGGTCAGGCCGTCGGCCGAGTGCGACCAGCTGTCGGCCAGCGCGGGCACGGGGGCCTGCGTCTTCTGGTCGTAGGTGGTCAGGAACTCGTACATCATCCGGCCGATGTTCGTGCTGGACGCGAACACCGCGGTGAACGGGTTCAGGGTGTCGATATCTTCGGTCATCCCCACCTTCAACACGGTGGGCGTGTCCGCGTGCGCGACCTGTGGCGACAGCGCCGGGGCCAGAGCGGCGGACCCGGCGAGAGCCAGCACCCCGGCGATTGCCAGAAGTCCGATTCGCCTGAGTATCATCGTTACCTACCTCACCCCAAAAAGTTTGTGAAGAAGTAACCATCAATCGGCTGTAGATGTCAACGACTGTCCGTGGATGACGTCAAGACGTAACGTAGACCCCGTGCGGATCATGATCTCAGCCGATATGGAAGGCGCCACCGGGGTCACCTGGGCCGCCGACGTCGAGCCAGGCAGCGAGCAGTGGCAGCGGTTCCGGCGCATGTTCACGGGGGACGTCAACGCCTGCGTGACCGGCCTGTTCGCCGGCGGTGCCACCGATGTCCTCGTCAACGAGGCCCACGCCTCCCAGCGCAATCTGCTGCTTGAGGACCTCGACACCAGGGCCAGGATGCTCACCGGCCGGCACAAACCGCTGTCCATGATGCAGGGCATCGACAGCGGCGTGGACGGTGTGGTGTTCCTTGGCTACCACGCGGGCGCCGGGTTCGACGGCGTGCTCTCCCACACCTACCTGCCCAACCAGATCACCGGCGTGTCGCTGGACGGCGTGGCCGCCAGCGAGGGCAGGCTCAACGCGGCGCTGGCCGCCGAGTACGGCGTGCCGGTCATCGGATTCACCGGCGACGACAAGTCCTGCGAGGACGCCGCCGAGTACGCGCCGAACGCGCACCGGGTCGCCGTCAAGGAGTGCGTGAGCCGCTACGCGGCCATCTGCACGCCGCCGGAACGGACCTACGAGTGGATCACCGGCGCGGCCGAGGCCGCGATGAGCCTGGCCGGACGCGGCGAAGCCGCCGTCGGTCCACATCGGATCGAGGTGGAGTTCGACGCCACCCATCTCGCGCAGGCCACCGCGGTCATACCGACCGTCGAGCAGGTCGGCATCCGTCGGGTAGGTTTCGACGCACCGAACATGACCGAGGCGATGAAGGCGTTCAAGGTGGTGACCGCCATCGCGTCCGGCGCGGTGGAAGGAATCTATGGCTGACCGCGCGTACTTCGATGACCTGGTCGTGTCGCTGTGCAGCCAGCTGCTCGCCATCGACACCACCAACCGCGGCGCGGGCGACGCGCAGGGCGAGCGCCCGGCCGCCGAGTTCGTGGCCGAGCAGTTGGCCGAGGCCGGCGTCGAATCGACCTTCCTGGAACGCGAACCCGGCCGCACCAACGTGCTGGCCCGCGTGCCCGGCGAGGACCCATCGCTGCCCGCCGTGCTGCTCCAGGGCCACCTCGACGTGGTGCCGGCCGACCCGGCCGAATGGTCGGTGCACCCGTTCTCCGGCGAGGTACACGACGGCTACGTCTGGGGCCGGGGCGCGACCGACATGAAGGACACCGTCGCCGCCGGCCTCACCGCGGTGCGCCGCTGGGCCGCCGAGGGCCGCAGGCCCAAACGGGACGTGGTGCTCGCGTTCGTCGCCGACGAGGAGGACAAGGGCTACTGGGGCGCGCACTGGCTGGTCGAGGAGCACCCCGAGCACTTCGCCGGCATCGCGGCCGCGATCAGCGAGTCCGGCGGGTTCACCCACCGCGTCGGCGACGCGCGGATCTACCCGATCGGCGCGGCCGAACGCGGCACCGCGCACATCCGCCTGACCGCCAAGGGCCGAGCGGGCCACGCGTCCCGGATCAACCAGGACAACGCGGTGATCCGCCTGGTCGAGGCCCTGCACCGGATCGCGGAACACCGCTGGCCGGTGCACCTCACGCCGGCCGTCCGCGCCCACATCGAGGGCGTCGGGGCTGCCCTGCGCATCCCGGTCGACCTGAGCAGCGAAGCCGCCGTGGACGCCACCCTGGCCCGGCTGGGCGACGGCGCCAGCCTGGCCGCCGCGACCGTCCGGCCGAGCACCGTGCCGACCGTGCTCAGCGCCGGCTACAAGGTCAACGTCATCCCCGGCCAGGCCGTGGCCGAGGTCGACGTGCGCACCCTGCCCGGCACCGAGGCGATGGTGCTGGCCGAGCTGAACCGGCTGATCGGGCCCGGCATCGAGGTCGAGCCGATCACCTACCAGGAGGCAGTGTCCGCGCCGATCGACTCGCCCTGGTTCACCGCCATGGCCGACGCGCTGCGCGCCGAGGACCCGGACGGTGTCGTCGTGCCGTACTGCCTTGGCGGCGGCACCGACGCCAAGGCGTTCACCCAGCTGGGCATCGACTGCTACGGCTTCGCCCCGGTGTTCGTGCCGGCCGGCTACCCGTACCGGGCCATGGCGCACGGCGTCGACGAGCGGATCCCGGTCGAGGGCCTGCGCTTCGCCGCCCGCGTCCTCGACCGGTTCCTCTCCACCTGCTGATCAGGCGCGCCGCGGCCGCATACCTGCCGATCACATGTCGCGGAAGGTCTCGATCCGCGCCCCGAGCAGATTCAACCGCTCCGCGAGCTGCTCGTAGCCGCGGTTGATCACGTAGACGTTGCGCAGCACCGAGGTGCCCTTGGCGGCCAGCATCGCCAGCAGCACCACGACGGCGGGCCGCAGCGCGGGCGGGCAGATCACCTCGGTGCCCGACCAGTGCGTCGGCCCCTCCACGTACACCCGGTGCGGATCCAGCAGCGTCACCTTGGCGCCGAGCTTGGTCAACTCGGTCAGATACAGCGCACGGTTCTCATACACCCAGTCGTGGATCAGCGTCGACCCGGTCGCCGTCGCCGCGATCAGCGCGAAGAACGGCAGGTTGTCGATGTTGAGGCCGGGGAACGGCATCGGATGGATCTTGTCCCGCGGCGCGTGCAACACGCTCGGCCGCACGGTCAGGTCGACCAGCCGGGTCCGGCCGTTCACCGCCGGATACTCCGCACCGCGGTCGTAGTCCAGGCCCATCTCCTCCAGCAGCGCCAGCTCGATCTCCATGAACTCGATCGGCACCCGGCAGATGGTCACCTCCGAGTCGGTCACGATCGCCGCGGTGAGCAGGCTCATCGCCTCGATCGGATCCTCGGAGGGCGCGTAGTCCACATCGGCATGGACCTCCGGCACGCCGTGCACCACCAGCGTCGTGGTGCCGATGCCGTCGATCCGCACGCCCAGTTCGCCCAGGAAGAAACACAGATCCTGAACCATGTAGTTCGGGCTCGCGTTGCGAATGGTGGTCACGCCCGGCATCCGCGCCGCGGCCAGCAACGCGTTCTCGGTGACCGTGTCACCGCGCTCGGTCAACACGATCGGCCTGCTCGGCGCCACCGATCGGTCCACAATGGCGTGGTAGTTCCCGTCGGTCGCCTTCACCTCCAGCCCGAAGGGCCGCAACGCGGTCAGATGCGGCTCGACCGTGCGGGTACCCAGCGCGCAGCCGCCCGCGTAGGGCAGCTCGAACTGTTCGTGCGTGTGCAGCAACGGCCCGAGGAACATGATGATGCTGCGCGTCCGCCGCGCCGCCTCGACGTCCATTCCGGACAGGTCCAGCCGCTCCGGCGTGACGAGTTCCAGATCGTTGTCGTCATTGAGCCACCGCGTGCGCACCCCGATGCTGGTCAGCACCTCCAGGATGCGGTTGACCTCCTCGATCCGCGCCACCTTGCGCAGTACGGTGCGACCCGAGTTCAACAGCGCCGCGCACAGCAGCGCGACACCCGCGTTCTTGCTGGTCTTCACGCTGATACTGCCGGAAAGACGCCTGCCGCCCACCACCCGCAGGTGCATCGGCCCGGACCGGCCCAACGACACGATCTCCGAGTTCAGCGCACCGCTGATCCGGCTGAGCATCTCCAGGCCGAGGTTCTGGTTGCCCTTCTCGATCCGGTTGATCGCGCTCTGGCTGGTGCCCACCGCCTCGGCCAGTTGGTGCTGGGTCCAGCGATGGTGCTTGCGCGCGTCGCGCACCAGTCCGCCGATGCGCTGGAGATACGCGCCGAACTCGTCACCGTCATCCACCATGACGGCGACGATATCTCACAGATGAGATGAGCCAGTGGCCGACTCGCCCGTTTGCCCAAGACAGCTTCCCCGAAGTACGGAGAAACATGCACCAGGTGACGTCAGACGAACAGCGTGCTGACCGACTCGCCGTTGTGGATCCGCCGCATCGCCTCGGCCAGCATCGACGCCACCGACAACACCGTCAGCTTCGGCGAGCGCTCCTCTGCCTCGATCGGCACCGTGTTCGTACACACGATCTCCAGCACGTCCGACTGCGCGCCGATCCGCTCGAGCGCATGGTCGGCGAACAAGCCGTGCGTGCACGCCACCCGCACCGAGTTCACGCCCCGCTCGCGCAGCCGGTCCAACAACTCGATCACCGTGCTGCCGCGCGCGATCTCGTCGTCCAGCACGATCACGTCCTTGCCGGCCACCTCGCCGATCACCGACGTGATGCTCACCTCGTGATCGTTGATCCGCTGCTTCGCGCCAACGGCCACCGGAACATCCAGCAGCCGCGCGAAAGCCTGCGCGTCCTTGGCATTGCCCAGATCCGGCGACACCACCACCGCGTTGCTCAGGTCGTAGCGCCGGAAATGCGCCGCCAACGGACGCAGCGCGTGCAGATGATCCACCGGCACGCTGAAGAACCCGTGCACCTGCGGCGAATGCAGCGTCATCGTCAACACGCGACTCGCGCCCGCCGTGGCCATCAGATCCGCGACCAGCCGGCCCCCGATCGAGATCCGCGGCCCGTCCTTCTTGTCCGAACGAGCGTAGGAGTAGTGCGGCATGACCACCGTCGTCCGCGCCGCCGACGCGCCCCGCGCGGCGTCCAACATGAGCAGCAGCTCGACCAGGTTCTCCTGCACCGGCTTGACCAACGGCTGGATCAGGAACACGTCCCGCTCCCGACAGTTCGCCCCCAACTGCACCTCAAGACAGTCGTTGGCGAACCGTGTCACTCGAACGGGAAGCAGCGGCACCCCCAACTGGGCGCAGATCTCCCGTGCCAGTTCCGGATGGGCGCTTCCACTGAAGACCGCGATATCCCGCACACCGAAAACCTACCCGTAGCATCACCGTGACCGAGCAACCCCCGACTGGAAGAGGCCGGCCGAATGAGCGAGGCGCTGCGGGACACGGACTTCGCCGTCCCCACCGACGACCGGTACTTCGAGGACTACGTTGTCGGCGAGTCGCACGAGTACGGCCACGAGACCCTCACCGAGGCGCAGATCCTCGACTTCGCCCGCCAGTACGACCCGCAGCCCATCCACACCGACCCCGAGTACGCGGCCAAGGGCCCGTTCGACGGCCTGATCGCCAGCGGCGCGCAGACCGTCGCGATCATGATGCGGCTGTATGTGACGCACTACCTCTCGCACGCGGCCAGCCTCGCCTCACCCGGCATGGACGAACTGCGCTGGCCCCGTCCGGTCCGGCCGAATGACGCGCTCTGGCTGCGCGCGACCGTGCTGGACGCCCGCAGGTCCCAGTCCAAGCCGGACCGTGGCGTGGTGCGCACCGCGATCGAGCTGTTCAACCAGCACGACGAGGCCGTGCTGACCACGACCGCGGTCAATTTCCTGTCGCTGCGCAATCCCTGATCCGAAGCGTTCCCAGTGAGTCGCGCCGAGCCGCCGAGTTTAATTTCACTAGCCACTGAAGTTATCGTGATAATGGTCTAGTAGATGACGACGTGGCTACTAGTCAGATCAGGAGCAGGGCGGTGATCATCAGCAGGACCAGGCCGGCGACGGTGGCGCCGACCGAAACCACCAGCACGCCCGGGGCGCAGCGGCGCCAGGCGAGGACTCGGCGGCGGTGGCTGACCGGGATCAGTCCCTGCGCCACGTGTTTGTACGCGACGAGGTACATCGCCATGGAGAACGCGCCGGTCAGCCCGGTGAGGATCAGCGCGAGCGCCAGCGTGCGCACGTCGGACATGCCAACCTCCGCTCAACTCGAACCGAGATGGGTCAGCAGGTACACGTTGAGGAGGATGATGCCGATCGCGCAACAGCCGGCCAGGATCGTGGTGAGCCTGTTATTCACGAAGGCCCCCATCACCTTCGGGTTTCGGGTCAGCATGACCAGCGGCAGGAGCGCGAACGGGATGCCGAAGGACAGCACGACCTGCGATATCACCAGGCTTTCCGTGGCCGGCAGGCGCAGCGCGAGCACGACCAGCGCGGGCACCATGGTCACACCTCGGCGCAGCAACAGCGGAACGCCGCGATGGATGAACCCGCGCATCACGACCTGGCCCGCGTAGGTGCCGACGCTGGAGGAGGACAGGCCGGACGCGAGCAGCGCCACCGCGAACGCCAGTGCCGCTCCCCCGCCGACCAGGTGGCCGAGCGCGGTGTGGGTGGCCAGGATCGGGTCAGCGGTACCGATTCCGGTGCGGTGCAGGACGGCCGCGGCGACGATCAGCATGGCCAGGTTGATGATGCCGGCCGCGCCAAGGCCGATCAGCACGTCCCAGCGTTGGTAGCGCAGGACTTCGCGGCGCTCGGCGTCGTCGCGGACGCGCACGCGCGACTTGGTCAGGGCCGAGTGCAGGTAGATCACGTGCGGCATCACGGTCGCGCCGACGATGCCGACGGACAGCAGCACGCCGTCGGAACCGGTGAAGGTCGGGATCAATCCGGTCGCCACGCCACCCAGACTCGCGTGCACCCAGATCAGGTCGTAGGCGAAACCGAGGAACACGATGCCGAAGAATCCGGCGATCGCCAGCTCGAAGCGTCGATAACCGCGCTGGTCCAGGCCGAGCACGACGAACGCGACCACCGCGGTGATCACCCCGGCCGCGGGCAGCGGGACACCGAAAATCAGGTTGAGGCCGACGGCGGCGCCGACGAACTCGGCCAGATCGGTCGCCATGGCAACGAGTTCGGCCTGCACCCACAGGCCGACCGAGACCGGTTTGGGCAGCGTGTCGCGGCACAGCTCGGCAAGGTCTCGACCGGTGGCCACGCCGAGTTTCGCGGAGAGGTACTGCACCAGCATGGCGATCGCGTTGGCGAGCACGATCACCCACACCAGCGCATAGCCAAGGCGTGCGCCCGCGGTGAGGTTGGTGGCGAAGTTGCCTGGATCGATGTAGGCGACCGCCGCGACAAAGGCCGGGCCGAGCAGGGCGATACCGCCGCGCACCCGGCCCTTGGCGCGCAGTTGACGGAACTGGCTCGGCGGCGGGAGCGGCTCCGAATCGCTCCCGCCGCCGACCGAGACGGACGCCTGACGCGATACCACACTGGCCAGGGTCGCCTCGCCGTCCCCGGCCGGCGGAACCATCATTCGACCCTAACCGACCGATGGGCCGAGACCGAGCGATTGTGGCGTACTCGAATCGGGTGATGGCTGGTGCAATCCTTCGTCGAGCGGACCGAATTCGGTCATCAGCGCAGCGCTGCCGCCCCATGCGGTCTGTTCCTCCGCCACGAGCGTGTTGGTGGTGAGCAGCAGGCCGGCCACTGACGCGCCGTTCTGCAGCGCGGACCGGGCGACGCGCAGCGGGTCGACGATGCCCATGTCGATCATGTTGCCGTAGCGTCCTTTCAACGCGTCGAAGCCTTCGTCCGTACCGAGTTGGGTGGTGTGCGCCACAATGTCGGCCGCGGGATAGCCGGCGTTGGCCGCGATCAGGTACGCGGGTTCCGGGAGGGTCTGGCGGACGATGTCGACGCCGGTCGCGTAGTCGTCGGTGACGTCGAGTTCGTCCAGTACGGGCGCGGCATGCAGCAGTGCCGCTCCGCCGCCCGCCACGATTCCCTCCGCCATGGCGGCGCGGGTCGCGGACAGCGCGTCCTCCACGCGGTGTTGCAACTCCTTCAACTCGGCATCCGTTGGTGCGCCGACCTTGATGACGGCCACCTTGCCGGTCAGCGCGCCGATGCGTTCGGTGAGCACGTCTTCATCGATGCCGAAACTCGCTCGTTCGAGTTCGGCGCGGAGCTGGGTGACGCGGAAATCGACCGCATCGGCCGTTGCGCCGCCGACGATCGTGGTGCGGTCGGCGGTCACGCGGACCTGCACTGCGCGGCCGAGGTGTTCCAGGCCCATGGTTTCCAGCGTGAGCCCGGAGTGTCGACTGTAGACGGTGCCGCCGGTGATGGCCGCGATGTCCTCCAGCTTGTGCAGGCGCCGGTCGCCGAAGCCGGGCGCACGCACGGCCACGCAGGTGAAGATGCCGTTCACGTGGTTGTGCACGAGCATGGACAGCGCGGTGCCTTCCAGGTTCTCCGCGATGATGATCAGCGGCTTCGGGTCGCGCATCACCCGGTCCAGCAGCGGCATCAGCTGCTGCACCTTGGCGATCTTCTCGCTGCACAACAGGATGTACGGGTCGTCGACGACGGCCTCCAGGCTGGCCGGGTTGGTGACCATGTACGGCGAGAGGTAGCCGTTGTCGAACTCGAAGCCCTCCACGAAGTTCACGCTCATGCCGTGGTCTGGCGACTCCTCGACGGTGACGATGCCGCCGTCACCGACGGTGTGCAGCGCGTTGCCGATGACCGCGCCGACCTTGTCGTCGTCGTTGGCGGAGATCGCGGCGACGCGGGCGAAGTCGGCCTCGGTCGCGACCGGGTGGGCGACGGACTGGAGTCGCTCGACCAGTTTGGCCACGGCCAGGTCGATGCCGCGTTTGACCAGCACCGGATTGCCGCCCTTGCTGATCGCCCGCATGCCTTCCCGGACGATCCCCTGCGCGATCACCGTCGCGGTCGTGGTGCCGTCGCCGACGATGTCGTTGGTCTTGATGGCGGCTTCCTTGACCAGCTGCGCGCCCATGTTCTCGAACTGGTTCTTCAAATGGATCTCGCGGGCGATGGTGACACCGTCGTTGGTGACGACCGGGGAGCCGGTGATCTTCTCCAGGATGACGTTGCGGCCCTTGGGGCCCAACGTCGACTTGACCGCCTCAGCCAATTGGTCCACCCCGGACTGAAGCAGGTCGCGCGCTGACGCGCCGAATCGCAGTTCCTTGGACATCGGGTTGCCTCCAGCCGTCGGTCAGGGAATGAGGATGGCGCGGCCACGCACGTTGCCCGCGTCGAGATCCGCGATGGCCTGCACGGCGTCGGCCAGCGGATAGGTCTTGGTGTGCAACGTGACCCGCCCGGATTCGGCGAGGGCCATCAGTTCGGCGAGTTCGTTGTACGTGCCGACGATGTTGCCGATGATGTTGCGCTCGGTGGAGATGATGTCCAGCGTCGGCACGTGCAGCGTGCCGCCGTAGCCGATGACGAAGTACGAGCCACTGGGCTTCGTCATGGCGAAGCCGTCCTGCTCGGCACCTTCCTCCGCGACGAAGTCCAGCACGGCCTCGGCACCCGCTCCCCCGGTGAGCTCGTGCACGGTCGCGATCTGGTTTCCGTCGGCGACCACGGTCGCCGCCGCGCCGAGAGTGGCCGCGAGGTCGAGGGCGGCCGGGTTGCGGTCGACCACGATGATCCTGGTCGCGGTGAGCGCGGCGAGGCACTGGACGCCGATGTGGCCGAGGCCGCCCGCGCCGATCACGACGCAGGTGGTGCCCGGGTAGAGCAGCGGAATCGCCTTGCGCACCGCGTGATACGCGGTGATGCCGGCGTCCGCGAGGGCCGCCACGTCCTGCGGCCGGGTGCTCGGGTCGAGCGGCACGCAGGCGCGGGCGGAGGTGAGCAGGTACTCGGCCATGCCGCCGTCCGAGTCCAGCCCCGGGAACGAACTGTTGGCGCAGTGCATGTCCTGCCCGGCCCGGCAGGCGCGGCACAGGCCGCAGGTGGGCGTCGGGTGCAGGATCACCGTGTCGCCGACCTTCACGTTGGTCACCGCCGAGCCGATCTCCTGCACCCAGCCGGCATTCTCGTGGCCGATGATGTACGGGAGGTCGGGGTCCATCGCGGCTTCCCACTGGCCGTCCAGAATATGCAGATCGGTGCGGCACACCCCGGCGCCGCCGATCTTCACGATCACGTCGAGCGGACCCTTGACGACCGGATCGGGCACGTCCTCGACGACGGGTTGTTTGTGATATGCGTGCACCCGCACGGCTTTCATGACTGCCTCTCCTCTACCTCCGGATACCGGTGTGCCAACATCCCCCGGCAGATCCCGGTGTTCGCCTCGATGCCCACCTTGTGCAGCCGGGCCCTACGCAGATGCAGGGGCAGCGCGTCGAGGTCGACCGCGCCGCCGGTGACCGGATCGATCACCAGCGGCGCGTCCGCCCCGGACGGGAGACCCAGCTCGGCCCTGCGGCGGCGCAACCTCGCCAGCTCCGCCGATTCGGGTATCTCCCCCATCCTCGACGCCGCCAGTTCGGCGGGCGTCCTGCCGGCGGCCAGCAGCGGCCGGCACACCAGGTCGGTGCCGGCCATGACCGCCTTGCGCAGGAAGTCCGCGCGCAGTTCGGCCAACTCGGCGACGGCCTCGCCTTCGAAACTGGACACGAACCCCGCGCGCGCCGCCACTCCGGCGTTGATCTGCTCGCCTGCGAAGTGGTCGAGCAGGGCGACGTCGACGCTGGTCACCCCCTCGGTCGCGGACACCGCGTCATAGGCGTCCGCGACCATGAGGAAGGCGAAGTTGGCCGCGCAGAAGTACGTCGGCAGCCGCAGACGCACCTCCGCGTGACCATCGTCGGCAACGGTGCAGGACGCCACGAACCCCAGGGCCGTGATGGGTTCGTCCAGTTCCGGGTCCCGCACCGTCGCCAACGCGACCAGCACCCGCTCCTCGGTGGCGGACAGCGTGCTGGTCATCCTTGCGACACCAGTTGCGCGTCGTCCTGCGCGGCCGGGGTGCCGGCGGCCGAGGGCAACTGGCATTCCTTCGGGACCTCGATGCCGTAGAGGCGGGCGGCATTGAGGCCGAGGATCTTCTTCTTGGTGGCCGTGGTGACCCTGGGGTAGTCGGAGAACTCATCGCTCGGGTAGTCCCAGTCGACGAATCCCTCGATCTGCCACTTGGGTTCCCAGATGCCGTAGTCGCTGCCGAAGGTCATCTTGTCCTCGCCGACCCAGAACAGGAGTTCACCCATGACCTTGGCGAAGAACTTCGGCCTCGCGTGCATCAACCCACCGATCACCACGGACAGGCCCGCGTACACGTTCGGCTCCTGCGTCGCCATGAAGCAGAAGTCCTCGATGCGCGGCAGGCCGACGTGCTCGACGATGAAGTTCAGCTCGGGGAAGTCCGTTGCCGCGTGGTCCACATCGGACACATCGAAGGCGTCCTTGTCCAGGGGCCAGATGGTCGGTCCCTTGTGCACGTGGATGTTGCGGATGCCGAGTTCGCGTGCGAGTTCGAAGAACTCGTACGCCTCCGGATCGGACAGCTTCCACCCGCGCGAGCCCTGACGCCACTCCGCGGTGTAGAGCTTGAGTCCCGTGCTGCCGTAGCGGGCCACGTTCTCCCGCAGTTCCTTCTTGCCGGCATCGCCGTCGCGCGGGTCGAACCGGGTGTTGGCGATGAACTTGCCGGGGTGTTTCGCACCGAGCGCGGCGTTGCGTTCGGTGGTGTTGAACCCTTCCCGATACCACTCGGTCAGATAGGTCGGCTGGAACACCGCGACGTCCACGTAGCCGTCCTCGAAGACGTCCTTCATGAGGTCGTCCTCGGTGTAGGCCATGAACTTCTCGATCGGCCAGTGTGTTTCGGCCGGGCCGAGTGCCTGGTAGGCGTGGAAACACTCGATCCAGCCCTTGGCGTAGTTCTCGGCTCCCGCGACCCAGTTGCTCGGGGCCGCGTTCCAGTAGTGCATGTGGCTGTCCACCACGAAGTACTTCTCGCCGTCCTTCTCGTACACGTCACGCCTCCGGTCGCGAGGAGACCAGGTCGAAGTCGATGTACTCGGCCGCGTCCTCGGGGTTGGCGAACATGATCGTGCGGTCGTCCTCGTGGATCATCCGCCCGTAGTGCGTCGACATGTTCTCCTCCAACTCCGCGGAGTCGAAGAACCCGGGTTCCTCGCCCAGCGCCTCGGAGATCTCGTCGTAGAGGAAGTCCATCCGGTTGTTGGCGTCCACCCGGATCATGGAGGGCAGGTGGGTGACCGTGACGTTCTTCTTGTCCTTCATGACCTGCGCGACGACCGAGCCGATCTGGTTGTTCATCAGCGTCACGCCGCACATGTTCGACGGGCTGCGGTCGGACTTGAACGGACTCTCGGCAATGGTGAACGTGTTCACAGCGCCAACTCCTTCGGTGCGGGCAGACCGAGTCCGGTGAGGATCCCGGTGAACCGGCTCTTCGCGCGGTCGAGGCCGTCCTCGAACCTCGGCGGCTTCGCGTCCGGCTGCGACCACAGCGGCTGCAGGGTGCGGGCCGCGGCGATGCAGCGCGGCACCCAGGTGGCCAGCCAGTCGTTGAGAATCTTGGTGTTGTGCTCGGCGAACTCCTTGTCGTTGACCAGGAGTTCGAACATCGCCTTCGTGTAGCGCAGGTCGCGTTCCGCGTAGTCGTACTCCTCGGCGCCGACCACCGTCGGCGTGATGAAGTCGCCGTTGGCCGGCGCGGCCTGCTGCACCAGGTTGGACCGGAACAGCTCGCCGACCAGCGGTTCGAACACGACGTTGGCCGCGAACACCGCCTCGCACCAGTCGTCGATCGCGGTCAGCTGCTCGGCGACGTTGCGCACGCCCTGCCAGGCCGGGTCGTCGTTCCACGTGGTCAGGTGCGCGGTGCCGTCGAAGCCCTTGATCTCCTCGCTGATCGTCAGGTTGTACAGCGCGAGATCCTGGGCGGCGCGGATGCGGTGCATGCTGTTGACCGAGATCGCGTTGTTGTGCATGTTCGTCGGCGCCCTGCGGTTGGCGTTGGCGAACAGGTACAGGCCGAGGCCGTGGTCGACGTGCATCCAGGCGCCGACGTGCTGGGCCACGAACGAGACCCAGTTCGGGTTCCACTGGCTGAACGCGCCGGACTGGCGGGCCGCGTCGATGTTCTGGTTGACCTGGCGGACGACGTTGGAGTTGTACCGGTAGAGGGTCAGCTCCCATTCCTCGTTCGGGTCGCGGAACTCGTGCCAGCCGTGCGCGGGCCACTCGTAGCCCTTGCCGCCGGAGCCGGCGAACCGCTTCGGTTCGGGCCGGTCCGAGCCCCACGCCTTGAGGATCGTCCAGTCCAGCGGGTAGCCGCCGCGACCGTCGGCGAACCCGTACAGCCAGCCCTGGGCCAGGTAGTGCCTCGGGTCGGGCTGCACCTCGACGGTGACGTCCTCGTAGTGGGTCTGCTTGCGCTTCTGCGGGGTGAAGTAGTTGTACCGACGGGCGCTCGAGTCGGGGAACTCCTTGGCGCCCGCCTCCGCGTCGGTGAAGACCGGCTTCGGAACACTGCGTTCTTGGGTGGTTGTCATTGGTCCTCCGCTTCGCCGGTGGTGGTGAACTTGTCGTAGAAGATGCGTTTGTCCTCGACGCCGAGCGCGGCGAGCAGCTCGATCGCCGCCTCAACCATCGGCGGTGGCCCGCACACGTAGGCGTCCGCGCCGGCGAGGTCGGACTCGTTGCGCCGCACCACATCGGTGATCAGCCCGACCTCGCCGTCCCAGTCCGGCCCTTTGTCCTGATCGGACAGTGCGGGGACGTAGCGGAAGTCCGGCAGGGTCTCGGCCAGTTCCCGCAGTTCCTTCTCAAGGCACAGGTCCTTGCGCTGCCGCGCGCCGTAGTAGAACGTGGCCTTGCGGTTGATGCCGCGGTCGGCCATGGACCGCAGCAGCGCCAGGATCGGGGCCAGGCCGGCGCCCCCGCCGAGAAAGATCAGGTCGGCGTTGGGCGCGTCGCGCAGGGTGAACACCCCGAACGGACCGGACAGTTCGAGCCGGTCGCCGACGTGCACCGTGTTGGCCAGGAACTCGGAGAACATCCCGCCGGGATAGACCCTGATCACGAACTCCAGGCGGCCATCCTCCCTGCTGGAGATGTTGGCCATCGAGAAGGACCGGGACTCCTCGGTGCCCGGCACCGAGATGTCCACGTACTGGCCGGGAAAGAACTGCAGCTCCGCCGGTTCGACCAGGCGCAGGACCAGGTGCCGCAGGTCGTGCGTGAGCGGTTCGTTCGCGACGACCTCCGCGCTCGCCTGCACGATCGGCAGGCCGGAGCGGATCATCTCCTCGTCGTAGTTGAGCAGCTCGATGGTCAGGTCCTCGTAGGCGTGCGCCCGGCACAGCAGCGTGTAGCCCTCCTCCTTCTCGTAGTCGGGCAGCGCGAAGGTCGAGTACCGGTCGTGCTCGACGTCCTCGCCCTCAAGCAGGAACGACTTGCAGGAGGCGCACTGCCCCTCCTTGCAGCCGTGCATGAGCATCACGCCCTGCTCGGCGGCGGCCCGCAGGATCGTCTGATCCTCGTCGACCTCGATGTCGATGCCGACCGGCTCGAACCGCACCACATGCTTGTCCGCCATGTAGGTCTCCGGGTTCTCGTCATGGTGGGAACGGGTGGGGCCCGTCAGGGAACAAGGCCCCACCCGGAGACTGGCTACGCCTTGGCCGGGGCGGGGCGGCCCGCCGGGCCCTGCCGGTTGTAGTCGGCCTGGAACGCGGCGCGCTCCTCGGCGGACATCTGGTTGAGCAGGACGTTCGGGCTCTGCAGCGGACCCATCCGGCGCAGGTGGTCCAGCGTCCACATCTTCTTCGGGTCGTCCAGCTTCAGGTGCGGCTGCGCGACCATGGTCTTGCCGTCGTCGCGCACGAAACCCATGTCGGACACGACATCGGCCCAGTTCCAGCCGTGGTAGAGGGTCTCCCACTCACGGGCGCCGATCAGCTTGCCCATGTTCGGCGTGTTGCGGCCCATGTAGGTCGGGCGGAACGCGGTCTCGTCGGTCCACTTGCACATCTCGTGGCAGTAGGTCCGCCACTGGCCGTCGACCTCGGCCATGACCATGTCCTCGCGCACCAGGCACGGGACCATGCAGGTCCAGCAGCGGTGCGGATAGACGTAGTCGACGTTCTCGGCGACGATCGGGTGGTGCCCGTTCGGCGTCGACAGGCGTGCGTAGTTCTCCCACCACTTGCCGTAGCGGTCGTACCAACCCGGGTACTTGAACTCGAACCACTCGAAGTCCTCGTCCGTCATCGGGTCGATGCGCCAGTAGTTGGCCAGCCAGCCGGTTGCGAAGAACTGCGCGACCTCGTGCACGTAGCCCTTGTTCCAGATCTGGTTCCAGGCTTCCTCGATGAGGTCGTGCGGAATGACCAGACCGTACTTCTCCAGCGGCATCAGATAGCTGCGGTAGTAGTCGTCGTAGATCCAGCGACGCCACATTTCCGCGTAGCTTTCCCGATCCCTGCGGCGGTCCTTGGTGCCGTATTCGATGAACGTGCCGATCGCGGCGTCGACCACGCGGTGGTTGTTCCACCACGCGTAGCGCAGGTCGCGTTCGAGGAGTTGGTGGTTGCTCTCGTCGGACAGGGCCATCAGCAGCGTGGCGTAGCCGTTGCTGATGTGCCGGGACTCGTCGGACTGCACCGAGTGGAAGACGGTGGGCAGCAGGTAGTCGCCGTTGGCCGCGGCCTCGGCCGGCATGGCCACGAACAGCGTGTTGGTGAACGCGGTTTCCGCGACGATGGTCAGATAGATGCTGGCCGCGGTGATCGCGTCACCGGTGATGAAGCCTTCCGCGAACTGGCGGCCGATGGTGCCGCAGTAGTCGTTCTGGAAGTTGCGCAGGCTCGAGTTGAAGCCGGCCGGGTCGATGTAGTTGTTCATGTACAGGCGCTTGAGGTTCTGCTGGATCGTCGAGTGCCGAACCTCGTCGATCATCTGGATCGCCTGGCCGTTGTGCAGCTCCGGGTTGGGCACCGTGCGGAACAGCAGCGGCATCGCGCGGGCGGCCGAGATCTCCGGCAGCGGAATGATGCTCAGGAACAGTTTCTGCCATTCCAGCCAGCGTTCCTGAACCTGACGGAACATGTTGCCGCGAATGGCGCCGTCGGAGGCGCCGTAGACGCGGTGGTCCTTTTCTTCCTGCATGGGGAAGTACGAGCGGAGAACCTGCTTGAGCGGGTCGCGCTTCTTGGCCTTGCGGAACGTGTAGTCAGTCCCGTACTGGGACACTGGCTCGTGATATTGCGGATCCCAGGACAGTTCCTGGATCTTCTGATGGGCTTTTGCCACGCTCTGGCGGCTCATGGTGGCTCCTTACCCGTCGGGCCGATTCCCGTGGGATTGCTGGTTACAGATGGGGATTACAGCTCCGAACGGAGCACGTCGAGGTCTCAACATGAGACACGGCTCACCGCTCGTCTCATGGCTGGTCGAACATCGTGGCGCGCAGTTGTGCCAGGTGAAGCCGGACTTCCTGGCTGATTCGGGTGTCGCCCTCGTTGGTGGGCGCGATGCCCAGCGCGCGCAGCAGCTGGGCCGCCGGTTCACCCGGATGGCCGCTACCCAGCGTGGGGTGCAGGCCCGCGTCGACGAGGTGGCTGAAGACCAGATCGACAATGGTCCAGGGGCTGTAGGTTTCCTGAGTTTCCGGTTCGTCGACCATCGCTCCATCAGAGAACCCGCCGCCGACCTGTGGAGTCTCAATTTGAGACAGCGCCCGGTTGCTCCGTTCGCCTACGCTGGAGGGCACGACACCACTGCCGTACCCGCGCACAACGCCGTGCCCCGGCGCCGGTCAGGAGGTCCGTGTTGAAGGAACTTGCCACCGTCACCGCGTCGCGGCGAGCGCACGTCGTCGCCGACGGCGACGAGCTCGCCAAGATCCGGGTGCGGTTCCTCTCTTCGGAATCGGTTGAGCCGTTCGGAGTCCGCGACGCGATCCTCGCGTCCTGGTGGCGCTCCCGGCAGTTCCACGTCGCGGCCGACCGCATCAACGTGCCCTACGTCGCCGAGCAGGACCAGGACACGCCCCTGATCCACAGCGCCCGGCCGGTGCTGGAGCGGCTCAGCGAGCAGTTGGACGGCCAGCCGATCAGCATCATCCTCACCGACCGTTCCGGCGTGGTGCTGACCCAGTTGACCGGCGACCTGGACCTGCACCGGCACCTCGAACACGTGCAGCTGGTGCCCGGTTTCAGCTACGCCGAACAGGCGGTCGGCACCAACGGCATCGGCACCGCGCTGGAGGGCGGTCGTCCGATGCACGTGTTCGGCCACGAGCACTACGCGGAGAACCTGGAGGATCTGGCCTGCGCGGGCGTGCCGATCCAGCACCCGATCACCGGCAAGACCGTCGGCGCCATCGACCTGACCTGCTGGCGGCGCGACGCCGGTCCGCTGCTGATCACGTTGGCCAAGACCACCGCCGACCAGATCCAGCAGGCGATGCTGACCAACAGCGGCATGCGCGAACTCGAACTGTTCCAGGCGTATCTCCAGGCGTGCCGGCGCAGTACCGGCATCGTCATGGCGCTCAACAGCGACGTCGTGATGATGAACGACAACGCCCGCCAACTCCTCGACCCGGCCGACCAGGCGCTCCTGCTCGGCCACGCCGCCCAACTGCTCGGCGAGCCGCGCCGCACCGAGTCCACCCTCGACCTGCCCACCGGCACCCGGGTCCGGCTGCACTGCCGGCCGATTCCGGGTCGGACCGGCATCGTCGGCGGCGTACTACACGTCAAACTGATCCCGACCGACGAACCGGACAAGGTGACCGCGGGCCCGATGCTGCCGATGTTCCTGCCCGGCCTGGTCGGCTCGGCACCGCTGTGGCTGCGCTGCTGCCACGACGTGGACGACGGCTACGGGCGCGGCGAATGGCTGGTGCTCTCCGGTGAACGCGGCGTCGGCAAGCTCGCCCTGGCGAAAGGCGTGCACCAGCGCCGCAAACCGACCGGCAGGCTGCACGTCATCGATGCCGCCGAGTCGACCGAACCGGACTGGCTGATCCAGGCCCAACGCGAGATCCGCGACGACCCGGCCGAAGCGCTGGTCATCCGGCACGCGGACAAACTCAGCGAAGCGGTCATCCCCGGCCTGACCGACCTGCTCCGCGAGACCAGGCGCGGCACGTGGGTCTGCCTCACCCTGGCCAAGGACGCCGAGACCCAGCCGGGACTGGCCGAGTTGCTGGCGCTGTTCCCGAGAATCGTCCAGGTCCCGCCGCTGCGCCACCATATCGAGGATCTGCGCCAACTCGTCCCGTTCTTCCTCAGCAAACTCGCCGGCTCCGGCGCGCTGAACTGCGCGCCCGACGCCATGCAACTGCTGTTGCGGTCGAACTGGCTGGGCAACGCCGAACAGCTCTACCGCGTGCTGCGCCAGGTCGCCCAACACCGCAGGCGCACCGGCGCCATCCACGCGGGCGACCTGCCGGCCGAATACCGGACCATCACCAGGCGCAAACTCAACCAACTCGAATCCATGGAACGCGACGCGATCGTGCAGAGCCTGCAGGACGCCGACGGCAACAAACTGCGCGCCGCCAAGTTCCTCGGCATGTCCCGCGCGACGATCTACCGCAAGATCCACGAATACGGCATCGTCACCCCGGTCGGCTGATTTCCGTTCCCTGCGCGGACAACAGCCGCCAGCCGCCGTCCGCGCGAACGTAGACATGGGTATACCGACTGCCGGCCTCGAACGGCGCGCCATCGGGTCCCGCGAACGACATCGCCGTCCGCCCGACCACGATCCCGACCTCACCGACCACTCGCACGATCGCCTCGTCCGGATGGTCGGTCACGGCCGGGAACACCAGCCCACCATCGATCGCCGCGACCAGATCCGCGCCCGTGTTCACCGAGCCGTCCTGCACGCTGACGATCACGAACTCGTCCGCCAGCAACGCGCGCACCGCCGCGCCGTCACCGGACACGAGCGCGTCGAAGAAGGACCGGTCGGCGGCAAGCAACTCCGCGCGATCGTCAGCAGCCATGATCAGACGCTATCAGCGCACGACCTCGTAGCTGATATGCGTGGCGCGCGGCGACTCGGTGACCTCCCGCTGCACCAGCGTCACCCCGCCGACCAGTTCGAACAGCCGCGTACCCCCGCCCAGCACCAGCGGCGAGAGGTGAATGACCAACTCGTCGGCCAACCCCTCCGCCAGACACTGGTCGACCACGTTCGCCCCGCCCATCACCACCACGTCCTTCTCGCCCGCACTCGCCCGAGCCGCCTCGATCGCCGATGCCACTCCCCCGGTCACGAACCGGAACCTGTCCCCGAGCCGCACCTTCGCGGGCGGTTCGTGCGTAACGACGAAGCACGGCGGCGCGACCGACTGGTTCTGGTCGTGCCCGTACCCGACCTCGTCGCCCCAGCCGTGCGGCCCGTCCACGATGTCGAACAGCCGCCGCCCCATCACCACCGCCCCGGTCCGCGCGAAGCCCTCCGCCAGCACCGCCTCGTCGACCGGCGAGCGCGGCTCCTCCAGCACCCACGCATGAATCCCCTCGCCGCCCACCCCCAGCCCATGCTCCAGATCCACGCCGGGCGCCGTGACATAGCCATCCAGCGACATCGAGATGTCCGCCCTCACCTTGCTCATGTTCACTCCTTCAAAGGTCGGCTGTCGGTATAGACCCGACAAGTACATGGAACTCATCGGCATGGTGGTCAACTGAACGGAACATCGGCTGACGGGGGCTGTTGGGGCGGGTAGCTTGCGGGCATGGCGAGCGGGGAGCCGAGTGGGTTCGAGACGATCAGTGGTCGGCCGGAGTACTACGTCGATTTTCTCGACGAGCGGACCACGATTCCGGGCGAGTTGATGGCCAAGCAGATCATCACGGGGCTGCTCGACCTGCGCGCGGGGCTTGATGTGCTCGATGTCGGGTCGGGCACGGGGGCGGACACGATCGCGGTGGCGCGGGCGGTCGCTCCTGGGCGCGTGGTCGGGGTCGATCGGAGCGTCGAGATGGTGGCCGAGGCGCGGGAGCGGGCGGCGGACGCGGGTGCCTCGGTGGAGTTCGTGACCGGGGACGCGCATGCGCTCGACTTTCCGGACGACACCTTCGATCGGGTGCGGACCGAGCGAATGCTGATCCACGTCGCGGATCCTGAGGCGGCCGTGCGCGAACTGGTGCGGGTGGCGAAGCCCGGAGGTCAGGTGGTCGCGTCCGATATCGACGGTGGCACGGCGTTTTTCAACAGTGCGAACACCGGGCTTGCCGAAGGTCTCGCGCTGCGGCTGACGCAGGGTCTGGCCCATGGCTGGATGGGTCGGCAGCAGCAGCGGTATCTGGTCGAGGCCGGCCTTGAGGACGTTCGGGTGGTGCCGAACGTGATTCTGAACAGCGTCGCTTTCATGCGGATCGTCGCGGGCGGCTTGCTCGCGCGGATGATCGCGGACGGCGCGACGACCGAGGACGATGTCACGGCGTTCTGGACCGAGCTGGAGCGGGGCGAGCGCGAGGGCTGGCTGTGCTCCGGCGTCGTCTGCTTCACCGTGGTGGGCACGAAACCGCGTTAGCTGGTCGGCACCAGCAGTATCCACACCGGACCGGACGCCAGTGGGAGGTCGGCTCCGGAACTGGCGACGGTGAAGCGGGTCGGGGCGTCCACGGCCGAACGGGACCAGGTGGCGGCGAAGCTCTGGCCGTCGCGCAGGATCGTGGCCGACCCGGTGCCCACCGTCTCGGCGACGGGTGCGATCGCGCCGGTCGAGTCTTCCGGCCACGGCTCGGGATGGGTGGCGACGTGTTGCAGGACAACGGTCGCGGCGCCGAGTTGGCCTGCTTCGGTGGTGCGGTAGGGCGTGCCGTCCATGGTGATCAGCGACCGGCCCGCCGATGCCGACCAGGCGAAGGAGAACGACGCCGCCGAGTAGCTGACCTTCTGCTGATTGGCCGTTGAGCCACCGGCCGGGGCCGCGCCGAATTCGAGCGGGGGCGCCTGGGGAGCGCTGCCGGTGGGGAGCTGGTCCGGGTGCAGGTAGAGGTTGTGCGGGGCGGGGTGGGTGGACTGGCGCACATACGCCTTGGCGACGCTGCCCTGCGAGGCGTCGATGAGCGCCGTCTGGTGCAGCAGCGGGATCAGCTGCGGCACCGAGCCGGAGACCGCGAACACCGGCTTGCCGTACTGGCCGAGCAGGTCGAGGTCGGTTTCGCGGGCGCTGCGGACCGGGCCGATCACGCTCGGGTAGGGCGGCGCGAACACGGCGACGATGCGGGTCAGGCCGCCCTCGACGGGCTCGACATAGACGACCTGCGCCTGGCTCAGACCGGTGGACGGGCGGGCCTCGTCGACGTTGTCGATCTTGACGGCGATGACAGGACCGGACAGCGCGCCCGAACCCCCGCCGCCGCCGCTGGTCTCGGTGCCGCCACCTGCGGAGGATCCGGTCGGGCTCGTACAGCCCGCGAGGGCGATCACTGCGACGAGTGCGGCTGCCAGTGCTGCGGGTCTGCCCATGTTCGCTCCGTCGGCCGAGGTCCTTCTTCGAGTCTGCCACCGGTGCTCACGGTGCGCAGTACGAAGATCACGGCACGATGTTGTGGTTGGCGCGGAAGGTGTTGGCCGGGTCGTAGACGGCCTTGAGCGCGCGCAGCCGGTCGTAGCCCGCGTCGCCGTGGATCTCGCGCAGTTCGGCTTCGGTCGCGGACGCGCCTGGGCGGTAGACGAAGTTGAGCGCGCGGCCGGTCGCCCAGGGACGAGCGGCCGCGAGGAAACGCTGGTGCACGTCGGCTACCTGGTCGACGTCCTCGGGCGAGAACGGCGAGAGGATGCGGAGCAGGTAGGCCGAGTCGTCGCGGTGTACCGCGTTGGGTACCTCGGGCGCGCGGCTCGCGGCACCGCCGATGTGCCGGATGTCGACGACACACATGACCGGCGACTCCGCGCCCGAGATGGCCAGCACCTCGTTGAGCATCGCCGGGTCGAGTTCGCGCAGCCGCAGGTTGTCGCCGACGTAGGCGTGCGGCACGGCCGGCTCGGCGTAGATGGTGTGCGAATCGGTGTAGGGCATGTCGCGCAGCGAGTCGATCAGCCTCGGGCCGACCGCGCGCAGCGGCTCGACCAGCCGCTCCCCCGTCGCCGCGTCGCCGGTGTAGGCGATGTGCACGCGGACCACGAACCGGCCGCGGATCGGCTCGGGGATCTGCGGGATGTCCGGCATCGGGAGGGTGATCAACGAGGACGTCAGCTCCTCCGGCGCGGTGCGGGTCCAGTCGCGGTAGGCCGCGACGACGGCCGGGAGCTGGTCGACGTCGAAGAACAGGGTGCCACCGTAGAGGCGGTCGAGCGGAACAAGGTCGATCTCGATCGCGGTGACCACACCGAAGTTGGCGCCCGCGCCGCGCAGCGCCCAGAACAGATCGGCGTCCTCGGTCGCGGTGACCCGGCGCAGTACGCCGTCGGCGGTGACGATCTCGATGGCGCGCACGTGGTCGGCCGCGTAGCCGTACTGGCGGGCAAGCAGGCCGAGGCCGCCGCCGAGGGTGTAGCCGACCACGCCGACGGTCGGCGCCGAGCCGTTGAGCGGGGCGAGGCCGAACTTGGCGGCGGAAGCGACGACGTCGCCCCAGCGCGCACCGGCTTCGACCCGTGCGACCCGGGCTTCGGCGTCGATGCGTACGTCGGCCATGCGGGAGGTGGTGATCAGCACGCCGCCGTCGAGGGCGACCGAGCGGCCGTGGCCGGTGGCCTGGACGGCGACCGGGAGACCGCGTTCGGTCGCGGTGCGGACGGCGGTCACGACGTCGTCCGTGGTGGTCGCATTGACCAGCAGGGCGGGGTGGTGAGGTGCGGCGAGTTGGAAGCCGGCGAGGTCGTTGGTTTGTGTCATGGCGGCGACGCTAATCGGCCTTTAGGACGTAGGTTGTCCGCAAGGCGTGGCAATCTGGTTCCGTGTCGAAGAACATGCCCGCGCGAATGCTGCGATTGTTGTCGCTGCTACAAACGCGACGCGAGTGGAGCGGCGCCGAACTCGCGGACCGGCTCGGCGTGACGGATCGGACCGTGCGCCGCGACATCGACCGGCTGCGCGAGCTGGGCTATCCGGTCGACGCGACCACCGGGACCGCGGGCGGGTATCGGCTCGCGTCCGGGCGGGACCTGCCGCCGCTGCTGCTCGAAGACGACGAAGCGGTCGCCATCGCGGTCGGCCTGCGCACCGCGAGCAGCGGCGTGCATGGCGTGGCGGAGGCGGCCGTGCGCGCGTTGGCCAAGCTGGAGCAGGTGCTGCCGGCGCGGCTGCGGGCGCAGGTCGCGGCGGTCGGCTCGGCAACGGTCGCGATGCCGGAGGGCACGGTCGCCTCGGCCGATCCGGAGACCGTCGCGGTGCTGGCGATCGCGTGTCGCGATCATGAACTGGTCAGCTTCGACTATCGACGCCGCGACGGCACGGCGACTCATCGTCGGGTCGAGCCGCACAGCCTGGTCACCGCGTACCGGCGCTGGCTGCTGCTGGCCTTCGACCCGGAGGCCGACGACTGGCGGATCTTCCGCGTCGACCGGATCACCGCGCCGACGCCGACCCGCTGGCGGTTCACGCCCCGGCCGCTGCCGGACGGGGACGCGGCCGCCTACGTCGGCCGTTCGCTCGCGGCTGCGCCGTACCGGTACAACGCGCGGGTGACCGTGCGGGCGTCGGCGGAGCGGGTGCTGGGCGCGTTGTCGCAACCGTTGCCGGGCAAGGTGATCGCGCTGGACGCGGAACGTTGCGAGGTGCGCTGCGGCGCGGACGACCTGAAGCTGATCCTGCACGATCTGCTGGACATCAGTCTGCTGGGCGTCGAGTTCGATGTGGACAGAGTAAATATTTAGCGTTGACTTATATAAGCGGTGACTGCATTATGTGGACATGCACGCGTTCGATGTTCTCGGCGATCCGGTGCGGCGGCGGATTCTGGAGCTGCTCGCGGACGGCGAGCTGACCTCGGGTGCGGTCGGCGCGGTGATCCAGGCGGAGTTCGGGATCAGCCAACCCGCGGTGTCGCAGCAGCTGAAGGTGTTGCGCGACAACGGTTTCACCACCGTCCGACCGGAGGGGACGCGCAGGCTCTACGCGGTCAGCGCGGCGCCGCTGCAGGAGGCCGACGAGTGGCTGGGGCGGTTCCGGCGGTTCTGGAACCAGCATCTGGACGCATTGGGCACGGAACTCGCGCGCGGCAAACGAGAACGTCGCGCGCACAAAGGGGACTGAGCATGACCGAGTTCATCGATGTGATCGGCAAGGCGCACCGCGAGGTCGGCAAGACCGCCGAGCCGACCGTGCTGATCCGGCGCGAGTACGCGGCGGACGCGGCCGACGTGTGGGAGGCGTGCACCGATCCCGATCGGCTGCGCCGCTGGTTCCTCCCGCTCAGCGGCGACCTGCGGGTCGGCGGCCGGTACCAGTTGGAGGGCAACGCGAGCGGCGAGATCCTGCACTGCACGCCGCCGAAGCTGCTGCACGTCACCTGGGGCATGGGCAAGGGGCCTGCGTCGCAGGTGCGGCTGCGGCTGACCGAGATCGACGCGGACAACACCGAGCTGGAACTGGAGCACACCGGCTTCGCCGATCCGGAGTTCTGGGCCACGTACGGGCCCGGTTCGGTCGGCGCCGGTTGGGACCTGGTGCTGTTCGGGCTGGCGCAGACCCTCGCCGGGAGCGATCTGAGCGGCCGGGACGGATGGACGCGGACGCAGGAGTACGCGGAGTTCGTGCGGGCCAGCACGCAGGCGTGGGCTGCGGCGCACGAGGCGGCCGGGGCGAGCACCGCGCAGGCGCGGGCGGCGGCCGGCGAGACGCTGCGGTTCTTCGCCCCGCACGCGACGTAGGGCCCCACGCGAAGTAGGAGTGGGTCAGCGCAGGCGTTCCAGGTCGCGCGCGGTGTCGACCAGGCCCGCGGCGAGTTCGCGGAGTTCGGTGACGGCGGCGCCGTCGTCCACGGCGGTGACCACGTCCTCGGCCGCGCAGCGGAGCTGGAACAGGCGATCTTGCAGGTCGGCGATCTCGGTCGCGGACAGGACGACCGAATCCTCGGGCAGGCCGCCGCGCACGACGGCCGACCGACGCTCGTAGGCGCGCTGCCGGCAGGGCTGGGCGCAGTAGCGGCGGCGCCGACCGGACGTCCGGTTGTCCCTGGTCTCGACCGGGAGGGGCCGGCCGCACCAGGCGCAGTGCGCGGCCTCCCGCGACTTCAGCGGCGGCAGCTGCGGAGCGGTCACGGTGATCTCGTCGGTTGCGGGCAGCACCCTGGCATCATGCCGTCCCGCCTCTCCGGATCGGCGGCGGCCACGCCGCAACCGGATGGTCATCACGATTACATGCTCTTTTCGCGCAGGTCAGGCACACTCGCAAGGTGCCGAGCGACCGTCATCCGTACCTGTCCGGGCCGTACCCGCGCGCGTTCGCGCACCGGGGCTGGCACATCGACGACCTCGCCGGCATGGAGAACTCGCTGAGCGCGTTCCGGCGCGCGGTGCGGGAGGGGTTCCGCTACCTGGAGACCGACGTGCATGCCACCTCGGACGGCGTCGTGGTCGTGCAGCACGACGACGCGCTGGACCGGACCACGGACGGGGCGGGCGAGGTCGCGTCGCAGCCGTGGTCGGTGGTGCGCGAGGTGAAGGTGGGTGGCCGGGAGCCGGTGTGCCGGTTGGACGAGCTGCTGGAGGAACTGCCGGAAGCGCTGGTCAACATCGACGTGAAGGCGGATTCGGCGGTCGAGCCGGTGATCGAGACGCTGCGCCGGTGCGACGCGCTGGGGCGGGTGTGCCTGGCCTCGTTCTCGGACGCGCGGCTGGCGCGGCTGCGCAAGGCGGGCGGTCCGGAGCTGCTGACATCGATGGGTCCGGGTTCGGTCGGCGCGCTGTGGGCGGCGGCCGGGACCCGGTTGCCGGTGGCCGGGCTGGCCAGGGGGCGGATGGCGCAGGTGCCGCGCAAGCAGGGGCCGCTGACCGTGGTGACGCCGCGATTCGTCCGGTTCGCGCACAAGCGCGACGTCGAGGTGCACGTCTGGACCGTGGACGACCAGGCCGAGATGCGTGAACTGCTGGCGTGGGGCGTCGACGGCCTGGTGACGGACCGGCCGGACCTGCTGCGCGAGGTGCTCGCCGAACGCGTTTAGGGCTCGTCCAGGGCTTGGGCGGCCCTAGGGCTTGGGCGGTGCGGTGCCCTCCCAGGCGGCGCGCCAGGTGTCCGCGCCGAGCTGGCCGTCCTGGGTGAGGCCGTTCGCGGCCTGCACGGCCAGCACGGCGGCCTTGGTCTTGCCGTAGTAGCAGCCGGTGCCGTCGAAGCCGAAGCCGTAGACGTTCATCCGCAGCTGCCAGGTGCGCAGCGCGGGCGCGCAGTTGCCGTAGACGTAGACCGTGCCGGGGAAGGTCGGCGCGACGTCGGCGGGCAGCGACGGGACGGCGCGACTGGCGGCGTCCCGGTCCGATGGCAGGCGCAGCTTGCCGGCGCAGGTCCAGGGTTGCCAGCCGCGCATCCGGTAGAGGTAGAGGGCGCGATAGTCCTGTTCGGCATGGCTGGCCTGGGTGGGCAGGCCGTAGCCGCCGACGCTCTGCCAGGTACTCAGGTTGAACTGATAGGCGCCGTAGTAGAGGCCACTGGCCGAGACGACCGAATAGTTGTCGCTGGACTCGCACCTGCGCAGCGCCAGCCACTGGGCGCTGCTCGGGTCCGCGCTCGCGGACAGCGCGAACAGCTGTAGCCCGAGAGCAAGCAGCAGAACTCCGCTGACCAGCCGCAACACTTTCATGGGCGGAACGGTAAGCGATTGTCCCATTCGTCACAACCGGAACACCGACCCCAGGAGAAACATCAACGTTGCGCGGCGAACCGGCATCAGGAACCGACGACCTGGCGCCAGGGCGACGTGACGCCCGATACAGTCACCTCGCACCGTGCCCGGAGCAGGCCCGGAGCTGCGGTCATCAGCTGATGAGAGTTCATTGCGAAGGGCGGGCACTGAACATGGTGCGCAGGGACCCCACGAAGACGGCCGGACCGGACCCGGCCCTGCGCCGCCAACGAAGGGCCTGGTACGCCTACGGCTGGGGCGCGCACACCTTCGAGACCAGCGTGGTCACCGTGTTCATGAGCCGCTACCTGGTCGCGGTCGCGGAGAACTCGGTCGGCAAGACCGGCACCCTGCGCGTGCTGGGCATTCCGGTCGCGGCCGGTTCGCTGTTCGCCTACGTGGTCTCGTTCACGGCCATCGTGCTGGTGTTCCTGATGCCGATCGTGGGCGCGATCGCGGACCGCACCAACCGCAAGCGCGAACTCATGCTGGTCCTGGGCTATCTGGGCGCGTTCAGCGTGATGGCGATGTTCTTCGTGACCGGCTCCAACTGGCAGCTCGGCACATTCCTGATGATCTTCGCGTATCTGACCTACACGTGCGCGAAGGTCGTGTTCAACTCGTTCCTGCCGAGTCTGGCCGACGCGGACGAGCGGGACCGGATCTCCTCGATCGGCTGGGCGGCCGGCTACATCGGCGGCGGCATCCTGCTGGCCGCGAGCTTCGTGGCCTCGTTCGTGATCACAGACACCGCGATGCTGGCCAGGATCTCGCTGCTCGCGGCCGGGGTGTGGTGGGCGATCTTCGCGCTGGTGCCGCTGCGCCAACTGAAGAACCCGCCGCGCGACGCCGAGCATCTGGTGCCGCTGAGCGGGTCGATGTTCACCGCCGGGTTCCGGCAGCTCGGGCACACCATCCGCGGCGCCAGGATGTTCCCGATCACGCTGCTGTTCCTGCTCGCGTACCTGATCTACTACGACGGCATCAACACGGTGACCACGCTGTCGGCCACCTACGGCGCGGATGAGCTGGGCCTTTCCGACAACACGCTGCTGACCGCGATCCTGATCGTGCAGTTCGCCGCGTTCGGCGGTGCGCTGCTGCTCGGCCGGTTCGCCGACCGGTGGGGCGCGAAGCGGGTGATCGCGTGGAGCCTGGTGGTCTGGATCGGCGTCGTGGTGGCCGCGTACTTCCTGAGCAAGGGCAGCGCGGTGCAGTTCTACGTGCTGGCGCTGGCGCTGTCGATCGTGATGGGCGGCTCGCAGGCGCTGTCCCGCTCGCTGTACTCGTCCATGATCCCGAAGGGCGCCGAGGCCGAGTACTTCAGCCTGTACGAGATCTCCAGCTCGGGATCGAGCGCGCTGGGGCCGCTGCTGTTCGGTCTGGCCTACCAGTTCACGGGGAGTTACCGGATTTCGATCTTGTCTCTCGTCGTCTTCTTCGTGGTCGGACTGTGTTTGCTCATCCCGATCAACGTGGCCAAGGCGGTAACCACGGCCGGTAATCAGGTGCCGGAAAGCTTGGCCACGGCTCAACGCGAGAAGACGCCCGTCTGATCGCGAACGAAACACGCCGGACACGATAGGGTCGGAATTATCCCGTTTTGTCACTGCTGCGTCATGTCACTCCCCCATCGGGGTGATGTATCTCATCAGTAGGGCGATAACGCGTCATGCCTCCGTTTCGATTGCCTCTCAATGGAGGAACACTTCGTTGACGAGTGAAACTGCTCACTGAGTGCTACCGGAGCGAGAGGACGGGAATTGTCTCGCTACCTCAGCCGTTACACCACGTGAGCACAACAAGGGCACTGGCCCTGAGCCGAGCGAAAGGACACCGCCATGGCCGACCGCGTTCTGCGTGGTAGCCGGCTCGGAGCAGTTAGCTACGAGACCGACCGCAACCACGACCTCGCCCCCCGTCGCACCACCCACTATGCCTGCCCCAAGGGACACGACTTCGAGGTCCCCTTCTCCGATGACGCGGAGATCCCGCCGACGTGGGAGTGCCGCCTGCACGGCTCCGTGTCCAAGCTGATCGACGGCTCAGAGCCCGAGCAGAAGAAGGCGAAGGCGCCCCGCACGCACTGGGACATGCTGCTGGAGCGCCGATCCATCCCCGAACTGGAGGAACTGCTCTCCGAACGGCTCGAGGAACTGCGCGGACGGCGTAGCCGCACCGCGTGAGGCGTTAGCCGAAAACCGACCCTGCACCCACCAGACCAGCGCCTCCCGCGCACCCCCAAAGGACCGCCCAGCCAGGGCGGTCCTTCTCTTTTTCCGAGGAGGGGGGTCAGCGGCTGCTGACGGATTCTTTCTTGTCGCTCTCGGCGGACGAGCCGCCGAACAGGCGCTTGACCTGCGCCAGCCGGTGCTGGATGCCCCAGGTGGCGACGCGCAGCGCGGCCTCGCGCACGATCGAACCGCTCATCTTCGACTCGCCGATCTGCCGTTCGGTGAACGTGATCGGCACCTCGACGACCTCGAAACCGGCCTGCAGGGTCCGCCAGGCGAGGTCGATCTGGAAGCAGTAGCCGTGCGAGGCGACGTTGCCCAGGTCGAGCTTTTCCAGCACGCCGCGACGGAACGCGCGGAAGCCCGCGGTGATGTCCTTGACCCGCACGCCGAGCGCGATCTGCGAGTACAGGTTCCCGCCCTTGGAGATGATCTCGCGCGAGCGGGGCCAGTCCACGGTCTGGCCGCCGTGCACGTAGCGGGAGCCGATGACCAGGTCGGCGTCGGTGAGCGCGTCGAGCATGCGGGGCAGGTCCTCGGGCGCGTGCGAGCCGTCCGCGTCCATCTCGACGATGACCGCGTAGTCGCGGGCCAGCGCCCAGTCGAAGCCGGCGATGTAGGCGGCGCCGAGGCCGGCCTTCTCGGTCCGGTGCAGGACGTGCACGCGCTCGTCCGCCTCGGCCATCTCGTCGGCGAGGTCGCCGGTGCCGTCCGGGCTGCCGTCGTCGACCACGAGGGTGTGCACGGCGGGCAGGGCGGCGTGCAGCCTGGCCACGATCGGGCCGAGGTTCTCCCGCTCGTTGTAGGTGGGGATCACCACCAGCACAGGTTGCAGGTCCGACGGTTGCTCTGCCATCCGTGTCCTCCTGATCCACCACCACGCGCGGTGGACGTATTCAATAGTGTTCGTCAGTTGGCGGTACCGGTGTCGGCTGCCTTGGCCGCGGCGAGGGCCGCGGCGCCTCGACGCATGCCGGCGCGCCGCATGTTGGAGCGAACCCCGAACACCAGCGCCAACAACCCAACGACCACCATGACCCATTCGGGCCAGGACCCGAGCCGATCAGCAAGGGTAACGGTCGACCGCAGCGGCACGGTGGCAACCAGGGCCGCCGGGGTGAACAACTCAGTCTGTTGGGTGATGGTTCCGTTGGGTTCGATGATGGCACTCACGCCGCTGGTGGCCGCGACCACCACCGACCTGCCGTGTTCGACGGCACGTTCCTGATCCATTGCCAGCTGCTGGTAGGTCATCTCGGTCTTGCCGAACGTGGCGTTGTTCGTGGGCACCGCGATCAGGTTGGTGCCGTCGGTGACCGAGTCGCGGACCACGTCGTCGAACGCGACCTCGTAGCAGGTGTCGATGCCGACCTTGGCCGGTCCCATCGGGAACGGGACGGCCCTGTCGCCGGGCGCGAAGTTGCCGGCGGTGTTCGCGATCGGGTCGAAGTACGCGAAGAACGAGCGCCACGGCATGGTCTCGCCGAAGGGCATCAGTTTGCGCTTCACGTACTGCAGAACGGGGCCTTTGCCCGGTTCCCACAGGATCGCCGTGTTCTTCGGCTGCGGCCCCTGCGAGTAGACGACCGCGCCGACCTCCATGGGCGCGTGGATGTCGGAGGCGGCCTCGGACAGTTCCGCGTAGGCGTCCGGGTTGACGTAGGGGTCGACGTCGTCGGAGTTCTCCGGCCAGATCACCAGTTGCGGCTGCGCGACCTTGCCGGCGCGCACCTGCGCGGCGAGCGCCTCGGTCTCGCGGGTGTGATAGTCGAGCACGATCCGGCGCTGGGTGTCGAAGTCGAGGCCGAGCCGGGGCACGTTGCCCTGGATCGCGGCGACGGTCGCGGTGCCGGCGTTCGGGTCGGTGCCGACCAGCGGCCAGGCCGCGATGCCGGCGACCAGCGGCACCAGGATGGCGAGGACCGGGCCGACGATCATGGCGGTGCGCCGGTTCTCCTTGCGCCACAACACCAACACCAGCGCGGCGAGGCCGAACCCGGTCAGCGCGACCGCGAAGCCGACCAGCGGCGTGCCGCCGAGCGCGGCGAGCGAGAGGTAGGAGCCGTCGGCCTGCCCGAACGCGACCTTGCCCCAGGGCAGGCCGCCGAACGGGACGCGAGCACGCAGCGCCTCGTCCGCGATCCACAGCAGCGCGCCCCACAGCGGTGCGCCGCGCAGCCGGGACACGGCCGCGATGGCCGCAGTGCCCAGCGCCATGATCAGCGCCTCGAAGCTGCACAGCACCCACGGCGCGACGACCCCGACGAACGAGCCGGTCCAGTACATCAGCGGGATCATGAAGCCCATGGACCAGACGAAGCCGTAGCCGAACCCGGCGCGGGCGCGGCGGCCGTAGAGCACGATGCCGAGCATGGCGAAGCCGATCGGCGCGAGCCACCAGACGGTGCGCGGCGGGAAGCTGGCGTAGAGCGCGATCCCGCCGGCCAGCGCGACGACCAGCCGAGCCGCCGTCGGCAAGGTGGGCAGGTGCGGGCGACGACGCCGACGGCCGCGATCGGCCTGCTGCGCCGGGCGCTCGGGTTGGCCGGCCACGTCGGCCGGTCGCAGGGTCGGTGCTGCCACGGGGCAAGCGTACGGGAGGCGGTTGTTCGGCCCGCGTCATGTTCGATCACCGAACGACATCACAAGCAGATAACTGGATTAGCGCGCGGGCGGATCGAGTCTGCGCCGCGCCCGTAACTGCGCCGCGTCGGCGGCCGTGATGCCCCGTTCGCGCTGGACACTGGCCGCCTCCGCGTCCAGGCCGGCGCCGATCCAGTCGGCGACCTCGTCGAACGGGATGCCGGCCCGCCACCATTCGCGGATCACCTCGACCGGGGTGGTGCCGGCGGAGCTGAGTTCCGCCGCTTCGGCGGGGGTGAGGCCGAGTTCGCGCCACACCTGCGCCTCGTGCACGGCGACGCCGTGTTTGGCCCAGACCAATGCCTCCGGGTCGACCCACTGCGCCTGGAGGTAGCCGCCGATGAGGGTGCCGGACACGCCCGCGCGCAGGAACTCGCGCATCGCCTCGCCCGCGCCGAACGCCTCGAACTCGGGCGGGGTGCTGCCCGGGGAGAACCAGCTCGGCCGGTCCACGCAGTACGCCTGCTGCGGGTCGCGGCCGTTGGCTCGGTGTTCGCGCGCGGCGTCGAGATCGAAGCCGAGTTCGTGCCAGTGCACAGCCTCGGTCGCGTCGATGCCCGCCGCGTGCCAGCCGGTGACCGTGCCCGGGTTGACGCCCGCGGTCTGCCACTGCGCGGCGACCAGCGAATCGGACACGCCCGCGGCGATCCAGGACAGCGCGTCCTGCAGGTCGAAGTTCCAGCGGTGCCAGGCGAGCGCGTCCGTGCGGCGCAGTCCCGCCCGCAGCCAGGCTGCCATGTCCGCCGGTCGCGGTGGCCAGTCCGGGTCCTCGTACCGTTCGTCGTTCACGTCCGCGTATCACACCTCCTCAACGCTAGTGTCACCGATCAAGCACCTGCTGGCCAGCGACCCCGCCTACAATCCAGAGTTATGGCGGGCGAACGGCCTGGCGTGTTCCGCTGGTTGTACTACGCCTACGGCGGCGGACTCGGGACCCGCTACGCCCAGTGGGTGCTGCACGACCTGACCAGCAGAGGCTGGCTGATCCGGCACGTCTGCCGGACGATGGTGCAGTGCCTGCCCGCGTTCCTGCTGCTGCTTCTGCCGGCCGATCCGGGCACCCTGTTCCTGATGATGTTCATCGTGCTGTTCGGCGCCTTGTTCATGTCGGTGTCCTACGCGCACGAGTCGCGCCGGCACCGCCTCTACAAGCATGGCTTCATACCAGAACTGGTACTGGATCGGTCTGACGAATGAACCTGCGCAAACCCCTTCCTTGTGCACTGATTGTCAGCATGTCGTGACGAGATCGTGAAGTGTCCGGATCGGGCGGACATCCCCTGGTCGTGTTCAACTTGTTCAGCCCGGGTTGTCCGGTGCCGATGCCCCGGTGGTGACCATGCCCGAACAGAAGCGGCGGCCGCGCGAGATCGACCAACAGGTCGGCGACGCGATCCGTGCGCTTGGTCATGTCCCGGTCGAGGACATGAAGGCCACGCTGAGCGCAGCGTGGACCGCGGTGAGCATCTGCCAGTCGGTCAGCCAGTTGCTCGCCAAGCTCTACCGGAACGACACGTCCGAGGACGGCGTGATCAGCGGCTACATCGACGATTCGGGCAACGCCTATCACGATGCGGCCCAGTGGGCCGAGGTGATGGTGCGGGCGCTGCGCGGGTCGACGAGCCTGCCCGAGGACATCGAGCCCGTATCGATCGATTCCGCGCAGCTGCCCAGTGATCCGCTCGGCGAGGACGAGGTCACCGAGTTGGTGAACGCGATGATGGATCTCGGCGGCGCGCTGAACATCATCTGTGGCTGGGCGCGCGGCAACGCTACGCTTGAGGGCGACAAACGGGCGTGTGCCACGGTTTCCGCGTGCGGCCTGGAGTTCTACCGGGCCTATGAAGGCAGAAATTCCTGATCCGGCGTTATCTCCGCGCCGCAACGCGGGCAGCTGGTCGGCGGTTCGTCCTCGACGAACCGCCCGCATTCCGGACAGACCGAGGTCAGCCAGCAGACCGGGTCACCGCCGAGATCCTCGGCGGGCGCGGGTTTTCTCCCGCGTCGCAACTCCTGCGCCAACACCTCGGCGTGACTGTGCTCGACGTCCTTGGTCGCGGTGAGCAGTGTCAGCGTGTCCGAAGTGCCGTGGTCGGCCAGTTCGCGCAGGGCCTTGCGACCGTCGTCGGTGTCGAGTTCGGCGCGGTAGCGCTGCGCGAATTCCGCGAACTTCGCCGGATCGTGGCCGTACCAGGTGCGCAACTGGGCTGACGGCGCCACGTCCTTGCACCACGTGACGCCGGCCAGCTTCTCCTTGCTGACCCCGCGCGGCCAGACCCGGTCGACCAGTACGAGGTCGCCCTCGGCCGACGCGAGGTCGTACACCCGCGTGATCCGGATCGCGCGCGCCATCATCGCGCCAGTCTAGGCCGGGACCGGGACGACCACGGTGCCTTCCGCCCTGGTGACCGCGATCGGCGGAGCCAGAACGTCCGAAGCGGACGGTCCGCGAGCCGGCGCGGCCCGGCAGATCACGCGGGCCTCGAAGGTGATGCCGCGGGAGCGGTTGCCGATCCTGGTGAGCGTCGCGGTCGCCTCGATCATGTCGCCTGCCTGGATCGGCGCGAGGAACTCGACCGACGAGTACCCGGCGAACAGGCCCTCGTCGCCGTCGGTGCGGATGCACAGTTCGGTGGCGACGTCGCCGAACAGGCCGAGGCCGTAGGCGCCGTCGACCAGGTTGCCGCCGTAGTGGGCGTGCGCGTAGGGCACATACCGGCGGTGGGTCACCGAGAAACCGACCTTGCGATCGTCAGACACCGACTTCTGCTCCGATCTTCTGGGTGATGGCGTGCACGAGGTACGAGGCGACCTCGCCGGGCGTGGTTCCCCGGCCGAAGACCCGGTCGACGCCGAGTTCGCCGGCCATCAGCGGGTCGAACCGCGGCCCGCCGACCACGAGCATCGGCCGCGACTCCCCCATGGCCTCGCGGAACGCGGCGGACATCTCCTGGGTGTTGAGCAGGTGCGCGTCGCGCTGGGTGACCACCTGGGACACCAGCACCGCGTCGGCCTTCTCCGCCCGCGCCCGCTTCACCAGCTCCGGCACGCCGACCTGCGCGCCGAGGTTGATCACGCGCAGTTCCCGGTAGTACTCCAGGCCCTTCTCGCCCGCGAAGCCCTTGATGTTGAGGATCGCGTCGATGCCGACGGTGTGCGCGTCCGTGCCGATGCAGCCCCCGACGACGACCATCTTGCGCCGCAACGTGTTCTTCAGGGCCGTGTTCACCTCGGACGGCGTGAGCAGCGGGTACTCGCGCTCGACGACCTTCACCTCGTCCAGGTCGACGAGGTGGCTGACCGAGCCGTAGACCACGAAGAAGCTGAAGTCCTTGCCGATCGGGTGCGAGTGCACGACCAGCGCCGGGTCCAGGCCCATCTTGTTGGCCAGCTGCTGTGCCGCGCCGTCCGCGCGTGGGCCGTGCGGAACGGGCAGCGTGAAGGAGATCTGAACCATGCCGTCGCCGGTCGCGTCGCCGTAGGGCCGCACGTACCGCTTGTTCTCGCTCATGCTCCCGCCTCCAACATCTCCGCCGCCGGGTTGAGGTAGTCCTCGGCCTTCTCGACCACGCCGTCCGCGCCCTTGCCGCCCTCCGGCGGCCGTTTCATCAGGCCGAACGTGCCGCTGGCGATGGCGTTGAGCAGGCCGCCGTCGACGATCCGCGCCAGCAGGTCGACGGCCTCGCCGAGCACCTGATGGCCGCGCTTGACGATGAAACCGTCCTTGCTCGGGTGGAAGTCGTCGCCGAGGTTGCCGGCCGCGTTGAGGATGTAGCGGACGTTGTCCAGGGCGAGGTCGCGGTCGGAGAGCCACGGCGTGACAACGGCTTCCGTCATCATGCCGACCAGCAGGATCGACTGTCCGGTGAGGACACCGGCGAGGTTGAACAGGCCGTCGAGCAGGTAGCCGCGGAACACGTTGCCGGTCATGTGCTTCGTGGGCGGCATCCACTTCAGCGGCGCGTCCGGGAACAGCTCGCGGGCCAGCAGGGCGTGCGCGAGTTCGAGCCGGAACGAGTCGGGCACGTCCGGGTTGATCTCGAAGGCGTGGCCGAGGCCGAGCAGTTCGTCGGGCAGGCCGGCCTCGTGCGCGAAGCGTTCGTTGAGCAGTTGCGAGACGGTGACCGTGTGCGCGGCCTCGACCGCGTCGGCGGTGGTGAGGTAGTTGTCCTCGCCGGTGTTGATGATGATGCCGGCGCGCGCGTGCACCTGGCGGGAGAACCGCTGGTCGACGAAGGTGCGGATGGGGTTGATGTCGCGGAACAGGATGCCGTACATGGAGTCGTTGAGCATCATGTCCAGCCGCTGCAACCCGCCCAGCACCGCGATCTCCGGCATGCACAGGCCGGATGCGTAGTTGGTGAGCCGGATGTAGCGGCCGAGTTCGGCGGACACCTCGTCGAGGGCCGCGCGCATGATGCGGAAGTTCTCCTGGGTGGCATACGTTCCGGCGAAGCCGTGGTGGGTGGCGCCCTCGGGCACGTAGTCCAAAAGGGACTGTCCGGTGGAGCGGATCACCGCGATCACGTCCGCGCCCGCACGCGCCGCGTTCGCGGCCTGTACGACGTCCTCGTCGATGTCGCCGGTGGCCACGATCAGGTAGATCCACGGGCGCTGCGGCGGATCGCCGAGCGTGCGAACGAGATCGGCCCGTTCCGCGCGGCGGGCGTCGATGGTGGCGATACCGGTCGCGATCGCGGTGCGGGCGAGATCGGCGGCCCGGTCGCGGTCCGCGCCGGTCGGGATGGTGTAGGTGATCTGGCCCGCGGCCGTTGCCTCGGCGAGTTCGGTGAGCGTGCCGAGATCGTGTTCGCGCAGCGCGTGGAACACCGGCAGGGCCGCGCCGTGCGCCAGGCCGCACTGTTCGCGCACGGTGTCCACGACCCGGTTCACCCAGGGCACGTCGCCGGCCCGGTGCGCGCTGTCCGCGCCGGTGATGCCGGCCAGCCGCAGCGTGGCCCGCTCGACGGCGACCGTGGTGTGCGCCCGAGCCAGCGCGATCACCGGCTCGGCGGCGCGCGCTGCCAGGGCTCGCGCCTTGGCCACCACGGCCGGATCGAGATCCAACCGACCCATACCAACCCTCCTCGTCACTCAGGGACCGAACGCGCCGTGCTGGTAGATCACGGTGCCGCGCTTGACCGTGCGCAGGCAGACGGGCAACTCGTCCTCCGGCCGCAGCGACGGCAGCGGCGGCACACCGGAACGCGGGTCGGTCGACCAGCGCTGCACGCGCGCATCGGCGGCCGGGCCGACCAACTCCCCCACCCGCCAGATCGCGTAGGTCGCGGGTGCCCCGGGAGCCAACGTGCCGGCGAGGCCGTCGTTGACGCCTGCGGCGCGCCAACCGCCGCGGGTGTGCGCGGTGAAGGCGGCGCGGGCGGAGATGCCGAAACCCTCGGTCTGGTGCGCGACCGCGGCGCGCACGGTCTCCCAGGGCTCGACCGGGGTGACCGGCGCGTCCGAGCCGAACGCGAGCGTCACGCCCGCCGAGGCGAGCGCGGCGAACGGGTTCAGTGTCGCCGCGCGCTTGCGGCCGAGGCGCTGCGCGTACATGCCGTGCTCGCCGCCCCACGTCGCGTCGAACAACGGCTGCACCGAGGCGATCACGCCCCAGCGGGCGAGCCGTTCGGCCTGTTCGGCGGAGACCATCTCCAGGTGCTCGACGCGGTGCCCGCGCGCGGCGAGCGCCGGCAGGCCAAGGGTTTTCTCGGCCTGCGCGAAACCGTCCACAATGGTCGCGACCGCCGCGTCGCCGATGGCGTGGAAGCCGGCTTGGACGCCGGCCTTGCTGCATGCCACCAGGTGCGCGGCGATGGCGTCCGCGGTGAGGTAGGTGGCGCCGAGGTTGTCCGCGTCGTCGGCGTAGGGCGCGGTGAGGGCTGCCGTTCGGGAGCCGAACGCGCCGTCCACGAACAGATCGCCGGCGAGTCCGACCGCGCCGATCTGCTGGACCAGCGCCGGATCGGCGAGTTCGCCCCAGTAGCCGAGCACGTCCACTGTGTCGTCGGCGACGAGTTCGAGCAGTTCGGTGAAGTCGGCGCGACCGGAGATGTTCGGGCCCGCGCACTCGTGCACCGCGGCGATGCCCTTGGACGCGGCGTGGCGCAGGAAGCCGAGTTGGGTCGCGCGACGCTGGGTCGGGTCGAGGCCGGCGAGGGCGGCCGCGCGCACGTCATGGTGGGCGTCGCGGGTCAGCGGACCCTGATCCGACCAGCCGGGCTCGTTCGCGGCCTCCGGCGCGAGATCCACGAGGGCGGAGGAGACCAGCGCGGAGTGCACGTCGATGCGCGAGAGGTAGGCGGGCGAGGCGCCGCAGATCGCGTCGAGTTCGTCGCGGGTCGGTGGACGGCGCTCCGGCCAGTTCGTCTCGTCCCAGCCGTGCCCCCAGATGAGCCTGCCCGGCTGAGCCTGGACCTGGTCGGCGAGCAGGTCCAGGCATTCGGCGAGGGAGCCGCAGCCGCGCAGGTCGAGGCCGTCGAGCAGCAGTCCGCTCGCGGTCGCGTGCACGTGCGCGTCGACGAACGCGGGCGTGACGAAATGCCCTTCGAGATCGACGATCGCGGCGTCCGGATGGATGGCCCTGCCCGGTTCGTCCTGGCCGATCCAGGTGATCACCCCGTCGGCGACCGCCATGGCGGTGGCGTCCGGCGCGGCCGGCGCGTAGATCCGGCCACCGAGCAGCAGTGTCGTGCGCGTCATGTCCTCAGAGTCTGCCCTTCTCGGGCCTCGAACAGGCCGCGCACCCCCGGCTCGGTGCGCAGCAGGTTGAGGGCGAATTCGGCGTGGCCGGGCACGTAGCCGTTGCCGATGAGCATCTCCACGTCGGCGGCCACGCCCTCGGCGCCGAGGGCGGCCGCGGAGAACGAGGTGGCCATCGAGAAGAAGATCACCGTGCCACCGTCGGCGGTGGCCAGGATGGCGCCGTGTTCGCAGCCGGGCACGTCCACGCAGACGACGGTCACGTCGACCTGTTCGCCGATGGCACTGGCCAGCGCGACCGGGTCACGGGCGTCGGCCAGCACGATCTCGTCGGCCAGGCCCGAGGCGCGCAGTGATTCGGCTTCCCGATCATGGGGTACGAGCCCCACCAGACGACCGGCGCCCGCGCGCCGCGCGGCGGCGAGTGAGAGCGAACCGGACTTGCCGGCTCCGCCGAGCACGCAGACCGACGGCGCGTGTCCGCGTTCGGCCGCCTTGCGGCGCACGACCCGCTCGGTGAGCGCGGGCGCACCGCACACGTCGAGCACGGACAGCGCGAGCGGTTCGGGCAGGTCGGAGGGGAGGACGGCGGCGATGGAGCGACCGAACAGCACGGCCGTGCCCGCGCACGGGACCTGTTCGCCGAGACCGTCCCAGTCGCGCAGGCCGTCGGTGATGCGCAGCGGCGTCAGGGTCAGCGAGACGAGCGTGGCCACCCGGTCGCCCACGCGCAGACCCAGCGGCGAGTCCGGGCCGACCGCCGCGACGCGCCCGAGCAGCATGCCACCCGATCCGGTGACCGGGTTCTGCATTTTGCCCCGGTTCTCGATGATCTCCAGCACGGCCGCACGGATCTTCTCGCCGGTGCCGTGAACCTCGCGCAGCTGCCGGTAGGAGGCCGCGTCGAGGTTGAGCCGCTCGACCGCGATGACCACCTCGTCGGCGCGTGGCTCGGGGTCGGTGTCCAGGCGTTGCGCCTGCTGGGGCAGCACGCCCGCCGGTTCCAGCACCCGGTGCAGGCCGATCGAGGACGTCGACACCGTCACACCACCTCCGAGAAGATTTACGTTATCTGGACGCCATGGCAGTATATATTTACGCGATCCAGACGCTGAGGAGAAGGTATGACACTCGTCGTCGAAGCTACCAGCCAGGCGACCACCGTCGCCGACGCTGTGGTGCAGGCCGGCCACCAGCCGTATGAGTACGTTCGGCGCGAACTCGTCGAACCCGACTGGCGACGGTTCCCCGGCTGGCGAGACGTGACCGAGGCCCAGTGGCGCGACGCCCAGTGGCAGCGCGTGCACTGCGTGAAGAACATCAAGCAGCTGCGCAACCTCATGGGCGACCTGCTCGACGAGCGCTTCTACGAGGACCTGGCCGCCGACCAGGAGCAGCTGGCGACCATGTCCATGCTGGTCCCGCCGCAGATGCTCAACACGATGGTGCCGAACGCGTCCGCAGAGGACTTCACCGAGGCGTTCTACGCGGACCCGATCCGCCGGTACATGATCCCGGTCAAGACGGACCGGGACGCGGAGTGGCCGAGCCACCCGTACGCGACGCGGGACTCGCTGCACGAGGCGGAGATGTGGGTCGTCGAGGGGTTGACCCACCGCTACCCCACCAAGGTGCTGGCCGAACTGGTGTCCACCTGCCCCCAGTACTGCGGGCACTGCACCCGGATGGACCTGGTCGGCAACTCGACCAACACCGTCGAGAAGCACAAGCTCCTGCTCAAGCCGGTCGACCGGCAGGACGCGATGATCGACTACCTCAAGCGCACACCCGGCGTGCGAGACGTGGTCGTCTCCGGTGGTGACGTGGCCAACGTGCCGTGGCACCAGCTGGAGGCGTTCCTGATGCGCCTGCTGGACATCGAGACCGTGCGCGACATCCGGCTCGCCACCAAGGCGCTCGCCGGCCTGCCTCAGCACTGGTTGCAGCCGCGCGTCGTCGAGGGTCTCGCGCGGGTCGCCGGCACGGCGCGGCGGCGCGGCGTGAACCTGGCCATCCACACCCACGTCAACCACGCCCAGTCGGTGACCCCGCTGGTCGCGGAGGCCGCACACGCGGCACTGGACGCGGGCGTGCGGGACGTCCGCAACCAGGGCGTGCTGATGCGCGGCGTGAACGCCACCCCGAAGGACCTGCTCGACCTGTGCTTCGCGTTGCAGGGCGAGGCGAACATCCTGCCGTACTACTTCTACATGTGCGACATGATCCCCAACGCCGAGCACTGGCGGACCGCGGTCTGGGAGGCGCAGGACCTCCAGCACGCGATCATGGGCTACTTGCCCGGCTACGCGACCCCGCGGATCGTCTGCGACGTGCCCTACGTCGGCAAGCGCTGGGTGCACCAGCTCGCCTCCTACGACCGCGAACTGGGCGTGTCCTACTGGACCAAGAACTACCGCACCGGCATCGAGTTGGCGGACGCTGAGGCACTCGCGCGCCAGTACCCGTACTACGACCCGATCGGCACGCTGCCCGAAGCAGGACAGCAGCACTGGGCCAAGGCGTAGATCTCTAGACTGGACGTGTGCGATCACCGAACCAACGGCTCACCTGGTCCGTCCTGGCCGTTGTCCTGGTGATCGCCGCGTTCGTGCTGGTCACCGATGTGCCGGTGATCCCGCCGCGCCCGGTCCAGCACATCGGCCCGCCGGCGAACGCGCCGGTGGCCGTGGTGACCATGGGCGACTCCACGATCTCCGGCGAGGGTGCCGGCGACTACACGCCGGGCACCGACGGCGCGAACGGTGACTGGTGTCACCGTTCGCCGCACGCCGAGATCGCGGACATCTCGTTGGTGGGCGTGACCAAGCGGTTCAACCTGGCCTGCTCCGGCGCGGACTCCCCGGTCATCGGCCTTGGCAAGACCACGCACTACACCGAACCGTCGCAGGCGGCACAGTTGGCGCCGATCGCGGCGCACAACCGGATCGCGGCGATCCTGGTCGGCGACGGAGCCAACGACGATCCGCACTTCTCGCAGATCGTCGACGCGTGCATCGGCGCGGAACTCGGGCCCGGCCAGAAGGGGTGCAGCTACGGGTACACGCCGACCTGGCAGCACAAGGTCGACGCGATGATCCCGAAGGTCGAGAAGGTGCTCGGGGACATCAAGAACGTGATGGCCCATGCCGGCTACTCCCCCAGCAGCTACCAGCTCGTACTCCAGTCCTACGCCGCGCCGATCGGGCCGGACATCGCACCCGGCCTGGACAGCGTCGCCGGGTGTCCATTTCAGACGGCGGACCTGAAGTGGGTGCGCAACACCGGTATCGAGATCCTGGACAACGGGCTTGCCAAGGCGGCCAGCACGGCGGGCGCGCGGTACCTCGACCTGGCTGGCGCCGGCATCGGCCACGAGGCGTGCTCCGGCGGCAACGGTGCCAAGGGCGAGTGGTTCACCCGGTTGACCGTGGCCTGGCAGGACATCACCAACGCGGACCGCGCCGGGCACTCGTTGCAGTCCTCGTTCCACCCGAACGCCGCCGGCTATGCCGCGTTCGGCCAGTGCCTGTCCGAGTTCCTGCCCACCACCAACTCCTCGGCGGCCTGCCTGCCCGGCCCGGACGGGGTGCTGCGGCCGGCGCCGACCGTCGGCTCGGGCGGTTGACGTTTCGGTCGTGGCCGCACGGTCACCGGCCTAGCCTGGAGTCATGGAAACCATCGGTCTCGCCGATGTGGCCGCCGTGCTGGCCGATCCGAGCCGGGCGAGCATGTGTCTCGCCCTGCTCGACGGTCGCGCCTGGACCGTCGGCGAACTCGCCAGAACGGCGGAGGTCGCGCCGTCCACCGCGACCGAACACGTGCACCGGCTGACCGAGGCCGGGTTCGTGGCGACCGTGCGGCAGGGCCGGCACCGCTATGTGCGAATCGAGGACGAACGCGTCGCCGAACTGATCGAGCGGCTCGCCGAGCACGCCGACCACCACCCGCCGCGCGGCCTGCGCGCGAGCATCCGCGCCGGCAAGCTGGCGCTGGCCCGTACCTGCTACGACCACCTGGCCGGCCGGCTCGGCGTCGCGCTGCGCACCGGCATGATCGAGGCCGGTCTCGTCGAGGTCGACAACGGCCTGCACCTGACCGAGGACGGCGCGGCAACCGTTGCCGCGCTGGGCATCGAGCCGGTTCGGTCGAGCAGACGACCGCTGCTCAAGGAGTGTCTTGATTGGACGGAGCGGCGCGAGCACCTCAGCGGCAGCCTCCCGTCCGCCCTGTTGCACCGTGCCATCGACGCCGGCTGGCTGCGGCCGACCGGCAACCGGGCCGTCTCGATCGACGACTCGGCCCGCGAACCCATGGCCAGGCTCGGCGTCGACATCGACGCGGTGCGGCTGCGCGAGGCGGCCTGATCAGACCGCCGGGGGGCGCGCCTCGTAGGGCGTGGACAGCACCACGGTCGTACGGGTGGAGACGTTCGCGGACTCGCGGATCTGGCGCAGCAGGTCCTCCAGCGCCAACGGCGAGGCCACCCGCACCACCAGGATGTAGGACTCGTCGCCAGCGACCGAGTAGCACGACTCGATCTGCGAAAGGTGCTGTAGGCGCGCGGGATAGTCGTCCGGCGCGGCCGGGTCGATCGGGGTCAGCGAGATCAGCGCGGTCAGCGGCAGGTCGAGTTCGCTGTAGTCGACGCGGGCCGCGTAGCCGTGCAGCACGCCGCGCTGTTCGAGCCGACGAACCCGTTGGTGCACGGCGGAAACGCTGAGCCCGACCCGTTCGGCCAGATCGGTGAAGCTGCATCTGCCGTCGACGACGAGTTCGCGCAGAATCGCGCGATCGATCGGTTCCAGTGCGCTCATACCGAGACCAGCCCGTGTGGACGGTTGTTGACCGACTCGACGCCGGTCTCGGTGACCACCACGATGTCCTCGATCCGCGCGCCCCACCGGCCGGGCTGGTAGATGCCGGGCTCGATGCTGAACGCCATGCCCGGCTCTACCGCCAGCGTGTTGCCGCCGACGATGTACGGGTCCTCGTGCACGTCAAGGCCGATGCCGTGGCCGGTGCGGTGGATGAAGTACTCGCCGAAGCCGGCCGCCGCGATGACCTCGCGTGCCGCCGCGTCGATCGCCTCCGCGGTCACACCTGGCTTGACCGCGTCCACGGCCGCCTGCTGGGCGCGCTGCAACACTGCGTAGGTCGCGGCGACGTCGTCGTGGTTCGGCTCGCCGAGCACGTAGGTGCGGGTGGAGTCGGAGTTGTAGCCGGAGGCCACCGGTCCGCCGATGTCCACGACCACCACGTCGCCCGCCTCGATGACCCGCTCGGACACCTCGTGGTGCGGGCTGGCGCCGTTCGGGCCGGAGCCGACGATCACGAACTCGGCGAGTTCATGCCCCTCGGCCACGATCGCCGCGGCGATGTCGGCGGCCACCTCGGCCTCGGTCCGGCCGGCGCGCAGCCATTCGCCGACCCGCGCGTGCACCCGGTCGATCGCGGCGCCTGCCTCGCGCAGCGCGGCGATCTCGGTCGCGTCCTTGCGCATCCGCAGTTCGCGCAGCACCGGCCCGGCCAGCACCTGGCCGACGCCGGGCGCCTCGTCGCGCAGGCCGAGCACGTGCAGCGCGGGCGTCATGTCGGACACGGCCAGCTTCGTCGAACCCGCGCCGAGCACGCCGTGCGCGAGTCGGTACGGGTTCTCCCCGTCGACCCAGGTGGCGACGCGCACGCCGAGGTCGTCGGTGGGTACGTCGGCGTAACCGGGTGCTTCCAGCTTCGGCACCACGAGGGTCGGCACGGCGTCGACGCCGTCGGCGGGCAGGACGAACGCGGTCAGCCGCTCGAAGGAGGTCCCCACGGCGCCGAGCAGGTACCGCAGGTCCGAACCGGGCGCGACCACGAGGGCGTCCACCCCGGCCCGTGCCGCGGCCTGACGCGCACGCAGGAGTCGGGCCCGCAGCGCGGCAACGTCGGGGACGGCAGACAGTGTCGACATGGTCGAAAGCCTAGTGGGCGCGCGCGTTGGCGTGCTGATGCCGGGCGGACGGCGGTAGGTTCGGCGTCATGACCACGGCCCCACTGGCCCTGCTCGACTCGGCCAGCCTCTACTTCCGCGCCTACTACGCGCTGCCCGACTCGATGACCGCGCCGGACGGTACCCCGGTGAACGCGGTGCGTGGTTTCACCGACACGATCGCGCGGATCGTCACCGACCGACACCCGAGCAGGCTGGTCGCGTGTCTGGACGCGGACTGGCGGCCGGCGTTCCGAGTGGCCGCGCTGCCCAGCTACAAGGCGCACCGGGTCGCCGAGGAAGCGGACGGGATCGACGTCGAGGAGGTGCCGGACACGCTGACCCCGCAGGTGCCGATCATCCGCGACGTGCTCGCCGCGTTCGGCATCGCGACCGCGCTGGCGCACGGGTATGAGGCGGACGACGTGATCGGCACGCTGACCGCGACCGAGACCCGTGCCCCGGTCGAGGTGATCACCGGCGACCGCGACCTGTTCCAGGTGATCCGCGAGGAGCCGACCCGGGCCGTCGTCATCTACGTCGGCAAGGGCTGGGCCAAGGCGGAAACGCTGGGCACCGCGGAACTCGCCGAGCGCTATGCCCTCCCGGCCGGCCATCCCGGCCCGGCCTACGCGGACATGTCCGTGCTGCGCGGCGATCCGTCGGACGGGCTGCCCGGTGTCGCCGGCATCGGCGAGAAGACGGCGGCGAAGCTGATCACCCAGTTCGGCAGCCTCACCGGCCTGCTGCGGGCCGCGATCGACAAGGACAAGAGCCTGCCCGCCAAGACCATCGCGAGGCTGGAGGAGGCCGCTGCCTACCTGACGGCCGCGCCCGGCGTGGTCAACGTGGTCACCGACGCGCCGATCGTCATGGACCGCCCGGACGACGTGCTGCCCACCGAGCCCGTCGACCCGGACCGACTGGCCGAACTGCGCGAACGCTGGGGCATCGGCTCCTCCGTGGACCGGCTCACCAAGGCTCTCGCGAACAACCGCCCGTAGGCTTGGCGGCATGGAGTTCACCTGCGCTGCCGTGCTGTTCGACGCCGATGGAACCCTGATCGACTCGATCCCCGCCGTGGAACGCGCCTGGCGGACCTGGTCGGCCGAGTACGGCTTCGACGCCGACGCGGTGTTGGCGGTCTGCCACGGTCGGCCCTCCGCGGAGACGATCAGCGAACTGGTGCCCGGCGAGGGTTTCCGCGCCGCACTCACCCGGCTCGACGACCTGGAGGTCGCCGACACCCGCGGCGTGCGCGCCTACGCCAACTCGCACGCGCTGCTGGAGACGCTCAGCGATGCCGGGGTGCCGTGGGCGGTGGTCACCTCGGGCAACCTGGCGCTGGTCACCGCGCGGCTCAAGGCCGCCGAGCTGCCGACGCCGCAGGTGCTGGTCACCGCCGACTCGGTCACCAACGGCAAGCCCGATCCGGAGGGCTACCTGCTCGCCGCGCGCCAACTCGGGGTGAACCCGGCCGAGTGCGTGGTGATCGAGGACGCGCCAGCGGGCGTGCGCGCGGGTAGGGCCGCGGGGGCACGGGTCATCGCGGTCACCACGTCGCACGGCGCGGACGAACTCGGCGCCGCCGACGTGATCGTGCCGGACCTGAACTCGGTGTCCTATGTGGATGGTCGAGTCTCGGTGGCTCAGTTCGGCTCGGCGACCTCGTAGACGCCGTCGGTGGTCTTCACGGTCACCTGGACGTGCTTGGTCTGGCCGCCGATGGTTGCCGTGCAGGTGAAGGAGTTGCCGACGGTCACCGCTTCGTTAGCCGGGCAGGACACGTTGGTCGCGTTGTCCTTGTAGGTCTGGTTGAGGATCTTGGTGACGCCGCTCTGCAGATCGGTCTGGCTGAGCACCTGCTTGTTGAGAAAGCCCGGCCACACGAACGCGAGAATCGCCAGCACCGCGACGATCACCACGACCACCACCGCGATGATGATCCACATGCCGGTCTTCTTCCGGCCGTCGGTGCTGCCCTCGGTGAAGTTCTGCTGCCCGTACTGCTGTTGGCCGTAGCCGGGCTGGCCCGGCTGCTGGCCGTAGGGCGCGTACTGCTGCGTCGGGTTCGGCTGCTGACCGTAGCCCGGCTGCTGTTGCTGGCCGTACTGCGGCTGGCCGTAACCCGGCTGCTGTTGCTGCTGACCGTAACCGGGCTGCTGGCCGTACTGCGGTTGTTGGCCGTACTGCGGCTGACCGTAACCGGGCTGCTGACCGTAGCCGGGCGGCTGGGCGGGGAACCCGCCCGAACCCGGCGCGCCCTCCGAGCCCGGCGGCTGAGCTCCGCCGTAGGGCGGTTGCTGACCCCACTGCTGTGGATCATTGCCGCCCGGCGGGCCGTACGGGCTGGTCATTTTCTGCCTCCCAGAACACCGGTCACGTTTCCGCGATCAAACCACAAGACGACCGGCTTGCCCTACCCGCCCGGCCATCGTGAACGCACCTTTGTCGGGCGGTCGTCAGCTCATGCCCATGGCCACCACGCCCCGCCGGATCGCGGTCACCGCCCGGCCCGCGGTGATGCCGACCGGGTCGTTCGCGTCGAGGACTTCGCGGATCTGGTCGAGCAGGTCGACGACCTGCCGGCACCAGCGCACGAAGTCGCCCGCGCCCAGTTCCTGGCCGTTCGTCTCGGCCGCGAGCAACACCTTCTCCAGCGCCTCCCCGCGCGTCCAGCGGAAGATCGGCCAGGCGAAGCCGGCATCCGGTTCGCGGGTGCCGTCCAGCTTGTGCCTGCGCTCGTCGGCCTCCAGCGAACCCCACAGCCGGACCGTCTTGAGCAGCGCGTCCCCGACCGCCCCGTCCGGCACCCGGGCGTCCACCGGTGACTCGCGGCGCGACTCGAACACCAGCGCGGACACGACCGCGGCCAGTTCCGCCGCGCCGAGGCCGACCCAGAGTTCCTCCCGCAGGCACTCGGCGACCAGCAGGTCGGACTCGGAGTACAGCCGGGCGAGCCTGCGGCCGTTCGCGGTGACCCGGTCGCCGTCGCCGGCGAGGTAGTCGCGTTCGGTGAGCAGCCGCCGGATCCGGTCGAACGCTCGGGCCAGCGAGTGCGTCGTGGCCGCGACCTTCTGCCGAATCCGCTCGGTGTCGGCCTCAAGGCGGTAGTAGCGCTCGGCCCAGCGGGCGTGGTCCTCGCGCTTCTCGCAGCCGTGGCAGGGATGCGCGCGCAACGCCCTGCGCAGCGCGGCCAGTTCGGCGTCGTCGGCGGCGCCGGAGCGACGACGTTCCCGAGCCGGTACGTCGATGCCGGTGTTGCGCAGGCTGGACGCGAGATCGCGGCGCGACTGCGGCGAGCGCACGTTGACCTGCTTGGGCAGCCGCATCCGGCCCAGCGACTCGACCGGGCTCGGGAAATCGGCGACCGACAGCCGGCCCGCCCACCGGTCCTCGGTGACCACCAGCGGATCCGCGCCCGGGTCGACGACGACGGCCAGCCCGGAACGGCGACCGGTGGGCACCGCGATCACGTCGCCCTTGCGCAGCTTCTCCAGCGACTCGGCCGCCTCGGCCCGGCGCGACGCGGAGTTCTGCCGCGTCAACGCCTTCTCCCGATCGGAGATCTGCTTGCGCAGCGCCATGTACTCGGTGAAGTCGCCGAGATGACACTCCGTCTGCTCGGCATAGCCGGCCAGGCCCTCGGTGTTGCGCTCGATCTGCCGGGACAGCCCGACCACCGAACGGTCGGCCTGGAACTGCGCGAAGGACTGCTCCAGCAGTTCGCGCGCCTTGTCCGCGCCGAACTGCCCGACCAGGTTGATCGCCATGTTGTAGCCGGGCCGGAACGAGGAGCGCAGCGGATACGTGCGAGTCGACGCCAGTCCGCCGACCTGCTTGGGATCGAGGCCCGGCTGCCACAGCACGACCGCGTGCCCCTCCACGTCGATCCCGCGCCGCCCCGCGCGGCCGGTGAGCTGCGTGTACTCGCCGGGCGTGAGGTCGACGTGCGCCTCGCCGTTGTACTTGACCAGCTTCTCCAGCACGACCGTGCGAGCCGGCATGTTGATGCCCAGCGCCAGCGTCTCGGTCGCGAACACGGCCTTGACCAGGCCGCGCACGAACAGTTCCTCGACTGTTTCCTTGAATGTCGGGAGCAGCCCCGCGTGGTGCGATGCGAAGCCGCGCTCCAGCGCGTCGCGCCATTCCCAGTAGCCGAGCACGCGCAGGTCGGCCTCGGGCAGTCCGGCGGTGCGGCGCTCGATCACCTCGCGAATCTCGGTGACCTCGTCCGGCGAGGTCAGCCGCATCCCGGAGCGCACGCACTGCTCGACCGCGGCATCGCAGCCCGCCCGGCTGAACACGAACACGATCGCGGGCAGCAGGCCGGCCGCGTCGAGCCGGGTGACCACGTCGATCCGGGAGGTCGGCTTGAACCGCGGTTTCGGCGCGCCCCGGCCCCGGTAGCCGCGCGGAATCGCGTAGCGGCCCAGTTCCTCGGTGCGGCGCAACAGCTGCGGGTTGAGCCGGATCCGGCTGTCCTTGCTGTCCTCGGCGAACAGATCGAACAGGCGGCCGTTGACCATCATGTGCTGCCACAGCGGAACCGGCCGGTGCTCGTCGACCACCACGGTGGTGTCGCCGCGCACCGCGACCAGCCACTCGCCGAACTCCTCGGCGTTGCTGACCGTCGCGGACAGGCTGACCAGCCGCACCCGCTCCGGCAGGTGCAGGATGACCTCCTCCCACACCGCGCCGCGGAAGCGGTCGGCGAGGTAGTGCACCTCGTCCATGACCACGTAGCCGAGCCGGTCCAGCGTGCCCGAGCCGGCGTAGAGCATGTTGCGCAGCACCTCGGTGGTCATCACCACCACCGGAGCGTCGCCGTTCACCGAGGTGTCACCGGTCAGCAGGCCGACCTTGTCCTGGCCGTAGCGTTCGGTCAGGTCGGCGAACTTCTGGTTGGACAACGCCTTGATCGGCGTGGTGTAGAAGCACTTGCGGCCCTCGGCGAGCGCGAGGTGCACCGCGAACTCGCCGACGACGGTCTTGCCGGCGCCGGTCGGCGCGCACACCAGCACGCCGTGTCCGTTCTCCAGCGCGACGCAGGCCGACCGCTGGAACGGGTCCAGCTCGAAGCTCAACAGCCCGACGAAATCAGCCAGCTCAGGATAGGTAGCGCGCTCCCTCGCAGCCGAGTAAGCCTCGGCCGGGGTGCGCGCGGCGCGATCAGCCACCTGCCCAGATTAACTGACACGGTTCGACCTGCGGTTTTGCCACGCATCGGACGTTGACCAGGCAAGTACCGTCAACAGCCGCGACTGGCCCAGCCGGCCCATCCATGGCAGATTGAGGGGGATGCGTGCACTCGCCTATGTCTCCGCGCAACGGCCGATGAAGGACAGCGTCAACTGGCAGGCCATCCCGGTCGGAACGCCGATCGTCGCCGGTTACGTCCCACCATCGAGCTTCGCCTGGCCTCCCGAGGCCTGGGCACGGTTCTCCGGATCGGTCGAGGTGCGCATCACGCCGTCGGTCTCGGTCTGGGGACCCGGCATCCAGGTGCTCGACGTCGAGCCGGGGGACGCCTCCGCGAGCCAGGTGCCCGGCTGGGTGGTGAACTCGCGCAACTCCGGACAGGAACCGACGGTCTACACCAGCGGGTCGAACTGGGCGGCCGTGATCAACGCCTGCTATAACGCCGGGGTGGCCATGCCGGAGTTCTGGATCGCGGACTGGAACAATGTCCAGGACCTGCCGTCGATCACGGTTGGCGTGGTCAGCTGTACGGCGGTCGCGCACCAGTACGCCGGTTCGGCAACATCGGGCGGCGACTACGACCTCAGCACCGTGGCGAACTACTGGCCAGGCGTGGACGGAGCGGACATGCAACTCAGTGACAGCATCACGATCCCGAACGGCCCGAACGCCGGCAAGGTGCTCGCGGACGTGAACGACACGATGTATTTCACCGACCTCTACGCGGGCCAGGCGGCCACCGTCGTGCAGGACCCGAACGTGGGCAACGCCGCGCTGGCCGCGCAGCTCAAGACGCTGTCCACCAAGCTCGACGCCATCAACGGCCGGTACTCCGCCACCGACGTTGCCCTGCTGTCAGCGGTCCAGGCCAACGCGCGCTCGGTCAACACCCAGACCATCGCGCCCGGCCTCGAACAGGCCGGCCTGCCCGCCGCGCTGGTCAACGCGCTGCTCGCGGCGATCAACGCGGCCATCACCCCGCCAGTCGGGTAAACAGCACGACCCCCAGCGTGATCATGATGGCGGCGATCAGCACGTCAAGCACCCGCCAGGCGATGGGCCGCGCGAACAGGCCGCGTAACAGGCGCGCGCCGAAGCCGAGCCCGCTGAACCACAGCACGCTGCCCAGCGCCGCACCCGCGCCGAATGCCCAGCGGTCCGCGCCGTAGCTGTTCGCGACCGACCCGAGCAGCAGCACGGTGTCCAGGTAGACGTGCGGGTTCAGCCAGGTCAGCGCGATACCGGTGAGCACGGCCGCGCGCAGCGAGCCGACTCCGCCGTTGTCGGTGGCCAGTCGTGCCGGCCGCAGCACGCGGCGCGCGGCCATCAGGCCGTAGCCGATCAGGAACAGGCCGCCGATGATCGAGACCAGCTCGATGGCCAGCGGAAACGCGCGCACCACGACGCCGATGCCGGCCACGCCTGCGACGATCAGCACGAGGTCGGAGAGCGCGCAGATCAACACGATCGCGGGCACGTAGGCCCGCAGGATTCCCTGGCGCAGCACGAACGCGTTCTGCGCACCGATGACGACGATCAAGGAGAGGCCGGTACCCAGGCCGGCCAACACGGCACCTAACACCCTTCCGACGGTAGAAACCGATCGAACATCAGTACAGCTAATGTTTCTTACGTACCATTAGCCACTGTGATGTCCGAGCTGCCACTGGACCAGGTCCGCACCCTGCTCGCCGCCGTCGACGAAGGCACCTTCGACGCGGCCGCGCAGCTGCTGCACGTCACACCCTCGGCGGTCAGCCAGCGGATCAAGGCACTGGAGCACCGGATCGGCCGGGTCCTGCTGCTGCGCACCCGGCCGATCCAGCTGACCGAGTCCGGCGAGGTGGTGGTCCGCTTCGCCCGCCAGCTCGCCCAGCTCGAACACGACGCCGGTGTCGAACTCGGTCTGCCCGAGACCGGCAGGCCGACCCGGATGCCGCTCGCGGTGAGCGCGGACGCGACCGACGTGTGGCTGATGCCGGCCATGGCGCGGGCGGTCGCGCGGGTGCCGATCAACCTCGAACTCATCCGGGAGGACGAGGGCCACACGATCGAACTGCTGCACCAGGGCCTGGTGATGGCCGCGGTCAGTTCGGTCGCGCAGCCGGTGCAGGGCTGCACCGTGCGCAGCCTCGGCCGGATGCGCTACTACGCGATGGCCAACCGCGAGTTCCACGAGCGTTGGCTGGCCGGTCATCGGCTCATCGAACGGTTGCCGCAGGTGCCGGTGGTCGAGTTCGACCGCAAGGACGTGGTGCAGGACAACCTCCTACGCGCGATCGGCGCGACCCGCTCGGCCGACGCGGTGCGGCACTACGTGCCCTCGACCGAAGCCTTTCGGCAGGCGGTGATCAGCGGCCTGGGATGGGGCACGATCCCGGAGGAGCAAGCCGAAGCCGACCGGTCGTCGGGCCGGCTCATCGATCTGGCCAGAGGCACACCGCTGGACGTGCCGCTGTACTGGCACCAGTGGAAACTCGACTCGCCCGCCCTCGCGGTGCTGGCCGAATGCGTGCTGGACACGGCCCGCGACGTGCTCTACCAGTGAGCCCGGTTCAGCACGCCGGCCAATGACGCGCGGGCGCGCGCGCCGATCTCGGCGACGTCCATCGTGGTCAGGACACCGTCCCGCTTGAGCATCCGACCGTCCACCAGCACCGTGTCCACATTGGACGGCTGCGCGGCGGTCACCAGCAGCCGGGCCGGATCGGTGCGCACCGCCAGGTTCGGGCCACGCTCGGACACCGTGATCACGTCGGCCCGCTTGCCCGGCGTCAGCGAACCGACCAGGTGATCCAGGCCCATCGTCCGGGCGCCCTCGATCGTGGCCAGTTCCAGCGTGCGGCGCGCGGACAGCGCGAACTCGTGCGCGGCCAGGCCGTTCTGCACCGCGTGCGTCAGCTTCATGATCGCGAACGGGTCGGCGTTGCCGGACAGCGCGGTGGTGTCCACCGACAGCCCGGTCGGGATCTTGGCCGCGAGGAAATCGCCGGTGCGCGGCAGACCGTAGCCGATCTGCAACTCGGTGAACGGCGACACGCTGACCACCGTCCCGGTGTCGGCCATCGCCGCGATCTCGTTGTCCTCGGCCACGTTCGCGTGCACGACCTGCACGTCCGGCCCGAGCAGACCGGCACCGGCCAGCACGCCGATCTGACCGCGCGCGGTCGGCGGCCCGCTCGCGTGCACGGTCACCGGCAGGCCCAGTTCGCGTGCTGCCGCGATCTCCGCCCGGTAGATCGACGCGTCCACCCGCATCGCCGGATTACTGCCGCCCGTGCCCCGCCAGGCCATGCCCAACGACACCAGGCCGTCGCCCGGCCAGGAACCGTGCAGCCGCGCCAGGTCCGCGAGATCCATCGGCTCGGTGTTGCGGTGCCCGTTCGACCAGCCGTAGGAAAACCGGGCGCGCAGACCGGAATCCGCGAGCACGGCCAGTTCCGCGTCCGCGTACTCCGGCCCGCGAATGTTGTGCGCCCAGTTGTGCACGGTCGTGTAGCCGGCGTCGATGGCTTCCGCGCAGGACAGCGCGACGCCCGCCGCGCAGTCCCGCGCGGTGAACACCGGGCCGAGCGCGCCGCACATCAGGAAGTAGCCCGGCGCGTCGTCGCGACCGTCGGAAAGCCCGCGCAGCAACGTGTTCCACATGTGCCAGTGCGTGTCGACCAGGCCGGGCAGCACGATCATGTCGGTAGCGTCGACGCGTTCCGCGTCCGGCGCGGACAGCCGCTCCCCCACCGCGACGATCTCGCCGTCGCGCACGTGCACGTCGCCGACCGGTAAGTCGCCGAGTTCCGGGTCCATGGTGAGGACGAAACCGCCACAAATCAGATATTCAGCCATCAAAAGTCAGCCTAGAACAGTGAGCGCGGCAGGCAGACAGCGGATGGTCAGCGGCAACCGGGCCTGTCGCTCCCCGTCCGCGTACGCGACCCAGTGGTTGAGGCCGGACAGCCGCACCGAGCGGGCGCGCAACGTGGTCACCGACGGATGCTCGATGTGCCGGCCGGTGCGCAGCCTGGGCAGGATGCGCACCAGGTCGCGGCGGTGCGTCGCGCCGACCACGGTCACGTCGAACAGGCCGTCGTCGAGTTCGGCGTCCGGGCAGATCGGGATGCCGCCGCCGTAGAACCGCGAGTTGCCGACCGAGACCATGGTCGCGTCCAGCCGCAGCGTGGTGTCGTCGGTCTCCACCACCAGCGGCTTGGCCTTCAGCTTGGTCAACTCGGTGAGAATGGCCAGGTCGTAGCGGCGCGGACCGGCCGGCCAGCGCAGCATGTTCACCCGCTCGCTGACCGCCGAGTCGAAACCCGCGCACAGCACGGTCGCGAACCACGAGCCGCCCGCGACCCGGCCAAGGTCGATCCGCCTGGTCCGGTTGGCGCGCAGGGCATCCGCGGTGAGCATGGTCGCGGCCAGCGGATCGGCCGGCGTGCCGAGCGCCCTGGCCAGGTCGTTGCCGGTGCCGGCCGGAATCACCGCGAGCGCCGTCGAACTGCCCGCGCACGCCTGCACCGCCGTGTGCGCGAGGCCGTCGCCGCCGAGCACGACCAGTACGTCGGCCCCGTTCGCCACCGCGTCCTTGGCCAGCGCCACGCTGCCCTGCGCCGAGTCGGCGACCAGCGTGTCCAGGCGGTCGACCGACGCGCGCAGCCGCTGCGCGACCGTGCCGGCGATCCGGGACGCGATCCCGCGCCCGGCCGCCGGACTGACCAGCAGGGCGGCGATCACGTGGCGTCGTCGAAGCCGGTTCGCTCGAGCTCCTCGGCCGTCGTCGCCGGACCGACCGATTCCGGCGTGTGGTGCAGCGGGGAAGCCTCGTCGTCGGAAAGTCCGGCCCAGCCGCCCTCGACGTCCTCGCGCTCCTTGCGCTTGTCGTGCACGCGCGAGACCTGGATCGAGATCTCGAACAGCAGCGTCAGGGCGCCGGCCAGCGCGACCATCGAGATCGGGTCCTGGCCGGGAGTCACGATGGCGGCGAACACGAACAGCACGAAGATGATGCCGCGGCGCCACTTCTTCAACTTCGCGTACTTGAGCACGCCGACCCGGTTGAGCATCACGACCAGCAGTGGCAGCTCGAAGCTGATGCCGAAGATCACCAGCAGCGAGATCATGAAGGAGATGTACTCGGTACCGGCGAAGGCCGCGACGAAGTCGCTGCCACCGACGCCGGTCAGCACCTTCAGCGCCTCGGGAACGACGATGTAGGCGAGCAGCGCGCCGATGGCGAACAGCGCCGACGCGAACACCACGAACACGACGGCGAAGCGCTTCTCGTTGCGGTGCAGTGCCGGCGTGATGAACGCCCACAGCTGGTAGAGCCAGGCCGGGCTGGCCAGCACGATGCCCGCCGCGATACCGACCTTCAGGCGCACCGAGAAGCCCTCGAAGGGTTTCAGCTGTAGGAACTTGCAGTTGTCCTGGCCCGCTCCCAGCGTGCCGAAGTTGATGCGGTCGCCGAGCGGCAGCTGACAGTAGGGCGCCTGCACCAGGTGACCGAGCGAGGGAATCGGTCCGACTCCGTAGCTCCACCACACGAAACCGAGGATCGCGCCGACAATGGCGGCGACGATGGCGAGGCCCAGTCGATAGCGCAGCTCATAGAGATGCTCGACAAGGGTCATCGTGCCGTCGGGATTACGCCGACGGCTCCGTCTCGCCTTCTTCTCGCCGCGACCGCCACTGGGGCGGAGTTCGTTCTCCTCCACCAGTCCGACCGTTCCCTGTCAGTGCTGCTCTGGCGTTGCCGCGGGCTGCTGCGGTGCCGGCGCGGGGGCCGGAGCCGGGGCGGGCGCCTGCGCGGCGACGGGGGCCTGAGCGACCGGCTGCACCGGCTGGGCCTGCATCGGCTGGACCGGGGCGATCTGCTGCGGCGCGGCGAACTGCGGCTGGGCATACTGCTGCGGCTGGGCGAACTGCTGCGGCTGGCCGTACTGCTGCGGAGCCTGCTGGCCCGCTGCCTGGCCGCCGTCGGCCTCGTCGCCGCCCTCGCTGCGCATCTGCTTCGCTTCGGAGCGGAAGATCCGCATCGACTGACCGAGACCACGGGCCGCGGCCGGCAGACGCTTGTAGCCGAACAGGGCAATGAGCACGATGACCAACACGATGATGTGCCACGGCTCTAGCGCGTTGAACACTGGCGGGCCTCCTAACGGTCCTGATCTGAGATGATACGCGAGACATCCCCGGTTGCCCCAGGTCGTCTCAAGTCCTCGACGGCGACGGCCAACGCGGCCGAGCGTGCCCGCAACATGCCGCCACGGTCGGTCAGCTGATCGTTCAGCCAGCCACGCACCATGCCAAACCTTCGCAGCGCGCCGCGCAGTCGGATTGCGATGAACACGAGCAGAACAATCGCGACCGCGACGATCGGCAACAGGATGAGCAGGTACGGCACGCACCAACCGTAGCGTTTGCGCCCACAAGATTGGTGATCCGCACGGCTGGAATCCGTGCTGTCTTCCCTGACTGCCCGGGTGAATCTCCCTGACCAGCGGGAATCTTCAGCTTGCCGGTACCGAATCGGCCCGGCGCAGCGCAGCCTGCGCCCGCTCGAGCACCCCGGCACGCAGTTCCTCGGGCTCCTCCACGGCGACTTCACCAGCCTGGGCCAGGACCAGCCGGATCATCCAGGCCGTGTCCGAATAGCGGATCCGCACCCTGGCCCGGCCGCCGGACAGCTCCTGAAGGTCCTCCACCGGGTAGTACTCGGCGATCCAGCGCGCGTCCGGCTCCAGCACCAGCTGCGCCTCGGACTGGTCGTCGCCCGGCCGGTACAGCCCCTCCGACACGTCCTGCTGCTGGGCGTGCGGCGGCGGCACGGCCGGCTCGTCGAGCACCTGGATCTGGTCGATGCGGTCGAGCCGGAACCGGCGCACGCCCTCGGCCGAGCGGCACCACGCCTCCAGGTAGCTGCGCCCGTCGACGAGCAGCACCCGCATCGGGTCGACCACGCGTTCGCTGATCTCGTCCCGAGAGGCCGTGTAGTAGGTGATGCGCAGGGCCCGCTGGCGCTGCACCGCGTCCCGGACCGCCTCGCGCACCTCGGGTATGACGCTTTCCTCGCGCATGGCCAGCCCGACCACCATGCCGGCCGGCTGCGCCGCACCCGCCGCCGCCTCGACCTTGCCCAGCGCGCGGCGCACCGCGTCCGGATCGTCGACACCGGGTGTGTCCGCGAGCGCACGCAGCGCGACCAGCAGCGCGGTGGCCTCGGCCGCGGTCAGCCGCAGCGGCCTGCGCATGCCCGCGTCGTAGGTCACCGTGATGGTCTCGCCCTCGAAGGACAGGTCGATCAGGTCACCGGGGCCGTAACCGGGCAGACCGCACATCCAGAGCAGTTCCAGGTCCTTGCGCAGCTGCCGCGCGCTCACCCCGAAGTCGGCCGCGGCCTCCTCGACCGGGATGCCCGGCCGCGCGATCAGGTACGGCACCAGCGCCAGCAGCCGTGGCAGCCGATCCGCGGCCGTGCTCATGAACGCCACCCCTCAGTGCTCAGCTGGCGCCTGCTCGCGTCGAGCACGCCGAGCAGGTGCTCGCGCACGCTCTTGCGCAACACCTCCGGCTCCAGCACGACCACGTCCTGGCCCAGCCCGGCCAGCCAGCCCGCGCCGGATTCCAGTTGGAACAGCTCGATCTCCAGCTCGTCGCCCTCGACCCCGTCGATGACGCGACTGCCGATCATCTTGGCCCGCCTGCGCAACCCGTGCGCCCGACCGGCCGCCGCCCACACCCGCGCGGTCGTCTTGCGCTCGTCGCCACCCGCGCCGAGCACGTACTCCATCAGGTTCACGGTATCCGGCCGCTGCACGACGCCCGGTTTGCCGATCGGGTTCACCTCGCCGACCATCCGGGACAGCCGGAAGCAGCGCGGCGCCTGCCGGTCGCGGTCCTGCCCGACCAGGTACCAGCGGCCGCGCCAGGAAGCGACACCCCACGGCTCGACCGTGCGCTTCATCAGCTCGGCCGAGGACGGCCTGCGGTAGGTGAAGGTGACCGCCTGCTTGGCATCCACCGCGGCCAGCAGCGGACCGAACGCCGGTTCGCTGGTGCGCACCTTCGGCTCGACCACCGAGGGCGCGTCGTCGTCCACGTCGACCCCGGCCGCGCGCAGTTTCAGCAGCGCGCCGTGCGCGGCGCCGGTCAGTTCCGGCGAGTCCCACAGCCGCACCGCGAGCGCGACCGCCGCCGCCTCGTCGGGCTCAAGGTCGATCTCGCCGAGTTCGTAGTCGCGGCGGGCGATGCGGTAGCCGTCCGTGGTGTCGAACGCGGAATTGCGGCCGGTCTCCAGCGGAATGCCGAGATCGCGGAGTTCGGCCTTGTCGCGTTCGAACATGCGGAAGAACGCCTCGTCACTGGGCGCGTCCGCATAGCCGGGCACGATGCCGCGAATCCGCTCGGCAGAAAGGTAGGCCCGGGTGGACAGCAAACACAGCACCAGGTTCACAAGGCGTTCTGCGCGGGCGGTGGACACCCCGAGACGATAACGCCGAGTGGTCCCGCGATGCGCGGAGACTCTCGGTTCGCGGCCCCGTTCGGGCGATTTTCCGGCTGGCCCGGTCTCGCCACGCTTGACGATGCATACCCTCTAGGGGTATGAAACAGGCTGTTCGGGTACCCCCAGGGGGTAGCAGCGTGAAGGGAGCGTCATCGTGTCGGCGATCGGCAGGGCACTGGGCATGATCGGGTCGATGACCTGGGAGATCCTCTGGGCGTTGATCCTCGGCTTCGCCCTCTCCGCGCTCATCCAGGCCCTGGTCAAGAAGTCCACCATCGTGCGACTGCTCGGCGACGCCACACCGCGCACGCTGGCCATCGCCGCCGCCCTGGGCGCGGCATCCTCCTCCTGCTCCTATGCGGCCGCCGCGCTGGCCCGCGCCCTGTTTCGCAAGGGCGCCGACTTCATCGCGGCCAACGCGTTCATGATCGCGTCCACGAATCTCGTCGTCGAACTCGGCGTGATCCTGGCCCTGTTGATGGGCTGGCAGTTCACCGCGGCCGAATTCATCGGCGGCCCGATCATGATCGTGCTGCTCGCCCTGCTGCTCCGCGTGCTCATCCGCCCCGCGCTGGTGCGCGCCGCCCGCGCCCAGGCCGACAAGGGCATCGCAGGCTCCATGGAGGGTCACGCGGCCATGGACATGTCGGTCGAGGGTGACGCGCCGTTCTGGCGCAAGCTGTTCTCCCCCGCCGGCTTCACCTCGGTGTCCAACGTGTTCGTGATGGAGTGGGCGGCGATCGTCCGCGATCTGGTCATCGGGCTGGTCATCGCAGGCGTGCTGGCCGCCTGGGTGCCCGACTCGTTCTGGCAGAGCCTGTTCCTCGCGCACGACCCGACCGGCTCGGCCATCATCGGTCCGCTCATCGGACCTCTGGTCGCGATCCTCAGCTTCGTCTGCTCGATCGGCAACGTGCCGCTCGCGGTCGTGTTGTGGGCCGGTGGCATCAGCTTCGGCGGCGTGGTGGCGTTCATCTTCGCCGACCTGATCATCCTGCCGATCCTCAACATCTACCGTCGCTACTACGGCACGAAGACCGCGCTGCTGCTCGGCGCCGCCCTCTACGCGACCGCCACGATCGCCGGGTACCTCGTCGAGCTGCTGTTCCGCTGGTTCGGCTGGATCCCGTCGCGGGCTTCCGCGCACCTGCCCACCGGCGGCGTCAGCTGGGACTACACCAGCTGGCTCAACATCGTGTTCCTGCTGGTCGCCGGCTTGTTGATCTACCGGTTCCTGCGCACCGGCGGCCTGCCCATGCTGCGCATGATGGGCGGCGCTCCCGACAAAATTCACTCTTCGGACGCAGCGGATCAGCACTCCCACTGAATCGCGATTCGCGGTTGCGGCTGTCCAATTCCGGTGGTCCCGTTCGTCGTAGTGGCGTCGAACCAAACCGACCACCGGGAGGACCCGTGAAGTACCTGCTCATCCATGCCGCCGACGAGACGCAGCTCGGCACCAGCCACGACCTGGACGATGCCGCGGCCACGCAGCTCGCGGCGTGGATCGAGGAGATGGTCGGCCGGGGCGTGCTCGTGCACGGCGACCGCCTCCGGCCCACTCCCGATGCCACCTCGGTCCGGGTGACCGGCGGCGACGTCGTGGTCGTCGACGGCCCGTTCGCCGAGACCAAGGAACAGATCACCGGCTACGACCTCATCGACTGCGCCGATCTCGACGAGGCCATCGAGATCGCGTCCAAGCACCCGACCACGAACATCGGCACCATCGAGGTCCGTCCACTGTGGTTTCAGTGACCTCGGCGCAGGACGCGGTCGCGCAGGCGTTCCGGGCCGAATGGGGTCGCGTGGTGGCGACCCTGATCGGCACCACCGGCGACTGGGAACTCGCCGAGGAATGCGCCCAGGAGGCGTTCGCCAAGGCCCTGCAACGCTGGCCGACCGAGGGCGTGCCGCGCAAACCTGGCGCCTGGCTGACCACGGTCGCCCGCAACCAGGCCACCGACCGCCTCCGCAGGCGCGGCGTCGAAGCCGCCAAGCTGCGGGAGTTGACCGTGCCCGAACCCGACGCCGCCGTCGAAGAAATCCCGGATGACCGCCTGCGGCTGATATTCACCTGCTGCCACCCCGCACTCGCGATGGACGCGCGCATCGCGCTGACCCTGCGCACCCTCGCCGGCCTGACCACCGCCGAGATCGCGCGAGCGTTCCTGGTCAACGAGCAGACCATGGCCAAACGGCTGGTCCGCGCCAAGAACAAGATCCGCAACGCCGGCATCCCGTACCGCGTTCCGCCCGCGCACCAGCTGCCGGAACGCACCACCGGCGTGCTCGCCGTCCTCTACCTCCTGTTCAACGAGGGCTACGCGCCGACATCTGGCGACACCGCCCTCCGCGTCGACCTGGCAGCCGAAGCCATCCGGCTGACCAGAGCCCTCGCCAACCTCATGCCCGACGAACCCGAAGTGCTGGGCCTGCTGGCATTGCAACTCCTCCACCACGCCCGCACCCCCGCCCGGACCGACTCCGCCGACGACCTGGTCCTGCTCCCCGACCAGGACCGAACCCGATGGGACCAGCCCGAGATCAACGAGGGCATGGCCCTGCTCACCACCGCCCTCCGTCGCGAGCGAGTAGGCCAGTACCAGGTCCAAGCCGCCATAGCCGGCTGTCACGCCCGCGCCCAGACCGCGGCGGACACCGACTGGCCACAGATAGCCCGCCTGTACGCCCATCTCGCCACCGTCAACCCGTCCCCTCTCGTCGAACTCAACCGCGCCGTAGCCGTGGCCATGTCCGACGGCCCGGCAGCCGGACTGTCCATCCTGGACACCATCGAGCTACCCGACTACCCACTCCTGCCAGCGACCAGAGCCGACCTCCTCCGCCGACTGGGTCGCACAGCAGAAGCAGCCGACGCCTACCGCGCCGCCCTGGCCCTCCCCATGAGCAAGGCCCAACACCGCTTCCTGACCAACCAACTCACCGAACTAACAGGAGAATCCCATGTCCCTGCCGGAAATCGTCCCCGCTGACCAGTGGCTCGCCGCGCGCCGCGAACTTCTCGCCCGCGAAAAGGAATTCACCCGCCTTGGCGACCAACTCAAGGCCGACCGACGCAGGCTGCCCATGGTGCGCATCGAATCCGACTACCGCTTCACCGGCCCGGACGGCGAAGTCGGCCTGCGCGACCTGTTCGCGGGCCGCCGGCAACTCGTCGTGCAACACTTCATGTTCGCGCCCCACTGGGACGCGGGCTGCCCCGGCTGCACGGCGGGCGTCGACGACATCTCCGAAGGCATGCTGCGCCATGTCGCCGCACGCGACACCACTTATGCGGCCGTGGCCCGCGCCCCCTACCCCAAGATCGCCGAGTTCAAGCAGGCGCATGGCTGGACGTTCGGCTTCTACTCGTCCTTCGGCAGCCGGTTCAACTACGACTTTCACGTCTCCCTGGACGAATCCGTAGCCCCCGTGATGCTGAACTACCGCAACGCCGATGAACTGAAGAAAGCCGGAATGGCCTGGGCGACCGAGGAACCCAGCGAACACAGCGGCTACAGCTGCTTCCTACGCGAGGGCGACGAGGTGTTCCACACCTACTCGACATTCGGTCGAGGCACCGAGGAATTCGGCGGCGCCTACAAGATGCTCGACCTCACCGCACTGGGACGTCAGGAAGACTGGGAAGAACCGGCAGGCCGCGTCGCCGACCCGTACCCGCCCGCCCCGTTCTTCGCCGAGCACGACAGTGTGTCGGACCCCGCTGACATGCTGCCGGCATGACGTCATGGAAACAGTTCGAGCAGGAAGCCCCCGAATTGGCCGCCGAGATCCGCGCCAGGTTCGAGGCGCACGAGACACACGTGCTCGCGACCCTGCGCAAGGACGGTTCGCCGAGGGTCAGCGGTAGCGAGGTCGACTTCAACAACGACAACCTCAGCTTCGGCTCCATGCTGCACGCCGTCAAAGCCCGCGACCTCCAACGCGACGGCCGCTTCGCCATCCATGCCCACCCCAGCGACGCCGGCGACGCCAAAATCGCCGGCGTCGCCTCGGAGGTGGTCGCCCAGTCCGAAAAAGACGCGATGCGTACCGGCCAAGAGCCGCCCGGCGACTTCCACGCCTTCGTCGTGGACCTCACCGAAGCCGTGCTCACCTCCGTCGACCACGACGCCGAAGAACTGGTCATCCAACTCTGGCGCCCCGGCCAAGGCGTCACGGTCACCCGTCGCAAGTAGCCATCTAGTAGACACAGAGGCAATTAGCAGACATTCCGAGCTAAAACCAGAGACCGGACAAATCTTCTCAGGTTTGGTGCCGTACCGTAACCGATCACTCACCGATGGTCGGATTGCGGAAGGCCCCACCTCTCGTGGCAGTACACGCGTTCATGGACGAGTCCGAACGAGACCGTCGCTACTACCTCTGCGTCGCGCTCGTCGAACCGGCTCAGCTCAAGCCGCTTCGCCGAAAACTCGCCGGCCTGCTGATGCCCGGCCAACGCGAGTTGCATTTCTACCACGAGAAACCACCTCGTCGGCGAGTTGTGGCGGACAAGATCGCGCGACTGCCGATCGCTGTCCGGATCTATCAGACCGCGTACACGCCCAAGACTGATGAGATCGCCCGGCAGGAGTGCCTTGATTTGGCGATAACCGACCTGTTGAAGATTGGCTCGCATCGGCTGGTCATCGACTCACGAGCCGAACGAGACCGGTTCGACGCGAAGACGATCCGAAATCAGCTGCGTGATCAGCCAGCCAGCTGCAACTTCAGCTACGACCACCACGACTCGAAGCAGGAGCCACTGTGCTGGATTGCCGACGCGGCGGGGTGGTGTTTCGGCGCGGGCGGGGACTGGCGCAGGCGAATCATGCCGATCATCGACGACGTGATCGAACTCTAGAAAGCGCGAAACCCGTGACACGACCGTCCGGACGCACCACGGGCCCACTTCTCAGCCTCAGAAGGCTTCGCACAAAGAGCATGCAGCGAACCGGGCAGCCGAGTCAAATCGGGCCCAGACAGCGCGAAACCCGTGACGCCACCGTCCGGAGACCCCACGGGTTCACTTCTCAGCCTTAACAGGCTTCGCTGTGATCAGTATGCAGCGAACCGGGCAGCCGAGTCAAATCGGGCC
>DASZJG010000076.1:0-43554 GCA_035948315.1 Pseudonocardiaceae bacterium | reverse complement strand
TTGAAATCGGCAGCCACCAACACCTTGCGCAGCTCGCGCCCCAACGCCCAACCGTGCGTGGTGACCACATAGTCGATGTCGTTCTCTGCCTTCGTGTAGCCCATTGGACGAGCGTTGCCCATCACAGCTCACCTCCATTCGTCCCAGCCGAGCCGTCCGTGAACGCCGCGCGGTAATCCGGTCCGAAGACCTGCGCGGCAACCGATTCCGGGACGATCAGCGAGCACGGCGTCTTGCCGTCCTGCCGGAAGGTGACCGTGACCGCGCTACCGTCCGGTGCAACCGAGGTCGTGGCTGACGCGTCCGGGTCGATCACGACGGCGAACGGGTCCCCGTTCGGCATGCGATACACGGTCACCACTGGGGATCACCCCCGTCCACGCGGTCGCCATGCGCAGTCTCGTCGTCGGCGTAATGACGTGGCGCACTGGCTGCGTTCTCTACTTGTGTCGCGACCTGCCCAGCCGCGCGGGACAGTTGACGGCACCACCGGACGAAGTCCGCTGTCCCGGTCGGAAACGGCGCTTGGGTGATCATCATGTCGACCGGGTCGAACCTGATTACCAGGCCGAATTGTCCGGGCCGGATCTCCTGCCCGAATGCGGTCGACCGCCGCCTCGGCCAGCATGTCACCGAGAAATTGGTCTCTCCGGTTGGGTTCATTGGTTGTCCTCGTCTGCCTGAGCAGCCAGGTCAGCGCGGTAGTCCTCCAGCCGCGCCCGACGCTCGAACTCTTCCGCCGCGATCGACGCGGCATGACGTGCCCACAACGGGGCGGCGAAGTCAGCGGCCAGCACGCGCCACGCCAACGCCACGTTCAGGTAGGACCGAGCCAGACGACGGACGGTCGCGACATCGACCGGTGATGCACGCATCGCCGCGAACATCGCCGCCGTCTGCTCGGCATACGCGTTGTTCCAACGGGCGACCGCCTCACGCGACGGCCGCGCCGCGATCATTAGGCGGCCTTCTGCTCGCCCTGGGTCGAGGCACTGCCCGACCGAGACGGCTTGCCGCTACCAACCGCGTCAACCGCCCGCATCCCGGTAGCCCGGACAACCCAAGTGATCCACTTGGCCTGACCGGAAGCCTCCGCGCGAGGCTGAACCGTCAGCCCTTCCAGCACCACGGGCCGGAACGGGATGCCCGGAACCGCAACCGGCGGCACCGGCTGAACTTTGGCCGCAAACTCGATCTGGACCGACTTGTCCCGGTCCTTCTCAGCCGAGGGATCGGCGAACGTCCCGCGGAATAGCGCCAGGCCGGTGGCCTCGTCGGTACGGGGCCGGACCGGTCGGTTCCGCGCCTTGTCCTCTTGCGACTGGTACTCGGTCATTGGCTGGATCTCGCCGACCAGGTACAGGCCCTCCGGGTACAGCTCATCGAACGGAATCTCGAAGCGTCGTCCGCGCTCCACTGCCATGACTTGTCTCCCTGGCTCATCGCGCCTGATCAGCGCGACCGAATCTGTCTGACGTGGCCAGAGTAGCTAGCCTGCCTAGTCAAGTCAACATATGGCAATGCGGCCTAGCTAGACAGCCTGCCTAGGCAGGTCATACCCTGGGGAATACCACTTGAAAAGTGGCAAAACATGGCATCCCAGCGCGGTAGCCACAGGTAGCCACGACAGGAAGGTATGGGCCATGTCCCTCGATCCGGACGACCCGCGACCGCCGTATGTTCAGGTCGCGAACGCTCTGCGCGCTGCGATCCTGACCAAGAAGTTCCAGCCCGGCGACAAACTCCCGTCCCGCAACGAGCTGGCCAAGACCTACGGCGTCGCCGCGATGACCGTGCAGAACGCCCTACGTGAGCTGCGCGAAGAGGGTCTGATCGTCTCTCGTCAAGGCAGCGGTGTATTCGTCCGCGAACGTACCGAGCGACCTATCGGCCTCCGGCCGCACATCGAGCGCGCATTCGAGGCGCAACAGGTCACGATAGACTTCGCCGGCTTCTCCGGCGAGACGCTGCATGGCGTCGTGCAGGAACCGTTGGACAAGATCCGCATCGGCCGGCTACGTCCCGAGTCGATCCACGTCCGCATCCTCGTGCCGGACACAACACAGCCCATGGCTATCCCGTGCCAGGTTGACGACCTGGCCGATAGTCCCGAGTTCCGCGCCCGTGCAACCGAGATCATGCGGCGGAACACCCTGGCCATCGTCGACAACGTGACCGAGCTTCAGGACATGGGCCTGATCAAGGAAGCGACCGCCGAGGTCCGCGTACATCGTGCAGCGCCGCTGTTCAAGCTCTATCTGGTCAACAACGAGGAAGCGTTCTTCGGCTTCTACCCCGTCCGCGAGCATGTGATCTCGCTGGGTGGCGAACCTCGCGCGATCTACGACCTCATGGGCAAGGACGCCATCCTGTTCCATCACTCCATTAGTGACGACGACACCTCTACCGGCTCCCAGTACGTCGACCAGGCTCGCACCTGGTTCGACAGCATGTGGAACACCGTGTCAACGGAGTACGTTCGGTGACTGCCCTTGCACGCTTGCTCGCCGACAGCGCAGCGTTGTTGCTCGACTTCGACGGCCCGGTATGCAGTGTCTTCTCAGGTTTCCCTGCGCCGGCCGTGGTTGAACAGCTTTGCGTCGTCCTAGCCGACGGTGGGTTTGGCGAGCTACCGCCGGAGATCGAAAAGTCCGAGGACCCGTTCGACGTGCTCAGCTACGCGGCGACCCTTGGTGAGACAGAAGCTCGATTCGTCAACGCGGCGTTCACCGCTCATGAAGTTGAGGCGATCACCAGCGCGGTCCCCACGCCTAGCGCACACGATTTCCTGCGCTTCTGGTCGGTTACGGGCCGTCCATTAGCGATCGTGAGCAATAACAGTATCCTCGCTATTGAGGCGTACCTCGACATGCATAACCTTCGGCCATACGTCGCGCATATCTCGGCTCGCTCCACCCCGAACCCGGCAATACTCAAGCCCAGTCCTTATCTGCTGGACAATGCAATGACGGCGCTTGGCGCAGCTCCTGACGATTCTGTAATGGTCGGCGATTCGACTACAGACATAGACGCAGGCCGCGCGGCGGGAGTCAGTGTTATCGGCTATGCCAACAAACCTGGCAAAGTGACGCGGCTCACCGAAGCTGGCGCAGCCTACGTGATCATCAGTATGACGGAGTTGGTCGAAGCGCTCCCGTCAGCATGAGCGGGCTATTTGTTGCTCTGCGCGCCCCGGTCAGCTGTCAGTAACCAGTAGCGGGCCGCCCCACAGGGTCTGCGCCAAGTCTCCTGCCAGAGCTTCGGTGCCTCCCGACATCTGGACCTTGAACCCAGCCTCCGTCAACAGTGGCAGGACTTCCCTGGCGTATCCATGCGAGCGTTTCTCTTGAGCATCGTAGAACTCGCGCACGTCAGGGTCATCGTTGTCAGTTGGTATCGGGAAGTCTCGTTCATCAGGGCCATCTATATCGACCAGCCTCAAATAGACCTGCCCGCTAGACGCTAGGGAAAGTTCGACGGGACCGTATCGGAACGGACCCAGGTATCGGCTTTCCGCTTTTGTGGCAGTGTCAAAGTCTGGCGGGTACCAGCGCCGATATCGGCTCTGCCATGTAGGCAGCGAATCCCGAATCGCTTCGACCAAGTCGTGGCCTGCCAACAACTGCAAGACCAGGCGTCGTGCCAGAGAACCACTGACGACACGTGCGATCGAATTGCGGCTCATACGGCTCTCAGTGGCCGCCTTGACGACCTGTACGCGCACCTCTTTCCGCGCGAGTTCGACGTCGCCAAGCGCCTTCTGTATATGCCAGTTGGCAAGACGAAGCCGCCCCTCCGCTAGTTGGTCGGCTGTTGCCTCAATGACGCAGACCGGCCGACCCTTAGCACCAATCCCGTCCCAGACCTTGATTCGAGCACCGGTCATGCCCAGCGGATCACCGATCTCGACCAGATTCTTCAAAGCATCGTCCAACTCGTCTCGCGCAGCTTCCTCCGCATCCTTGTAGATCTCGTGCATCTCGTTCGGCCCCCAAAGGGGCGAGTACTTGTCGTCGACGAAGTCAGGTGTGGTGCCTACCCAACGTTCAGGCTGGGGTAGGCACATTTCGAACATCCAGGTCAAGTCCTGGCTGGACTCACCGGTTCGGGACACGTCTATAACCCTCCGAAACCCTCCGAGTATTCGGTCCACCAGTGTACCGGTCCACCTGTGGTCCGGCATAGGCCTATGACGACATTCGTCGCCCGAACGGATGACGGCGCTCGTTGCCTGCTCGTCATCTGCTGGACAGTCTCAGCTGCCGAATTTGGCTCTATGGGATCAAGGCGCGCCGCTGGCGGCGCGCTGGCCCGTCACCTTGGCAGCCACTCGCCGCAACCAACGCCCGGGCTATGCCCGGGCCTGCCGCTCCGCTCACGGCCCGGCAGCCGGGCGCGGCGAGACCTGCCAGGCGACAGGGCAGCGCCACCAGCAGCGCGCGGACTCCAGAGACCAACTGGCGAGCAGGGGCCAGGCCGTGACGATCGCCGCGTGGCCGGCCTGGTCGAGCTGGTTACGGCGATCGACGCCCGTCAACGCTACGCGCCACCGGCCACTGGACGATGTCAGTCCTGAGCCCGCGTCCCGATGTACTCGGCGACGTAGTCCTCCACGGGACGCGCGGTGCCAGTGGCATGGACTGCTCCGGTCTCTCGGTCGACGAGCAGCGGTGCATTACCCGCGAGAGCGTCGGACAGCGATCCTGATCGCTGATGCCGTACCGAGTCGTAGAAGAAGATCCAGCCGACCGGCACCTCCCGGACCTCGATGATGACCAGCCCTTCGGGGACGTTCATCGCCGCAAGCTCGTCTTCAACCAGGTGACGTGCATCCTGCTGTGTCAGCACCGCTCCAGTATCCGGCATGACCACCGCGGCTTCATTGCCCGAGCACGAACCGTCAGACCGGCGCGGCAAGCTTGGTCGAGGCCAAGGCCACGATGGAGGGGCGATGACGACCGGAGACCAGGTTTGGCGGCTCGTCCGCGACGAGGAGCCGATTGGCGAGATCGTCATTGATGAGGCTGACTGGCCGTGGCTCCACGGGCGATTCGTTCCCGCGCCCGCATTCAGCCAGGTCAAGGGCCTCTTCGATCGCGAACAAGAGCTTCTTGAGGCCGAGGACTTTCCGGCCTGGGAGACCGCCTACGGGCAGATTGCCAGCACGATGACGCTGGTCTCGCCCGATGGTCCAGTAGCCGAGTTCCTTCTCCATGTCGAGGGCGACCGAGCGTGGTTTCGCTGGAGTGACGAGCCGTTCCCCGAGAACGCCTGACCTCCACCCGACGCGTCGAGCATGACGACGGCCGGTCGCACCGCGTCAAGGCGGGAGAACACGCCCTGACCCGATGCCACCGGCCATGTGAGCGCTTCGTGTCGGGCGAACGGGAGGGGATTGGCGCAGGTCAGCGAGCAGCCATCGGCGCGCGTGCAGGTCACTCGGGACGAGGGACGTCGCCGGTCGTGTAGATGGTCTCCAGAAAGCGGGACAAGATCGGCCACGGCACTTCGCACGGGCCAGAGACGGCGAAGGTCACGTCTGCGGCAGGCGCGGGAGCGAAGCTGGGCGATTCGGGCAATGCGTCGGGAATCGTCATGACGAGCACGGCCGGTTGTTGACCGGCCGAGGGGTCGTCTCGGTCAGCTCGTGCATCCGGCAGTCGTCCGCCACGCTGTACGTCGACGTGCACTCATAGCGACGATCACCGTGCTCCCAGATCTCCACGGACATAGCATGCATGGCGTGGACCTCGCGGGGCATGCCGCTTACGGCTGGCAGGTACGCCCTCGTCGACCAGGTGACGGACATGATCAACACCGCACTTTACCCATACAAATGGGCGCGAAACAGCCGGAGCTGACGATCAACGTCCAGAGGTGGTTTCCATTGCGACACAACGCAACGAGAGGTGTTGAGAAACGTCCAGTTGAGGCGACGACCACCAGAAGGTTAGGGGTTCGAATCCCTTCGGGCGCACATAGTGGCTGGTAGAGAAGGTGTGGAGTGGCAATCACAAGATTGCTTCCACACCTTTTCTGTATTTCGACGGGTGTCCGTTTCGGGTGTAACCGCAGCGCGGGTGCCGGACCCATACGGGTTGACAGCGGAACGCGACACAGAAGACCAGGACGCCCATGACGACTTCGGCCGAGGCCGATCGGGAGGCCGAGTTCGCTCGGTTGTACCGGCGGTATCAACCACACATTCTCGCCTACCTGCGACGGCGGTTACCCGAGGCCGACGCCGTGGAGGCGGTCGGCGACGTGTTTCTGGTGGCGTGGCGGCATTGGGACTCGGTGCCGGAGCAGCCGTTGCCGTGGCTGTATCGGATCGCCGGCAACAGCACGGCCAACCAGCGTCGGCGCAGCTCGCGGTGGCGGCGGTTGCAGGAGCGGTTGCAGTCGACGACTCGGCAGCGGCACGCGCCCGATCTCGCGGTCGACGCGGTGGGGCGGGACGCGTTCGCGACGGCGTTCGCGCAGCTCAAGGTGGCTGACCGGGAGGTGTTGCGGCTGGTCGCCTGGGAGGGGTTGCAGGGCGCGGAGCTGGCCGTGGCGCTCGGTTGTTCGGTCTCGTCGGCGAAGGTGCGGGTGCATCGCGCGCGGCGGCGGCTGGCTCGGTTGTTGGGGGCTGATCAGCCCGACTCGACGTTCACATCCACCCGGTCCGATCTGGCCACGGAGGTTTCCCGATGATCGACGATCCGATGGTTTCCGCGCTGGCGGACCGCAATCCAGTCCGCGACCTGCCGAAATACGACGACGCCGCGGAGCGGACGCTGCATCGGCTGTTGAACGACGTGTCTCCGATTCGACGGCATCGGGCCGCGCCGCGGTGGGCGGCGGCGGTCGGGGTTGGCGTGGTTGCCGCGGTCGCGGTGGGGGTTGTGGTGGCGAACCAGCGCGGGGGCGAGAGTGAGCCGAAGGCCAACGCGGCCGAAGCGGCCAAGCCGGCGACATCGAGCAGTGCGGCGGCGAGCGGTGCGACGACGACGCGGCGGTTTCCGACGGCGGACGCGTCGACTCCCATCCAGCTCGTCGTGGACCGGACAGCGGCAGCGGTCAACTCCGCGAGCGACTACGTCCTGGAGGCGCAGGAGATCCAGCGGTCGACCTCGGGCGAGCAGCTCGGTGGATTGTCGATTTCGTGGCAGGACCAGGGCGACCCGGAACTGTCCCGGATCGAGGAGGACGGCACGTCGGGGCAACCGCTGCTCGACGAGAGCATGTACCGCAAGGACGGCACCGTGTTCGATCGCGCGATCGACTATCGCCAGCGTGAGTGGGCCGAGGTCGTGCACAGGTCGAAGGTTCCCATGCCGAGCCAGACCCAGGGCATCGTGCAGGACATACAGGAGGGCCACGACCGCGTGCTCGGCACCGACACCATCAACGGCAGGCTCGCGCTGCACCTGGGCAACGACGAGCCGGGCATGGGGCGCGAGATCTGGGTCGACCCGTCCACCTATCTGCCGATTCGGATGACCGAACACGGTTCGTTCGGGACCGCGGTGCTGGACTACACGTGGATTCCGAAGTCGGATCCGAGCACGGCCGGGATCTTCCTGCTGCAACCTCCGCCCGGGTTCGTGCAGGTCCCGACGATCAAGGGCTGAGCTGCTCCTGGGCCGGCAGGGCGTTGGCTCCGACGACACCGCTGTACCAGCGGGCGCTGTCCTTGGGCCAGCGGCGCTGGGTGGCGAAGTCGACGTAGACGATGCCGAATCGGCGCGAATACCCGTACGACCACTCGAAATTGTCCAACAGCGACCAGACGAAGTAGCCGCGCACATCGACGCCTTCCGCGATGGCGCGGCGTACTTCGGCCAGGTGGCTGTGCACGTAGTCGATGCGCTCGGTGTCCCTGATCCGGCCGGTGGGGTCGACGTAGTCGTCGTACGCCGCACCGTTCTCGGCGACGATCAGCGGCAGGTCGGGGTGCTCGCGGCCGAGCCTGCTCAGCACGTCGCGCAGGCCGGTGGCGTCGACGGCCCACTGCATCATGGTGCGGGCGCCGGGGGGTTGCAGGAAGTCGACGTCGTCGGCGCCGACCCAGGGCGAGCCGGTTCCGTTGCCGTGACCGTCGTCGCGCACCGCTGGCGTGCCGGGTTCGTGGGCGGCGACCAGGGTCGGGGTGTAGTAGTTCACGCCGAGCGCGTCGATGGGGCGCGAGATCTGGGCGAGGTCGCCGTCGTGCACCAGGGTGGACCAGTTGAGGAGGTGCGCGGTGTCGGCCTGGACGTCGTCGGGGTAGCGGCCGTGCAGGACGGGGTCGAGGAAGATCCGGTTCGCTATGCCGTCGATCTTGGTGGCGGCCGCCTCGTCCGCGGTTGCGGGGTGTGCGGGCCTGATGGAGTGCAGGTTGAGGACCAGGGAGAGCTGGGCGCCGGCCACGTGCTGGCGGAGGACGTCCACTGCCAGGCCGTGGGCCAGGAGGAGGTGGTGGGCGGCGCGCAGGGCTGCCGCGGGTTCCTGGCGGCCGGGGGCGTGGACGCCGGAGGCGTAGCCGAGGAAGGCGGAGCACCACGGCTCGTTGAGGGTGGTCCAGGTGCGCACGCGGTCGCCGAGCCGGGAGGCGGCCATGGCGACGTACTCGGCGAAGCGGTGGGCGGTGTCGCGGTTCGGCCAGCCGCCCGCGTCCTCCAGTTCCTGCGGGAGGTCCCAGTGGTAGGCGGTCACGACCGGGGTGATGCCCTTGCCGAGCAGCTCGTCGACCAGACGGTCGTAGAAGGCGAGACCGGCGGCGTTGGCAGGGCCTGTACCGCCAGGTTGGATGCGGGGCCAGGACAGGGAGAAACGGTAGGCGGGCAGGCCGAGGTCGGCCATCAGCGCGACGTCCTCGGCGTAGCGGTGGTAGTGGTCGGCGGCGATGTCGCCGGTGTCGGCGTTGCGCACTGCGCCCTTCCTGCGTGCGAAAGTGTCCCAAATGGACGGTGTGCGGCCGTCCTCGTCCCAGGCGCCCTCGATCTGGTAGGCGGCCGTGGCGGAACCCCAGAGGAACCCGGTGGGGAAGGAGGCGGTCGTGGGGGTCGAGGTCGCGGACTGGGTTGTGGTCATGGGTTCCTCCAGGGAGGTGCGCCGCCCGGCGCGGGACCGGGCGACGCACGGGCATGGGGTCAGGAGACGGGGGTGAGGTGCAGGACGGTGTATTCGAGGAACGGCGAGTTCGGGGTCGGGTCCTCGTACGGGTTGGCCGCGGTCGGCCAGCCGGTGAACTTCTTGGTGCTGTACTCGTCCCAGGCCGCGCCGTAGAGCAGCGGGATCACCGGTGCCTGCTGGGCGACGATCTGCTGCAGCCTGTTCAACGCGTCGGCCTGCGTTGCCGGATCGTCGGTGTTGGCGAACTCGGCCAGCGCGGACTGCGCGGTCGGGTCGTTGAAGCGGGTCTGGTCGCCCGTGGCAGCCGTGCCGATGGGCGCCGTCAGGTTCGAGTCGAGCCAGTTGTCGTACTGGAAGTACGGCGTCGGGCCGACGTTGCCCCAGCGGATGGTGGCCTGGAACGAACCGGTGTTGTAGCCGCTCACCCAGGTGTCGGGCGTGGTCCCGGTCGGCGTGGTGTCGAAGCCTTCCGCGTTGAGCTGCTGGGAGATCAGCGTGATGTTCTCGTAGTAGTCGGAGTAGCTGGACGGGTCCTCCAGGCTGAACTTGATGGTGGCCCCGTTCTTCGTCCACTTGCCGTTGGTCTGGGTGTAGCCGTCGGCGGTGAGGATCGAGGCGACCGAGTTCTTGTTCTGGGCGAGGTCGTTGCTCAGGCCCGACCCGACGTACTTGTCGTCGACGCCGCCGAGCAGCAGTCCGCCGGAGGAGGTCGCGGCCGGCTCGTAGCCGGTCTCACCGATCTTGGACAGTGCGCTGCGGTCGATACCGGCGCTGATCGCTCTGCGCACGGCCGGGTCGTTCAACGGTGGCTTGGTGGTGTTCAGCTGCAGCGTCACCACGTTGACCGGCGCGAACCAGTACTTGTTGTGGGTGGGATCGGCGGCGACGAACGTCTTGTCGATATTGGCGATGTCGTTGCCGCCCCAGTCGATCTGGCCCTGCGCGAGGGCGAGGCTGGCCGAGGTGTTGGACACGTAGGACGGGAACCGCACGTTGGCGATCTTGACCTGGTCGGCCTGCCAGTAGTTGTTCGTCTTGCTGAGCGTGAAACCCTGCGAGTTGAACTGCTTGAGCTGGTACGGCCCGGTGCCGACCGGGTTGGTGTCGTTCCAGGTGCTCGGGTTGCTCACCGACTGCCACACGTGCTGGGGCACCATGTAGACCGAGCCGATGTAGTAGAGGTCGGTGTACTGCGGGGTGTCGAAGCCCAGCACGAGCGTGTGCGCGTCCGGCGCGCTGACGTTCGTCGGGTTGATGCCGTTGATGTTGATGGCCTTGTTCTGCTTCAACAGGTTGAAGGTGAAGGCCGCGTCCTGGCTGGTGAATGCCTGGCCGTCGGACCATTTCGCGTTGGGCTGGAGGTGGAAGGTGACGGTCCTGCCGCCGTTGCTGAAGGCGTAGGAGCTGGCTAGCCACGGGTAGACGGTGCCCGGCTTCATCACGTTGAACTGCAACAGCGGCTCGTAGATCAGACCGGTCGCGTTGACCAGGTACGCCGTGTCGTTGGTGTCGAACGGGTTGAAGTCACGGGTGAACGGGGACACCGGGTTGTCCTCGATGACCAATGTGGACGAATCGCCACTGGCCGACGGACCGTGGCTGGAGCAGGCGGTGACGGTGGTGAGCGCGGCCAGCGCCGCTAATGCGGTGATCAGGGCTTTGCCGGTTTTTCTGGGCAGCATGGAGTGACCTCCGAACTTGGGTGGGAATGTGGGTGAGGGGTGGACGGGTTGGGTTACTCGCGCTTTTCCTGGTACAGCCAGCAGGACGCGGTGTGATCCGCGCTGATGGGCAGGGCGTGCGGTGCCGTGGTGCGGCAGAGGTCCATGGCTTGCCGGCAGCGGGGGTGGAAGCGGCAGCCCGCCGGTGGGCGGATCAGGCTCGGTGGGGCGCCTCGATCGGCGAGGTCGGTCGCGGGTTCAGTGCGGTCGGGGTCCGGGGCCGCGCTGAGCAACAGCTGGGTGTACGGGTGCGCCGGCGCGTCGGTGACCTGGCGGGCCGGGCCGGATTCGACGATCTGGCCCGCGTACATCACCACGATGGTGTCCGCGAGGTAGCGCGCCGAGGCGATGTCGTGGGTGACGTAGAGGATCGCGAGGCCCTCGTTGTCACGCAGGTCGGCGAGCAGGTTGAGGATGCCGAGCCGGATCGATACGTCCAACATGGACACTGGCTCGTCGGCGATGAGCACCTCGGGGCGGACCGCGAGCGCTCGCGCGATGGCCACGCGTTGGCGTTGGCCGCCGGAGAGTTCGTGCGGGTACTTGTCGATGAACCGCTCGGGCGGCGTGAGCGCGACGCGGGACAGGAGTTCGCTGATCGCGTCGTCCCCGGCCGGGAAACCGTGGATGCGCAGCGGCCTTGCGAGGTGGTAGCGGATGCTGTGGATCGGATTGAGCGAGGAGAACGGGTCCTGTAGGACGAGCTGCACCTCGCGGCGGTAGGCGCGGTCGGCCGCGCCGCGCACCGGGTTGCCGTTGAGCAGCACGCTTCCCCCGGTCGGCGTGATCAGCCTGGCGAGCATGCGGGCGAGGGTGGTCTTGCCGGAGCCGCTTTCGCCGACCACCGCGGTGACCGAGCCGGCGGCCAGGCCGATGCTGACCTCCTGCACGGCGTGCACGGTGCTGCGGCGCAGCGCGAACCGGCCGCGTACCGGGAAGTTCTTGGTCAGGTTGCGCGCTTCCAGGACCGTTGTCATGACCGGGCTCCTTCTCCGACTTCGTGCAGCCAGCAGGACACGGCGCGGTCCTCGATCGTGCGCAGCGTCGGTTCGTCGGTCGGGCAGGGCGCGAACGCGTGCGGGCAGCGCGGGTGGAAGGGGCAGCCGGAGGGCGGTTGGCGCAGGTCGGGCGGGGAGCCGGGGATGCCGGTCAGCCGCTGCCAGTCGCCGTGCATCGGCGGGAACGAGTTGAGCAGACCGGACGTGTACGGGTGGCGCGGGTTGTGGAACAGGTCGTTGGCGGGCGCGCGTTCGACGAGTTTGCCCGCGTACATCACCGCGATCGAGTCGGCGAGTTCGATGAGCAGCGACAGGTCGTGCGTGATGAACAGGACCGCGAAACCGAGCCGGTCACGCAAGCGGATCAGCTCGGCGACGATCTCCCGCTGGGTGACCACGTCCAGTGCGGTCGTCGGCTCGTCCATGATGACCAGGCGCGGTTCGAGCGCGAGCGCCATACCGATCATCACGCGTTGCCGCATGCCGCCGGAGAGTTCGTGCGGATAGCTGCCCAGCCGGTCCTCCGGGATGCCGACCATGTGCAGCAGGTGCGCCGCCCGCGCGCGTCGGGCGCGCTTGTCCTGGTCGGGACGGTGCGCGGCGATCACGTCGGTGAGCTGCCGGCCGATCGTGTAGACGGGGTTCAGGGCGTTCATGGCGCTCTGGAACACCACCGCGATGTCCGACCAGCGCACCGCGCGCAGCTGTGCGGCGTTCGCGGCGAGCAGGTCGACGGTGCCGTGTTCGGCGGAGCGGAACGTGACGCTGCCGGCGGTGATGATGCCGGGCGCACGCAGCAGTCGGGCGATCGCGTAGGCCAGCGTCGACTTGCCGCTGCCGCTCTCGCCGGCCAGGCCGAGCACCTCGCCCTCGTGCAGGGTGAGGTCGACATCGGCGACCGCGTGCACGGCGTCCTCGCCGTAGCCGTAGTCGACGCTCAGTCCGCGCACGTCGAGCAGGGGGAGTTCGCTCATCGCCGTCCTCCTCGTACCGGGGTGAGGCCGAACCGGACGCGGCGCGGCACGCCAGCGGCCTTGGCCGCCTTGCGGGACAGGCCCGCCGCGCGCAGCCTCGGGTTGATGAACTCGTCGAGGCCGAAGTTGAGCAGCGCCAACGACGTGCCGAGCAGTGCGATGGCCAGGCCCGGCGGGAGGAACCACCACCAGGCGCCGACCTGCGCCGCGTTCTGAGACTGGGCCCAGAACAGCATGCCGCCCCAGCTCCACCGCGCCGGGTCGACGACACCGAGGAAGGCCAGCGCGACGTAGGTGCCGATGGCGTAGAGCACGGTGAACACGAACGACGAGGCCACGATCGCGGTCAGGTTCGGCAGGATCTCCGCGAACACGATCCGCGAGGTGCGCTCGCCCGCGACGCGGGCCGCCGCCACGTAGTCGCGACCGCGGATGGACATGGTCTGCGCGCGCAGCACCCGCGCGCCCCACGCCCACCCGGTCAACGCGATGATCAACGCCAGCACCAGCGGGTTCGCACCGGTCGATTTGGGCAGGTAGGCGGCGAGCACGATCAGCAGCGGCAACCCGGGTACGACCAGGAACACGTTGGTGAGCAGGGAAAGCAGGTCGTCGGCCAGACCGCCGAGATAGCCGGCGGTGACGCCGATCAGCACGGACAGCACGCTGGCGATGAGTCCGGCGAGAAACCCGATCAGCACCGTGCCGCGCGCGCCGACCAGCAGTTCGGAGAGCACGTCCTGGCCGGACTGGGTGGTTCCGAGCAGATGCGCCGCGGACGGGCCCTGGAGCAGGTCGGCGCTGGTCGCGGTCGGGTCGTGCGGGGCGAGCAGCGGGCCGACCACCGCCAGCAGCACGAAGATCGCGAGCAGCACGAGGCCGACGATGGTCTTGCGGGAGCGGGGAAAGCGCAGCGCGCGTTGCCGGCGCGGCGCCGCCGCGGTGACCTCCGCGATGTCGAGAGCGGTCTGCGCGGTCATGCCTCACGCCTCCTGTCGGGTACGCGGGTCGAGGACGGCGTAACACACGTCGGCCAGCAGGTTGGCCGCGAGCACCGCGAACGTGATGACCAGGAAGATTCCTTGCAGCAGCGGGAAGTCCTCGGCCTGCACGGCCTGCAACAGCTGGAAACCGATGCCGGGATAGGAGAAGACGATCTCGGTGAGCAGCGCGCCGGCGACCACGAAACTCAGCGACAGCGAGAAGCTCGACACGCTGGGCAGGATCGCGTTGCGCGCGGCATAGCCGATGACCCTGCGGTTCGGCAGGCCCTTCGCCGCGGCGACGAGCACGTAGTCCTCGTCCATCGTGGTCACCATCATGTTGCGCATGCCGAGGATCCAGCCGGCGACCGAACTGACCACGATAGTGATCATCGGCAGAATGCCGTGGTAGATGGCGCTGCCGATGAACGCGCCGGTGAAACCGGGATCGATGCTGGGGTCGGCGCCGCCGCTGATCGGAAACCAGCCGAGATTGCTGCCGAGCACGATCAGTACGATCAGCGCGAAGAAGAAGTAGGGCACCGCCTGGAAGAACGTGGCCACCGGCAGCACACCGTCCAACCAGGACCCACGCCGCCAGGCGACCAGCACACCGACCAGGGTGCCGATCACGAAACTGACCACTGTGGACACTCCGACCAGCACGATGGTCCAGGGGAGTGCCGCGGTGAGCACGCTGCTCACCGAAGCGGGGAAGAAGCTGGTGGAGATGCCCAGATCGCCGTGCGCGAGTTGGGCGAAGTAGTGCAGGTATTCCGACCACAGCGACTGGTGGCCGGTCAGGCCGAGCTGCACGCGCAGCGCCTCGACAGCCTGCGGACTGGCCTTGCCCTGCTGGCGGGCGATGAGGTTCTGCACCGGGTCGCCGGGCATCAGATGCGGGATGAAGAAGTTGACGGTCACCGCGGCCCACGCGGTCACCAGGTAGAAGGCGATGCGCCGGAGTAAGTGGATCATGACGGCAGCACCGGCCCGGCCGGTTCGAACGGGCAGCCGCAACTGCCGCGCACCACGAGTTCGGTCGGCAGCACGATGTCCTGCTCGGGGCGCGGCGCGCCGGTGATCAACGCGTAGAGCGCGTCGAACGCGGTCGCGCCGAGCTTCTTGATCGGCTGGCGCACCGTGGTCAGCTGGGAGTGCAGGTGCCGGGCGACCGGGATGTCGTCGAACCCGGTCACCGCGACGTCGTCGGGCACCCGAATACCGTGCTGTGCCAACGTGAACATGACGCCGATCGCGGTCTGGTCGTTCGCGCAGACGATCGCGTTGGGCAGCGGCAGTGCGCGTTCGAGGATGCGGCTGATCACGGCGGCGCCGCCGGAGGCGAGGTAGTTGCCGCGCCAGATCTCGCCGGTCCACACTTCGGCGCCGGCATCGGCCGCGACCAGTTCGAGGGCCTCGGTGCGGGCGACGTTGTCCGGGCTGTCCACGTGTCCGGCCAGGTAGGCCAGCGTCTGGTAGCCGTGCCCGTTGACCAGGTGACTGGTGAGTTCGCGCATGCCGAAGGCGTTGTCGCTGCGCACGTTCACGCTCTCCTCGGTCGCGGTGCCGGCCAGGGTGACCACCGGGATGCGTCGCGCGACGCGGGCGACGCCGACCGCGCTGAGCACCTTGTCGTGCAGGATCAGGCCGTCGCTCTTGCCGGCCAGTGAGCCGATCCGGCCCTGCGGGCTGTGGTCGTAGACGTCGACCGAACTCATCAGCAGATCGAAGCCGCGGGCCCGCGCACCGGCCTCGATGCCGCGGTTGAGCACCTCGGCGAACATCAGGCTCTCGTCCTCGTCGGAGAACACGCCGTCCGGCGAGTCGGCCGCACGCCGGAACACGACCGCGGCGACCTCCTTGAGCTGGCCGGACAGCGCCCGCGCCGCTCCGCTCGGCACGAAACCGAGTTCGCGCACCGCGCTCATCACCCGGTCCTGGGTGTCTGGTCTGCTGCGATGGCCGTTGAGCACCCGGGAAACCGAGGCGATCGACACGCCCGCTCGTTCGGCGACGTCGTAGATGGTCAGCACCCGCGGTGGATCGGTCGTCATCGACTCCCCATTCCGCGCCCATAACTGTAAGCGCTTACGGTTTGGTGGCCACGACGTTACGTCCAGGAATCCAGTGATCCCAAGACATCATGAGTCAACGTTGCTGAATCGTGATCGCAAATCCCGGGTATTACTGGAAAAACTGTAAACGGATAAACGATCCGTTTACAGTTTCTGGTCGTTACAGAAAGCGGAGTAGGGTCCACTTGTGCGTGCCGATGCCCAGCAGAACCAGGAACGGCTGCTCGCGGTCGCCGCGAAGGCGTTCGCCGACGAGGGCACCGGCGCGTCGCTCAAGGCCATCGCCAAGGAGGCCGGCGTCGGCATCGGCACCCTCTACCGCCGCTTCCCCACGCGGGAAACACTCGTCGAGGCGGTCTACCGCAACGAGGTCACCCGGCTCTGCGCGGCAGCCTCGGAACTGTTGGCCGACCGATCACCGGTCGACGCGCTGCGCGCCTGGATGATCCAGTTCGTCGACCTGATGGCCACCAAACACGGCATGGGCGACACGCTGCGCGCGGTCCTCGTCTCCGACGACGACCGACTGCGCACCCGCTACCTGCTGCGCGACGCGCTCGTCGTGCTGCTCGACGCGGGAGTCGCCGACGGCACGGTCCGCGCCGGCCTCGACCCGTACGACGTGCTGATGGGCCTCGGCGGCATGACCCTGATCGCCGAGGGCAACGGTCAGCGCGAACTGGCCCTGCGCCTGGTCGACCTGCTGATCAACGGCCTCGCCCGGTAACCCGGCTCGGTCACCTCGCGACCAGCCTGCCGACCGCCGCGTAGATCGCGGACTCCGACGGGATCTCCAGCTCGGGCTCGCTGTTGTCCGGACGCCACTGCTGCACCCAGGTCACGCCCGGCGGGACCAGTTCGACGTCGGTGAGCAGCGCCTCGAACTCGGTCTTCGTGCGCATGATCAGCGGATTCGCGGTCTGCTGGTACCACTGCGCGCCCTTCGTGGCCGACGCGATCGCCTGGTCGTCGCCGGTGAAGTGGGACAGGGCGAGGTAGCCGCCGCCGCGCAGCGCGTTGCGGTACCTGGCCACGATCTCCACCGGCCGGTCCAGATCCGGGATGAAGTGGAAGATCGCCACCATCAGCAGACCGATCGGGCGGTCGAAGTCGAGCATCCGCTGGGTCTCCGGATGGCCGAGCACCCCGCGGGTGTCGCGCAGGTCCGCGTCGATGATGATCGCGTTCGGGTTGTCCGCCAGCATCCGCCGCGAATGCGACACCGCGACCTGCTCGTTGTCCACGTACACCACCCGGACGTCCGGGTTGATCGCCTGCGCGACCTCGTGCACGTTGCCCACGGTCGGGATGCCGGAGCCGAGGTCGAGGAACTGGTCGACGCCGTTGTCGACCATGAACTTCACCGCGCGGCGCAGGAAGGACCGGTTCATCCGGTAGGAACGCGGCGTCGAGTTGGTCGCGGCCATCATGTCGTCGGCGAACTTGCGATCCACCTCGAAGTTGTGGCTGCCGCCGAGCATGTAGTCGTAGATGCGGGCAGCGTTCGGCTTGTCTATCTCGCTCACCGCATGCCTCCTCCTCCGCGCTCCGCCGAAATCCGCGCGGCTCGACGGACCATATCCCGATCTGTAAATGTGACGCAGCACTCGGCAACTGCCGATCAAGCAACTACGCTTCGGCACGAAGGGCGGTGGCCAGTGCGATGATGCCGGTGACGGATTCGATGTTCCTGATCGCGGAGACCCGCGAACATCCGATGCACGTCGGCGGCCTGCAGTTGTTCGAGTTGCCGGAGGGCGCCGGGCCCGACTACCTCAACGGCGTGTACCGGCGGCTGGTCGAGTCGACCGACGTGAACCGGGTCTTCCTGCGCAAGCCGGTGCGTCCGCTGACCAGCCTCGGCCAGTGGTCGTGGCGGCAGGAGGACGACATCGACCTCGAGTACCACGTGCGCTTCTCCGCACTGCCCAGACCGGGCCGGGTGCGGGAACTGCTCGCGCTGGTCTCGCGGTTACACGGCAGCCTGCTCGACCGGCACCGTCCGCTCTGGGAACTGCACCTGATCGAGGGACTCGAAGGCAACCGGTACGCCGTCTACACCAAGGTTCACCATGCCGTGCTCGACGGAGTGTCCGCGTTGCGCTGGATGGAGCGCGCGCTGTCCGACGATCCGGCACAGGCCGGCATGCCCGGTGTGTTCGCGCTGCCGGAGAAGCCACGCCGATCCGCCGAGAACCGCGTCGCGCGCGGCCTCGGCCAGCAGGTCAGGGCGCTGGTCGAGGACGTGGCCGGGGTGCCTGGCATGTTGGCCGACACGGTGACCAAGGGCCTGTCCGACCCGGAACGCAAACTTCCCTTCCAGGCACCGAAAACCCTGCTCAACGGCAGCATCACCGGCGCGCGCCGGTTCGCCGCGCAGGATTGGGCACTGGACCGGATCGCCGAGGTGCGCCCCCTGCACGACGCCACCCTCAACGACGTCGTGCTGGCCATGTCGGCTGGCGCGCTGCGCCGCTACCTGCTGGAACTGGACGCGCTGCCCGAGCAGGGCCTGGTCGCCGCGGTGCCGGTTTCGTTGCGCGCCAGGCAAAGCAGCTCGAACCAGGCCGACTCGGGCAACTCCATCGGCTTCATCCTGTGCGACCTGGCCACGGACGAGGCCGACCCGGTGATCCGGATGAAGCGCATCCAGGAATCGATGAGCGCGGCCAAACAGGGCCTGTCCGGGCGGAGCCCGTTGCAGATCCTGACCCTCTCGGCGCTGACCATCGCGCCGCTCGGCCTGTCCCCGATCCCCGGGTTCGTCGATCGCACCCGGCCGCCGTTCAATGTGATCATCTCCAACGTGCCCGGCCCGGATCAGGAGCTGTACTGGAACGGCGCGCGCATGCAGGGTGTCTACCCGATGTCGATCGTGCTCGACGGCCAGGCCCTGAACATCACGGTGACCTCCTACGCGGGCCGGCTGCACTTCGGCCTGACCGGGTGCCGGCGCAACGTGCCGCACCTGCAGCGGATGCTCACCTACCTGGAGGACTCGCTCGCCGAACTGGAGCCGATACAGAACTGACCCTCGCGTCAGTTGCGAGGGTCAGTCCGGCCGCTGGCTCAGTGGGTGGTCGTTGGCTGCTTGGTGCCGTGGTCGCCGATGTGCTGCGCGGTGTCGGTGGTCCCGCTGTGGACGGCCTCGATCACGACGTTGTCGCCGTCCGCCACGTTGCCGATCGCGCTCTGCTGGCCGGTCTTGCGCACCTTGGTCGTGCTGGTCACCACGTAGGTCGCGGAGAAGCCGTCCTGGCTCCTGACCGAGATCGAGGTCGGGCTGACCGCGGTCACCTGGCCGCGTTGCAGGTCGATCACCTCGGTGCCGGTCTTGGTCCGCACGGTCACCGAGCCGTGCTCGGCGCGCGCCAGCAAGCCGGTGCGCTTGTGCTTGGCCTTGCCGTTGGCCGGCGTGTTGGCGCCGCTGGTGGGCGTGGTCGACGTGGTCGCCGCGGTCAGCGTGTTCGGTGTGCTCGGCGAACCGCTGCTGGTGGCGAACGCAACGCCGCCACCGATTCCGATGAGTGCGACGACGGCCGCACCGGCGATCATGGTCGTTTTCGTTGCCTTGAACATGTGCTCAACGATGCTGGCCGTGGCTGAGCACCGGCTGAAGAACCCGGACCGGCCCGAACAATCTTCAGGCCGGTGCCAGGAATCAGCGCCGGATCAGCTCAGCGTCGCGCTCGCGATCACGGCCCCGTCCGAGTCGAGCAGGCGCGCCTTCTCACCCGTGCCGACCGGAGCGGGCGCGCCCCAGTGCCCGTAGCCGTTGCTCAGCGCGAACGTGCCCACCGTGACCGTGGACCCGTCGGCCTGCTGCACCTGGCAGGTCACGCTCATGCCGGTGTGCGGCTCGACCTCGATGTCCATGTACACCCAGGACGGCTTGCCCGGCCACGCCCACACGTGGCCGATGGCCTTGCGATCCGCGCTGAGCAGCGTGCCGTGCAGCAGGGGCGTCGCCACCACCTGGGCCGGCGGGGCCGCGCTGCCCTGGCCGCCCTGGTTGTTCAGGCCCATCGCCCAGCCGCCGAAGCCGAACACCAGCGCGATCGCCACCGCCGCCGCCGCGACCGGCAGCCACCGACGTGCGCCGCGCTGCGCCCGCTTCCGCTCCAGTTCGACAACGGGCGCCGCCTGCGCTTGTGGCTTCGGTTGCGGCCGCGCCTGCGGTTGCGGCATGCGCGCGGCCGCGGCCACCTGCGCCACCGAGATCGGCTGGGTCGTCGCGGCCTGCTGGCCTGCGGAGATGCCCAACCTGCTGAGCACCCGGTCCTCGAAACCCAGCGGTGGCTCCGCACCCGGCACCAGCGCGAGCAGGCTGTCGCCGACCGAGGTGAGTTCCAGCACGTATTCGCGGCAGTCCGGGCAGGTGGCCAGGTGCTTGCGTGCCTCGGCCCGCTCCTCGCCGGTCAGCACGCCGAGAGCCAGTTCAGGTGCGAGTTCGCGCAGTCGTGCGCAGTCGCGCTCAGCCATCGTTCGCCTGCTTTCCCACCAAGCTCGCGCGCAGCTTCGTCATCGCCGCTCTGATCCGAGTTTTCGCGGTGCCCAGCGGAATTCCTTCGAAATCCGCGATTTCGTTGCCGGTCATGCCGTAGATCCCGGCCATCACGACCGCCCTCGCCTGATCATGCGGAAGCGTGGCGATCGCTTTGTGCAACTCGCCGGACGCCTCGTTGGCGATGGCCTGCCGCTCCGGCGTGTCGACCATCATGCCGAGCAACGTGGACAGCTCCGCCGGGTCGACCGGGGTCGCCCTGCGGGCACGGACCATGTCGATGGCCAGGTTGTGCGCGATCGTGGTCAGCCACGCGGCGACCGAGCCCCGGCGGGCGTCGAACACGGCCGCGTGCTGCCACGCGCGCTCGAAGGTTTGTTGGGCGACGTCCTCGGCCAGCACGGGATCGCCGAGCACGGCGACCGCGACTCCGAACACCTTGCGTTGAAACCTGCGCACGAACGCGACCGCGATCTCGGCGTCGCCAGTGGCGAGCCCGGCCAGCAGCGTTTCGTCCGCCAGCCGCTCGATGGGGATCCCGATCCTGCTCACATCATCGTCTACGGATGAACTGGGCTCCGGGATTGCCTCTCGCTCGGAGTGCATGCTGTGTCCCCGTCCGTGTTGATTCCCCGCGATTCTGCCCCTGTCGACCGCAATCCGTTTGTCGAGCCCGTCCGTAGAACGTGGCGTAGTCGACCAACGACGAAAGGGACATCATGCGGACCTCTGAGACTCTCGCCGACGGCGTCACCGGCCGTAACTGGGCCCGGTTGGCCATGGCCGGCGCGGTGCTCGGCGGCGTCGCCCTGCTGACCGCGGCCTGCGGTGGCTCCGGCGGATCGACCCCGGCCGGTGGCAGCAGCGGCGGCTCGGCCCCGACGACCTCCAGCAGCGGCCAGGCAGCGGGCTCGACGTCCGGCACGCAGGTCACGGCCACGTTGACCGAGTACAAGATCGCCCTGTCGACGAGCACGTTCGCGCCGGGCACCTACACCTTCGTCGCCAAGAACGCGGGCCAGGTCGGCCACGCGCTGGAGATCGACGGACCGGGCGTCAGTGGCGACAAGACCGGCGGCCTCCAGCCGGGCGCGTCCGCCAACCTCACGGTCACGCTCAGCGCAGGCACCTACGACATCTGGTGCCCGGTGCCCGGCCACAAGTCGCTCGGCATGGACACCAAGATCACCGTGTCCGGCAGCGGCGCGGCGGGCGGCGGGAGCCAGGGCGGTGCGACCACTCAGCAGACCACGAGCAACAGCGGCGGTGGGTACGGTGGCTACTAGTCACGTCGCGGCCGTGCCCGCCACCCACTCCGGGCGTGACCTGGTCGGCCTCGGTCTGCGCGTGCTCGGCGCGGCACTGCTCGCCGCGATGGCCGGCATCCACGTCTACCTCTACCTCAACGGCTATCAGGGCGTGCCGACCATCGGCGTGTTGTTCCTGCTCAACGGCATCGGCGGCGCGATCCTGACCATCGCGGTCAGCGGCGCACCGCGCCGGTTCCTCGGCGTCGCCGGCCTGCTCGGCGCGCTGTTCGAACTCGGCACACTGGCCGCGCTGGTCGCCGCGATCCTGATACCGGGCGGGTTGTTCGGCTTCCAGGAGTCGGTGCAGGCGTTCCTGGTGCCGACCACCCTGGCCGTCGAATCCGCGGGCGTTCTCGTGCTCGCGGCGCTCACCGGGGTGGCCGGCTTGGCCGGCCTGAGGCGAGCGTGAGAGTCACCCGCCGCGGCCTGGAGATCGCACTCGGGTTGCTGTGGCTGCTCGACGGGGCCCTGCAGTTCCAGCCGTTCATGTTCACGAGGGACTTCTTCGAAGGCATCCTCGGCATGGCGAACATGGGACTGCCAGGCCCCGTCGCGGCGGCCAACCTGGGCATCGCCGATCAGCTCGTCGCGCATCCGGTGCTGGCCAACGCGATCTTCGCGACCCTGCAGGTCGCGCTCGGCGCCGGCCTGCTCTGGCCGCGCACCGCCAACATCGCGCGCGGCGTGTCGATCGCGTGGGCGCTGGGCGTGTGGATCGTCGGCGAGGGCCTCGGCGGGCTCGGCATGGACGGCACCAGTCTGGTCACCGGCGCGCCCGGCGCCGCCGTCCTCTACGCGATCCTCGGCCTCGCCCTCTGGCCCGCGCCCCGCCCGTCCCCCGCCCGTCCTGGCGACGCGGCGGTCGACGGTGGTCTGGTCCAACGTGGACGGTGGGTCCGCTACGCCTGGCTGGTGGTCTGGGTCGGCGTCGCCCTGCTGGAATTCGAGCCGCTCAACCACGCGGCGGCGGTGCCCTCGGCCCAGTTGGTCAACGCGGGCCAAGGCGAGCCGGGCTGGATCGCGGCGGTGAACTCCGCGGTGGGCGGCGTTTTCGCGGGCGCAGGCCTGTACTTCGCCGTCCTGATCGGACTGTGCATGGTGTTCGCCGGCCTCGGCGTGTTCAACGCGCGCACGCGCAGAGCCGCGTTGATCGTCGGCATCGTGCTCGCCGTGTTCACCGGGATCTTCGGCCAGGACCTCGGCAGCCTGTTCACTTCTCATGCGACCGACCCCGGTTCCGGACCGCTGCTCGTGCTTTTCGCGATGAGCCTGTGGCCACGGGAAAACGCGGTTAGCCCATTCAGCTCAACTGTGAGTGAACCGAAAGCAGGCATGATCGTCGATCATCGAAATTAAATCTTGGAATTTCCTGTGTGTACTTGAGAGCTTAACGATCACGATCAGATAACAAATACTTCGTTCAGTTCACTTTGCGTGATCGAAGATCAGTACTCGACCAGCCAAAACGTGCCAATTGGCCACTTTCCGTACAGTCGCGATATCGACCGATCCGTGCATCCGGAGCGCATTCGGTCGATTACCGACGCGGTCCGCGCGCCCGTTCACACCGCCCTGCCCGATGTGATCGGAATATTCGCTGGTCACCACCGTGTTTTCGGCCCGATGGCCTGAGTCTTCGCCGGATTGATCTACCCAATACTGTGACGCCGCGCTTCTGCTTTGTGCCTCTGCTTTTTGTAAGAGGGCCGCGACACACTTTCAAGGAGACTCATGGCTTCCCGGACCAGCTTGGTGCGCGTCGGCGCCGCAGTACTCGGCGTCTCCGCAGCGCTGATGATCGGTGTTCTGCCCGCGTCCGCCGGGACCCCCGCCACCGCGACCGTTGTCAGCGCCGATGGCAGCGGCACCACGGTCACCATGGACAAGTCGCCCGCCGAGGGCGGCAGCTCGGTGACCACCGAGGGTGAGCTGAACAAGATCCAGATCGTCCGCGACGGGGTCCCGGACAAGTCCACCGTGGACGCCTACTGCATGGACCTCACCACCAGCCTCAACCCCCATGCCCCCATGCAGGCAGGCGACTGGGCGACGTTCATCGGCCGGGACGGCTCGACCTTCCACCAGTACAACAAGCAGATCAACTGGATCCTGCAGAACTCCTACCCGTCGATCACGGACCTGAAGAAGCTCTCGGGGAACGCCGGCCTGCCCGACACGATCTCGACCGCCGACGCGATCAGCGGCACGCAGGCCGCCGTCTGGCACTTCAGCGACGCGGCGAACCTGGAAACCCAGGGCCAGGACGCCGACCTGGTCGGCCTGTACAAGTACCTGATCGGCTCGGCGAACACCGGCATCGACGAGGGCACCATCGGCCTCAGCCCGAACCAGGCCACCGGCACCATCGGCAAACTGGTCGGCCCGTTCACCGTCAGCACCAACCTGACCGACCTCGGACTGGACGTCAGCAAGCTGCCCAGCGGCGTGACCGTGGTCAACTCCAAGGGCACGCAGCTCACCGGCAGCGAACTGGCCAACGGCAGCAAGTTCTACCTCCAGGTCCCGGCCGGCGCGACCGCGACCAGCGGCTCCGTCTCGGTCTCCGGTGACACCCCCAGCGGCATGATCTTCACCGCCCAGCACAGCCAGGAACTCATCGCGGCCGGCCAGACCAGCGTGGTCACCCAGGCCAGCGCCACCTGGAGCGCGGCGGCGACCACCACGCCGACCACCCCGGCCGCGGCCGGCACCACGCCCGGCCAGGGCGGCGGCCTCGCCTACACCGGCGTCTCGGCGACCGGCCCGATCGTGCTCGGCGCCCTGCTCGTCGCCGCGGGCGGTCTGTTCCTGCTGGTGCAGCGTCGCCTGAAGCGCGCTGCCTGAGCGAAAAGGCCGCCCAGCGCACTAGGTTGAGTGCGTGACCGGGCCACAGTACGAACCGGAACCGCCTCGGCAGCCTGCCGAGGCGGTTCCGTCGTTCGACCCCGACGAGCCCGAAACCCCAACGCCCGCACCGAAACCGCCGGCCCCGGTCGCGGCCCCGCATTGGCTGACCGCGCTGCTCAAGCCGAAGCCCGCGCCGATCGACTGGAAACGCGCGATCCGGGCCGCGGTCAGCATCGCCGCGCCGATGGCGATCGGCCTCGCCGTCAACCACCTCGCCATCGGCATCATGTTCTCCATCGGTTCGCTGGTGGCCACCGTCACGTCCGTCTCCGGCCCGTACCGCGACCGCTGGCGGCGCAGCGGCCTCGCCGTGCTCGCCGGCGCGATCGGATTCCTCCTCGGCGACACCGTCGGCGAACACGGCTGGTGGACCACCGCCCTGGTCGTGCTGGTCGCGGCGATCTCCGCGCTGATCAGCGGCGCCGGCAACAACGCCTCTCTGGCCAGCCTGCAACTGCTCGTCTACGTCGTGCTCGGCACGCACGAGGCAGCCATCGTCGGCCCCGGCATCGCGGTCGGCTGCTTCCTCGGCGGCGCCGCGTTCGCGCTGCTGCTCTCCGTCGCCGCCTGGCCGGTCCGCGCCACCGCTCCCGAACGCGCCCTGGTCGCCAAGGTCTACGACCAGCTCGTCGCAGTGCTCTCCGCCGCCGGCACCCCTGCCGCGGGCCCCGCCCGCCAGGCGCTCACCGGCGCGCTCAACACCGCGTACGACGCCCTGCTCACCGCCCGCTCCCACCTGCAGGGCCGCGACCAGATCTACCGTCGGCTGTTCGTCGCGCTCAGCGAGACCACCCCGGTCGTCGAGGCGGTCGTCGCTCTGGTCAACGCCCGCCACCGCCCACCGAAATCGCTGATCGACGCGGTCGCCGCCATCGGCACGGCCATCCACGACGACCAGCCGATGCCCGAACTCGACCTCCCGGAAACCGGCTCACCCCGGGTGCTCGCGCTCACCGAGGGCCTCTACGGCGTCATCGACGCCATGTCAGCCGACCACCCCGCCCCGCACCTGCCCGCGACCAGCCGGACCCCCAAATTCAGCGACCGCGTGCAGACCTGGCTCGACGACACACTCGGCGGCCGGGCGATCTGGCTGCACGCGCTGCGGCTGGCGCTGTGCATGGCAATCGCCGGCGTGCTGGTCAACATCCTGCCGATCGACCGGTCCTACTGGGTGTTCCTGACCGTCGCGATCGTGCTCAAGCCGGACTTCGGTTCGGTGTTCGGCCGGGCCATCCTGCGCGGCGGCGGCACGTTCGTCGGCGCGCTGGTCGGCGCCGGCATTCTGGCCATCAACCCGAACGGCTGGGTGCTCGTCCTGCTCGTCGCGATCATCGGCTTCCTGCTGCCGATCGCGCAGGTCCGCAACTACGGCATGTTCGCCACCGTGCTCACCCCACTGGTCGTCGTCCAGTTGGACCTCGGCCGCGCCGGCACCTGGGACCTCGTGGCCGCGCGACTGCTGGACACCGTCGTCGGCTGCGCGGTCGTGCTGATCTTCGGCTACCTGCTGTGGCCGGCCAGCCGAACCCCGCAGCTCGGCGGCAAACTCGCCGACGCGATCCGCGCGGTCAGCCGCTACGCCGACCGCGCCCTACGCGCCGACCCGCGCGGCCGCTCCTCGCTGCGTCGGCGCACCTACCGACAACTGTCCGACCTGCGCACCGAGTTCCAGCGCGTGCTCGTCGAGCCGTTCACCGCGGGCCGCCGCGCCGCCGCCTGGTACCCGTCGATCGTCGCCCTGGAACGGTTGACCAGCTCGATCACCAGAATCGCCGTCGAGATCGACCACGGCGAACCCATCCCGCCCGAGTCCGAGGTGGACGCCCTGGTCGCCACCCTCACCGCACTCGCAGACGCCGTCCGCGACGGCGCCCCCGTGCCGGAACCGCCCGTATCGAGAGACCCGATCATCGCGCCGGTCTGCGCGGACGTCGCCCAGGTCATCGCTGGGCTGCGTGGCCCCGACCTGGACTCCGTTCGGCCCTTCGCGCCGTTGCGCCGACTGCTGCCCCGCGCTCCACATCCGTGAGCGCGGGTTGGTCAGGGTGCCTGCTGAAGCTGGGACGCGAGGTTGGCTCTCCGGTAGGCTGCCCCGAAGGGCCCGGCCACGGTCGGGTCACTGAGTGTGCGCGCCCCGCATGCGCTCAACTTCGTTCGGCTACACCAGGTGGACAGTGAATTCTTCCAGCTCAGCGCAGCCGGTCCTGCACGACGGCGGACCTGGCGAGACCAGCGCACCGTCGGCACCCAGGCACGCCATGCTGACCTGGCAGGGCGAATCCGTCTCCCGGCTGGAGTCGGTTCGGTTGCTGTTCGGTCCCGAACTGCGCATGCGCGCGTCCGGCAGGCTGATCGCGGCCCCGGACGCCGACGGCACCTACAGCGCCGAGTACGAGCTGACCATCGACGAATCCGGCACCGTGCGCCGAGTGCTCGTCCGCAGTACCTCGGTCGGACACGAACGGCAGGTGTCGCTGAGCCGCAGCGGCGAGGGCAACTGGCTGGTCGACGACGGCTCGGGCGTGCGCCGCGGCACGTACGACGGCGCGGTCGAGGTGAACATCGAGGACGTGCTGTTCACCAACGCGCTGCCCGTCCGCAGGCTCAACCTGCACCGCGAAGCCGGCGAGGACACCCAGCCGGTCATCTTCGTGTCCCTGCCCGAATTGCAGGTCGCGGTCCGCGAAGAGACCTACCGCACGGTGTCCACATTGGACGGCGACCCGCAACGCGCGGTCGTCTGCTACGAAACCGGCGGCAACAAGGTCAACCTCACGGTCACCGAAAACGGCCTGGTCGCCAACTTCCCCGGCCTGGCCCACCTCGTCTGACCAGCACATCCGCGACCTGTCCACACCCCCTGAATTCCATCCACAACCCCGCCCAACTCATGTGGCCCGCCGCCAACCGCCCGATAGGCTCGACGCGGGGCGCTCCCCCCGGGTTGGGAGGGGGCTGTCCGCGGGTTGCTGGTGCTCGACGAGGTTGCCGCGGCAGGTGTCACCGTGGCTGCTGGCTTTCCAGGAGGGTGCGGGCTTTGCTGAGGTCGGGATCAGCTCCGGTCGAGTAGTCGGCAGCTGTTGTGGGCAGGTAGTAGTCGGGTGCCACGCCGATTCCGTTGATCACCTCGTGGTCGGGGCCGAGCTCATGTTTGGCGGGTAGTACCAGCAGACTGTTGTCATTGAGTTGGTATCCCTGCGCCGGGCCGGACACGATCCCCGCGGTGCGGGTGCCGACGAGCGCGCCGGCTTGCAGGTCCTTGACGGCGGCAGCGAACGCGTCGCAGGCGGAGACGCAGCCGCGGTCGGTGAGCACGACGAGCGGGATGTGCAGTAGCGGCACGGAGTCGTCGGTGTGGTTGGCGGTGCACGCTCCGGTCGCGGTGCAGTCGTAGCTCCAGTTCCGGCCATGGACGAATGCGCTGATCAGTTGCCTCACTTCGGTGGGTGAGCCGCCGCCGTTCCCACGCAGGTCCAGGATCAGGCCGTGCAGTGGCCCGTCGACGCGCAACGCCGCGATGGCGGCGAGTACCTGGCCGGCTGTGCCTGGTGCGAACTCGCCCATGGTGACCTCGGCAATTCCGGGCGCCGCGAGTTTCGATGTGACCAGCGGTAACGGTGTGAACAGTGCGGGCCGCAGTGTCACGGTCCACGTGCGACCGGTGGCTGGGCGGTCCACGGTCAGGACGACTGGTGTGTCGCTCGGGTAAGAGGGGTTGAGCAGGTTGATCACACCGGTGGACACCACGCCGTCGACGAACGGCGGTGCTCCATCGACATCCTCGATCACGTCCCCCGTTGCCAGGCCGGCGGTGAGGGCCGGGCCGGTCACCGAGCTGAGGTACAGCGGAGGGAGGGCCTCCCCGGGTGCGGCGACGGCCAGCGGTGCGATCGGCGCGGTGGTGAACCCGAAGCCGTAGGTGTCGCCTGGCTGGTAACCAGGTGCAAGCAGCAGGTGCTGCCAGTGCACGTGGTTGTCCGTCAGGGCAGCAAGCATGGCATTGATGGTGGCGGCAGCCAGTGACTGGCGTAGTTCGGCGTTGTTTGGCAGCGCGGCCTCGATTTGCTCGTACAGCGCGCTGAAAGCGGCCCAGTCGGCGGCTCGGTTGCCGGTGAGCGCCGGCAGCGTGGCTTGTGGCTGGTCGAGGCCGCGCCGGTCGAGTTCCTGAGTGAGCCCGGCGAAGGCGCCGGTGAGTAGTAGGTGGTCATCGAGCGTGGCGCCGCCGTAGTAATGCGCGAAAATACAGTCGTAAAGCTGCTCGATCGTGCCGATCGTGGTCGGTGTGACCGGCGGGATATTCGCCGTGGTTGGTGGCGCGCAGGGTGCGGGAGTTGCGGCTTGCGTGGTCGGGTTGGTCGAGGCCGCACCGGTTGTGGTGGCGGCCAGCAGAGTGACGCCGATCAGGGCCGCTGCGCCGGCCAGCCGCCAATGGACGGTGAGAAGTGACATGCGGCAGGTCTACGACGTCGACGGTTTCGGGGCGGTTTCAGACCAAGCGAGGCCACCGTGAAACGTTGCTGAAACCGGAGTATCGGGCATGCTGAACGCGCGACTTGACCCCGGGAGTACGAGATGGGAGGACACGTGCGGGTACTGGTCATCGAGGACGACGCGGAACTGGCCGAGGCCGTCGCGATCGGTCTACGGCGGGCGAACCTGGCTGTCGACGTTGCCCTCGATGGAAACGGTGGCCTCGATCGCGCCATCACCCACGACTACGACGTGATCGTCCTCGACCGGGATCTGCCGGGCCGGCACGGCGACGACATCTGCGTCGAGCTCATCGAGCGTGGCTGCCGTGCCCGGGTGCTCATGCTGACCGCGGCGGCGGCAACCGAAGACCTGGTCAGCGGACTTGACCTTGGCGCGGACGACTACCTCGCCAAACCGTTCGACTTCCCGGTGCTGGTTGCGCGCATCCGCGCACTGGCCCGGCGCGCTCACCCCGCCGTGCCGCCCGTGCTGAGCCACGGTGACCTGGTGGTGGACACCGCGGCGCGACAGGTCTGCCGGTTCAACCGGTCGGTGCGGCTGACGCCGAAGGAGTTCGGCGTGCTGGAACTGCTGCTCGCCGCTCAGGGACGGACCGTGTCCGCGGAGGAGTTGCTGGAACGGGTGTGGGACGAGGTTGCTGATCCGTTCACCAACGCGGTGAAGATCACCATCAGCCGACTGCGGACCAAACTGGGCGAGCCAGCCGTCATCGACACGGTGACGAAGGCTGGTTACCGGATCTGATCATGACCTCTTCAGTCCATAACGGACACAACGCGCCGGCACCGATTCGCTTCGGCAGGCATACCATCCACGGCAGGCTGACCATGCTCTACAGTGGTCTGTTCCTCATCTTCGGCGCGTTGCTGCTGGCAGTCACCTACGGTTTGGTCTGGCAGGCCACGACCGGGTGCGGCGGCACCTGCGTGGTCACGCCCTCGGCTCCGACAGTCGCGACTCCGAGTCAACCCGAGCCGAACCTGGGCGCGCTCTCCGGCCCACGTCCGCCGACCGCGACGCAAGTCGGTCAACTGCTCGCACAGCGGGCAGCTGGTCAGCACGACGAGGACATGCGCCAGTTCCTCCTTCAATCCGGCATCGCCCTCGCGGTGGCCACGTTGTTGTCGATCTGTATCGGCTGGCTGGTTGCCGGCCGGGTCACCCGTCCGCTGCGCAGAATCAACCAAGCCGTGCGAACGATCTCGGCCACGAACCTGCACCAGCGCCTCGCCCTGACCGGACCGAACGACGAGCTCCAAGAACTCGGCGAGACCTTCGACGGTCTGTTGGCCCGGCTGGATGCCGCGTTCCAGGCGCAACGCCAGTTCGTCGCCAACGCCTCCCACGAGCTGCGCACCCCGCTCACTCGGCAGCGCACGCTGATTCAGGTCGCACTCTCCGATCCGATGCCCACCGTCGACTCCCTGCGCGCCACCCACGAACGAGTATTGGCCGCCGCTGACGAACAGCAGCGCCTGATCGAAGCGCTGCTCACCCTCGCCCGCGGCACGAGCGGACTCGACCGCCGAGAACCGATCGCGCTCGACGCGATCGCCGAGTTCGTCGTGCTGGCCAGGGAAAGCGAAGCCGAACAACGCGCGCTCGCGATACACACCGACTTGCATGACGCCCTGACCTTGGGAGACCCGGGGCTCGCCGAACGCCTGGTGACCAACTTGGTGGACAACGCGGTGCGGCACAACGCGCCTGGCGGGCACATCCACGTCAGGACGGAGAGCAGCCCAACGCACGCGGTTCTCTCCATACGCAACACCGGACCGATCATCCCAGCCGTGGAGCTCAGGCGCCTGTTCGGTCCGTTCCAACGCGCTGGGACAACTCGGAGCCGATCCGACGAGGGCCTGGGCCTGGGCCTGTCCATCGTCGACGCCATCGCCACCGCCCACGACGCCAGAATCGAGGCAACGCCACGGCCCAACGGCGGACTCGACATCACGGTGCGTTTCCCGCTGCACGACACCACGGGCACGAACCCACCCGACTACTAACTCACCACCAGTTATCAGCATGCTCTTTCGCGACGCCCCGGACAGCGGTCTCGCTCAGACTCGGACGGCGACCGCCATGCCCTGCCCGACACCGATGCAGGCCGCGGCAATGCCGATCCCGCCGCCGCGCACGCGCAGATGCCGTGCCACGTCCACGATCACCCTCGGCATGGACGCGCCGAGCGGATGGCCGTAGGCCAGGGCGCCGCCGTGCACGTTGACCCGCTCGCGGTCAACCGAGGGTAGGTGGTGCAGCACCGACAACACCATCGCCGCGAACGCCTCGTTGATCTCCCACAACGCCACGTCCTCGGCGCGCATCGACAACCGGCCCAGCAGCTTGTTGATCGCCGACACCGGCGCGATGGTGAACCGGTCGGGGTCGACCGCGGTCACCGTCGAACCGATGATCTCGCCCAGCGGTTCGACGCCGAGTCTCGCCGCTGCCTCGCGACTGCCGATGATCGAAGCGAACGCGCCGTCGTTCAGCGGCGACGAATTGCCCGCCGTGACCGGACCATCGGCCGAGAAAGCCGGCTTGAGGCCAGCGAGCTTCTCCGCCGTCGTGTCCGCGCGCACCGACTCGTCCTGGCACAGCACGCCCGACTGCGTGGTCACCTCGAACGCGAATCCATCATGCACGCCCGCCGCCCAGGCGGCCGCCGCGCGGTGGTGCGAGCGCAACGCCCAGTCGTCCATGGCGGCGCGGTCGATGCCGAGATCAACCGCGACCCGCTCGGCGGCCAGGCCGAGCGGGATGGTCCAGTTCTTGGGCATCGCCGGGTTGACCAGTCGCCAACCGAGAGCGGTCGACACCGCCTCGACCCGATCCTGGAAGGCACGCTCCGCGCGCGGCATCACGAACGGGGCCCGCGTCATGCCTTCGACGCCGCCCGCGATCATCAGGTCCGCGTCGCCGGTAGCGACCGCCCGTGCGGCCTGCACCATGGCTTCACCGCCCGATGCGCACAGCCGGTTCACGGTGACACCGGGCACGCTGGTCGGCAGGCCCGCCAGCAGCGCGACCATTCGGCCGATGTTGCGGTTTTCCTCGCCCGCGCCGTTGGTGTTGCCGTAGATCACATCGTCGATCGTGGCGGGATCGAGCTTCTCGCCGTGTCGCGTGAGCAGTTCGGTGACCGGCAGCGTCGCGAGGTCGTCCACCCGGACCCCGGACAGACCGCCTCGGTACTTGCCGAACGGGGTCCTCGCCGCATCGATGATCACCGCGCCCATGCGGAGATCGTGACACAGCACGACTGGACCAGCGGCCCAATGCCGGCTAGGTCACTCAACTGGATCGGTCCAACGAACGCCGTTCGCCAACTCAGTGCTGGACGGTGAATGTCACGGCCGTGGATACCGACGCGATGGTGCGGTCGGTGCTGAAGCCGTGCATGTCGATCGTGTGCTGGCCGGCCGGCATCGTGCCGGTGTCCAGCGCGAGCTGCCATTCGCCCGCGATGCCCGGCCCGTTCGACGTGGTCGGCACGGTGGCGAGTTTGGTCCCGTCGAGCCAGACGTCGAAGCCGGCCAGGCCGGCGATCTGGCCGTTCATGCGCTCACCGCCCGGTCCGTCCAGCGCGATGCTGAGCACCACCCGACCGGCTGGCAGCGGCTGGTTGGCCGGCAGGGGGAGACCGCCCGCATCCAACAGCGTCATTGTCGGCGTCGCCAATGCGCCGGGCAGCGGCGGCGCGGCGGCGATGGGTTGCGGCACCGTGGGTTTCGTGCCGGGAGCGAGGGTGAGTTCGAGGTCGCCGGCGAGCACCTCGAAGTTGGTCGTGCCGGTGGTCGGCATATTGGTCAGCACGGTTACCGGAATCGCGCCCGCCTGCGGCACCAGCACATTGGGCGGCAACGCTGCGATCAGCGGATACCTGACCGCGGACAGCAACGGCGTGCCCGGGATCGCGGGTTGGGTGGGAAAGCGCTGGCCGTCGACCTCGACCTCGAAGGTCGGCGGCGGCCCGGTGCCGTTCGACACCGGAGTCTGCGGGGTGCCCGCGACCGGCAGGACGGTCAGGCGCAGCTGGGCGCCGCTTGCTCCGGTGACCGGCGACAGCCCCCGCGCGGGCGGCACGGCAGGGTTGCTCATCTCGAGCGCGACGGCGTGGGGCTGGACGTCCGGTGGGGCCAGGAGGGGCGGCGCGGCGGTGGCGGCCCCGCCGAAGCCGATCAGGTTGATCGCCGCGTTGAGGTCGCCGACGATCGGTCCGCCGAACCCGATCAGCGCGGTCGCGCTCGTCCAGGTCGGCACCACGTTGCCCGCCGCGACCTCGACGCCGTTGCGCAGCACCTGGATGCCGTCGGTGCGGAACACGATGTCCCAGCGCGCGGACAGCCCGGTCAGCGGCAGCGGAACGGGAGCGAGGTGCGCCGTGGTGACGGCGATCCTCGGCATGCCGGGCGCGACAAGGATCTGGACGGACGCGTTCGCCGGGCCGCTGGCGGTGTTGATCTGGACGCGGATCGTGCCGGGCGGCAGTTCGGGGTCGTCCTGCGCGGAGTTGGGACTGGGCGCCACGGGCGGGCCGGGCGCGGACTCGTCGAGCAGGTCGACGGGGCCCGGCACCAGGTCGAGGTCGAGTTCGCCGTTCTCGCCGGGCGCGTCCGTGTCGATGGTGAACCGGCCCAGTTCGCCCGCTGCGGTCGCCGGGCCGAGTCGGAAGGGGGTCCGGGAACGGAGCGTCACCTGGCCGCCCTGGCAGGTGTCGGTGACGAGCAGTTGGTCGGCCGCGCCGCTGCCGCGATCCGCGTTGGTGCAGGCGTCCTGGGTGCTGATCCGCCAGAGCCGGGGGTCGGGCACGACCGCTTCGTGGAAGTCGTCGAGGAACGAGTAGGTTCCGGCGTCCGCGCGCGGCCTCCCGCTGGTCGTGCTGGCTGCGGATCTCTGGCCGAACGCGTCGACCGTGCTGACCGAGACGGTCGTCGCCGCGTTGTCGGTCAGCCCGTCGATTTCCACTGCCGGCTCGGAGACCAGGCGTTCGTCAGTCAGTTTGCTCGGGCCGCTGCCCCATCGGACGTCATAGCCCACAGCGCCCCTCGGGTCGTGTCCGCCGGGCACGGCCGAACCCCAGGTCACCTGTAATCGGTGCGGGCCGGGCGTGACGACGAGGTGACCGGGGGCGGACGGCGGTGGGCCGGCGGTCGGGACGAGCACGCCCTCGGCGGCATAGTTGGTCAGCGAGGTGGGCGGCGGAGGCACCGTGGGAGGCGCCGTCGAGGTCAGTTGGGACTGGCTTGTGAAGCGGAGCAGCCCGACGGCCCCGCCGACCAGGAGCAGTCCGGCGAGTGCGGCGACAACGTGACGGCGCTCCACGGACTGACATTAGGCTGCTGGTGAGGCGTGGGTCACACATCGTTTTCGACCCGTGATCGGGAGTCGGTCAGTTGCTGCCGTTCTCGCCGGCGACCAGGACAGTCGCGGTTTTTCCGGCCAACGCGACAACCCGGCCGCCCGACGAACCATAGGACAACAACATGTCCAGTGCGTCCGGTTCGCCCAGGTCAACCTGCACATGTTCGTGGCCTGCCGTGCGCAGCGCCATCAGCTGCTCGCGCGCCGAGTGGCCGGCGTTGATGGTGACCGCCAACGAACCGGTCGACGCCAGTGAGCCGCGGGCGGCGCCGAGCCGGCCCAGGGCGTCGTCGACGGCGTCGAGCAGCGCCATCCGGTTGCCCTCGCACATGGCCCTGACCAGCTCGGGCCTGCTTCCCGCGACCCGCGTCCCGTCGCCGAACGAGCCGGCCGCGAGGGCGAGGGCCAGCGGGCCGCCGTCCGCGCCGACCGAGGCGAGGACCTCGGCGAGCAGGTGCGGGAGGTGGGAGATCCGTGCGACGGCGGCGTCGTGCTCGTCCAGTCCGGCCGGCACGACCTGGGCACCGCAGTCCAGGGCCAGGCCGGCGACCTCCTGCCAGTCCGCGACCTGCGTCTCCTCCTCGATGCCGACCACCCAGGCGGCGCCCCGGAACAGCTCGGCCGAGCCGGCGGCCCAGCCGGACTCGGCGGTGCCGGCCATCGGGTGTCCGCCGACGTACCGAGCGCCGGGCAGAACCTGGTCGACCGCCTCGGCGACCGGCCGTTTCACGCTCACCACATCGGTGATCAGGCAGTTCGGTGCATACGCGGCGACCTGGCCGAGTACCGCGTCGACCGCGGGCAGCGGGACCGCGATCACGATCAGCGCGTCCGCTTCGGCAGCCGCCCGCAGCGCATCAGCCGCCGACGGGCACGTGGTGAACCCGTCGGCGGCAGCCCGTTCTGTGTCGGTCTGCGAGGAGCTCGCGCCCCAGGCGTGCCGCCCTCCGGCGACCGCGGCGCGCAGCACCGACCCGCCGATCAACCCCAACCCCAGTACGCAGACATCCCGCACCGGGCTCATCTTGCCTGGTCACTGCCCGTGTCGCCGCGCGGTGGTCCGTGACCCGTTCAGCGCAACGTAATCGGCTGCTAGCGCAACGCGTCGAGTGCGAACGCCGCATAGAACGCGACGCCGTACTCCATCGCCGACTCGTCGAACACCACCTGATCGGAGTGATTCGGTGCGGCATCGTCCGGATTGACGCCGGGCGGGCAGGCACCGAGGAAGGCCAGCGCTCCGCGTATGCGTTGCAGCACGTAGCCGAAGTCCTCCGCGCCCATCATCGGCGTCGACATCTTCTCGGCGTGCCCGACGCCGAAGACCTCGTCGGCGAGTTCCAGCACGTGCTGGCCGACCTCGTCGTCGTTCACGGTGACCGCGTAGCCGGGATGGATCGTCACGTCGACCCGGCAGCCGTGCGCGGCGCCGACGTGCTCGCAGACCGTGCGCAGCTCCTCGTGCAGGAGCTTGCGGGTCGGTTCGGACAGTGCCCGGATCGTGCCGGCCAGTTCGGCCGTCTCCGGGATGACGTTCGTCGTGGTGCCGGCGGTGATTCGGCCGACGGTGAGCACGGCGGGTTCGGTCGCCTCGACGCGTCTGCCCAGCATGGTCTGCAACGCGCCGACCATCGCCGCGGCGGGCGGAATCGGGTCGATCGCCCGGTGCGGCAAGGCGCCGTGCCCGCCCTTCCCGGTGACCAGCACCGTGAAGCTGTCCGAGGAGGCCATCATCGGACCGGGACGGGTCGCCAAGGCTCCGGACCGGACGTTCGCGGTCATGTGCAGCGCGAGCGCCCGCTGGATCGGCTTGGCCGCGACCCGCAGGAGGCCCTCCGCGAGCATCTGCTCGGCGCCGTGGTGGCCTTCCTCGCCGGGTTGGAACATGAACACCACCTGGCCGGCCAGGGCGTCCCTGCGCCCCGCGAGCAGGCGTGCGGCCGAGGCCAGCATGGCCACGTGCGTGTCGTGGCCGCAGGCGTGCATGGTGCCGGGGTTCTCCGACGCGAACGCCAACCCGGTCCGCTCCGTGATCGGCAGTGCGTCCATGTCGCCGCGCAACAGCACGGCGGGGCCCGGCCTCTCCCCGTCCAGCACCGCGACCACCGAGCCCAACGCCTGGCCGGTGCTGACTCGCAGCGGCAGACCCTCCAGCGCCCGCAACACCGATGCCTGCGTCGCCGGGAGGGCGAGACCCTGCTCCGGGTGTCGATGCACCGATCGGCGCAACGACACCGTCCTCGGTTGCAGCGACCGTGCCTCGCCGAGCAGCCCGACAAAGCGCGGATCGAGCTCTCGCTGAGGTGTTTTCCCTGGTTGGCGCCGCGGTGCGATGGTCATACCCTCGATAGTGACACCGATTGGGGCAGACGGCGCCACAACGCGGCGGGCGATCAAGTCGATACCCGCTTTCGGCTCCGTGCGCGGCCGCATACGGTGTGCGCATGGCAGTGCAGGGGCCGGATGGCTTCGCGGTGTCCGTCGTCCGTGAGGACGGACGGTGGCGGTGTGCCCGCATGGACGATGCGGCGTTGGGCGAACTCGACGCGGCGATCACCGAGTTGCGGCGAATCCGCTCGACTGGTGCGGCATTCGGCATGCTCGCGGTCGATGACGAATTCTTCGTGCTGATCCGCCCGATTCCGGGCGGCGTGGCACTGCTGCTGTCCGACGCGGCAGCGGCACTGGACTACGACGTCGCGGCGGACGTGCTCGACCTGTTGCGGGTCGAACCACCCGACGAGGACGACGAGGACGTGTGGCCGGAGGGCGACCTCGCGCTGCTGGTCGACGTCGGCCTGCCCGCGGAGGAACTGCAGGTCATCGTCGACGAGATCGACCTGTACCCGGACGAGCAGCTGCGCATGATCGCGCAGCGCTGCGGGTTCGTCGACGAGTTCACCAAGGTCCTCGACCACATCCAGTCCTGACGTGGTGACCAGCCGTCCGCCGGGCCGAGTAGAGGACGAGGCGCTGATCCGAGCGGCCCTCGACGCGGCACGAGGCGCGGCAGACACAACGGACACCGAGGACGTACCGGTTGGCGCCGTGGTGTTCGATGCGAGCGGTGTCGAACTGGCGAGGGCCGGCAACGCCCGCGAACGGCTTGGCGACCCAACGGCCCACGCCGAGATCCTCGCCCTCCGCGCGGCCGCCGCCCGCCACGGCGACGGCTGGCGCCTGACCGGCTGCACCATGGCCGTGACCCTCGAACCATGCACCATGTGCGCGGGCGCGATCGTCCTCGCCCGGGTCGCCCGAGTCGTGTTCGGCGCCTGGGAACCCCGCACCGGCGCGGCCGGCTCCCTGTGGGACGTCCTCCGTGACCGCCGCCTCAACCATCGCCCCGAGGTCGTCGGCGGTGTGCTGGAAGCGGAGTGCGCCGCCCTACTCGACGACTTCTTCGACTCCCGACGCGAGTGACCCACGTCACTGGGCGCGCGGCGCCGTTCAACTCGGGGCATCGGTGACGTACCGCGTCCGGCCATCCGGTAAAGTACCCGCCGGTGGCGTGTCCGAGCGGCCGAAGGAGCACGCCTCGAAAGCGTGTGAGGATGCAAGTCCTCCGTGGGTTCAAATCCCACCGCCACCGCAATCAAAGATGCCGGGAAGTCGATCATCGACTCCCGGCTTCTTTCGTTGGTGGGGGCCGATCACGCCGACTCGTTAGTGTCGGGAGCATGCCATCGATTCGGTGTGGTCTGTACCTGCCGCCGTTCGGTCCGCTCGCGGACCCGGTCGCCCTCGTCGAGTTGGCTCGGCGGGCGGAGGCGGCGGGCTGGGACGGAGTGTTTCTGTGGGAGCATGTGCTCGGTGCCGGGCCGGTCGCGGTCGCGGATTCGTGGGTCGCGCTGGGCGCGATGGCCGGCGCGACGAGCCGGATCCGGCTCGGCACCATGGTGAGCCCCCTGCCTCGGCGCAGGCCGTGGGTGTTGGCGCGGCAAGCCGGAACGGTCAGCAGGCTGAGCAACGGGCGTTGTGTGCTCGGGGTTGGCCTGGGCGCGGATGATTACGGGGATTTCAGTCGTTTCGGTGACGAGCAGCCGTTGGCGACTCGCGCCCGCATGACCGACGAGGCGTTGCAGGTCATCGATGCCGTCTGGGCGGGGAAAGCGGCGAAGTTCGAAGGCTGCCACTACACCGTCGACCTCCCGGACGGAGTTGCCGAGCCGCATCGCATCCCGGTGTGGGTCGCCGGACGGCTGCCGGAGGTTCGCGCCGCGCACCGGGCCGTGCGGCGCGATGGGGTCATGCTCATCGGGTCGAGCCAGGAACCCGAGCCGGAACTCCTCGCCGGTGCGGTCGAGGCGTTGCGCGCGCACGGGCTTGCCAAGGGGCGGCCGTTCGATGTCGCGGTCGCCGGCAATGCGAGTCATGCCTGGGAGGAGCCGAAGAACGTCAATCTCGCCGGCCTCGTCGAGGCCGGGATGACCTGGTGGATGGAGTCGTTGATCCACTACGACCCGCTGGAACTCACCCTCGCCGTGGTCGACGCCGGCCCGCCCCGGTGGTGAGCTCGGCGGCTCGTCGGGCTCGGTTCGGCGTTTCCGTCTCGTTCGTCGTCTGCGGCACGGGGTTGTCGACCTGGGCTGCGAGTGTCCCTGCCGTGCAACAGAAACTCGGTCTCACCGCTGGGCAACTCGCGTTCGGTGTGTTCGGATTGGCCGTGGGCGCGGTGTTCGCGTTGCTCTGTACGGGGCCGCTGCTGACGTGGATCAGCAGCAGAACCGGCGTCGTGCTCGGTGCGGCGGTGATGTGTGCCGGGCTGCCGCTCGTCGCTTTCGCACCGAACCTGCCCGTGCTGGTCGGCACTCTGGTCGTGCTCGGCATCGGGAACAGCTTGCTCGACGTGTCGATGAACGCGCACGCGGCGCGGGTCGAGTCGGCCTACGGGCGACCGATCTTCGCCGGATTCCACGCGTTCTGGAGCATTGGCGGACTGGTCGGCTCCTGCATCGCCGCGGTGATGGCCCTCTGGCAGGTGCCGATCACCGAGTACTTCACGTCCGTGGGCGTAGTGCTGTTCGTGGTCGCGGTCCTGATGGCGGGTGGCTTTCTGTTTCGCGGGCCCGACCAGGGGCAGCGCCAGGGCGACGGCGAGGCTGACGGCGGTGGTTCAGCGTTCGCGTTGCCCGGTAAGGCGTTGCTGGCGCTGGGCGTGATCGCCTTTGTCGGGTTCGTCGCGGAGGGCAGCGTCAACGACTGGAGCGCCTTCTACCTGCGCAATATCGGCCGCTCGTCGGCCGCGTTCGCGTCGCTTGGTTACTTCGCGTTCTCGATCACGATGATCATCGTGCGGCTGGTGGCCGACCGGATGGTGCGGCGCACCGGCATGGTTCGGTTCATTCGGGCCGCCGCGGTCACCACCGTCGCCGGGTTCGCGTTGCTGGTCGCGGTGCGAGAGCCGGTCGCTGGACTGGTCGCGTTCGCCGTGATCGGCGTTGGCGTGTCCGGCATCGTGCCGATGGCCTGGAGCGCGGCGAGCAAGAAACGACCGGAATCGCCAGGCCAGGCCATCGCGGCCGTGGCCGCGTGCGGGTACGTCGGGTTCCTCACCGGACCAGTGATCATCGGCGGGCTCACCGAGTGGTTCGGACTGCCGTTCGCGCTGGCCTGCGTGGGCGTTTTCAGTGGCGTTGTGTGGTTTCTCGCGCCGACGATGCGTACTTCGTCGGCTCGCCGTGATCAGCTGGGCGCGGAGGTTCGCGGCTGATCTGATGCCGTGCTGTTCAGCTGAAATCTCACGATGCCTCGACCATCCAGCGAGGGAGATCATGAGGATGCCCAACATCCCGTAGATCGCGCGTGGCCGCCACCGCGTCCGCCGCGGGCTTAGCCATTGGCGTGACCGTGGCATTGGCGCCGAGCGCGGCCGTCACGCCGCCGACCGGGCCGGGCCGGGCCGGGCCGGGCCCGTTGACCATCCCGGACATTCACGGCACGACCTTCCTGTCGCCCTACGAGGGCCAGGTCGTCACTGGAGTGCCCGGCATCGTGACGGCGGTCAGTTCCACCGGCAGTTCGCGCGGATTCTGGTTTCAGGACCCGAACGGTTCGTCTGCACCGGCTCGAAGACGGCACCGTCGATGACTACTACCCGGATGCACCGTCAAGTAAGAGCGTCGACCTGTCGTCCACCGAACTGGAGAGGGCCGCCTGGACCGTCGTGTCCAGCGGCAACACCGTGCCCAAGCCGTTGGTGATGCGGCGCAACTCGGTGCCCACCCAGATGGCCGCGAACGCAACCGGCGGCAGCATTCGAGGCGAACAACCTGCAGCCGACCAAGTACGTGCTGAACTTCTACAAGTCGCACGAGAGCGAACTCATCGAGGTCGACAACGCGCGCGTCGTCGGCCCGACCGACCGGTACGGCGAGTTGTACGTCACCACCAAGCCGAACGTGGACCGCACGCCGCGCGGCGGCATGATCTATCCGTCCTATTCGGACCGTGACACCGGCCTGCTGGATATTGCCGGTCTGCCTACGGTCGGCGGGCCGTCTTCCCCAAGCCAATTCGGCGACACGCCAGTTCCGGACCGTTGGTGTACAGCCAATACGGCGGCTACGAGATCGACGCGAGCACGGTCGGCGCGCTGCAATCCGGCGGCATCCAGCCGGACGTGAACGCCGGCCCTCGCGACTCGCGAAGGCGGGCGTTCGTCGTCTCAGGGCGTCGGCACCGGCTGGTCGTCCTCCCGCGAACCGAACACGCCGACGTTGGCGAGCTTGCCGATCGGCGCCGGATCCCAGTCCCAGTCGGCGATCTGCTGCTGCGAACGCCTGCTGAACACCGCGCGCACGATCTCGTACCCGTCCAGCCGCAGGTGCGTCCGGGGCTCGCCGTCACCGAAGTCCCAGGTGAGGCCAGTCTCGTCGCGGATCTCCAGCGTGCCGGTCTGGTCGATCTGGTTGCCCAGCGTCTTGGCCATGGTGTCCAGCAGCGGCTCCCAGCCTGACCGATCCACCCTCGGCAGCCCCAGCGTCTCGCGCAGGTCCGCCTCATGACAGATCAGGTCGAACGCCATGTTCGGCGTGCGCTTCGTCCTGGCCAGCTGAGCGTCCGCGGCCGGCGCGAGCGACCGCCACTCCGCGAGTAGACCGGGGATGTCGCGCGTACGCCGCTCGCCGACATGCCGCTCGGTCCACTCGTCGCTGATCGCACCGTCCAGCCGCCCGGTCGTCACGTCGAACGCCACCCCGACCATGTGCGCGATTAACTCGTGCACCGTCCATTTGGGGGTCGCCGCAACCTGACGGCGTAGCTGATCGTTGGCCAACGTCTCGGCAATCGCCAAAACACGTTCCCGCGCCCCGCGATACAAGATGTCGTACACGTTGCCATCCTCCCCGCGACGGCGCCGACCGGGCGACTCCGAGGTTGCCGTGCATTCGGGCGGCGAACGGGAAACGCCACCCGTCCACGATCACGACGAGTGGCGTTTCCGCTGTTCAGAGCGCGGAGGATACGGGATTTGAACCCGTGAGGGTGTTACCCCAACACGATTTCCAATCGTGCGCACTAGGCCACTATGCGAATCCTCCGCCGGAGAGCCTACCCGAGGGGGTTCTGACCACCCAAAACGGGTGGTCAAGTGGATGGCCTATGGCGAACGAGCCGATCAGAGCGGACGTCGGCGGACGTCGTACAGCGCTCCGATGCACCACGATTGGAACGTCTGAGACGATCGAATTGGGCGCCCAGGGCACGACGATCTGGTACCTACTGCCGGATCGGTGGGAGCAACGCGTGGTGTCCAAGGCGCTGTTGACCTATACGTTGAGTGACTACCCTGGCCGGGCATGTGCTCGCCGCTGGCCGACCGGCAGGTCTTCTCCGGGCGGCGGATCGCAACGTCACCGGTGGATCACCGTCGATCATGGCCAATCCATCGTCGTGAGACGCAGGTCCCAGGTGTGCGCACGTCTGCCGCGGCACGCGGGCCGATCACCCGCGCGCCGCGGCAGTACCCCCAGCGGTTACGCCTTCGGCAAAGCGAAGGCGAGCAGCACGCCGCCGTAGTTGCTCGGATAGAACGGCCAGTAGCCGGCTTGGGTGTAGACGATGCCGTCGGCGATCACCACACCGCCGCCACCGGCCAGCACCGTGTCGTACTGCCAGAGCACCTTGCCGGTGTCGGCGGAGTAGGCCCGGAGCTTGCCGTCCGCGCTGCCTTCGTACACCACGCCGGGACTGGTGCTCGGCGCGCTGGCATGGGCGAGGGCACAGTTGCTCGGGTCGGCCGCCGCGCCGCCCCAGGAGCAGCCGTCCGGCGGGTTCGGGGTTTGCCAGTCGACCGCCCCGGTGGCCGGATCCAGCGCGTAGAGCGTGCCGGGGTTGGCGTAGTCGGTGGCGACGTAGATCCGCTTCCCGTCGTAACTCGAACCCCAGGGGGTACCGGCGGTTCCCTCGGTTTGGCTCGGCCGAGACAGGGCGCGCTGCCAGATCAGCGTGCCGGTCTGCGCGTCGTAGACGTGGTAGACGCCGCTCTTCTGGCCGACGCCGACCAATTCACGTCCGCCGACCCACATGAGGTTCGGTGTCGAGCTCACGTCGTAGTCCGCGTTATCGGCGGCGCTGGGGCAGTATCCGGAATCGGCGGGCATGGTGCTGCACAGGAACCGCCAGGTGTCTTCCTTTTCCATGTGTTGCTTCCAGCGAACGGCGCCGGTGCGGGCGTCCAGAGCGAGTAGTGAGTCGAAGTCGCCGCCGGAACCGGAGTAGTTGTTGCCGGTGCCCACGTAGATCGTGCCGGTGAACGGGTCGACGACCGGGCTGCTCCACACGCCGCCGCCGGACGGGCCGTATTCGGCCGCGCCGCTGGGCCAGGTGCCGATCCGCTGCGGCGGCGCCATGGTGTAGTAGCGCCAGTCCAGGTTGCCGGTGTTGGCGTCGATGGCGTCGATGTCGCCGCGGAACTGGCAGCAGGGATAGTTGACGCCGGTACCGCTCTCCTCGCTGGACGTGCCGACGTAGATCCGGCCGTCGTAGTAGATCGGCGAGCTGGTGTGCTGGGCGGTGGGGAAGTTGTCGAAGTTCTTGGCCCAGATGAGTTTGCCGGTCTGCTGGTTGAGGTCGTAGACGTTGCCGAAGGTGTCGCCGAAGAAGATCGA